>NZ_CP072333.1:0-726973 GCF_018127745.1 Porphyromonas sp. oral taxon 275
CTTACGCCCGACGAAGCGAAGGCGCAGCGCCGCTCCGCCTATGAGCTCGCCAAGCGTGCCGACTGGGAGCTCTTCTACCGCCACTACGAGGACGCCTACCGCCTCCTCGGCTAAGGCCGCTCCGCTCTGTCGTCTAAGGCCTCCCGACTCTGTCGGTAAGCCTCCGACCCCGTCTTAAAAAGCCAGGGGGCACAGCGCCATCGCGCTGTGCCCCCTGCTTTTTCTAGTCCTTTGGCCTGCCTCTACCTGCCCTCTATCCCCTTCGAAATTAAATGTGCCCCTTGCTCTAAATTAAAAGTGGGTACTTTCGAAGTGGTATATAAGAGGCTGTGATACTAATGCTTGGGTGTGGTCAAAATTAAATGTGTATCTTTATCCCAATTAAAAGAAACTACTTTTGCTATGGCTACAACTCACCACTATCCCTTAGAGATGATCGAGCCCGCCTTCACGAGCGAGCTCGCTGGCTTGATTATCGAGCTCGAGAAGCTACGTGTGCGTGCCTTGCCTCGGACGACGCCCGAGCCTCTGTTCCTAGAGTTGAAGGAATTTTTCCATACACTTGAGAGCGTGGGTTCGGCACGTATTGAGGGGAATAATACGACAGTGGCGGAGTACTTCGAGGCCAAGGAGGAGCATCGCCAAGGAGGGCATACTATGCCCGAAGAGATACGTGAGATCGAGAACCTGGAGCAGGCAATGTCCTTCGTGGAGCAAATGATGCTGGAGGAGCGACCGATTGATGGGTTCTTCGTGCGCAACCTGCAGCAGCTTGCGGTCTCCGGCCTAGAGGCGGAAGGGGACAGCAATGCGGGAGCGTATCGAGAGCATAATGTGCGTATCAGTGGCGCGGAGCATCAGCCGCCCGAGGCGAGCCGTGTGCCTGACTATATGCGTGAGCTCTTTGACTTCCTCGCCCAGCCTCTGGATGCGCGCTTTGACCTACTCAAGATCGCGCTGGCGCATCATCGCTTTGTATGGATCCACCCCTTCGGCAATGGTAATGGGCGTACGGTGCGTCTCTTGACCTATGCCTTGCTACTGCGCTATGGCTTTGGCCTGGATGTGGCGGGTGGGATCATCAACCCGACGGCAATCTTCTGCAACGATCGCTCGGAGTATTATAGGCTCCTTGCTGGGGCTGATAGGGGAGAGGCGCAGGGGCTAGAGGCTTGGTGCACCTACGTCCTCTCGGGGCTGAAGCGCGAGAAGGAGAAGGTCGATAAGCTCTGCGACTATGACTACGTGCGCGATCAGCTCTTGTTCCCCGCGCTAACTTATAGTTTGGAGCGCCAGCATATCACGGAGGAGGAGCGGCGGCTGATGGAGCGGGCTGTGCGCCGCGAGCTTATACAGAACGAAGATGTGCGTGAGCTCTATCCTCAGGCTAGCTCCTCAACAGCCTCGCAGAAGCTCAAGAAGCTT
Source organism: Porphyromonas sp. oral taxon 275 (assembly GCF_018127745.1). NCBI lineage: Bacteria > Pseudomonadati > Bacteroidota > Bacteroidia > Bacteroidales > Porphyromonadaceae > Porphyromonas > Porphyromonas sp. oral taxon 275. The sequence continues at coordinate 1,426 of NZ_CP072333.1, forward strand.
CGCGGCCGCCAATTCTTAGTTCCCCTTCACAATAATTCTCGAGTGTATCGTCCCTGCTTTACTCAGAGTGTCCTGAGGCGTGGGCTGATGCGTGCCCTCGATAAGGAGGGCTTCCTGCCCGTCAAGCCCTAAGCGTGCATTCCTCGGTGCTTTCCCTGCCCCAGATTAAATGTGGCCCTTGCTTCAAATTAAAAGTGGGTGCTCGTACAGGATTTGTTAATAGCTTGTTCCCCTATTGTTTAGGCGGGTTGCAAATTAAATGTGGGCTGTGGGGTGAATTAAAAGTCAGCCTCCTCGGAGCAGGGTGAGGCTACTCGGGCTGCAAAGGGGGAGAGTTGCTCGGCCAAGGCTGGGCCTGAGCTCTGATGAAAGTGGGGGGGGGGGTAAAAGCAAAGCGAGCACATCGGCTATCGATGTGCTCGCTTTGTTTAATCGCCTGTGGGAGCGCTCTAGAGCGGAAGACGGGGCTCAAACCCGCGACCCTTAGCTTGGAAGGCTAATGCTCTATCAACTGAGCTACTTCCGCAGTCCTTGCATTGGAGTAGTGGGCAGTGATGGATTCGAACCACCGAAGGCGTAAGCCAGCTGAGTTACAGTCAGCCCCATTTGGCCACTCTGGTAACTGCCCTTTCCGTTTGTTTGCAGTGCAAAGATACAGACTATTTTCCAATTACGCAAATAGGCCGGCACATCTTCAGCGCCGTCTCGGCAGCCTCCGCGCCCTTATTACCTAGTTTGCCGCCTGCTCGGTCCTCGGCCTGTGCCATGGTCTCCGTAGTCAGCACGCCGAAAATGACGGGCGCCGTGGAGGGCTTAGTCTCGGCATTGAGCAGCGCGAGGCCCTGCGTCACGCCCTGACAGATGTAGTCGAAGTGTGGGGTATCCCCGCGCACGACGCAGCCAATGGCGATGATGGCATCGTAGCCCTCGGCCTTGAGGCGTGCCGAGGCGTTGATGAGCTCGAAGGCCCCTGGTACGCGCATCGTGCAGATCTCGGCCGCACCCTGACGGCGGAGTACCTCGACAGCACCCAGATAGAGGGGCTCGGTGATGTTGCTATTCCACTCGGCGACGGCGACGGCCACGCGAAGCCCCTCGGCAGAGGGGACTTCGCTGTGGTAGCTCGCCTTGATATAGTCGATGGTAGACATGCCGCGGGCGCTTACTTAGCCTGTGCGGCCTGAGCGCGGATCAGGTCGGCCTCTACACGCTCAGCGTCTGCCGTGTTGGTGTAGTACTTGTCCTTGACCTGCTGATAGGCGGCGATGGCCTTGTCGTACTTACCGAGCTTCTCGTACACGTGGCCTGCCTTGATGAGGCAGCTAGGTGAGATAGCCTCGCTGTCGGCGAGCTTGGCAGCGCTCTCGTAGGCCTTGACGGCGTCCTCGTACTTGCCGAGCTGAACGTAGCAGTCACCCATCATACGCTGGATGGAGGGAGCGATGAGCTCGTCGTCCGAGGCGAACTTCTGCAGCTCTGCGAGCGCTTCCTGATACTTGCCCATGTCGTAGAGGCAGATGCCGCTGTAGGCGTGGGCGAGCTTGCCTGCGTCCGTCCCGGAGTAGCTCTTAGCGATGGCTTCGAAGCCTGGGCTAGCAGCGCCAGCACCCTTGAGGGCTAGGCTGTCCTCGCCGGCGATGAACTGGGACTCGGCTACGTAGAGCTGGTTGGCAGCCTTGATGCCCTTGGGCTCGTGCACGAACTTGTAGTAGGCGAAGGCGCCGAGAGCAAGGATGACGACGACGCCGAGAGCGATGAGGAGCTTCTTGCCGTGACGCTCGAAGAAGTCCTCACCCTGTAGGATCTTCTCGTCGATGGTGTCCAGGGCGTCCTGGCCACGATGTTCCTGTAGTGACATAGCTGTCTTATGTAGTTATTATTGTATTCAGTTGATTCAGCCTCGCAAAGATACGACTTTTGGGGCTATTGCGCGGCATAGGGAGCTGCCCGTGCTTTGCCGTGCATCCTACGCCTCGAGCTGGGGCGACGAGGGGCAAGGCTCGTCCTTGGGCTAAGGCTCCCTGAGGTGCGCTTCTCCCTCAGTCGGCTGAGCCTTGATCCCTTAGCTTCCCGTGTGGCACCTCGGGGGAGGAAGCTCGGCCGTCGGGGCTCGGGCAAAAAGCAGCCCGCCCTCACGACACAGGGTCGTGAGGGCGGACGCTTGCTTTTATCTAGTGTGTGACTAGGTCTACACTACTAGCGACGGATGCCGAGCTCCTTGATGATAGCACGATAGCGCTCGATGTCTACCTTCTGGAGATAGTCGAGCATACGGCGGCGCTTACCGATGATCATCTTGAGCGCGCGCTGCGTGCTGTAGTCCTTACGGTTGGACTTGAGGTGCTCCGTCAGGTGAGCGATGCGGAAGGTGAAGAGCGCGATCTGGCTCTCGGGGCTACCCGTATCGGTGGCACCCTTACCGTGCTTGGCGAAGAGTTCGGCCTTCTTCGCGGAATCGATATAAGACATGACTTATAACTGTTTGAAATGAAACAAAATACCGACATCGCCAGCGGGGCGCCTCGCTTACACGGGGCTGGTCGACAGACGATGTGCGGATCGACGCGGCAAAGATACGAAGAATCCGCGGCACCACCAGCATCCGCTCCCCTGCCTTATCCCTATCTCCCGCGGCTAAGCCTCTCAGTGGGGGAGGGGACTGTGTGCAATATGTAGAGCGGCGTGGGACAAAAGCAGAGCGGGACGCCATCCGTAGGATAGCGTCCCGCTCGTGTGACCCCGGTGAGGCTCGAACTCACGACCCAGTGATTAAGAGTCACTTGCTCTACCAACTGAGCTACAGAGTCAAAATGATTTGTGAGCGGAAGTGGTGACCCCGGTGAGGCTCGAACTCACGACCCAGTGATTAAGAGTCACTTGCTCTACCAACTGAGCTACAGAGTCATTTAGGTTGGCGCTTACCCTCGCCCCGCCTTGGCGGGAAGAGGTCTCCGTCACAAATCGAGTGCAAAGGTAGAGAAAAATCAGCGAATATCCAAATCAAGCAGCAAAGAGCCTTGCGAAAAAGCTCAGACCAGCCGCTCCCCTTTGTGCGACGAGCCCTGCCACAGCAGCTACAGCAACAAAGCACGCACTGCGGCGAAGCGAAGCTATAAGGCCTACGACCCCACAAAGCATACAGGAGAGCAGCGCAGCCCAAAGCCGAGCGAAGCGGCTACATGCAAGGAGCGCAGCGGGGTAGGAGTGCAGCGGAGCAATGCAGCGCGTGACGACAGGACAGCCTCCCCTCGGGATAAGGGTAGCAGCTCAGAGGGGATAAAAGAGACCGCTCGCAGTAGGCATGAGCCTACCGCGAGCGGTCGTTTAGGGGGATTGGGGAGGAAGGGGGCTTACTTCACTTCCTCGAAGTCGGCGTCGCTGATGTCCTGGCCGGGCTGCTGGCTGCTACCAGAGGGCTGCTGCGCGGAGCCTGCTCCGGGCTGAGCCTCAGCGGCACCTGCCTGAGCGTACATCTCGCTGCTAGCGGCCTGGAAGGCGGCCTGCACCTCTTCGCTCGCGGCGTCGATGCCCTCGAGGTTCTGTGCGGCGTGGGCTTCCTTGAGCTTCGCGAGAGCAGCCTCTACCTTGGCCTTGTTGTCGGCCGAGAGCTTGTCACCGAACTCCTTCAGCTGCTTCTCGGTCTGGAAGATCAGGCTGTCGGCGTGGTTGATCTTGGTGATGCGCTCCAGCTCCTTCTTGTCGGCCTCAGCGTTGGCAGCGGCCTCGTCCTTCATGCGCTGGATCTCGGCGTCGGAGAGCCCACTGGAGGCCTCGATGCGGATCTTCTGCTGCTTGCCCGTGGCCTTGTCGACGGCGGTGACGTTGAGGATACCGTTGGCGTCGATGTCGAAGGTGACCTCGATCTGCGGCGTCTGGCGAGGAGCGGGAGCTACCTCGAGCTTGAAGCGGCCGATGCTCTTATTGTCCTTGGCCTGCGAGCGCTCGCCCTGCAGGACGTGGATCTCTACCTCAGGCTGGTTATCCACCGCGGTGGTGAAGATCTCGCTCTTCTTGGTGGGGATGGTCGTATTGGCGTCGATGAGGCGCGTCATGACACCGCCCATCGTCTCGATCCCGAGGGAGAGGGGCGTGACGTCCAGCAGGAGCACGTCCTTGATCTCACCCGTGAGGACACCACCCTGGATGGCAGCACCTACGGCGACGACTTCGTCAGGGTTGACGCCCTTAGAGGGAGCCTTGCCGAAGATCTTCTCCACGATCTGCTGGATGGCGGGGATACGCGTCGAGCCCCCTACGAGGATGACCTCGTCGATGTCGCTCTTGGAGAGGCCAGCATCGCGCAGTGCGCTCTCACAGGGAGCGACACAGGCCTGGATGAGGCGGTCGGCGAGCTGCTCGAACTTAGCACGCGTCAGCGTACGTACCAGGTGCTTGGGGATCCCACCTACGGGCATGATGTAGGGCAGATTGATCTCCGTGCTCGTCGAGCTGGAGAGCTCGATCTTGGCCTTCTCGGCAGCCTCCTTGAGGCGCTGCATGGCCATAGGATCCTGACGCAGGTCTACGCCCTCGTCGGCCTTGAACTCGTCGGCCAGCCAGTCGATGATCACGTGGTCGAAGTCGTCCCCACCGAGGTGCGTGTCCCCGTTGGTCGAGCGTACCTCGAAGACCCCATCACCGAGCTCCAGGATGGAGATATCGAAGGTCCCCCCACCGAGGTCGAAGACTGCGATCTTCATGTCCTTGTCAGCCTTGTCTAGGCCGTAGGCCAGGGCAGCAGCCGTAGGCTCGTTGACGATACGGTCGACCTTGAGCCCTGCGATCTCACCAGCCTCCTTGGTAGCCTGACGCTGAGCGTCGTTGAAGTAGGCTGGTACGGTGATCACAGCGTTGGTGACCTCAGCACCGAGGTAGTCCTCGGCCGTCTTCTTCATCTTCTGCAGGATGATGGCCGAGATCTCCTGAGGCGTGTAGAGACGTCCGTCGATGTCGACACGGGGCGTGTCGTTGTCGCCGCGGACGACGGAGTAAGGCACACGAGCGATCTCGTCCTTCACCTGAGCGAAGGTCTCACCCATGAAGCGCTTGATGGAGTAGATGGTCTTGGTAGGGTTGGTGATGGCCTGACGCTTAGCAGGGTCGCCGACCTTACGCTCGCCACCGTCGATGAAGGCTACGACAGAGGGTGTCGTGCGCTTGCCTTCGCTGTTGGCGATAACGATAGGCTCGTTACCTTCGAGTACAGAGACGCAGGAGTTGGTAGTCCCGAGGTCAATTCCGATGATCTTTCCCATAATGTTCTATTCTTTTTGTTTGTCTATTTACGTTGTTAGGTCTTGCGAGCGGGGCGGAGGCTCCATGATGTCGCCCGCTTCACCTGAGATCCCGCGGGTGCTGTCGCGCCACAGCGGGAGGCGGTGAGGGGCTTCATCTATAGGAGTCTAAACTCACACTCACGCCCTACTTAAGGCAAAGGCTGTGCCAGCGAGCCGCCTGACGCACTGTCTGCCAAAGTGTCTGCTTCGCCCCCGCTTCCCGCCTCCTCATGCTGTCATCGCGGCCGTCTCGTGGCATCTGTGGCGGGCTCGGAATGGCAGCCAGGCGAAGGAAGGCGGGTGCTGTACCCCAAGGCGGGCCAAGCTCCGCACCGCCTGGGGGCTAAGCTGAGGGATATCCCTCAGCCGTCTGACTGATATCCATCGCAGCGCTGACTGCCGTCCCTCAGCGACCTGACTGATATCGGTCCCCACGCCTCGGGCTAAGGAGGTGCAGCGTCCCAGCGCACAGCAGCTGCCCTACCCGCCCGACAAGGCACGCCCGCCCCATCGGCCGCACTCCCTCCTATATTAAATACGCGCGCGGGCGTGCTGGGGACGGCTGCCTGAGGCCAGGGGGACAAGCGGGGCGGACAAAAGACGAGCGCGGCCTAGCACCGTATGTGCTAGGCCGCGCCTTGGCTTGCCCTCGTGGGCAGATGCTGTATGTAGAGCTCTGGGGCTTACTGTTCCTTATGCTTCTCTAGCTTGCGCTTGAGGGCGTCGATGCAGAGGTCGACGGCCTCCTCGAAGCTATTGCCCGTCTTCTCGACGAAGAGATCGGGTCCGCCCACCTGGAGCTTGATCGAGGCTTCCTTATTGTTCGACACCTCGGGCTTGACGACCTTGAGCACGACCTCAGCGCGCTGGATATCGTCGGCGAAGCGGTTGAGCTTCTCGAGCTTCTTGTGGATGAATTCCTTCAGCTGGAGGCTAGCATCGAAATGCAGGGCTTGAATGCGGATGTCCATAGTTGTAGCGTAGTTAGTCCCCCGTAGGGGAGGTGAGACCATAGTGGACAAGGTACGGGGCGCTCCCCTCATACCTTCAGTTCAAAGGTAGGTAAAAAGATCCTGAACTGCAAGCCCCTTAGCAGCGCTACCGCGCTCCTCTCGGGAGGGCGGCCCGAGGCGCGAAGTGTAAAAACCTGCACCGAAATACAGGAAGTGTGCAGCTTTGTTTATCTTTGTCCTCGGGAACTCCTCGGAGTCTCCCCCGCTTAACAAACTAATTATCGTATAGCAGATGAAGAAATTTCTACTCGGAGTGCTTGCACTCCTCGGCACTACGGGCCTAGCACAGGCGCAGGACGTCTTTGGCAAGGGTGATAAGATGATCAACCTCGGCCTCGGCCTGGGCTCCAGCTTCGGCTCTCTGAGCCTCCCCCCCATCTCCGCTAGCTTCGACTACGGCGTAGCTGACAACCTCATCAACGGAGACAACGGCTCGATCTCTGTCGGTGCGCAGGTCGGGTTCGCCGGCTCGAAGTATGCCAACATCGGTCTCTTCGGTGCACGTGGTGCCTTCCACTACCAGTTCGCTCCCAAGCTCGACACCTACGCAGGGCTCATGCTGGGCTACAACTACGTGAACTGGAAGACGGGCTACGACGCTAGCTTCTATAGCTACGACAGCTTTGGCTACAACGTGTTCATCGGGGCCCGCTACTTCTTCACCGACAAGATCGGTGCCTTCGCCGAACTCGGCTACGGGATCTCCTACACGACGCTTGGCGCCACCTTCCGCCTCTAAGGTCTATCCCGGGCAGCCACACGGCTAGCCTCCCACATGACGGCGCGCCCCTCATCTCCAGGCTGAGATGAGGGGCGCGCTACATTAAGCGATCAGCCCCAGCCCGAAAGGAGGAGGGCTGAGGCTGCGCAGACAGGTATGTGTATCTCTGGTATTGATACTACACTGTGTGATCTAAGGTCAACGAATGATTGCTTCGAATTGGTACTACAAAGGTCTCTCTTTCCTAGGAGAAGACCAAGCCTAAATAGCTCTGGAAGGGAGATTTAACAAAGGTTTACTGCCCGTCTCCTAGTGAAGAGCGCCCTGCCCGAGCGGCCTAGGGCAAGCTCTCAGAACTAAGAGGCTAAGGCCTAAGCCCTTGGGGTGGAGCACAGGGCGGAGACAAGGCGCGGCTCGGGCTGCAAAGGCTTGAGCCTTTTTACAACTATTAGCCCACAAAAAGCGTCCCCCACAGCCCCGAATCGTAGGATCGGGCTGTGGGGGACGCTCGCTAGAGGCTTCGCGCCTCGGGAGGAAGGCCTTTACTTAGGCTTACTGATGGCCTCGAGCTTGCGCAGGAGCAGCTCGTAGTGCAGGCGCAGCTCGCTGTTCTTGGTCGTGGGGATGACCTTGCGCAGCAGTGCCTCGAGGCGGTACTGCAGCGGTAGATAGAGCACATCGGTATTGTTGATGGCGGCTGTGAAGAGGTCGGCAGGCTCGCCATAGCTAGCCCCGAAGTTGAGGAAGCCACGGCTACCGAGCCCCTCAGCGTGCTCCTCCGTGCCGTGCTGGCGGTCGAAGCTGCACTGATGACTCCTCTCCGACTGCTGGGGGAGCAGGGCGATGAACTCCTCATCCGTCATCCCCTCCTTACGCTCGGGGCTGGCTGCCTCGTAGCCCGTGAGGGCGGCCAGACCAGCAGGGACGGAGACGCGAGGCGGCGCGCTCTTGCTCGCGAGCTCAGAGGTGTAGGCGCTGATGTAGCGCACGTAGTACTCCTGGAGCTGGAGCTCGGCGGGCGTCAGCTGCTCACGGCCGGCCTGTGTGGGGGCAAAGACACGAGCGAAGACCTCGTCGGCATAGTCCTGCGGAGCATAGGAGGTCGAGTCGAGGTAGTAGGAGAGATTGAGCGAATTGATATTGCGGATGGCCATAGCACGTGCCATAGCGCCGAGGCGTACGAAGGGCGAATCCCCGACGACATCGGTCATCGTCTGCTCCAGCGCCTCGTTGCGCAGGCTGTCGATACTGAGCGCCTGATCCAGCAGCCAGAGGGCGGAGGCACGCTGCTTGTCGCGTGGGACGACCTTGTAGCGCGGCAGACCGCTGGCCTCATCCGTCTGGTAGAGGTAGATCCCTGGGACGTTGATGAAGACATTATTGACGTAGCGCAGGGCCTGATCCGCGATGCCGCGGTAGAGCTGGCTGCGGTGCTCGGCCTGCTCGGGCTGGGGGAACCACTGAGCCAGGTGGCTGGCGATATACTTGAGATTCTTGAGTCCCAGCGTGCTGGCAGCTACGGGATCGTTGGACAGATCCTCCTCGATGGACGAGGGGTCATAGCGCTCCTCCCCTACCTGCTGCAGTCCGTAGCGGTACTCGGGGTCATGGGCGTGCTGGTCGATGAGCTTACGCAGCTCGGCCTGCTCGGCTAGGATGTCACCCTTGCTGTCGGGGAAGTAGCGGTAGGTCCAGTCGATCATGTACTTGTCATAGGTGCCTACGGTGGGCGGGTCGAGGGTAAGGCCCTTGTCGCCTGGCTGCGCTACGTAGTTGAAGCGTGCGTAGTCCATGATCGAGGGCGTCGTGCCGTGCACGGCGGTGAAGGTGGCCGAGCGCAGCGAGTCGACGCTGTAGGCGGCGGAGGCACCCATGTTGTGCATGAAGCCCAGCGTATGCCCGATCTCGTGGGCGATGACGTACTTGAGGCTCTTAGCCATGAGGCTGTCGGGGAGCTTGACGGCACGTACGGCGGGGTCTACCTGAGCGGTCTGGATGAAGCGCCAGTTATTGTTCAGCTTGGAGACATCGCTCCATACGAGCACCGAGGCATTGATGATCTCACCGCTGCGGGGGTCCGTCCAGCTGGGCCCCATAGCGTTCTCGGTGGCGATGGGGATATAGCGGATACAGTTGTACTTGAGGTTGTCGGGATCGAAGCTCGGGTCGTCCGTGGGGAAGTCGCGTACCTCGAGGGCGTCCTTGAAGCCGATGCGCTCGAAGGCCGCATTCCAGCGCAGCGTCCCCTCCTTCATTGCCTCCTTCCAGATCGGGGGGAAGGCGTTGTCGACGTAGAAGACGATGGGCTTGACGGGGCGCACGGCCTCACCGCGCTTGTAGGCAGCGATGTCGGAGGGCACGAGACGGAAGCGGTGCGCGAAGCGGATCGTCTCGTACTGGCGCGTCTCGGGGTTGTAGCCGCTCTTGCTCGTCTGGAAGACGCCGATGCGCGTATCACTGAGGCGAGGCGTCATGGGCTCCTTCGGCAGGCGTAGGATGGTGAAGGTCGCCCCGAGGGTCACGGGGTAGTCCTTGAGCGGACTGCCGCCTCCCTGCGCTGAGAGCGTCAGGCGGTAGCTGCGGTCGACCTTGATGGAGACGTTGTCGTCGAAGCTCTTCACCTCACGGATGTGCGTCAGTTCACCCAGCGGACGGGCGTTGACGCTGTAGCGCCCGACGCTGCGCGCCATGAGGCGGAAGTACTTCTGGTCTGTCGTGAAGAGGCTCGTCACGTCGACCACGACCGTGGTCTTGTCCTTGTTCCAGGCACGGATGGGGAACTTGTAGAGCGCTAGGTCTGTGTAGCTCTGCTGCAGGCGTTCGCGCTCTGCCTTGCCCTGATGCGGGGAGATCAGATGGGGCTCGCTATTGACCGCCTCGAGGACGATGGCGCTGTCGCGCTGGGCGAAGCGCATGTGCACGGGGTTGCTGTTCTTGAAGCCCACCATGCCGAGCTGGGGGTTGGAGATCGAGGAGAGCGTCACCCCGATGAGGATCTCCTCCCCGATGGTCTTAGTGGGGATCTCGAGGTAGAGCTGGTTGTTGGTCTTGTGCAGGGTAAGGAAGGAGCCGCGGGCAGACTCGATCTTCTCCGCCCCGACGATACGCTCGTAGGCGCTCTTCTGGGGCGGGGTCGTCTGCTCGGTCTTGGCCTTCTTCTTCCGCTTGAGGAAGTCGAAGATCCCCGCATGGGCGCTGAGCGGCGCTGCCACGAGGGCGGCCGCCAGCGCTAGGAGGGATAGTTGCTTATGTCTGATCATCGGATTACTTCTTTGCGTCTAGGAAACGAGCCACCTTGAAGGCGAGGGTCTGGTAGTGGGCCTTGAGCACCTGGTCGGTGGTGGAGGCGGCACGCTGCTCGAGGACGGGGCGCAGGCGACGCAGCTGGTCGTAGTAGTAGAGCTCCGACTTGTCGAGGGTGGGGACGTTGGCCATAGGATAGATGCTGGCCGAGGGGTTACCGCCGCCGTAGCTATGCTGGCTGGAGCGCGCTGCCGTGTAGTCGAGCTCGGAGGGTAGGCCGCCGACGAGCTGCAGGGCCTTGAGCTCAGCGCGGGGCGAGGCGAAGCCCGTCGTCATAGCGGGGGCCGCAGCACGGGGATTATTGACCGTGGCGATGCTCTTGTCGATGTAGGAGGTCTGCATGAGGCGCTCCATGTGGTTCAGAGGACGGCCTGCGAGCGTGCTGCCCCATACCGCCTGATAGAAGTCGGCGAAGTACTCCCCGAGGCTGTAGCTCTTGGGATCCACCTGCGCGGCGATGATGACACGCGAGCGGAGGTTCAGGATATCGTTATTGAGGAACTCCAGGAGCTGGTCGTAGTAGCTGACGTTGATGAAGAGGCGGCGCTCCAGCTGACGGTCGGCGTAGCGCTGGAAGTTCTTAGCCTCGTTCAGCACCCAGAGGAAGGCCTCACGCTGCTTGGCCTTGGGGACGACCTGGTAGCGTGGCGTGCCGGGAGCGACGTGCTCCTCACGGCTCACCACCCCTCCCACCAGGGCCATCACATTCTTGAACACCAGGTAGTGGCGCTGTGCGAGGGCCAGATACAGGGCGGTCTTCTTACGGCTGTCGGGATCGTTCTTGATCCAGTCCGAGAGGTGCGCCTTGATGTAGGCGAGGTTCTTCAGCTCGAGCGAAGCTGCTCGCAGCGGATCGTTGCCGAGGTCCTCGACGCGTACGGTGGGGTCGACAGAGTAGCGCTGCTCGGGGGCGTAGCGGAAGCGGGCATCGCCTGCCTTCTTATCCACCATCGCCAGCAGCTCCTTGGCCTCGCGGGCGGGGTCGCCCCCGAGCTGATCGTAGTAGCGGTAGCCCCAGTTGACGGCATAGAGGTCATAGGGCCCGACCTCGCTATTGACTAGGCGCAGCCCCTTGTCCCCAGTCTGCGCTAGGAAGTTGTAGGGCGCCCCATCGAGGACGGAGGCGCTGAGGCCATTGGCCTGCGTGAAGGAGGCCGAGCGTAGCTGATCTACGGTGTAGGCAGCCGAAGCGGCGTAGTTGGGCAGCAGCCCGAGCACCTTGCCCAGACGCTGCGTGACCAGCGCGGAGAGCGACTCGAAGAAGAGCTCATCCGACAGGCGCGCCGAGCGTACCGCGGGGTCAGCGGCAGCCGTAGCGACGAAGCGCTGCTTGTGCAGGGTGGTCTCTACATTATTAAATACCGCGATGGTAGCGCCCGTGATCTCGCCCGTGCGGGGGTCGACCCAGGTGCTGGTGGTGACGTCGGCCTGCGTATTGGGCACGTAGCGGATGCAGTTGTACTCGATGTTGTCGGGGTCGAAGTTCTTATCCTTCGGGTAGTCGAGGACCTCGAGGACGTTCTTGAAGCCGGCGGCCTCAAAGGCCTTGTTCCAGCGCAGTACGCCCTGGCGGATGGGTGCCGACCAGCCCGCAGGCATGTTGGGGTCGATGTAGAAGGTGATCTTGCGCTCGGGCTCGGTGAGGACGCCCTTGGCATAGGCCTTCTTATCCCGAGGCACGAGCTGCCAGCGATGGGCTAGGTAGACGGGCTCACTCTGGTCGAGGTGATCGGGGAAGGATACCTGACGGCTCGTCTCATAGCCTACACGTGCATCGGCCAGGCGGGGGATAGCCGTGGAGGCCGTAGCGGGCATGATGGTATAGGTGACCTCGGTCGTGACGGGCATATCACGCGCCACGGTCATCAGCCCCATGAGGCTGATCGTGAGCGCGTGTGCCTGCTCGACCTTGATCGAGGCATTGGTATCGAAGGCCTTGATCCCACGCACGAAGGTCAGCGAGCCATTCTGCGAGCTGGAGATGCGGAAGGCCCCCTGCTGCTCGGGGATGACCTTGAAGAAGGGGCTCCCACCGCCGACGAGCGAGGAGATACGGAGCACCACGGCCGAGCTATCGGGCTTGTAGACCTCGGGGCGGAAGGACTCCACCGTCTGGTCACGGTAGTTCAGCTCCAGCGCCTCCTGCAGCTGACGCGAGGCGTCGCGGCGGTAGACGATGGTATTGGGCGTCTTCATCACCAGCACACTGTCCTGGCGCTCGAAGCGGAAGACGAAGGGTGCCGAGCTACGCGAGCCTACGGGCAGGTAGTCGGGGTCCGTCGTGGAGGTGATCGTCGCCCCCATGATCAGCTCCTTGCCGAGGTACTTGGTAGGCAGCTCGAGGTAGACCTCCCCATTCATCTTGTGCAGGGTGACGAACTTCCCGCTCACCGTCTCGACCTTCTTATCCTTAAAGAAGCGGGTGTAGGGATCGTTCTTCTTGTCTTCCTTCTTCTTCTCTTCCTTCTTGGGCGCGGGCTTGGTGTCCTGCTTGCTCGCAGCAGGCTTAGCAGCCTTGGCCGCCAGGCTGTCTACCTTGGGCGAGGCCAGGAGCACCAGCGAGGAGCTCAGTGCGAGGCTAGCCGTCAGCAGATAGCGGATGCTTCTCTTGTGCATGTAGTCTATGTTCTTGTTGGGTTCTAATTTGCTTGTCTGCCCCAGCCTAGGGGCGTGCCTATCCAAGGGTGCTAAGATAGCCATTTTTTGCCTGGACGAGCACTGCGCCTACTGTCCCCACGAAGCGCCCCGCTAGGGGGAGCGCCGCCGAGGGATATCAGTCAGCGCCATGCGAGACGTCCATGAGGCCGCTGAGGGGTATCCGTGACAGGTGCTGAGGGATATCCATCAGAGAGAGGCTACCAGGCGATCGCCTTGCTGCCCCTTCCCTTAGGGGCGCTCGAGGAGGCCTTAGCCCAAGGCTAGTGCTCGTCTCGGGGCGGCCTTGGACTTAGCTGGGGAGGGAAGGCCTACGCTGCGGGAGCTACTGCTCCTCAGGCAGCGCGGGCTCTAGAAGCTCAGCGCCCCCTCCCTACAGTGGCGTGGACGGAGTCCCGTCTGTGAGGAGAGGGCGGAGCCTTCGTGGGGGAGCTGAGCTTAGTTAGCTCGGTAGCTGAGCCCCGTGACGGGTACGCTGAAGGCCGAGCTCTTCCACAGCAGCTGGGGCGTCACGGCCGACACGTCGTAGCAGTAGACATAGCCCTTCGTCCCATCGTTGGCCGCTAGGTAGAGGCGGCGCGCGTCGGGCTGGAGGATGTCGACGATAGTCTCCCCGCTAGCAGGCTTGCTGCCCGTAGCGATGCCCGCCAGGTAGTCGGTGCTGCTGCCCGTTTGGAGGTTGTAGAAGTAGACCTTGCTCCCAGCGGCGACGAAGGCACGGGCTCCGTCGTAGGAGATGGCCTTGGTAGGCGTCTCGCTCTGCTTGTAGCTGACGGGGTTGAGGCTAGGATAGACCGCCTGCACAGCACGGGGCTGGTCGGTATTCGCCCCGACCACGGTCTCGGCGAAGTAGTCCGCAGGGTGCAGGAGTAGGAGCTTGTGGTCCCCCGAGCTCGTACGGTAGAGCAGGACGACATTATGATTGTCATCCGTGTGCTGCATGCTCAGCATCGTCGCCCCCTGGAAGGGGTTCTCGGCGAACTGTAGCCAGAGGTTCCTCACATCGGGCTGCGAGCCGAGCGAGGGGACGAGGACACGCTTGTAGACGATGGAGCTGGAGCTGGCGGACATCGAGTTGACGAGGAGCTCAGAGGTCGCAGTGTTGAAGAGGATCAGCCCCGCAGCACGCGCCGTACGGTAGACTGGGCCGAGCTTCCCCGTCGTCTGATCACGGACGATACCGACGCGGCTCGTCCCGTCGACCCAGGAGGTAGCGACACTCGCTAGGCTGATCGTAGCCCCCGAGCTGAGTGCCCGGCGCAGCGCCTGATCCTGGTCGCGTACGGGCAGCACATCCGACTCACGAGCCAGACGGTAGAGCGAGCCCCCTGTGATGTAGGCCTCGGTGAACTCTGGGTAGGGTACCAGCGCCATCGAGCCCACGGTCTGCGAGCCGAAGTTGATGACGGGGGCGTCTACCTGCATGCGGTTGGCATGGAGGCGGTAGGCACGGCTGGGCGAGCCGAAGGCCAGTGTGGCGTAGACCTGATTGGAGGCCGAGGGCCCTCCGGTGAAGAAGTGTAGGGCAATCGGTGCAGCAGGCAGTGCCGAGTGGCTGGGATTGTTCTTGGCGAAGACATCCTGCTCGAAGTCCGCCTGCTCCCCCTTAGGGAAGTAGGAGACATAGCCCTTGCTCTGGTCTCCGCTCAGGACGAAGAGCCCCTGGCTGTAGGGCGAGAGCACGCGCACCTTGAACTGCTGCGTATAGGCCCCGTCCTCCGTATAGATACGTAGGCGGGCAGGCAGCGTCCCATAGCTGGAGGGCGTGTAGCGCAGGGTCGCCTCCTTGGAGACGACCTTGTAGTCGATACTCCACTCATAGTGCAGCTCGGCCGAGGTGCCTGCGGGGAGCGTTACCTTGGGTGCGGCGATGACCAGCTCGCGGCCGTAGATGACATCGTAGTTCTCGGCCATCTGCTCACTAGGCGTAGCCAGGGCGAGCGTACGGTGGGGGCCGACGGAGTCATCTTTGTAGCAGGCGCTGAGGCCTGCAGTCAGGGCTAGGGCAAGGAGGCCTAGCTTGACGATATCTTGATAGCGCTTCATTGGATGTATCGTGCTAGGTAAGAGGAGAGCGCTGGCGGTACCGTCTCGCCACGCGACTGGAAGTATTGCTGCATACGGACATAGACCTTATAGATATCCATGGTCGTATAGTTCCCCTGCCGGAAGAGGATACGGTAGATCGTATCCACATCCCCCCCTGGGAAGCCTGCGATGAGGTAGCGCAGCTTGTCGGCAGAGAAGGCGCCGAAGTAGGCCGTGAAGTAGTTCCACCACGTAGGCTGGGCCACGGCGTTGGTGAAGATCAGCTGCTTACGGATACGGCGCGTGAAGCGCATCTGTGTATCGCCCACGGGCTGCAGCTCGATGGTCACCGTGTCGTACTTAGAGATGGGTACATCGGTCGGTAGCTGGACATCCTCGTCGGGATTAGGCTCGTAGCCGTAGGTCTTGCTGGGGTCGACGAGCACGCGCTTACCGTCACGCAGCACGGCGATCAGATTGCCCTCGGTGTCGGCCACGGAGATCTTGGAGCGCTCGAGCTTGATCGGCAGGCTGCTGCGGATGGAGTCGGCGGGGATGTAGTAGGTCTTCTCCAGCGCCTTGAGGTAGGAGCCGTCGCCCGAGAAGGAGACGACGCGTGCGGCGTAGGGCACGGGCTGCTTGGAGACATAGCCCGTATAGCGCACGGGCAGCTGTAGCGTCAGCTCGGTCTGGTCACTGGAGATGAGCCCTAGGTCATGCTTGTCGATGGTGTCGACATCACTCGACTGATCGAAGTAGACCTGCGGGGCGCCTTCGTAGAAGCCCTCGGCGCTGAATTCGCCGTCATACATCTCGCGGGAGCATGCACTCAGCAGGCTCAGCTCGCCGATGAGGGCCAGGAGGCTATAGGTTC
Organism: Porphyromonas sp. oral taxon 275; assembly: GCF_018127745.1. Lineage (NCBI taxonomy): Bacteria > Pseudomonadati > Bacteroidota > Bacteroidia > Bacteroidales > Porphyromonadaceae > Porphyromonas > Porphyromonas sp. oral taxon 275. Next base: position 17,296 of record NZ_CP072333.1, read on the forward strand.
TATGCTTGTTCATCATCTTGGCTGCGTACTTAGCGTGTCACGATTCGGTTGCCGAGCTGGCGCTCCGAGAGCGGCCAGGGCAGGACGAAGATCTGGTCACTGGGTTGGAAGGTCTGGTCGCCCGTGATGCTTACGAAGGGACGGTTGTAGTGCTTGAGCGAGGCGAAGACTTGGCCCTCGCCGACGTACTCGCGCATGTACTCCTTCATCAGCTCCTCCTCGAAGGCCTCGCGGGAGGCGAACTCCGTGCCGCTGTACTCGTCCAGCCCGCGGCTGAGGCGGACGGCATTGAGCGCGGCGTAGGCTCCGCTGCGGTCACTGTCGTAGAGTGCCTCTGCCAGTATGTAGTACATCTCGGGAAGCCGTAGGAGGGCGATACCGCGGTAGCGTGCCTCTACATTATTAACGGTGGAGGCATCGGCGAGGAAGCGGATGAAGCGCATCGAGCCCGACTCATTGCGGTAGAAGGCCCCGAGGCGGAGGTCCGTAGCCCCTGCACCGCCAGCACTGGAGGAGTAGAGGCTCTGCAGCGACTCAGCACGGCGGCCCTCGACGATATTCCCCGAGCCAGCCTGAGAGAGCAGGTAGTCAGCGACCAGCTGCATCTGGCGTGGCGCCCAGAGGCCGAAGATCAGCTCGCCCGTCGCGGGGAAGGTCACGGCGCGCGAGGTATAGCTATTACGATCCACGAGAGCGAAGTCTGCCTTGTGCTCCGTGACGAGGCGGGCATAGCGCGCGGCATTGGTATAGTCGCGCATCAGGCGGTAGGTACGTGCCTTGATCGCGTAGACGGCATACTTATTGAAGTGCGTCGTGCGGTTGGCGTAGAAGTCCGTCTGCTCGGGGGAGGAGGGCTGGATGCTCTCGTCCGACGCCAGCAGCGCCTCGGCCTCGTCGAGGTCGCGCAGCACGCGCTGATAGGACTCCTGGAGGGTGAAGACCTGCTTGTTCTTCAGGTCATAGTCGTAGGAGTAGGGGATCCCCTCCGTGACGCCGCCCGCCTGCTGGGCTAGGCTATAGTTGCGAGCGAAGAGGCGCAGCACCTCCAGATGCAGTAGGGCACGCACCCCGAGAGCCTCGCCGCGGATGGTCGCCAGATGGCGGTTCTCGAAGCTAGGGCTAGCGGCGTGGCTGAGCACGGAGTTGACATTGCTGATGGCGATGTAGAGCTGACTGAAGGTCGTCTCGATGCGGGAGCGTACCGCGGCATCGTCGTAGACATAGTTCAGCGTATTGTAGGCCTCGCGGTCTACCTGCCCCAGCTGTCCCAGCATCTGCCCGAGCTGGTCCGCTAGGCCGAAGGTCAGTGCCTTCCCGTAGAGGTCAGAGCCAGCCAGCGTGCCGTAGACGCCGTACATAGCGTCCTCGTAGCCCTTGAGCGTAGAGAACTGGACGTCGGCGGGCAGGGTACCTTTAGGCTGTATGTCGAGGAACTTGTTGCAGGACGATAGCCCCAGCGCCAGTGCCGCACATGCTCCAGCGGCGCGGAGCGTGTATGATCGGATCTTGCTCATATTCTTATGCGCTATTAGAGGGTTTAGAAGGACAGGCGAAGGCTCATCTCCACGCTGCGAGCGAAGGGATAGTCGAGCCCGCGCTCACGCTTGACCGTAGAGAGGTAGAAGAGGTCATTGGCCAGCAGCTCGACGCGTGCACGACGCATCAGCAGCTTCTTGACCCAGGGAGCGTCCGTCTCGTAGCCGAAGGAGAGCGAGCGCAGCGTCAGGAAGTGCTCGCGCTGGACGAAGCGGCTCGTCTGGTAGGGGCTGGAGGTATCGGCGATGTCGCGGTACTTCGCTACGTCCCCTGGCTGACGCCAGCGGTCGTTGAAGACACGCTTGTCGGCGTTGTAGGCGGGGTTGGCCCCCTCGACGCGGGAGGCTAGCGTGCCGTTGTAGACGACGGCACCGAAGGAGTAGCCGAAGCTAGCGTTGAGCGAGAAGCCCTTCCAGAAGAGGTAGGACGTCAGCGTCCCGTAGCCCAGCGGACTCGTGTCGCCGAAGACGCGGCGGTCATTGGGATCGTAGTTGAAGGTGTAGCTGCCGTCACGCTTGATATACACCTCGCGGCCCGTAGCAGGGTCGATGCCAGCGGAGGGCACGACCTTGAGCGCGGTGAGCGACTCGCCCTCCTCGTAGAGGGGCAGTGGCGTGGTGGAGCGCGTGCTCATCGAGTCGGCCTGGACGGCACGCTCGTTGATCTTGCGCAGCGCGTCACTGATCTTGCGCACCTTATTATTATTGTAGGAGTAGTTCAGCGAGAGGGACCACTGCAGGTCCTTGCCCTGGATGGGCACGACGCGCGTCTGGAACTCGATCCCCTTGTTCTCGATCTCCCCGACGTTCTCCTTAGCCGTGCCCCCCGACACCCCTACAGAGGGCGCCTTGGAGACATCCAGGAGGAGGTTATCGGTGAGCTTGCGGTAGACGTCGAGCGTCAGGTCCCAGCGGCTCTTGAAGAGCGTCAGGTCGATCCCCGTATTCATGCTGAGCGTACGCTCCCACTTGAGGTCGGGGTTCCCGATAGTGATGGGCACAGCGCCCGCACCGACCATGTAGTCAATCCCCTTATTATAGTCGTAGGTCGTCAGAGCCTGGTAGGGCTCGAAGGAGACGTTCCCTAGGTAGCCCATGCTGGCACGCAGCTTGAGCATCTGGACGTTCTTGTTGCCCTTGAAGAACTTCTCGTTGTGGAGGTTCCACCCAGCCCCGAGGGACCAGAAGGGCGCGAAGCGCTGGTTGCGGCCGAAGCGTGAGGAGCCCTCGTAGCGGTAGACGACGTCGACGGAGTAGCGGTTATCGTAGATCGCGTTCCCGTTGAAGAAGAAGCCGGCGCCACGTGCCTGTGCCTCGGAGCCCGAGGGGCGTGCGCCGCCGTCGTAGCCCAGACCATAGCGGGGGTGCCCCAGCTGGTCGGAGTAGAAGCCGCGCGTGGTGAAGCTGGAGTTGTCCGTCGTCGTACCCTCAAGGCTGGAGCCGAACATGCTCGTCACGTAGAGCTTGTCGAAGAAGGTCTCATTGTAGGACACCATCAGCTTGCCCAGGAAGCCGAGCGAGCGGTCCTGCGACTCCGTCAGCGAGCCGCGCTCCGCAATGGGACGACGGTAGAACTCCCCTGCCAGCGGCGAGCGGAAGCGGCGACGCAGCCCCGTGCCCGTGCTGAAGGAGAAGTCCCCATCGATGCGGAACTTGCCCGCCCACACCTGCAGCGTGGTCGTATTCAGCAGATCCATAGAGTTGCTCCTACTGAAGCTCGAGAGCGAGGCCTCGTAGAGCGGGTTGAACTGCGAGGGCGTGAAGCGCGGGATCAGATCCCCGTACTCGTCGTAGGGACTATTGTAGGGATTCTGACGGGAGAACTCAGAGAAGCTCCCGTAGTTGGGATCCTGGCTGGAGATCTTGTTGACCGTGAGGTTATTCGAGATGAAGAGGCGGTTGGGCTTATTGTAGGACAGCTTGAAGGCGCCCGAGATACGCTCACGCCCCGACTGCATCATCACCCCATCATCATTACTGTAGCGCAGCGTCAGGCCGTAGCGGACGAAGTTGTCTCCCCCCTCGGCGTTGAGGCTATGGGACTGAGAGACGCCCGTGCGCAGCGGCTTGGCCAGCCAGTTGGTATTGGTCCCCTGACGCACCTTGCGCAGCACCAGCTCGCGCTCATTGTCGAGACGCCACTGATGCTCGCCCCCTGCTCTATCGGTGTAGACGCCCGCCAGGTCCTCGTAGCGCAGCTTCTCCTCAGGACTGAGGAGGCTGTAGCCCGAGAGGTCGGGCACCGAGAGGCGGAGCGTCCCATTATAGTTGATGCGGATATTCCCCTGCGAGATGGGCTTGGTCGTGATGACGATGACACCCGCAGCCGCCTTAGACCCGTAGAGGGCGGAGGCCGAGGCATCCTTGAGCACCGTCACGGACTCGATGGTATTCATATCCATATCGTAGATGTAGTTGACATCCACGATGGCGCCGTCGACGACGAAGAGCGGGAGGTTGGCCGCGCCCGAGAAGGTCGCACGTCCACGCAGGTTCAGCTCGGGGCGCGCATTAGGGTCCGACCCGAGGTCATTGGAGGTGACGACCTGTAGCCCAGGAACGAAGGCCTCGAGGCTCTGCAGTACGTTCTTCGTGCCCATGGAGAGCAGGTCCTTGGCCTTGACGGTGGTCTGCGAGCCGGTGAAGCTACGCTTATCCTTCTTCGTGAAGCCCGTGACGACGACGCCCTCCAGTGTCTGGCTCTCGCTGTGCATGGTGATACGCTGCGGCGTACCGGCGACGAAGGTTACGGTCTGCGTCTTGTAGCTGATGTAGGAGAGGCGAAGGGTCTCCTTGCTGTTACGCGTGCGGAATTCGAAGCGTCCATTGACATCGGTGATGTAGCCGCCTTGCTGCCCTACGATCTGGACGGATACGCCGATCAGGGGCTGGCCTTGCTCATCGACGATCGTCCCGCTGATGACGCCATAGGTCGAGCTCTGACTCTGCTGCTGCGGTGTGGCACTGGGTGCGGGCATAGCTGCCGCCTGTGCCGTCAATACCGAGCTGGCGAGCCATGCTCCGGCGAAGAGTACGGTCGTTAGTCTCATGCGGTGAATGATTTTGCTGTGGACAAATGAGACGGGTGTGCGTTCTCTCTGTCTGCCTTGCGCCCCGCTGATGTACGCTCTACATGCACGGGCCTCCGGGCACACCCTGTTACCAAAATAAGCTAGAGTAGGATACTACTCAGAGCAAAGTTACTAAAAATAGGACGAAGTTCCCAGCGCTTGTCTACGAGCTCGCCCTCTTCCTGTCACGAGGGCAGCGATCCGCTACTGGAATAATCATTACAACGCCTCCTAGCTCCCTTTTGTTGCACCCCCGACCAAATGCAAAGCCGCCGCCCGACCTGTCCGTGGACAGATCAGGCGGCGGCTTGATTCGTACTCGGCCCCGCTTAGGAGCTTAGCGCCTACCCGTCAGATGTGGGCGGAGACGGGACGAGAGCTACGTGGGCTACCAGCGCTTCTTCTTGCTGCGAGGGCCTTCGTCGTAGCTGCGGGAGCGCTTGCCATAGCCACCGCCACGCTTGCCGTAGTCCTCATCGCGACGCCCCGCGGGCTTGTCGTAGTCACGGCGCTTGCTGGGGGCGCCGCGGCGCTCACGCTTACCGCCGCCCTCACCGACCTTGTCGGCATAGTCCACGACGATACGGCGGCCGTCTACCTCGTAGCTGCTCATGCTGTGGATGACCTCCGAGGCCTCATGCTCGTCGACCTCGAAGAAGGCGAAGCGAGGCAAGAGGTCGATCTTCCCGACCTTGACGCGGCCAGGGACACACTTGTTGATCAGCTCGATGAGCTTATTGGGGAACATGCGGTCCAGCTTACCGAAGTTGATGAAGAGACGCTTCATCCCCTCCTCGGCGACGGCATTGCGCTTGTCGCGCTTCTTGCCCTCACCGTCGCCCTGCAGGCGGCCGCGCTCATCGGCCTCCTCGATGGCCTCCTCCTGCTCATAGTAGTCGAGCATACGGCGGAACTCGAGGAGCATCACGCGCTTGAGTAGCTCCTCATGGTCGATCCACTCGAGCTTGCGTGCCAGCTCGGGCAGCAGTGCCTCGAGCGTAGCGTCCTCCGTCAGCTCGACGCGCTCGATGCGCTCCGCTAGGTGGAAGAGCTGCTTGCCGCAGATCTCCGCCCCTGTGGGCAGCGTCCTGCGCTCGATCGTAGCATGGGAGATGCGCTCGATGTCGCGCAGGCGACCACGCTCACGGCTGTGGCAGATGGCGATGGAGATCCCCATCTTGCCTGCGCGCGCCGTACGGCCGCTGCGGTGCGTGTAGCTCTCGATATCGTCGGGCAGACCGTAGTGGATGACGTGCGTCAGGTCGTTGACGTCGAGGCCGCGGGCGGCCACGTCGGTAGCAACGAGGAGCTGGAGGTTGCGGATGCGGAACTTCTGCATCACGTAGTCACGCTGCGCCTGCGAGAGCTCGCCGTGCAGCGCATCGGCATTGTAGCCGTCGCGGATCAGCTGGTCGGCGATCTCCTGGGTCTCCTTGCGCGTGCGGCAGAAGATGATCCCGTAGATGTCGGGGTAGTAGTCGGCGATGCGCTTGAGGGCAAGGTACTTGTGCCGCGCCGATACGACGTAGTAGTAGTGCTTGATGTTGGCGTTGCCCTGGTTCTTCGTCCCGACGATGATCTCCTTGGGCTGGTGCATGTAGGAGGCAGCGATGGAGCTGATCTCGCGGGGCATGGTCGCGGAGAAGAGCAGCAGGTGACGCTCCTCGGGCACCTGGCTGAGGATGGTCTGCAGGCTCTCGGAGAAGCCCATCGTGAGCATCTCGTCAGCCTCGTCGAGGACGACCGTATGCACCTCGTCCAGCGAAGCGGCGCCGCGCTCCATGAGGTCGATGAGGCGCCCAGGGGTAGCGACGATGACCTCTACCCCACGGCGGAGCGTGCGTATCTGCGCCTCGATCGAGGAGCCGCCATAGACGGGGAGGATACGCACGGAGGGGAGGTACTTGCTGTAGTCGGTGAGGTCGTCGGCGATCTGCAGGCAGAGCTCACGCGTAGGGCAGAGGACGAGGGCACGTGCTAGGCCCGAGGGCTTGCCGCCCTCAGTCTCGAGGCTACGAGCTACATTCTGCAGCAGCGGCAGGCCGAAGGCCGCCGTCTTACCCGTCCCCGTCTGGGCCAGGGCGATGAGGTCCATAGGCTCACCGAGGAGGTGCGGGATCACTGCCTCCTGCACGGGCATGGGCTGCTCGTAGCCCTTCTCGGCTACGGCGCGACAGATGGGAGCGGAGACTCCCAGGGATTCAAATGTCATTGGATGATGATCGAGTTACCTTGGGGGCTATCCGCACGCCGAGCGCACGGCTCCCCAAGCCGTCGTGTGTATCCCTGGTTCGCCTCCGACCCAGCGCGACACACGTCTATGAATAAATGAGTACTTGCCGAGGCTAGCGGATGCTAGGCCTTAGGCTGCTCGTCCTGCAGCTCGCGGCTCTTACCTCCCAGGTAGCCCCCATGGTGACGGAGCGAGTAGTCGTGGTAGGTGAAGCCTATCCGCTGCATGACGCTGACCACGAGGAGGTCGCCCAGCACGGTCATGACGGTCGTGCTGGTGGTGGGCGTCAGCCCGAGGGGACATACCTCACGAGGGTTGCCCGTGGAGAGGACGACGTCGACCTCTGCCGCCAGTGGGCTCTGGACATTGCCCGTGATGAGGATGAAGGGGAGGGAGGGGTGCATGCGGCGTGCCAGCTCGACGAGCTCCACGACCTCACGCGTCTTACCCGAGTTGCTGATCAGCAGCATCAGGTCGCCCGCGCAGACCATACCGAGGTCGCCATGCTGAGCCTCGCTGGGATGGAGGAAGTAGGCGGGCGTCCCTGTAGAGCTGAAGGTCGTGGCGATGTTGTGCGCGATCTGTCCCGCCTTGCCCATACCCGAGGTGATGAGCCGCCCCCCGCCACGATGTACACGCTCGAGGATGAGCGCGATGGCGGCCTCGTAATCATTGCTCTCGGGGATGGCACTCAGCGCAGCGATCTCCGCCTGGAGGATCTGCGCTATGGTATATTGCTGGGACATTGCTTCTCTTCTTCTCTGCTTCCGGGCTTAATAGCTGGACAAAGATACAGCTTTATCTCTAGAGCCTCATCTTGATCCGAGCTCGGCAGTGTGCCGACTAGGCGGAGGATGAGTCCCGAGGCGGCTAGGAAGGCTAAGCCCCGTACTCCTGCTGTGTCGAGGAGTACGGGGCTCAATCGAGGTTCCTAGCGGATTCGAACCGCTGTAAACGGTTTTGCAGACCGGCGCCTAACCACTCGGCCAAGGAACCCTAGTTCGCATTACTGCGCTGCAAAGTAACAACAAAAAAGCGACACGGACAAATATCGCCCGCCGCCCTCCCCCGCCCTCAGCAGCGCTCCCCCTCTAGGCTGGGACGCCGCACCGCCCAAGGGGGAGGGGCGCTGAGGGATATCCGTCAGCGCCCTGAGGGACGGCAGTCAGCGGCGTGAGGGATAGCAGTCAGCCCGCTGAGGGATATCCCTCACCGAAGGCGGGGCTAGGTCTCGCCTCAACTCATGCTGGGACAGGGCTCTATGGGGGTGCGGCGTGCCACTCGAGGAGTGCTATCGGGGGCGAGCTCGGGACCTCGTGGAGGCAGAGCTAGAGGGCGCGAGCGAAGGCTCATCGCAGGCGTGTGGGGACGTAGCGCGTATGCGGCGCACAGGACTGCGCAGAAACTACTATCTTTGCTTTACAAACTAATTTAATAAAGCTAACACAAAGACATTATGGAAAAGCCCTATGTGCTAGGCGTCGACATCGGCGGGACGAATACCGTCTTCGGTGTCGTCGATGCGCGCGGCAACGTCGTCGTCAGTGCCTCCATCAAGACCACGACGCACAATGACGTCGAGCTCTACCTCAACGACCTCACCGCTGGCCTCAACATGCTCATCGAGCAGGTCGGCGGCAAGGACAAGATCCGCGGGATCGGCGTCGGTGCCCCCAATGGCAACTACTTCACCGGCTCCATCGAGTTCGCCCCCAACCTCCCCTGGAAGGGTGTCCTCCCCCTAGCGAAGATGATCCAGGATCGCCTCGGCATCCCCGTAGCGCTGACCAACGACGCCAACGCCGCAGCCATCGGCGAGATGACCTACGGCGCAGCGCGTGGCATGAAGGACTTCATCGTCATCACCCTCGGCACGGGTGTCGGTAGCGGCATCGTCGTCGGTGGCCAGCTCGTCTACGGGCATGATGGCTTCGCAGGCGAACTGGGGCACATGATCGTGCGCCGCAATGGCCGCATGTGCGGCTGTGGTCGCCAGGGCTGCCTCGAGACCTACACCTCCGCCACGGGCGTAGCACGCACCGCTCGCGAGTACCTCACCATCCGCTCCGACGAGAGCCAGCTCCGTGCCCTCGACATCGACACGATCACGTCCAAGGATGTCTTCGACGCCGCCACCAACGGCGATGCGCTCGCCCTCGAGATCTTTGAGAGCACGGGCGCTATCCTCGGGGAGGCCTGCGCCGACTTCGTCACCTTCTCCTCGCCTGAGGCCATCATCTTCTTCGGCGGCCTCACCAAGGCGGGCGATCTCCTGATGAACCCCATCCGCCACCACATGGAGAAGAACCTCCTCAACGTCTACAAGGGCAAGACCAAGCTCCTCTTCTCGCAGCTCAAGGAAAGCGATGCCGCCGTCCTCGGCGCCAGCGCCCTCGGCTGGGAGGCTAAGGAGCTCGAGTAGTCCCCTAGCCTAAGCATAGAGAGCTCCACTGGAGGCGCCGAGTACGCCTCCGTGGAGCTCTCGCTATTCACCCCCATAGCACATAGGACGATGAAGCACCCTCTAGAGAGCTTCGGCTACTGCCCCCGCTGCGGCACTGCGGGGCTCGAGCATGTCCACGGGCGCGCCATACACTGCGCCGCCTGTGAGCTCACCTACTTCCACAATGTCGCGGCGGCCGTGGCCTGCTTCGTGCGGGACGCCGCGGGACGCCTGCTGGTCGTACGCCGCGGCCGTGAGCCGGCGAAGGGCACCCTAGACCTACCTGGGGGCTTCGTCGACCCGCTGGAGACCGTCGATGAGGCCGTGGCGCGCGAGCTACGCGAGGAGACGGGGCTGGAGCCGCTGAGACAGCGCCTGCTCTTCTCTCTACCGAACATCTACCCCTACTCGGGGGTGGAGGTCTATACGGCCGACCTCTTCTACGAGGTAGAGGTCGCCAGCCTCGAGGGCGCCGTGCCGATGGATGACGTCGCGGAGCTGGTCGTCGTCGCGCCCGAGGAGCTCCGCGCCGAGGACTTCGGCCTACAGTCCATACGTCAGGCCGTGGCACGCCTCGTCGCCGAGCCTGACCTACTTAGCCTCCGCTGATGCGCCTCGACCTCGAGCGCCTCAAGGGCTACGCGCCCCTCTGCTTCATCGCCACGGGGATCCTCCTCTGGCGGTGGACGGCGCCGCTCTCGGCGGTGCTGCCGTGGATCATCGCGGCGATGCTCTTTTTCGCCGTGCTGACGATGCCGCTGAGTCGGCTGCGTCCGCGGCGGGAGCACCTAGTGATCTACCTCATCCAGATGGGGCTGGGGGCGGTGCTCTATAGCCTGCTGCGGCTGTGGGATCACGAGGTGGGGCTGAGCCTACTGATGTGCTTCCTCGCGCCAGCTGCGACGGCGGCAGGGGCGATGACGAGCCTCATGGGGGGCGACACGGGCTTCGCCACGGCCTACACCCTCCTGACGCACGGGCTGATCTGCCTCGTGGCGCCCATCCTACTGCCCCTGCTGGAGCCGCAGGCCAGCGTCTCTTTCTGGGCGCTCTCGGCTCAAGTGGGGCTGCTGGTGGCACGTATGGTGCTGCTACCGATCGCGCTGGCGCAGCTGGTGCGCTACCTGATGGCGCGCCGCGGACGCCAGCCCCAGCCGCAGCGACGGCTCACCTATTGGCTCTGGCTGAGCTCGCTCATCTTCATCCTCGGCAAGGCTGTGGCCTTCGTCTCGGGGGGTATCGCGGAGGCCGACCTCGGGCGCCTAGTGGCCTCCTTCGCCGTGGGGCTGGCGGCCTGTGCCCTGCAGTTCAACCTCGGCCGTCTCCTCGGGCCGCGCCTCGGGGTGGATGTCGTAGCCTTCCGCCAGGCGATGGGGCAGAAGAATACCGCCCTAGTGCTCTGGCTCTGCATCGCCTTCCTCCCGCCCCTGGCCGCCCCTGGCATCGCAGGCTACATCGCCTGGCAGAACTTCTTCCTCAGCTACTACATGAGCAAGACGCGCCTCTAGCGCCCCCGCTCCGCCTCAAGGCCCAGCACTGCTCCCCTAATGCGGCAGCCCCGCTCCCCGAGTAGCCTCGCAGCGCTGCCACCACAGCCCCAGCACTTCCCCCCACCTCTCCTTCGACAGCCCTAGATACAGCGAGCGCCCCACGATCACGAGGATCGTGGGGCGCTCGGCTTTAGTTAGAGGGTTAGGCCCAGGTGGAGCTTACTTCTTGGCGCAAGCATCGAGGAGCACCTTGACGGTCTCGATCTCGAGGCTGTGTGCAGCACCCGTGTTGCCGATCGTACCGCTCATGTAGGCTACCTGCGTGTCCTCCTTGATGAGGCCAGAGGCGATGAAGCTCTTGATGCCAGCAGCCAGACGCTCGCACTCGCAGTTGGTCTCGCCAGCGTAGTGCGCCGTCACGCCGTAGCTGAGGGCCAGCTGACGGGAGAGCGTAGCATCGTAGCAGACAGCGCAGACGGGTACCGTAGCACGGAAGCTCGAGAGGTAGCGCGCCGTACGGCCAGAGAAGCTGTCGGTGATGATGGCCTCGGTGTTGATGTCGCGGACGCTACGTACAGCCTGCTTGGCCAGGAAGGCCGTCGTGGTGCTGACTTCCTTGGAGTAGGGCACTTCATCGTCGTAGTTGAGCGCCAGGTCAGCCTCTGCCTTGCGTACGATACGCGCCATGGTCTGTACAGCCTCGAGGGGGTACTTACCGTTGGCCGTTTCGCCCGAGAGCATGACGGCGTCGGTGCGGTAGTAGACGGCGTTGGCGATGTCGCTGACCTCTGCGCGGGTGGGCAGGGGATTGTCGATCATCGTGTGGAGCATCTGCGTAGCGACGATGACGGGCTTCTTGGCATCGACACACTTCTTGATGATCATGCGCTGGATGCCGGGCACTTCTTCTGCGGGGACTTCGATAGCGAGGTCACCGCGAGCGATCATGATACCGGCGCAGTTCTCGATGATCTCATCGATGTTGTCGACACCTTCCTGGTTCTCGATCTTGGCGATGATCTGAACCTTGCTCTGGTACTCGTCGAGGATCGTCTGGATCTCAGCGATGTCCTTCTTGTTGCGGACGAAGGAGTGCGCGATGAAGTCGATGTCGTGATTCTTGAGGCAGTGCAGGATGTTGTTGCGGTCCTTCTCGGTCAGCGAGGGCAGGTCGATGCGGACGCCGGGGACGTTGACACTCTTGCGGCTGCCGAGCTTACCGTTGTTCTGGCAGGTAGCGAAGAGCTTGTCGCCTTCCTTCTTCTCTACGTCGAAGGCAAGGGCACCGTCGTCGACGAGGATACGTGCGCCGACGGGGACATCCTTAACGAAGTTCACGTAGTTGACATTGATCGTCTCGTTGTTGGTCTTAGCCTCGGGGTTCGCCATGAAGACGACCTTATCCCCAGCCTTGAACTCGCGCTTGACCTCGGAGTCCCCTTCGAGGACGGTCGTACGTACCTCGGGACCCTTGGTGTCGAGCAGGACTGCTACGTTGGGCGAGACAGCGCGCGTGTTGTTGATGACGCGCGAGATGCCTTCGAAATTCATGTGTGCCGTGTTCATACGCACGACATTGACACCAGCCTCTACGAGGGGACGGATAAACTCTACGTCACAACGCAGGTCGGAGATGGTGGCTACGATCTTAGTTCTCTTCATAATTCCTATATAATATATGGGTTTGCTGTGGCTGTGCTGTGCCCTTAGGCTCTAGGGCTAAGTAGCGGGATGAGGGCCTCGATACCGAGGCGGTAGACATCCATGCCGAGTCCCGTGATGACCCCACGACAGGCGGGGGCGATGAGGGAGCTCTGGCGTATGGGCTCGCGCTGATAGACTTGCGAGAGGTGCACCTCGATCGCGGGGAGCTCGGTCGCGCGCAGGGCGTCAGCTAGGGCTAGGGAGGTGTGGGTATAGGCGCCAGCGTTGAGTACGATGCCCGAGACATGCTGATCCTGGAGCTCGTAGAGGCGCTCTATGAGGCTGCCCTCATGGTGGGACTGGAAGTAGGTCAAGCGAAGGCGCTCGTCGTAAGCCGTGTGAAGGCGCTCCAGGCAATCCTCCATCGTCTCTCGACCATAGATAGCAGGTTCCCGCAGCCCTAGCCTAGCGAGGTTAGGGCCGTTAATGATCTCTATCCACATCAGTTCCTTCGAGACGGTATCCATTGACTTCTTATCTTTGCAAAGATAATTAAAAATAAGCAGCCCCTATAGTGTCACAGGATCTACGCGCTAAGTACCTCGGCTACCTACGCTTCGAGCTCAGCCTCTCGGACAATACCTGCGCTGCCTATCTGGCAGATGTAGACAAGCTCCTCGGGTGGATGGAGCGTGAAGCGCTACCGCTGGAGCAGCTCGACTACAGCCAGCTCCAGCACTTCGTCGCCCAGCTCTATGACCTAGGCATACACCCTAATTCGATCGCCCGCGTCATCTCGGGCGTGCGGAGCTTCGGCCGCTGGCTGGAGCTGGAGGGCTACGTCGCAGCCGACCCCACGACGCTGCTTGAGGTGCCGCGCAAGGGGCGCTACCTGCCCACCGTGCTTACGACCGAGGAGGTCGACCGCATCATCGAGGCCGCACGCAGCCGAGGCGGCATCGAGGGCCTGCGCAATGCCGCCTTCATCGAGCTCCTCTTCAGCTGCGGGCTACGCGTGAGCGAAGCCTGCCACCTACGCTTCGCCGACACCTTCCTCGACGAGGGCTACATACGCGTGCTGGGCAAGGGGAGCAAGCAGCGTCTGGTACCGCTGAGCGACTCCGCCATCCGTGAGCTGCGGCGCTATCTGGTGCATCCCGACCGCCCGACGCCCAAGCGCGGCGAGGAGGAGTACATCTTCCTAAGCGCCCGTGGCAAGGCCATCTCGCGCATCACGGTCTTCGTCTACATCAAGGAGGCCGCGGCCGCGGCGGGCGTCGAGAAGAACATCAGCCCGCACACCTTCCGCCACAGCTTCGCCACGGCGCTGCTGGAGGGCGGCGCAGGGCTCCAAGCCATCCAGCTGCTCCTCGGGCATGAGGATGTCGCCACCACGGAGATCTACACCCATATCGACCGCACGCGTCTGCGCGAGCAGGTCGAGCGCTACCACCCGCGCAACCAGCAGCCCAAGGACTAAGCCCGCCACGGGGCACATCCCCGCCCGTCTCACAAGGCTACCCTCCTCACTGGCTCCACTGCCCTCTCCCTCCCTTAGCAGCGCGACCAAAACCCTATCCAAGCCTTGCGCCACCTCTTTGCGAAGTCATTCCCTTACTAGGGCGAAGTGCATGCAGCGCCTCGCCTTAGCCTGCGGCGTCTATCCTTCGGCCTCCCCCGCATCTTCCCCTTCGCCTCTCCCGCCCCAAGGCGCGATCCAGCTCCCATAATTGTGGGGGCTCCGTCCAACCTATCCTTCAGCTTGCTGACCGATAACCCTCGCGGCGCTGACTGACGTCCTTCAGCTCGCCGATAGGCGTCCTTCAGAGAGCTGACTGCTATCCCTCAGCTCCGCTGGGGCTAGGTCGCAGCGAAGCCCCGCCCTTAGCCCATCCTCCCCTCCGGCCGAGCCGCGCCGAGTACTCCGCCGCTGGGTAGCCCCGTCGCTCCTTAGAGAGAGCCTGCAGTCTGCTCCCTGCTGGGCGTGAGTGAAGGGTGCAGGGAAGGGGCTTTTTTGCCTGTGATTTGGAGGCACGCGAAATAGTTCTTATCTTTGCACTCGCAAAGCATAAACGCGGCCTTGCATTAAGGATTGGCTCCGTAGCTCAACTGAATAGAGCATCTGACTACGGATCAGAAGGTTACAGGTTTGAATCCTGTCGGAGTCACTCTCCTAGTGTCGGGACGCCCTGCCGAGCAAAGGGTTCCGTAGCTCAACTGAATAGAGCATCTGACTACGGATCAGAAGGTTACAGGTTTGAATCCTGTCGGGATCACTAGCGACCCCAGTCACGAGCGTGGCTGGGGTCGCTTTTGTGTTATTTCTGTGCTTGCCCCTCTAGGCTCCTCTTACCTTATATAGGCTGCCGGTCCCGCGGTGGATATGCTTGCCATATGCTCCCCGTGGAACAGAGGCGTAGCATAGCTGGGGGATTAAAATTCAAGGGATTTGACTATTTTTAACCTTTGTTGTATCTTTGTGAGCAAGGGGGCAGAGTGGGGGTTCTTTGGGACACTAACCTCGATGGGCTTATAGACGCTAGGCTCACTGCTCCAGTCTGTCTGTATAGCTTGTGCTGCACCTAAGCTCTAAAATAGTATAGGGCGCAGCAATTTCTCGCTACAATGTACCCTCTGCTTCGAGGGGCACAAATGCTAATGCCGCGTGCGTTTGATAGGTTACGCGGAGAATTTATTAACAACATAAGAACAAAAAGGAAGAACAGTATGAAGAAACTCATGCTAATTATGGCTGGGGCTCTGGTCTCGCTCTCTGCTTGCTCGAAGAGCGCTGATGAGCCTGTAGCACAGCCGCAGAATCAAAATACCGCAGAGCAGGAAACGATCACGCTCCACATTGAAGGCGAGCGCGAGGATGTCGTCGTCAAGGACCAGGAAGGTCGTGCTCTGAATCTCAAGGCAACCATCGGAGGCCCTCATAACGAGCTGCTCAAGGGCGTTACGGTCGAGGATTCGGAGGACGTCCCAGGCGTTATCTACCTCTATAATGATAAGGGCTTTAAGAATTCTGAGTCTGTCAATGGCCTCGCTCGCCAAGTCACCTTCAAGGTGAAGGGGAATAAGGTGACCTTCTACGGGAAGCTCGCTACGGGTCGTCTTCAGCCAGGGGACCTTCCCTTCAATAAGGCAAGCATTTACCTCGGTGGGTACATCAAGGACCAGTCCATCGAGAAGCCTGGGATCGTCGATACTCGTGGAGGCGGGGTGTACTACTCCTTCCCTCATAAAGCTCTACGCACGGAGCCTGGGATGGATCTCTCCAAGCTTTATCCCCTGTTCACCAGCTACAATGTAGATGTCAATCCAGGGACTAAGAAAGGGGCTCGCGACTACTACAGCACGGGGCACCGCTTCAGGCTCTATGGCCAGTTCGTATCCGTCCGCTGCCGTATGACCAACGGGCGAAGCGTCGAGGCTCGATATAATGGCTTCGCTGTACGAGGCTATGGTATCCTGGGCTTACGACTGGATGCTCCTGCTCCTAATGCCAAAGCTAACCTCAATAATCGTCCCGTCCTCCGCGTAGCGGTGGCCTCTAGTGGCAGTAAGGAAGGGACCTTCGTAGGCTTCAGTGATAGTAAGACCTATTACATCAAGGGTAATGGTGAGGCTCCCTATCTGAATAGAGGGGACGATCAGAAGAGCAAGTCGGATGCAGCCTATACGCTCTATCTCTTCCCCGGGGTCGAGCCCTATGGGGGGATCCGCATGGCCTATGGCAATGTGCGTACGAATATCTTCCTGAGCCAGGGCAGCTACCAGAACCGTCCCTACTACTGGGGCCTTGATGAGGCCGGTAAGGAAATAGGCCGTCGCGTGAAGGACACTACCCCTGGGAAGTTCCACAACATCCTTCTGGTAGTCGGTAAGTAGTACGATAACGCAAAGAAGAACAGACGATGAACAAGATACAGAAAGAGCTTTACCAGGCTCCCGAGCTCAGCAAGATCGAGCTCAACAACGACCTAAGCATCCTACTCTCCTTCTCTGTAGATGGCTCTATCGACCCCATTGAGGAGGGTGTAGAGGATACCTACTGGAGCGTCAATAATTGGTAGGACGCGCTCTGTGTAGTCTACACAGATATCCCTCGCCTCGCTTGTGAGAGGCACCCGATAGCGCCCACGCTGCTCCGAGTCACGGACTCGGGCAGCGTGGGCGCTCTGCTTGGTGCCAGCCCCTTTGTAGGGGCGTCTGCCCTAGAAGCTTGGGGGTGCTCCCTGCCTGCCCCTAGGCTGTGCGCTGTGAGGCACTGCTGAGGAATATCGGTCGACGTATCGACAAGCTCTTCCTTCCAACAGAGCAAAAGGCCTCCGTCCCCATAAGGATCTCCACGATGTGCCCCACGGCCGCTTAAGGGGTCGCCCCTGTAGGGCTTCTTTGCCTGGAGGGCTGACTAACCCAGGGTTTGGTCGCCCTTGCAGGGCTACGCACCCTGGGCTCTGGGGAGGGGTCGCCCCTATAGGGGCTTGCGCGGCCATTGGGGTTTGCGGGGCGGTTGGGGGTTGCGCCGCCCCTGTAGGGCTTCTTTGCATGGGGGCTGACTAACCCAGGGTTTGGTCGCCCTTACAGGGCTACGCACCCTGGGCTTTGGAAAGGGTCGCCCCTATAGGGGCTTGCGCGGCCGTCGGGGTAAGCCCGACAGCCTTATAAGGGCGACCCCCAAAGCGGCTCTTTTAATGCTGTGTTGAGTGAGGTGAGGCATTACGATCTCGGTGATGCGCTCCTTGGCCAGTTGCCTGGCGGCTGGGTAAGCCCCAGCGGGGCGACCCTTTCCAAAGCCCAGGGTGCGTAGCCCTGCAAGGGCGACCAAACCCTGGGTTAGTTCGTGCCGACAATCCCGAAGCCCTGCAGGGGCAACCCACGGAGCGGTCCTTATTCCACAGCACGGCCCTTTTACCCTTGTGTAGTGCGGGGTGAGGCATTACGATCTCGGAGGTTGCGCTCCTTGGCTAGTTGCCTGGCTGCGGGGCAAGCCCCAGCGGGGCGACCCTTTCCAGAGCCCAGGGTGCGTAGCCCTGCAAGGGCGACCAAACCCTGGGTTCGTCCGTGCCCACAATCCTAGAGCCCTGCAGGGGCGACCCACAGGAGCGCACGTGCAGCCGTTCGCTGTGGGTTGTTTTATCCCTCAGTGCCCTCGGGGCAAAGAGCTTAGGGTGGGTGATCACGATATTTACTACCTTTGACAGGCACATCCTACGTCTAGTACCCTTATGAGCCAATCATTAGCACCTATCTATATACACCTAGTCTTTCATGTGGCTAGTAGCTCACCCTTTGTTCGAAGAGAGGAGGAAGAACGGTTGCACCTCTACCTCCGCCCCTTGCTGGAGAGCTTGGATTGCAGTCCTATCGCTATAGGTGGCATGCCCGACCACCTGCATCTCCTTTTTCGCCTGAGTAAGAATAAGGCCATCTCTGAAGTGGTGCGCGAGGTCAAGAGTAGCTCGGGGCGCTGGCTTAAGCGGTTAGACCCCTATTATGCGTCCTTTGCTTGGCAGGCAGGCTATGGGGCGTTCTCCGTGTCGGCCTCGGTCTTGGAGGCAACGCGCTGCTATGTGGTGCAGCAGAAGCAACACCACGAGCGCTGGACGACTGTGGAGGAGCTGAAGCGCCTCCTTGAGCTATATGGCGAGACCTATGACTTGCGCTACCTGCTTCGGGATTGAGTATCCCCAGGGTTTGGAAGGGTCGCCCCTGTAGGGCTTCTTTGTATGGAGGGCTGACTAACCCAGGGTTTGGTCGCCCTTGCAGGGCTACGCACCCTGGGCTTTGGAAAGGGTCGCCCCTATAGGGGCTTGCGCGGCCGTCGGGGTAAGCCTGACAGCCTTATAAGGGCGACCCCCAAAGCGGCTCTTTCAATGCTGTGTTGAGTGAGGTGAGGTATTACGATCTCGGAGGTTGAGCTCCTTGGCTAGTTGTCCACTAGCTGCGGGGTAAGCCCCAGCGGGGCGACCCTTTCCAGAGCCCAGGGTGCGTAGCCCTGCAAGGGCGACCAAACCCTGGGTTCGCCCGTACCCACAATTCCGAAGCCCTGCAGGGGCGACCCACAGCGCGGCTCTTTGCCACAGCACGGCCCTTTCGCACAGCACGGCCCTTTTCCACAGCACGGCCCTTTTCCACAGAGCGGCCCTTTCCTATAGAGCGGCCTTTTTATCCCGTGTAGTGCGGGGTAAGGTATTATGCCCCGATAGTCGAGCTCCTTGGCCAGTTGCCTGGCGGCGGGGCAAGCCCCAGCGGGGCGACCCTTTCCAGAGCCCAGGGTGCGTAGCCCTGCAAGGGCGACCAAACCCTGGGTTCGCCCGTGCCCACAATCCCGAAGCCCTGCAGGGGCGACCCACAGAGCGGCCCTTTCCCACAGAGCGGCCCTTTTATCCTTGTGTAGTGCGGGATAAGGTATTATGCCCCGATAGTCGAGCTCCTTGACCAGTTGCCTGGTGGCGGGGCAAGCCCCAGCGGGGCGACCCTTTCCAAAGCCCAGGGTGCGTAGCCCTGCAAGGGCGACCAAACCCTGGGTTCGTCCGTGTCCACAATCCCGAAGCCCTGCAGGGGCGACCCGCAGAGCGGCTCTTTGCCACAGTAGGCCCTTTTCCACAGAGCGGCCCTTCCCTATAGCACGGCCCTTTTATCCCGTGTAGTGCGGGGTGAGGTATTGCGATCTCGAAGGTTGCACTCCTTGTCCCGGAGGTTGCACTCCTTGTCCCGGAGGTTGCGCTCCTTGGCTAGTTGCCTGGCGGCGGGGCAAGCCCCAGCGGGGCGATCCTTTCCAGAGCCCAGGGTGCGTAGCCCTGCAAGGGCGACCAAACCCTGGGTTCGTCCGTGCCCACAATCCTAGAGCCCTACAGGGGCGACCCCAAAGCGGCCCTTTCGTCCTCGTGGCGTGTGGGGTAATGTGGTATGCCCCGATGCCCAAGACTTGGGGCTAGCCTGTCGGCGGCGGGGTAAGCCCCAGCGGGGCGACCCTTTCCAGAGCCCAGGGTGCGTAGCCCTGCAAGGGCGACCAAACCCTGGGTTCGCCCGTGCCCACAATTATAGAAGCCCTACAGGGGCGACCCTTGCCAAAGCCCTCTAATTGCGACACAAACCCTGTGGGCGCAGCGGAGGGGTAGCCCT
This sequence comes from Porphyromonas sp. oral taxon 275, assembly GCF_018127745.1. NCBI lineage: Bacteria > Pseudomonadati > Bacteroidota > Bacteroidia > Bacteroidales > Porphyromonadaceae > Porphyromonas > Porphyromonas sp. oral taxon 275. The sequence continues at coordinate 36,846 of NZ_CP072333.1, forward strand.
CGGCGGCGTGACGGACAGCAGTCAGGGCGCTGAGGGATACCAGTGGGGGCGCTGAGGGACGGCAGTCAGCGCCGTGAGGGATATCCCTCATGGGGGCTCCCCTAGGCTCGCCAGCGCACTCCCGCAGGCCTCGGCCTCCGTCAGCCCTTTTGGGGAGCGCGCTGGAGGGTGGCTGTGGGCGGGTGCATGTTCTTTGTGAGCCCGGTGGCGAGGAGACTGTGAGGGCTAGGAATGCCCCCTTGCGACGGGTTTGCGAATACTTGCGGCGTGCTTGTGGAGGCTTGGGGCTGTCCTTCTCGCTGCACCCGCTGGGCGGGAGGCCTCACGAGAGGGCCTGTACCCCTAGTGCACTGGTATTTTGGCCGCTATCTGTGGCCTTGGAATAGCCCTAGGAGCGGTACTTGGGCGGTCGGGGATACAATGTATTAATTTTTGTTGTATCTTTGTAGCCGATAAGAGCGCTTAGGTTCATGGTAATTATCCCCAAGGGGATGGTAGAGTCTGGCATCTGGCGAAGGGTATCCCTATAGTGGAATATAGGCGTTAGCCCCTAGCCCCACCTCCTCCTAGCAGTATATGATTAGGGGTAACAAGCAACGCTGATCACCCTCTCCCGATGGAGCGACCTCTACCTTGGCGCTATATTACTAACGTTTTATATAGTAAAGAATGAAAAAGATTTTCATGACGCTCGCAGCTGTCGGTCTCTTCTTCTCCTGCTCTAAGGAGAACGCCGAGCCCCAGCTCCAGCCATCGACGCAGCAGGGGCAGGAGACGCCTGCCATTGAGGCCGTCGACCCTAATACCCCTGGTGCTATTCGTCTGAGCCTCGATGCAGATGTCGAGCCCTTCGCAGTCGGTAGCGGTGCCTTCGTCGGCGAAGATGCTGGGCAGGGTGCCCGTGCGACGGAGGCTATCGTCGGTGGTCCTAATATCAACAGCGCGATCTCCTATCACATCACCCCAGAGGCAGATGGGAAGGTGCCTGTAGTGCTGTATCTCTATGGCTCGGAGGGTATCGTCCCCATCGGTGCACGTGCCACGGTAACTAAGGAGGGTAAGGGCGTAAGCCTCTCCCTCGGGGTGCTGCTTAACTCCACCTCTGGGACGCTGAAGAAGTTTGCCGATAAGAAGATGAATGGTGTGAAGCTGGCCTTTATCATCGGGCACGATGCGCAGTGGGTCAATAATGTCCCCTACTTCACGAACAAGGGCGCTAGACTCATCACGTATAAGGCTGGTCAGAAGGTAACCCTTGGTGACAACTACATCATGCTGAAGGCTACGGATATTCCCCTGAAGTACGATGCTACCTCGAAGTCAGTCGTGCCCACTAAGCCGGTGACCCTCGGGATGCAGGGCTACCTCATCGGGGCACGCTTCCGTAACCGCTTCCCCGCGAAGATGTACAAGTACCTTTGGGACAAGCCCAGCTCGGATCCCTATGCTACTGGCCCTACTGGCAAGGAGAAGTACGCCTCGCCCAAATATGCTGAGGTCATCAATCGCCCTCCCCTCGATATCATGTTCCGTGTCGACAACCTCTCTGCGACATATAAGACGAAGATCTCCTATAGCACGAGCAACGGCGAGTTCAGTATCGGGCGAGATCTGGAGAGCACTAGCGCTAATATCCTCAGCAAGCGTGTGATGAGCCCTGGCTTTAAGAAAGGTCCGGGTAAGGCGCACGGGAACGGTGGGAACGAAACCTTCCTGGATGCTACCAGCGCAGGGGTCTTCTATGTCCCCGTGGGCTCGGCTCCTAGCGATACGCAGTTCTCCGAAGGGGAGCAGTTCGTGATCGTCTACTGCCCTAACCCCCATGATACGGGGAGTATCGCCTACAGATCTCCTAAGAAGCTCTTCTACGATGGCTCGCCCTTCTCGCAGATGGAGGGTACCTGGAATGATATAGGCACGCGCATTGTATTCCATGGGCTCGCCAATGACAAGAACTCCTTCATCAAGGTCCAGAATACTCCTACCAGCCCAAGCAATAATAAGCACGAGATCCGACGCAAGAGTGCCGACAATAAGTTCTACTTCGTCACCTTCACGATCGAGTCTAATCGTATGGATTCGGGCTCAGCCTTCTGGAGTAGCAATAGAGGCATTATGTTCCCTCTCTATGACGCGGCTCTCAAGCAGTACAAGATCAAGAAGTAGTATCACCATCAAGACAGCATAAGAAGATGAAAAGAGAATATAAGCAGGCCTACGAGGCTCCTACCGTAGAGAGCTTCGAGCTCAGACAGGCCCTGACTGTACTGGATACGTTCTCCTTCGACACCACCTCAGAGGATCCCTCCTACGGTGGTAATGACTGGGGTGATCTACGCCAGCAGAATTGGGGCGAGAACCGACCTGGCTATCCTACAGACTACTAAACCCCCGCACCTCGCTAGACGAGGAAATCACCAGAGCGCCCACGCTGCGCCGAGTCATGGACTCGGGCGGCGTGGGCGCTCCGCTTTGTGGGCGGAGTATTCGGGGGGAATGTGAGTGGGGTGGCGAAGGTAGGGGGGCACCGCCGCCGTCGGGGGGTGCGTGACGGTTGGGGGATTGTGCGGCGGTTGAGGGGTGTGCGGCGGTTGGGGGTGGTGTGGTGGTTGGGGGTTGTGTGGCGGTTGGTGTTCCCAGGGTTTGGTCGCCCTTGCAGGGCTGCGCACCCTGGGCTTTGGAGAGGGTCGCCCCTATAGGGGCTTACGCGACGGTTGGGGTTTGTGCGGCGGTTGGGGGTTATGCGGCGGTTGGGCTTGCACAGCGGTTCGGGTTTCCCAGGGTTTGGTCGCCCTTTCAGGGCTGCGCACCCTGGGCTTTGAGGAGGGTTGCCCCTATAGGGGCTTGCGTGGCTGTCGGGGGTTGTGCGGCGGTTGGGGCTTGTGCAGTGATTGGGGGTGTGCGGCTGTTGGGCTTGCACAGCGGTTGGTGTTCCCAGGGTTTGGTCGCCCTTGCAGGGCTGCGCACCCTGGGCTTTGGGAAGGGTCGCCCCTATAGGGGCTTGCGTGGCTGTCGGGGCTTGTGTGGTGGTTGGGGCTTGTGCAGTGATTGGGGGTGTGCGGCGGTTGGGGGTTGTGTGGCGGTTGGTGTTCCCAGGGTTTGGTCGCCCTTTCAGGGCTGCGCACCCTGGGCTTTGGGAAGGGTCGCCCTTATAGGGGCTTACGCGGCTGTCGGGGGGTGTGCGGTGATTGGGGTTTGTGCAGTGATTGGGGGGGGCGGCGGTTGGGGTTGTGCGGCGGTTGGTGTTCCCAGGGTTTGGTCACCCTTTCAGGGCTGCGCACCCTGGGCTTTGAGAAGGGTCGCCCCTATAGGGGCTTGCGCAGCCACCCGAGGAGTGTCCTAATCCTAGTCTCCCCTTGGTGGGGTATAAATCCCTCCTCATGCCAGCAAGCGGAGATGTCGGCACCCCGTCAGCGGTACGTGGTCCGCCAGCGGGTACGTGGTTTGCTTCTATAATCAGGTAAACTATAAGGGTCGCCAACTTTTGACGGCGGCGCGAGCCCCAGCGGGGCGACCCTCTTCAAAGCCCAGGGTGCGCAGCCCTGAAAGGGCGACCAAACCCTGGGGGCTTTCGACGGCGGCGGCGCGAGCCCCAGCGGGGCGATCCTTTTCAAAGCCCAGGGTGCGTAGCCCTGCAAGGGCGACCAAACCCTGGAGGCTTTTGACGGCGGGGCAAGCCCCAGCGGGGCGATCCTTTTCAGAGCCCAGGGTGCGCAGCCCTGAAAGGGCGACCAAACCCTGGGGGCTTTTGACGGCGGCGCGAGCCCCAGCGGGGCGATCCTTTTCAAAGCCCAGGGTGCGCAGCCCTGAAAGGGCGACCAAACCCTGGGGGCTTTTGACGGCGGCGCGAGCCCCAGCGGGGCGACCCTTCTCAAAGCCCAGGGTGCGCAGCCCTGAAAGGGCGACCAAACCCTGGGGGCTTTTGACGGCGGCGCGAGCCCCAGCGGGGTGACCCTCTTCAAAGCCCAGGGTGCGCAGCCCTGCAAGGGCGACCAAACCCTGGGGGCTTTCGCCGACGGCGGCGCGAGCCCCAGCGGGGCGATCCTTTTCAAAGCCCAGGGTGCGTAGCCCTGCAAGGGCGACCAAACCCTGGGGGCGCCCATGCCCCAATCCTAGAGCCCTACAGGGGCGACCCTAGAAACGGGGCTCGGGGCACGGCCTCGCGCGCGTGTACCTATTATATAGGGGGTGGGGGCGGGGCTCTCGGCAAAGCGTCGTACCTTTGTGGGCACAGAGCAAAGCAATAACGCAACTTGATCCTAGATACTCAATGCATCAGTCCTACCGAATGATCGCCAAGACGCTCCAGGCCCTGGAGCCCGTCCTGGCCCAAGAACTCATCGCCCTCGGCGCCGAGGAGGTGGAGGAAGGCCGCCGTATGGTCTCCTTCCGCGGCGATCGGGCCCTCCTCTATCGCGCCAACTATCAGCTGCGTACGGCGCTGCGCGTGCTGCTGCCGCTGGCGAGCTTCCGCGCCCGTACCCCCGATGAGCTCTATGAGGCGCTGCGCCGCCTCGACTGGCGCCAGTGGATGCGACCGACGGATACCTTCGCCTTCGACGCGGTGGTCTACTCCGACACCTTCACCCACAGCCGCTATGTAGGCTACCGAGCCAAGGACGCGCTGGTGGACTACTTCATGGAGCAGGAGGGGACGCGCCCAGGGGTGCGCCTCGACAATCCTGACCTGCGCTTCCACATCCATATCGCGCAGGAGGAGGTGACGCTGGCGCTGGACAGCTCGGGCGAGAGCCTGCACAAGCGCGGCTGGCGCGCCGCCCAGACCGAGGCCCCGATGAGCGAAGTGCTTGCCGCGGGCATCCTGCGTCTGGCGGGCTGGGAGGGACAGTGCGACTTCATCGACCCTATGTGCGGGTCGGGGACGCTGCTCATCGAGGCGGCACTCATCGCCCGCGGTATCGCCCCGGGGAGCTATGGCCGTAGCTTCGCCTTCCAGCGCTGGCACGACTATGATGCCGAGCTCTTCCGTCAGATCCAGGAGGAGGCCAAGGCGCAGCAGCGCCCCTTCGACCACCATATCTACGGCTCGGACGTAGCGATCTCGGCCGTGCAGATCGCGCGGCACAACGTGCGTCTGGCGGGGCTGGAGGACGTGATCCACGTGGAACATCGCGCCCTCGAGGACTGCCCTACACCTGCCGAGCCTGCGCTGCTGGTTACCAATCCGCCCTATGGCGAGCGCCTCAGACTGCGTGAGGGCGACGCGCTCTACAGCATGATCGGCGAGCGACTGAAGCATAACTACCCTGGCTGCACGGCCTGGATCATCACCGATAAGGCGGAGCACTTCGCCAAGATCGGCCTGCGTCCCTCGGCGCGCTACCAGCTGCTGAACGGTGCGCTGGAGTGCGAGCTGCGCGGCTACGAGCTCTTCGCGGGCAAGAAGTCGGAGCAGCAGGGGGAGGACGGCGAGGAGCGCCGCACGCCGCGCATCGAGCGTCGAGAGCGTCGTCCGCGTCCTGCTGGCGAGCGCCGCTTCGACGGGGACAAGCCGCGTCGTGCCTTTGATGGCGAGCGTCGGGAGCGCCGCTTCGACGGGGACAAGCCCCGCCGCGCCTTCGATGGGGATCGCCGAGAGCACCGCTTCGACGGGGACAAGCCCCGCCGCGCCTTCGATGGGGATCGCCGAGAGCACCGCTTCGACGGGGACAAGCCCCGCCGCGCCTTTGATGATGGCGAGCGTCGGGAGCGCCGCTTCGATGGGGATAAGCCTCGCCGCGCCTTTGACGGCGAGCGTCGGGAGCGCCGCTTTGACGGGGACAAGCCTCGCCGCGCCTTTGACGGCGAGCGTCGAGAGCGCCGCTTCGACGGGGACAAGCCCCGCCGCGCCTTTGATGGCGAGCGTCGGGAGCGCCGCTTTGATGGGGATAAGCCCCGCCGTGCCGAAGGGCAGCTGTGGCCCAATGACCGCTTCCGCTACCGCGATGAAGCGGGGCGCGAGCGCCTCAGGAGCAAGCGCCCCACACGTCTGCAGCACTTCTCGGCCGACGAGGAGGACTAGGGCGCGGCGCCTTAGCCTCCCCGCAGCGTGCCCGGCCGTCCTGCGCCCGCTAGACCCCGACTAAGTACACCTAACAAGACTATAGACCTATGCGTAGACCATTCCTAAGCCTCCTGGTGGGGGCACTGGTCAGCCTCAGTGCGCAGGCTGACGGCGGTATGTGGCTGATGGAGCAGCTGAGCCAGAAGTACAGCAGCCTCGCCGCTCGTGGCCTCCAGATGAAGGAGTACGACCTATACAACCCCAACGGCACTTCGCTCAAGGATGCCGTCGTCAGCTTCGACGGCGGCTGTACGGGCGAGGTCATCTCCTCGCAGGGCCTCGTGCTGACCAATCATCACTGCGGCTATGATGCCATCCAGCAGCTCAGCAGTGTGGAGCACAACTACCTCGAGCAGGGCTACTGGGCGCGGACGCTCCAGGACGAGCTGCCCGCACGCGGTGTCGTGGTGACCTTCATCGACAAGATCGAGGACGTCACGGCCTTTGTCCAGGGGCAGCTCCGTCAGCTCAAGGGCGGCACGGGCATGGAGTTCCTCTCGCCTAGCTACCTCAACGGCCTGGCGCGCCGCCACTACAGCGAGCGCTACCAGCGAGGGCAGCAGGGGATCGAGCTGGAGATCAAGCCCTTCTACAACGGGAATAAGTACCTGCTCTTCGTCAAGAAGGTCTATTCGGACATCCGCTTCGTCGGGGCACCGCCCAGCGCGGTGGGTAAGTTCGGTGCCGACACGGACAACTGGAGCTATCCCCGCCATACGGGGGACTTCAGCCTCTTCCGTATCTACGCTGATGCCAACGGCAACCCCGCGCCCTACTCGGAGCAGAACGTGCCGCTGCGTCCGCGCCGCTGGTTCGACATCTCGACCGCAGGGGTGCAGGAGGGGGACTTCGCCATGATCATGGGCTTCCCTGGGCGCACCAATCAGTACGCCCTGCCGAGCGAGATCACCGAGTGGCGCGACATCGACAATACGATACGCATACGTATGCGTGGGCTCAGGCAGGAGGTGATGCTCCGCGAGATGCTCGCCGATCCCAAGACCAACATCATGTACGCGGCGAAGTACGCCCGCTCGCAGAACGGCTACAAGCGTGCCATCGGGGCGAACTGGGGCGTCTCGCGCCCCGACTTCCTCCGCCGATCCGAGGAGCTGCGCTCCGAGGTCGAGCGCTGGGCCTCAGGGCAGCGCGACCGCAAGAAGGGTAAGGTCTACCTCGACGGGATCGCCCGTATCGAGCAGGCCGTGGCCGAGCGCGCGGCACTGCGCCGCCAGCTGTGGTGGCTGGACGAAGGCCTCTGGCAGGGCATCGAGGCGATGCAGGCCCCAGGGGTAGACCTGCCGCTGATGAGTCTGGAGCGCAGCTTCCGCAGCTACTGCAATAAGGACTATTCGCCCGCGGTGGATGCCAAGATCGCCAAGGTGCTCCTCGCCGAGTACTGCCGTCAGGTAGCGCGTGCCGACTGGCCCGAGGAGCTGGCCCGAGGCTTGGCGCGCTACGGCAGCGTCGAGGCCTATGTAGACGCGGTCTATGCTGGGACGCGCTTCACCAAGGAGGAGGGCTTCGCGAGCTTCACGGCTCTGCCCGCTGCTGAGCAGGCGAAGGTCCTCGAGACGGATCCGCTGGCACGCCTGGCGACCTCGGTGCGCAGCAAGATGCGCCAGCTCCAGAAGGCGCTGCAGCCCTTCGATAGCCAGATCAGCCAGGGACGTCGCGACTACCTCGCTGGGCTGGGCCTGGCGCGTGCAGCTCAGGGCGGCGCGGGGCTGATGGACTATATGGCCGATGCCAACAGCACGCTACGCTTCACCTACGGCCAGATCCAGGGCTACAGCCCCCGCGATGGGGTGCGCTACACGGTGCCCACGACGCTGCAGGGGGTGATGCAGAAGGAGGACAGCACGAGCTGGGAGTTCGTCGTCCCCGAGCGGCTCAAGGAGATCTACCGCACCCAGAGCTACGGGGCGGGCAAGCGCTGGGCCTCGAAGCAGGCCGATGGCAGCTATGTGATGCCCGTGAACTTCACCGCGACGACGCACACCACGGGCGGGAACTCCGGTAGCCCTGTCTTCAATGCCAAGGGGCAGCTCATCGGCATCAACTTCGACCGCAACTGGGAGGGCGTCGCTGGCGACATCCAGTACCTGCCCTCCTACCAGCGCAGTATCATCTGTGATATCCGCTACGTGCTGCTGATCATCGATGAGCTGGGCGGTGCCCGCCGTCTCATCGACGAGCTGAGCCTCGTCCCCTAGCGCGCTCTATGGCCAAGCAGAAGTGGTACGTCGTCTGGGCGGGGCATGAGCCCGGTGTCTACGACAGCTGGGACGAGTGCCTCAGGCAGATCTCGGGCTATTCGGGGGCACGGTACAAGGGCTTCGGCACGCGTACCGAGGCACTCAGCGCCTACGAGGAAGGCTACGCAGGCTATCAGCGTCGCCATCAGGTAGCCCCCGAGCAGCAGGCCCTGACTGAGGTGCCGCTGGGGCGAGCGCTGGTGGTGGATGCCGCCTGCTCGGGCAACCCCGGGGTCATGGAGTACCGCGGGGTCTACCTCCGAGATCGCTCGGTGGCCTTCCAGATGGGCCCCTTCCCGCGTGGAACCAATAATATCGGGGAGTTCCTGGCCATCGTCCATGCCCTAGCACTCATCGAGCAGCAGGGCCTCGAGGGGATGGTCGTCTACTCCGATAGCGCTATAGCCCTCTCCTGGGTACGGCGTGGCCGCTGCAAGACGCTGCTGGAGCGCACGTCCGAGACGGCGCAGCTCTTCGCCCTCATCGAGCGCGCCGAGCGCTGGCTCGCCACCCACCGCACGACAGCCCCCCTCTATAAGTGGGACACGGTACGCTGGGGCGAGATCCCCGCGGACTATGGGCGCAAGGGCTAGGTACTTCACCGCCTCTTCTCTGCCCATTGCTCTGCCTTACTGCCCCCCTAGCTAGTCCTAAGCCTGCCCTTGCGTAAGGGGGCTCGCTATACTAGCTAGGGGGCAGTCGCGTTATAAGGGCAGTGTCGTCTATTGCTATATCAGTGGACAAGCACTACCTTTGTACTGGCTAGCGGGGCTTCGCCGCTGGTCTCTAATCTCTAGAAAGAAAGGAATTATGAAGAAAGTACTAAGCGCAGCCTTCGCGCTGCTCCTGCTGGGTGTCAGCGCCCAGGCACAGTCCATCCATCCTCGTATCGAGGGGGCTCTCAACCTCGCCAAGATCCAGGCTAAGACTGGTGATGGTACGGATATCAGCTTCAAGGTACGTCCCGGTCTCCGCGTCGGTGTCGCTGCCGAAATCGATCTGGCCTCTGGTGTCTACCTTGCCCCTGGGCTGGTCTTCCGTCAGGAGGGTGCTAAGGAAGAGCACACGGTCCTCGGCCAGACGGTCAAGAACTCCATCGGCCTCAACTACCTCGGGATCCCCGTCAACCTCGGTATCCGTGTCGGCCTGACCGACGCCCTCGCAGTCTCTGTCGAGGCTGGTCCTAGCTTCGCCTATGGCTTCTCCTCCGTCTCCTCTGTGAAGGATGCTGAGGACGTCTTCAAGAACAAGACCTACAAGCGCTTCGACGCTGGGCTCAACGCCTCCGCAGCCATCGAGTACAGCAAGCTCTACCTGCGAGTCGGTACGGAGATCGGTATGACGAACAATCTCAAGGACGCTGTAGCTAAGGCTACGAGCAAGAACAGCTCCTTCTTCGTCGGTCTCGGCTATCGCTTCTAGCCCGTAGTGAGCACCCTGCGCGGTGCTCGCTCCTAGAGCCAAAATAAGCCCCAAGCAGTGCTAGGACAGTGTCCTTGCCGCTGCTTGGGGCTTTTCTTGTATATTTGTAGACGTTCAACAAGTATGATGCGAAGCATTTAACACCACACCCTACACTAATGGAACATATCATCAGTCAGTTCCTTCCCCTGGATCAGATCGGGGACGTGAAGCCCTTCGGTGGCGGCCACATCAATGACACCTACGCGATCACCGACCGTGAGGGCGTACGCCGCTGGATCCTGCAGCGAGTCAATCACCATGTCTTCCCTCGCATCGAGGTGCTGCAGCGCAATGTAGCCATCGTCTCCGACACGCTCCGCCAGCGTCTCGAGGAGGCAGGCGTAGAGGAGCCCGAGCGTAAGTACCTCTACTTCTATCCCCGCCTGGATGATCCTAGCCAGAACTACTACCATGATGGCGAGAACTATTGGCGTGTCTGCCGCTTCATCCCCGACAGCATGAGCATGACCGAGCTGACGCCCGAGGCGGCACGCTTCGCAGGCGAAGCCTTCGGCCAGTTCGAGGAGATGCTCTCGGGCATCCCTGAGGGCGTCCTGGGGGACACGATCGTCAACTTCCACAGCATGCCCTGGCGCCTGCAGCAGCTCCGCGACTCGATTGCTAAGGATCCGCTGGGTCGCGTGGCCAAGGTGCAGGACATCCTCGAGGAGATCTGGCGCCGTGAGGATGCCATGCTCATCCAGGAGCGTCTGCACGAGGAGGGCAAGCTGCCCAAGCGTACCATCCACTGCGATACGAAGGTAGACAACGTGCTCTTCGACCGCAGCGGCCGTGTCCTCTGCGTCGTAGACTGGGATACGGTGATGCCTGGCTATATCCTCAGCGACGTGGGTGACTTCATCCGCTCGGGCGTTAACTTCGCTCCCGAGGATGAGCCCGACCTGAGCAAGATCGGCGTCAATATGGAGATCTACCGCGCCTTTGTCGAGGGCTACCTCTCGACGGCGGGCAAGTTCCTCACGCCCATCGAGCGCAGCCTCATCGCCTACGGCGGTCGCCTGATGACCTACATGCAGACGGTACGCTTCCTGGCCGACTACATCGACGGCGACAAGTACTTCAAGGTCAAGCACCCCGAGCACAACCTGCAGCGCACGCGTGCCCAGCTCCGCTACCTGCAGTGCCTCGAGGAGAAGGCCGAGGAGATGGAGGCGCTGCTGAAGTAAGCCGCCTGCCTCGCTTCCCTACTGAATAGCCCTACGGGACGATCTGGCTGAGGCTTGCCTCCCAGGTCGTCCCGTAGGGCTTTCTTCGTCTGCTGCGGGTACGGCGTGTCTTGCCGCGCCAGCGAGCTGAGCCTTATCCTTCGGCCCGCTGACTGCTATCCCTCACGGCGCTGACTGCCGTCCCTCGGCTCGCTGACTGATAGCCCTCACGAGCCTCCCCCTTGTATTTGCACAAAGTCCACCAAGGGTATCTAAGGTGTGAACTACCAAAGGGCGGGCGGGTGAGGGACTTGGTGGGCAAGCTAAGTAAGCCTTCCGAGCGAAGTCTCTAAGGCGGCTTCGGAAAGTACCTTATGAATCAAGAAAAAGTGGCTAATCTTTTGCGCAAAAGATTAGCCACTTTTTCTGAAAAGATTAGTTACTTTTGGGAGGAAGATTAGGGACTTCGTCTCGGGCCTGCCTCAAGCGCCCTTGCGAAGTCCTTCGACCGCGCCAGCAAAGACCAGCGACTTCCTTCGGCCTTGGCCTAGTCTAAGGGAATGAAGCGGCTGAAGGAAGGCTTGGAAGTCTCGTTACATTCGCCTCCTAATGGCTGGGCTTCGTGTCGTCTTCGCAGCCCGAGCCAAGCGGCGGGCACTGTAGCGCCTTCGCCTTGTCGAGGCCGAGGCGAAGCAAAGCTGCTATCCCATCTGTAGGTGGACGGGCTACAGAGCGTTGAATGGATAGGGCTTACCCTTGTTGGATAAGGTATTTGTAGTAAGATAGATTATGAAGATAAAAGAAGTACAAGCGGTCATAAAAGGAGCTGGATACATACGGAATAGTCCTCTAGGCATTATGTGGTTTCGTGGAGAAAGCACAGAACTGAATGGGGTTGAAATCTCGAAGAAGGAGCTTTTTCTTCGGGATGGCTTGCGAGGAGGAGTATTTGCTGCGATGCTTCCTAATGGAGACATCTACGAGATTACTTCGAGTGGGATCAAGCTACAGCTACAAGTAGATGAAACTGTAGGATATCCGAAGATAGGCGAACTCCCCCATTTCTACATAATGAACAAATGGGATGAAGCAACAGACGATCACGTCTATAGACACATTCAAAATGGGGAGGTGTTATGGACTAGATCATATCCCTATAGGCTCATCGAGCAGTTTGGGGACTATGCTCTCCTATGGGGCACCTTAGGAGGACCGAAGGAAGGTGGTTGTCAGCTCATCGAGCTCGCTACTGGTGCAGTGCTTTGGGAATTAGACCATCCTGATGCTTATATCAGCCAAGTTTACCCCTATGAGGATAAAGTGATTATTGTCTGGTTTTGGGAGCTAGGGACTAAGGGAACGAGTCGGGTGCTGTGCGTAGAGGTGCCATCAGGGAAGGTATTGTGGGAGAATGATGCTGCAAGAGAGTACCAGAAATATGGAAACGACAAACTAGTATTCTTCCGCTCTTCACTTTGGGAGGATGGATATGAGCGTGGAGATAATCACCAGCTTGCAGAGCTAGACGTACGGACTGGAGCTTTTCAAACGTATACGTTCCCAGGCTATAACACCAGCACCTATGTAACGACGGTCTACAAGGACTATCTTTTCTATGGAACACTCAACTATTACTTCTACGTTGGGGCTATCGACTTACGTACGCACGAGATGCTTCCAGAGGTTAAGATTGATTACACACCAGGGAATCTTAACCGAATATCGAGCATCGGCGTACACGATGGACAGCTCTACGTAGAGATTCAGACCGAGCTTGATCATAGCGACATCCATGTCTTGGAGCTAGACGAGGAGGAGTGAGGCATAGTAGAGGGCTTGATCTGTGCGGCTGAGGTAGCGGGGCTTCTTGCGGGGACGCGGGGGATTTGTTACCTTTGACTTAAGCAAGCACCCCAAGGTCAGGGGGCTGGCATCACACTAAGAATAAGATAAGCACTATGGCACAGCAGCAAGCGGAAGCCCCACAGTTCAACATCGAGCTACCCGAAGAGATCGCCCAGGGCGAGTACAGCAACCTCGTCCTGCTCAACCCCACGCAGGGAGAATTCGTCTTTGACTTCGTGCGCCTGCTCCCAGGCGTCCAGACGGCACGTGTACACAGCCGTCAGATCCTCACGCCTGCTAATGCCAAGCGTCTGCATCGTCAGCTGGCGAACTTCCTCGAAGGCTATGAGCGCGAGCTCGGCACGATCGAGCTGCCCGAGGATAGCCTCGAGGCTGGGGAGGCCAACTAAGCCCCACGCTCTGCCTCACCGTAGGTAGATAACTAGAGCTACTCCCTCGTGGGGGTAGCTCTACCTATATATAAGAGAAGATGAAGCATATCCCTCAGCTCATCCTAGATAGTAGCCTGCCCTATCTAGAGGACCTCGCCCGTGAGGTGGGTGAGGTCACTACGCTCGCTAGCCGGGACTTTAGCCCCGAGCGCGTAGCCCAGGCGGATGCCCTGCTGATCCGCAGCGTCGTGCACTGCGACGCGGCCCTCCTCTCGGGGAGCCACGTGCGTATGATCGCCACCGCGACGGCGGGCTACGACCATATCGATGGCCCCTGGTGTGATGCCGCGGGCATCGCCTGGCGCAATGCCCCAGGCTGCAATGCGGGTGGGGTAGTGCAGTACGTCCTCTCCTCGCTGGCGGCCTGGTCGCTGGAGCGAGGTGTCGACCTCGAGGGGCTTACCCTCGGTATCGTAGGGGTGGGGCATGTCGGGGGGCGCCTCGCCGAGCGTGCTTCGGCTCTTGGCCTCCGTGTGCTGCTCTGTGACCCTCCCCGTGCCGAGCGTGAGGGTGGGGAAGGCTTCCTCCCGCTGGAGGCGCTGCTGGAGCAGAGCGATATCGTCACGCTGCATGTGCCCCTGATCCGTGCGGGGCGCTATGCGACGGCGGGGATGGTGGACGAAGGCTTCCTAGAGCACTGCTCCCGCCGCCCGCTACTCATCAATGCTTGTCGGGGTGGGGTCGCCCCCACGGCTCAGCTGCTGCGCGGACTGGAGTCGGGGCAGCTCCGTGACCTGATCCTCGACTGCTGGGAGGGCGAGCCCGAGATCTCGCCCGAGCTAGCACGCCGTGCCTTCATCGCTACGCCCCACGTGGCAGGCTGGACGGCCGACGGTAAGTGGCGTGGCTCACGCATGGCGCTGGCGGCAGTCTGTGAGGTGCTCGAGCTCCCCGAGCCTCGAGGACTCTGGGATAGCTCTGTGCTGCCTCAGCCCGAGGAGCCCGTCCTCGACCTCAATAGCCTCCCCGAGGGCGAGCGCATCCTGAGGGCGCAGCTCCACAGCGCCGACCCGCGCAGCTGTAGCCGCCTCCTGCAGGCTGAGCCCGAGCGCTTCGCCGAGATCCGCCACGACTACGTCTTCCCTCGGGAGGCCTCCGCCTATACCCTTCGTGGGGTGCGCCCCGAGGAGCGGGCGGCGCTGGAGCGACTCGGCTTCAGAGTCCAGGACTAGCCGTATCTTTGTAGGGCGCAGATTGATAATTACTTTAGTTCCCCACCCAGACGACCATGCCTAGGCGCTGCCTTACCCTCCTCGCTCTACTGCTCCTCCTGGTGCAGCAGGCTCAGGCTCAGTACACCCTCCCGCTGCAGCCGCGAAGCGGCATCCTACAGCCTGCCACTCAGGCAGAGCCCTCGGCGCGTCGTAGCCGTAGCGTAGGCCCGAGCACCGAGCGCCTCGTCCTGCCTCCGCTGCCTGCCAGTGCCTATACTGAGGCGCTGGGGCGCGGACAGATGGCACGCGTCTATACCTTTGCTATCGAGCGCCCGCTGGAGCTCGGGGCGGAGCGCCTCGGGCAGTACCTCACCGATGGGGCGGGCAACTACAGCTGGCAGGCAGTGATCCGCTCGACGGGAGCGCGTAATGTAGGCCTGCGACTCTCGCACTTCGCCCTGCCTCACGGCGGACAGCTCTACGTCACGGCGGCGGATGGGACGCGCATCGGGGCGCTGACGGAGCAGAACAATTCGCCCGACAGCCTCCTGCAGCTACGCCCGCTGGAGGGCGCCAGCCTGACGCTGCGCTACGACTTCCCCGAGGGCTATACGCCGCGCGGGGAGGAGCTCCCCTTCCGCATCGCCGCCGTCTACCATGGCTTCCGCACCTGGCATCCCGAGGATGACGACTTCGACACGGCACACCCAGGCGAGCCGCTCTACGACCTCGGCGGGCAGCGAGGCATCAAGGGCCTGCTCTGCGCCCCCAACGTGCTGGCCTATCCCCAGCGCTGGGCTCAGACGCGCAGCACGCTGCAGATCATCGTCGGGGGGACGCAGGCCTCCTCGGCAGCGCTCATCAATAATACCCGCTCCGACGGCACGCCCTACGTGCTGACCTCGGCGCACTGCATCAATAGCCTCTACAGCGTGACCGATCTGGCGAAGGTGCGTGCGCGTGCTGCCACGACGGTCTTCTTCTTCGGCTACCAGAGTCCCCAGCGTGCGGGCTATATTCGTCCTGCCGAGGAGCAGACGCTGAGCGGAGCGAGCCTCGTGGCCTACAATGAGGACTCGGATATGTGCCTCCTGCGCATCGAGGGCCTGCCTAAGGCCAGCGACGGCACCAGCCTCCCCATCCCTGCCGCCTACAACCCCTACTTCGCGGGCTGGGATCGTACCGAGCAGCCCACACTCCCTTACTTTGCCATCCATCATCCCGCCAGCAGCACCAAGCGCTACAATGAGGCCAACGACCGCTCACTCAGCATCGAGGACTATGATATCAGCGGGGCAGGTGGGCGTGCCTGGTGGGGCAAGCACTGGCACGTCCATAGCTGGGCTACGGGGACGACGGCCGCAGGCTCCTCGGGTTCGCCGCTTTTCGACGGCTCGGGCTTCATCATCGGGGCCCTCTCGGGTGGAGGCTCGACCTGCGACAGCCCCTATGACGACTACTACTGGGCGCTGGCGCGTAGCTGGACGCTCCCCCGAGGGAGCATGGATCGGCTAGGGGGACTAGCGCCACATCTCGACCCTACGGGTAGTGGAGCGACTACCTGCGCGGGCTACGATCCCCTCGGTACGCGCTTCGTGCAGCGCCTGAGCCTCTTCTACCCCGACCCTGCTACGCCCGACCAGCAGCGCCTCCTTCCCACCGATACCTACAGCCCGCAGCGCTCGACCCTCGAGCTCGGGAATGTCTTCTCCCTCCCCGCGGAGCAGCGCCTACGTATCCTGGGGGCCTATGTCGTCTTCCGCAGCACCCGCCAGCTGGCCAAGACCCAGCTGCCGCAGGTAGCCCTCAGCCTCAGTCAGCTGGAGCGCAGTGGCGGCATCGCCCAGCCTATCAGCCAGTTTGCCTCCACGCGTATGGGAGCCTACGTCGCCTATGATACGGACAAGGGCGCCTTCCAAGATCTCAGGCGCGCCACGCGTCTCGATAGCATCGAGGACTTCTTCCCCAATCCCAGCCCCGAGGAACTGAGCCTGCCTGCAGGCGACTACCTCCTCTCGCTGCGCTCGGCCTCGGGCGATAGCCTCGGGCTGCCGCTGCTGAGCTATTCGGGAGCGCGGAGCGAGACCGACTGGACCGCCTGGATCAAGGGCTTCGATGGTCGCTGGCAGCGTAACCTCAGCCTCCCCAACGGTGCCTACTGGATCGACCTCCTGGTGGAGACCGCGCAGCCCATACGCCTAGGGCGCAGCAGTACGCAGGCCGAGGAGCCGACCCGCTGCTACGCCTATGGGCAGCAGCTCTTCCTCGAGGGCGACTTCACCCGCTACACTAGCGTCGAGCTGCGCGTCTACAGCCTCCTCGGCGAACTGATCCAGCGGGACGAGCGCCCCTTCATGAGCCGCCGTCAGAGCTACCCCGTACAGCTCCCCCAGGGGAACTATCTGGCGGTCTTCACCCTACACCACAGCTCGGGCTCCCAGGAGCGACTCAGCCTCTACTTCACCCAGCCCTAAGCCCCCACTTCTCATCCTAATAGTATTGTATGGTCACACCCTACAACGATAATCAGACCCCGAAGGTCGAGCAGGTGCGCAAGATGTTCAATAACATTGCCCCCAAGTACGACCTCCTCAACCGCATCATCTCGCTAGGCCTCGATCGCTCGTGGCGGCGCAAGGCCCTCGACATGCTGGCACCCTATGCCCCCAAGCGCGTCCTGGACGTAGCCACGGGGACGGGCGACCTCGCCATCGAGCTGCTGAAGCATGTCCCCAGTGTGCGAGAGGTCCTCGGGATCGACATCTCGGAGGAGATGATGCGTGTCGGGGCTAGTAAGGTCGCCAGCCTCGGGCTCAGCCAGCAGATCAGCTTCAGTCGTCAGGACTCCACGGCGACGGATCTGGAGACGGCGAGCTTCGACGCAGCTACGATAGGCTTCGGCATACGCAACTTCACCGATATCCCTGCCGCTGCCCGCGAGCTTCACCGCCTCCTGCGCCCCTCGGGTGTGCTGGTGATCATCGAGCTAAGTGAGCCTACCAACCGCTTCCTTCACCTTGGCTACAGCCTCTACACACGTACGGTGATCCCTATGCTCGGGCGATTGTTGACAGGGGACAAGAGTGCCTATACCTACCTGCCCAAGAGCATCGCCGCCGTCCCGCAGCGCGAGCAGATGACGGAGATCCTGCGTGTGGCAGGCTTCCGTGAGGCATTCTACCACAGCATCTTCCCCGGTGCCTGCACCATATACATAGGGATCAATGCGGACTAGGGTGAGGGTAAAGCGCGGCCGCGCGGAAACGGAAATTGAAGATTATTAACTATCTTTACAAGCGAAAGTGGCTGTGCTACAGCCCTAAGTGCCGAGCACTGCCGTAGGGGAGCACAGCTGCGTATGTCTTCAAGGCTTGCAGGGATATGAAGGTATTGCAATTAGGTAAGTTTTACCCGATCAAAGGCGGGGTCGAGTGTGTGATGGAGATCTTCACCGAGGGCCTCGCCGAGCGTGGCTATCCGAGTGATATGCTCTGTGCTGCACACGATGGCCACGTGGGTGATATCATCCTTGGTGAGGAGTCGCGTATCATGTGCGCCCCCTCCCTACTCAAGGTCGCAGCCACGATGATCTCCCCGATGATGATCGTCCGTCTTAGGAAGATCTGTCACGAGTACGACATCATCCATATCCACCACCCCGACCCGATGGCGACCCTCGCCTTATTCCTCTCGGGCTATAAGGGACGTGTGGTCCTACATTGGCATAGCGATATCCTCAAGCAGAAGACCCTGCTGCGCTTCTTCAAGCCTCTGCAGAACTGGCTCATCAAGCGCTCCGACCTCATCCTCGGCACCACGCCAGTCTATGTGGAGGAGTCGCCCTTCCTGAAGAAGGTGCAGCACAAGACCTCCTACCTCCCCATTGGTACTGACCCCACGCCCTGGCTCTCCGATGAGGTGAAGGAGCTGCGTAGCCGCTATCCAGGCAAGAAGATCGTCTACAACATGGGGCGCCTCGTCCCCTACAAGGGCTACCATCACTTGATCCAAGCGATGGCCCTGCTGCCCGAGGAGTACATCCTCTGGATTGGCGGCGATGGCCCACTGCGTGCGGAGCTCGAGGCGCTGGTGAGGGAGCTCGGTCTCGAGCAGCGCGTCGAGATCCTTGGCTATGTCCCCAGCGCTATGAAGCCCGTCTACTTTGGTGCCTGTGACCTCTTCTGCCTCAGCTCGACGATGAAGACCGAGGCCTATGCCATCGTCCAGGTCGAGGCCATGAGCCTAGGCCGCCCCATCGTCGCCACCGAGATCCCCGAGTCGGGGGTCTCTTGGGTCAATGCTCACGGTGTCTTTGGGCTGAATGTCCCCGTCGAGGACGCCCCTGCCATGGCTAAGGCCATCCGAGAGATCTGTGAGAACCCCGACACCTGGCAGCTCTGTAGCCGTGGCGCCCGCCAGCGCTACTACGACGTCTTCACCAAGGTGGAGATGATCAATCGCCTCATCGAGATATACACCGACCTACTAGCCCAAACTGATCATAGGAAATAACAAAGACGCTCAATGAACTGTATCGAACGTTGCCTCAAACGAACCTTCGACTTCACCCTAGCACTCGTCTCTCTGGTCCTCTTCTCGCCCGTGATGCTCGTCATCGCGATCCTGATACGACGCGAGGAGCCCGATGGGGATGTCATCTACACCCAGGAGCGTGTAGGCTATAAGGGTCGTCCCTTCAAGCTCTATAAGTTCCGCTCCATGTATATGGATGCGGAGAAGGACAATGCTCCTCAGCTCTATCAGGAGCAGGATCCCCGTCTGACGAAGATCGGCGCCTTCATCCGCGCTCATCACCTGGACGAATTCCCCCAGCTGTGGAACGTCATCAAGGGGGATATGTCCTTCGTCGGCCCTCGCCCCGAGCGTCAGTACTTCATCGACCAGATCAGCGCTGTGCGTCCCGACTACGAGCGTCTCTATGCGCTCCGCCCAGGGCTCTTCTCCTTCGCGACGCTCTACAACGGCTATACCGACACCCTGGAGAAGATGCTCCGTCGCCTCGACCTAGATATCAAGTACCTAGAGAACTACTCCCTCTGGACCGACATCAAGATCATCTTCCTGACCTCCCAGTCCATCATCTTCGGCAAGAAATTCTAGCACATGAATCTGAATAAATCTCTACGCTCCTGGCGTGTGGGGCTCCTGGCCTCAGTGCTCCTCCTCGCTACCTCCTGCGACCAGGTCTATCGCACCAACTACCTTCGCGACATGGAGGTCGCCAAGACCTATGGCGTCAAGTACGACATGGGGCTGACCATACAGAAGGGAGACAAGCTCAGCATCCTGGTCAGCAGCATCCGCAATCCCGAGCTGACCATCCCCTTCAACCCGCCTCAGCAGACCACCACGACGGCGAAGACGCCATCAGGGAAGCGTATAACGGCCCCAGTGAGTAACGTCAGCCAGTTCCCCACGGTCAACTTCCCCGAGGGTGTCACGCCCACCCCTTCGCCTGCGGCCCAGATCGCCTACCTCGTAGATGCAGAGGGCTGCATCCAGTTCCCCCTGCTCGGCTCGGTCAAGGTCACGGGGATGACGCTCGATCAGGTGAGTGAGTACCTGCGTACGCGCCTCGTCTCGGAGAAGTACCTGATGGATGCCCACGTCACGACGACCTTCGATAACCTCCGAGTCTACCTCCTCGGGGCGCTTGGTGTTCATGATAAGGATCGATTCAATAACAACGAGTTCCCCAATAAGGGGGTCTTCCACCTAGATGATCCTCAGACCAATATCCTAGAGCTCGTCGCTCAGGCAGGCGGTCTGATGGAGCAGGCCAACTATGAGCGCCTCAACATCATTCGCAAGGAGCCCAAGGGCTATGTCATCTATCGTGTGAACCTGCTCTCCAGCGGCCTCTTCGAATCTCCAGCCTTCATTCTACGCCAGAACGACATCGTCTACGCCGAGTACAAGTACCGTCGTGACTCTGAGCAGCGCACCTCACAGGTGCTGACCTACACCTCGACGATCGTCTCCTCGCTCGTCTCCCTGCTGGCTATCGTCACATTCTTCAAGAAGTAAGGATCTATGGCCACCCACGACTCTTCAGCCTCTGCCAACAAGGCGCAGGGGATGGACTTCAACCTGATTGACGTCTTCTTCTACCTGCTTCGCTACTGGCCCATCTACATCGTCAGTATCGCGGCCTTCTGTATCCTTAGCATGTACCGCAATGCACGCATGCCCTACACCTATCAGTCCTCCATCCAGGTACTGATCCGTGAGGCCTCGCAGCGTACGATGCTGGATGCGGATATGGTGCGCGTGATGCGCAATACCTCGCGCCTCAACATGGAGAACGAGAAGCTCCAGTTCTCCTCCCGCAGCATCCTCGAGCGCGCAGTGCATACGGTCAATGCCAATGTCCTGTATCGTGTCAATGAGGGTCTGCGCTCCGTAGAGCTCTACGATCGTGCTCCCTTCTCGATGCGCTTCCTCGACAGCCTGGACAATACCTCCTCCTGGGAAGTGACCTACCAAGACGCTGGGCATGTAGGCATCCGCCGTGTGGGGAGCGATCAGGTACAGAAGGTGCCCCTCAATGTCCCTGTACGCCTTGGCAAGGAGCAGTTCATCGTCGAGCCCCGCTCCAACTTCAATAGCCCCTGGGACCACAAGGAGATCAAGGTTGACCGCATGTCCTTCAGCAACACCGTACGCTACTACCAGCATGCTGTCGTTGTCTCACAGCCTCTGGAACGCTCTTCGACACTGAGTATCACGCTCCAGGACCGCTCCAAGCGCAAGGCCCTCGATATCCTCCTGGCGCAGGTCGCTGCCTACAACCGTGAGGACGAAGAGGTGCGCAACCAGATCTCTAAGAATACCGCAGACTTCGTCAACGAGCGTATCGCTGCCCTCAGCGAAGAACTCGGGATCGTCGAGGAGGACATGGAGCACTTCATGGTCAAGACCCGTACCATCGACTACGATGGTAAGGTGATGCGCTACAATGCTCGTTCGGCTGAGACAGAAGTCGAGGCCTACGAACTCGAGACGCAGCTCAAGCTCGTCTCCTTCATGCTCTCGCAGCTCAGCAGTCCCTCCAAGGCCAATGACTTCATGCCGCTGAATATCGGTATCAATGCCCCTGGTCTGGACGAACTCATCGCTCAGTACAACCAGCTGCAGCTGCAGCGCAACAAGCTCGTCGAGGCCTCTGGTGGTAGCGTCGCTAACCCCGTCATCACCAACTACGACCAGGCCCTCAAGGAGCAGCGTGCCGCCACCATCGAGGCGCTCAACCGCTATGCCTCGGTCCTCCGCGTACGTCTGCAGAACTCCAACGGGCAGCAGTCTACCCTCGCCGGTGCCCTCCCCGACGTCTCGAGCAAGGGCCGTGAGAAGGCTGAGATCGAGCGCCGCCTGGCCATCCGTGAGCGCCTCTACACCGAGCTGCTCAACAAGCGCGAGGAGTATGCCCTGCGCCAGGCCATGACCCAGGATAGCGCCTATGTCCTCGATATGGACGACGCTCCCTCTGGCCCCGTCAGCCCGAATAACTTCCGCACCTTCATGATCGCCTTCCTGCTGGGGCTCGTCGTGCCTAGCATCTTCTTGATCATCCGCCTTGTGGTCGACACCAAGATCCACACGCGTAAGGATATAATGGACCGCGTCACGATCCCCTTCCTCGGGGACGTGCCCCGTGCAGAGAAGAGCAAGGAAGGGCTCGGCCGTGTCGTCAGTGCTCAGGGTACCGATAGTGTGAGCGAAGCCTTCCGCGTCCTGCGTGAGAACCTCCGCTTCATGATCGGGACCAATGACAATAGCCCCAAGCGCATCATCTTCACCTCCTTCGGTGAGTCCGCGGGTAAGAGCTACGTGTCCTACAACCTTGCCCTCACGCTCATGGCCTCGGGTAAGCGCGTGGTGCTCGTCGACCTTGACCTGCGTAAGGGGACGATCTCCCGCCGTCTCGGCCTCCGTGGCGCTGGCGTCAGTGAGTTCCTCGCCAATCCGCAGATGAAGCTCAGCGACATCCTGCGCAAGGATCCCGCACATCCCGAGCTCGCTGTCATCGTCTCTGGTGCCGTACCGCCCAATCCTACCGAGCTGCTCCTGCACCAGCGCTTCGATGACCTGGCTGAGATGCTGACCGAGCAGTTCGACTACGTCCTCTACGACAACGTGCCCTTCGGTAGCGTCGCCGATGCTGCTATCGCCAACCGTGTCGCTGACCTCACGCTCTTCGTGCTGCGTGCTGGTAAGTTTGACCGCCGCGCTATGCCTGACCTGCAGCGTATCTACGATGATCAGGTGCTGACCAATATGGCCATCATCCTCAACGATGCTCAGGGCAGTGGCCACGGCTATGGTTACGGCTATGGCTACGGTTATGGCTACGGCTACGGCTATGGCTACGGCTATGGTCACAAGAAGCGTACTCTGCGTCAGCGCATCATGCACCGCCTAGGCTTCAAGGTGAAGTAGCCTTGTGCTACTAAGCCTGCCTCCGAGCTTATGATCCCTTCTGCACCTCAGCCTCGGCTCACGGTCATCGTACCGGCGTACAACGTCGCCCCTTGGCTCGAGCAGTGCATCCAGTCCATCCGTCAGCAGAGCCTCACCGACCTCGAGATCATCGTGGTCGATGACGGCTCGACTGATGCGACGGGCGAGCTCCTAGAGGCCTGGGTCGCTGAGGAGTCTCGGCTCAAGGTCCTACACCAGCCCAATGCGGGGCAGTCAGCGGCACGCAACCGAGCCCTCGAGCTCGTCCGCAGCCCCTACTTCACCTTTGTTGACGGAGATGATTACCTCAGTCCCGACGTGCTCGAGGAGGCAGTCGCTCTGCTGGAGTCCGAGCCTGAGCTCGGGCTGGTAGAGTTTGGCTTCGTCGAGGAGTATCCCGACGGACGGTGCCAGCCGCAGCTCCACAGCTCACTACGCTATACCTCGCTCGAGGCCGTGCGTAGCCTCGCCCTGTCGGCAGAGGTCTCCGGTATGCCCTGGGGGAAGGTCTACCGCAGCTCTGTGGCCTCTGACCTACGCTTCCCCGAGGGGCGGATCTTCGAGGATACCCCCTTCGTGCTGGAGGTGCTCATGAGGAGTACGGCCTACGCCTACCTCCCGAGCTGTGGCTACCACTACCGCGTCATGCGCTCGGGTAGCTCCACTGAGCGCTGGGATGGGCGCCTTTGCCACCTCTTCGAGAACGTCCTAGAGCTCCGCGATCGGCTCATCGATCGTGATTCGCCCTACCGCCCGCTGGTCAATGAGCTCCTCCTCAGACGGCTCATCATCTTTGTCCTCTGGGCCGACCGCCATCGCTCCGAGCAGCCTGGCCTGCTGGCTCTGCTGCTGCCCTATACACGCTCCCTGCGAGGAGAGCCCCTTGCCCCAGGAGGCTGGGGCATACGGCTGAGGAATCAGCTCTTCCTCAGAGCTCCTCGCCTCTTCCTCGGGATCAAGCGACTCCTCCCTACACCTCAATATAGTTAGTCCCTCCACTCTGCCCATGTACGAGCAACTCATCTATTGCATAGCCAAAGAGTATATCGTCCTCAACACATCCTCAGCCCAGGCCACGCGAGCGCTCCTGCCGAACTATGAGCCCTTCCGTGTCGATGCGCTGCCTGAGGGGCAGCGGCCGCTCTTTACCTTCACGGGCGATGTGGACCTCAGTGGATACAAGCGCCTTGACCTCCTAGAGGACAAGCCCAGCGAAGCCACCCATGCCCGCGTCTATCGCACGACGGGGGAGCGGCTGATCCTAGAGCTGCAGATCTTCCGCCAGTCGCAGAGCATGCTCATAGGGGAGGACTGGCGCGAGCTGCAGTCCGACGTACAGATGGATGACCTCTCCTCGGCAGAGCACCTCAATCGGCTTCTGCTCATCGGCTATGCCGCGGCCATCGCTCCGCATCGTATGCTCAAGGTGCATGCCTCGGTGACGGTGCTACGAGGCCGCGCGCTCCTCTTCCTCGGGGTCAGCGGTACGGGCAAGAGTACGCACAGCCGTCTGTGGCGCCGCTATGTACCCGGTGCCGAGCTGCTCAATGACGACGAGCCTATGGTGCGTGTGGAGGATGACGGCTCCGTCCGTGTCTATGGCTGCCCCTGGAGTGGTAGCACACCTTGCTACCGCAATGAGTCGGCCGAGGTCGTGGCCTTTGTCCATCTCCACCAGTCGCCCGAGAACAAGCTGACGAAGCTGCACGGGCGTGCTAGCTTCGACTCCCTCTACTCGTCCTCGGCCTTCCTGCACTCGGACAAGGTGCGCCACTTGGCGATCTTCAACACCGTGGCCGATGTCCTGGAGCGCATCCCCGTCTATCGCCTCGACTGCCGTCCCGACGAGGAGGCGGTCTCCTGCACACGTCCCTTACTCGAAGACTAGATGAACGACGAGCGTAGACCTAGTACGCGGCGGGGAGCACCGTCGCGCATCACGCTGGAGGATGCCTTCGATGATGTCCTGAGCCGTATAGCTGAGGGCTATCGGGTGGATATTATCGCCAAGGGGCGCAGTATGCTCCCCTTCATCCGCAGCCAGCGGGATGCGATCACGCTCTCGCCGCTGACCGAGGAGTCCATCCAGCCCGGGCGCGTTGTCCTGGCACGTATCTCGCGTGGCTACGCTATTCATCGTATCGAGACCATCTACCCAGGCGGACGCATCATCCTCCGCGGTGATGGCAACCCCTATCAGCGCGAGGCCTGCATCCCGCGTCAGATCCTAGCGGAGGCTACCTGCGTGCGTCGTGGCCGCTTCCTCATTACCCAGGGCAGCTGTCTCTGGTGGTGTGCCGAGTATCTGTGGCCGAGTATGCCCTTCTTGCGCCGCGCCCTGCTCTTCGTCTATCGCCGCACGCTGCTGCGCTGGGGCTGCTAGCTAAGCCTATCCCACTGCGAAGGCTACCGCACCAATAGGGGTGCGGTAGCCTTTTTTGTTTCGCGAGCGGAGCCCGCCCCGAGCAGCTTTTGGCCTCGGGAGTGGGCTCCTTGTGCTACGTTTGGTGTCGCTCTTTATCTTAGGGATAAGCCAAGGAGCTGCGAAGCCTCGATCTCCTTCGGCGAAGCTGGGGTACATGCTGTGGGGCTGTCTCGGCTAAGGGGGAGGGTAGGTGAGGGATATCCGTCAGCGCCGTGAGGGACGTCCGTCTGCCTCGCGGGGGATATCCCTCAGAGGGCCGAGGGATATCCCTCAGGGACGCTCCCGCAGGAGGGGCGCCTTACTTCTCCGTCTAAGGCCCGTGGCTGAGTGAAGTGGGGGGCTTTACTGGGCTGCTTCGGGGGCAAGACGTCTCTAGGTGTGCGGATAGCTGCGCGGGGGGCAGGTGCTGCCTTCGCCCGACTTCGCGCTTGTCTCGGCGGTGGCTCTTGTGCCAAATCCCTGTATCTTTGCACTATCTAGATAAGACAAGGTATGAAGGAGACCCTAAGCTATAAGGAGGCCACAGCGCGCCTCGAGCAGATCGTCCGCTACATAGAGCAGGACAGCCCCGATGTCGATGAGCTCACCAAGCTCGTAGAGGAGGCGGTGCAGCTCTCGAAGTACTGCCGCCGCAAGCTCACCGAGGCCGATAAGCAGCTGACGAGCCTCATGGCGCAGCTCAGCGAGGATAATGAGGAGGCCCATGGCTAGCCCTCATGAGGGGCGCTATGCCCTACTCGTGGCAGGCGGCAGTGGCCTACGCATGGGCGCAGCGCTGCCCAAGCAGTTCCTCCCTTTAGGGGGGCGACCCGTCCTGATGCACACGCTGGAGCGCTTCGCCCCGCTGGTGGAGCGCCTCATCCTCGTACTTCCCGAGGAGCAGCGCGGCTACTGGGCAGAGCTCTGCGCGCAGCATCGCTTCACCCTCCCGCACGAGGTGACCGCGGGCGGCGAGACGCGTTTCCTTTCTGTCTCGGCAGGCCTCGGCCTCCTGCCCGAGGAAGGGCTGGTGGCAGTGCATGACGGGGTACGCCCGCTGCTGAGCGCTGGGCTCATCGAGGCTTGCTTCGAGGCCGCAGCACGCGCTGGCGCAGCCCTGCCTGCCCTCCCCGTCACCGACAGCCTACGCCAGCTGCAGGAGGGGAGCAGCCGCGCTGTCGACCGTGCCGACTACGTCGCCGTACAGACGCCGCAGACCTTCCAGCTGCGCCAGCTGCACGCCGCCTACCGTCAGCCCTACCGCCCGAGCTTCACCGATGACGCCTCCGTCTGGGAGGCGGCGGGCTTCGCAGCCCCCGAGCTAGTGCCTGGTGAGGCGCGCAATATCAAGCTCACCCAGCCGCTGGACCTCAAGCTCGCCGAGCTCCTCCTGAAGGAATAAGCCCACCCCTAAGCCCGCCCCACGATGTCCCTCCTCGAGACTGCGCTGACCTACCTGCCTGGTGTAGGGCCGAAGCGAGCCGCCGTGCTGGCCTCGGAGCTGGGGCTCTATACCTACCAGGACCTCCTGCTCTACTTCCCCACCAAGTACGTCGACCGCTCGCGCACCTACCAGATCCGCGAGCTGCGCGGCGAGCTCCCGAGTATCCAGCTGCGCGGCTACATCCGTGACTACAAGGAGCTGGGGGAGGGGCGCAAGAAGCGCCTCGTGGCCTACTTCACCGACGGCACGGGGACGATCGAGCTGACGTGGTTCCGTTCGCTGGCGACCATCCGCAGGCTCTATCCCGAGGGGCGTATGTTCCTCGTCTTTGGCAAGCCCGTAGCCTTCGCGGGCGGCTACAGCATCACGCATCCCGAGCTGGATGATGCGGAGAAGGAGCAGGCTGTAGGCTCGGGGCTCATGCCTGTCTATCCCCTCACGGAGGCTGTGAGGCGCGTCGGGCTGGCGAGCCGACAGATGCGCCAGCTGCTCTACACGCTCAAGGAGCTGCTGCGCGGACAGCTCACCGAGCCCCTGCCCACCTCGCTCCTGAGGAGCGCCCAGCTCATGCCCTACGCCGAGGCGCTGGAGCAGATCCACTTCCCCGAGACGAAGGAGCTGCTGGAGGCAGCACGCAGGCGGCTGAAGTTCGACGAACTCCTCTTCATCCAGCTACGCCTGCTGGGGATGAAGCTCGAGCGTAAGAAGACTAGCCCTGGGCTCCTGCTGCCGCGCGTCGGCGAGCACTTCCGTAGCCTCTACGCGAGCCTACCCTTTGACCTTACGGAGGCGCAGAAGCGCGTCCTCAGAGAGATCCAGGCCGACGTTGTCTCGGGGCGGCAGATGAACCGCCTCGTGCAGGGCGATGTGGGTAGCGGCAAGACGCTGGTCGCCCTCTTCGCGATGCTCCTGGCGGTGGACAACGGCCACCAAGCCTGCCTGATGGCGCCGACCGAGATCCTCGCGCGTCAGCACCACGCCTCGCTGGCGGAGCTGCTCGAGCCCTTGGGGCTAGAGGTCGGGCTCCTCATCGGCAGCACACGCCGCCGCGAGCGCACCCGTCTGCACGCAGCTCTGGCCTCGGGTGAGCTGCCCATCCTCGTCGGGACGCATGCCCTCATCGAGCCCAGCGTACACTTCCACTCCCTAGCCCTCTGCATCATCGACGAGCAGCACCGCTTCGGCGTCGTGCAGCGCTCGGGGCTGTGGGCGAAGAACGCCTCCTGGTACCCCCATATCCTCACCATGAGCGCCACGCCCATCCCGCGGACGCTGGCCATGACCCTCTACGGCGACCTCGATATCTCCGTCATCGACGAGCTGCCCCCGGGGCGCAAGCCGATACAGACCTACCACGTCAGTGAGGGCGAGCTCTTCCGCGTCTACCGCTTCCTCGAGCAGCAGATCGCCGAGGGGCGGCAGGCCTATGTCGTCTTCCCCATGATCGAGGAGCAGGAGCAGTCCGAGCTGCGCGCGCTGCAGGAGGGGATGATGCGCTATCGCGAGCGCTTCCCCGAGCTCGAGGTGGTGATGGTGCATGGCAAGATGAAGCCCGAGGAGAAGGATGCCCAGATGCAGCGCTTCGTCTCGGGAGAGGCGCAGATCCTCCTGGCGACGACCGTCATCGAGGTCGGGGTCAACGTGCCCAATGCCTCCGTGATGGTCATCGAGGGGGCCAATCGCTTCGGGCTGGCGCAGCTCCATCAGCTCCGCGGGCGCGTAGGCCGTGGGGCGAGTCAGAGCTATTGCATCCTCGTCACGGGCAGCAAGCTCGGCGAGGAGGCGCAGCGTCGCCTGCAGCTGATGGTGGAGACCAACGATGGCTTCGAGATCGCGGAGGCCGATATGCGCTTCCGCGGCTTCGGGGAGATCGACGGCACGCGGCAGAGCGGTCAGCTGCTGAGCCTGCGTATCGCCAATCCCGCCACCGATGGCGCTATGGTGCAGTACACGCGGGAGCTAGCCGAGCGCATCCTAGAGGCTGACCCCGAGCTGAGCCAGCCCGAGCACGCTCCGCTGCGTCGGCGTCTAGACGAGCTCTTCCGCGAGCGCCCGAGCTGGAGCCAGATCTCCTAGCGCCCTTGCCCCGCGTGCCGCGCTCGCTTGCTCCTCCCTCTTTCCCGCCCTTAGATGACCTTAGCCAAGGCCCTTCGCAGCCCACATCCCCGCCCCTCCACGAGGGGGATGAGCTGCCCTGGACGCTACTTCCCGAGACCGAATCCGCGTCCTTGGGGTGAGCACTGCACAGATTTTAACTACCTTTGCAGCCGTATATAAGAAGACATTAAGAACAGATGCAGGACATTCGCAACGTAGCGATTATCGCGCACGTCGACCACGGTAAGACGACGCTCGTAGATAAGATGCTACTCGCCGGTAAGCTCTTCAGAGATGATAAGGCTGCCGAAGTAGACACCTACCTAGATAATAATGATCTCGAGCGGGAGCGCGGGATCACCATCCTCTCCAAGAACGTAAGCATACGCTACAAGGACGTCAAGATCAACATCATCGACACGCCTGGGCACGCCGACTTCGGCGGTGAGGTAGAGCGCGTGCTCAACCTCGCCGATGGCTGTCTGCTGCTCGTCGACGCCTTCGAGGGCCCCATGCCGCAGACGCGCTTCGTCCTGCAGAAGGCCATCGAGATGGGGCTCAAGCCCATCGTCGTCATCAACAAGGTGGACAAGCCCAACTGCCGTCCCGAGGAGGTGCAGGACATGGTCTTCGACCTGATGTTTAGCCTCAACGCGAGCGAGGAGCAGCTGGACTTCGAGACCATCTATGGCTCGGCCAAGCAGGGCTGGATGAGCAAGGACTACAAGACCCCCACGGAGGACATCTCCATCCTCCTCGATACCATCATCGAGCAGATCCCCGCGCCCAAGCAGATCGAGGGTCCCGCACAGATGCTCATCACCTCGCTCGACTACTCGAGCTACGTGGGGCGTATCGCCGTGGGGCGCGTGCACCGCGGTACCTTCCGCGAGGGGCAGGACGTCGCCCTCTGCAAGCGCGATGGCTCGGTAGCGAAGATGCGCATCAAGGAGGTCAATATCTTCGAGGGCCTCGGCCGTGCCAAGGTCGAGAGCGTCTCCTCGGGCGACATCTGTGCGCTCATTGGGATTGAGGGCTTCGAGATCGGTGAGACGCTCACCGACGTCTCCACGCCCGAGCCGCTGGATACCATCGCGGTGGACGAGCCCACGATGAGCATGCTCTTCACGATCAATAACTCGCCCTTCTACGGCAAGGAGGGTAAGTTCGTCACCTCGCGCCACATCCACGACCGCCTGATGAAGGAGCTGGACAAGAACCTTGCGCTGCGCGTCGAGCCCGCCGAGACGGCCGATAGCTGGATCGTCTACGGGCGTGGTGTGCTGCACCTCTCCGTCCTCATCGAGACGATGCGCCGTGAGGGCTACGAGCTGCAGGTAGGGCAGCCCCAGGTGATCATCCACGAGATCGACGGCGTCAAGCACGAGCCCGTCGAGCACCTCACGGTCAACCTCCCCGAGGAGTACGCCAGCAAGATCATCGACGTCGTCACCCGTCGCAAGGGCGAGATGACGATGATGGACAACAAGAACGGCCGCACCTTCCTCGAGTTCACCATCCCCTCGCGCGGTATCATTGGGCTCAACAACTACGTCCTCACCGCTTCGGCAGGGGAGGCCGTCATGGCCCACCGCTTCCTCGAGTACCAGCCCTGGAAGGGCGACATCGAGCGCCGCAGCAACGGCTCCATCATCGCCCTGGAGACGGGTACGGCCTATGCCTACGCCCTCAACAACCTCCAGAGCCGTGGCCGCTTCTTCATCTCCCCGCAGGAGGAGGTCTACGCCGGTCAGGTCGTAGGCGAGCACACCAAGGAGGGCGACCTCGCGGTGAACGTATGCAAGAGCAAGAAGCTGACGAATATGCGTGCCTCTGGCAGCGACGACAAGGTCTCGCTGGCGCCGCCCGTCGTCTTCAGCCTCGAGGATGCGCTGGAGTACATCCGCCCCGACGAGTACGTGGAGATCACGCCGCACTCGATGCGTATGCGTAAGATCATCCTCGACGAGACGGAGCGCAAGCGCCAGAGCCGCGGCTAGCCGCCCCCAGCGCTAGCCTCTGCCGCTACAGCTAGCGGGGCCTGCCAGCAGGATGCGCCCCCAAGAGGGTGCTCCCGACTGGCAGGCCCCGCTGCCTTGCGATTGAGGCGAAAAGCCTAAATTTGTCCTATCACTTAGTCCGCTCAGCAACTCCTCGCTACTACTACACTATGCTATCACGACTACGTATAGGACTCCTGCCCCGCATCCTGCTGGCGCTCGTCCTGGGGATTAGCCTCGGAGGCTTCGTGCCTGAGGCCTTTGTGCGCTTCTTCCTCACCCTCAATGGGCTCTTCGCCCACTTCCTTGACTTCATCATCCCGCTGATCATCCTGGCGCTGGTGGCCGAGGCCATCGGCAGCATCGGCCATCAGGCGGGACGTATGCTCCTCCTGACGGTAGCTATCGCCTACGGCTCGACGATCTTCTCGGGCTACCTGGCTTACTTTACGGGTGTGAGCATCTTCCCGCGGCTCATCGAGGGGGCAGAGACTTCAGCGATCGCAGCGCCTGCCGAGGGACTGCAGCCCTACTTCAGCCTCGAGCTGCCACCCGTCATGGGCGTGATGACCGCGCTGGTGCTGGCCTTCGTCCTGGGACTGGCGAGCGCACACCTCTCGGTGCCGACGCTGCGCGGCCTCATCGTGGATATGAAGGAGGTGGTCACTAAGGTCATCGAGACGGTCATTGTGCCGCTCCTGCCGCTGTACATCTTCGGTATCTTCCTCGACATGGCCTCCAGCGGCAAGGTGCTGGGCGTGCTGTTGGTCTTCATCAAGATCATAGGCGTGATCTTCGTCCTGCATATCGGGCTGCTGCTCCTGCAGTACACGGTGGCGGGGCTCGTGACGCGGCGCAACCCGCTGAAGCTCCTCCTGACGATGATGCCTGCCTACTTCACCGCCCTCGGGACCTCCTCCTCGGCAGCGACCATCCCCGTGACGCTGGCCGGGGCGCGACGCAATGGCGTCAGTGAGGGCATCAGTGCCTTCGTCATCCCGCTCTGCGCTACCATCCACCTCTCGGGCAGCATGCTCAAGATCGTCTCCTGTGCCTTGGCCCTGATCCTGGTGAGCGGCGGGGCCTACGACCTCGGGCTTTTCACGCAGTTCATCCTGCTGCTGGGGATCACGATGGTCGCCGCCCCTGGCGTCCCTGGCGGGGCGATCATGGCCGCGCTGGCGGTGCTGGCCTCGGTGCTGGGCTTCACGGCGGAGCAGCAGGCCCTGATGATCTCACTCTACATCACGATGGACAGCTTCGGCACGGCCTGCAATGTCACGGGCGACGGAGCTATAGCCCTCGTCATTGATCGCCTGATCGCGACGCCCAGTGAGGCGCCTGCGGCAGGCCCGACTACAGACAGTATAGATGGATAGATATTCGCTTGCGCTCGCGCGCTACCGTCAGGAGCGTGGCCTCACGGCCGCGCTGCCTGCACTCCGTGCCGTCCTCTTCGATATGGACGGCGTCCTCTTCGACTCCATGCCCGCGCATAGCCGCTCCTGGGTGGAGGCCGCTCACAGTGTCGGCCTCGAGATGCAGCCCGAGGATGCCTACTGGTACGAGGGGCAGACGGGCAGCTATACGATACAGCTACTCTACGAGCGTTGCCTGGGGCGCAAGCCCAGTGCCGAGGAGACCAAGTACCTCTATGAGCTGAAGACCGAGCTCTTCGTCCGCTACGACGGAGGCGGTATCCTCGAGGGTGTCCCCGAGGTGCTGGCAGCGGTGTCGGACCTCGGGCGCCTCGTCGTCACGGGCTCCTCCCAGCCCACGCTGCTCTCACGTCTCGAGACGGCCTTCCCTGGGGTCTTCTCCCGTCCGCTGATGGTCACGGGCAAGGACGTCAAGCAGGGCAAGCCCTTCCCCGAGCCCTACCTGATGGGGCTGGAGAAGGCTGGGGTTGCCCCTGAGGAGGCGCTGGTGGTGGAGAATGCACCCATGGGCGTAGAGGCCGCCGTCGCTGCGGGCATCTTCACCATAGCGGTGAATACGGGCCTGCTGCCCGATAGCGCCCTCAGCGATCGCGGTGCGCACCTTGTCTTCCCCTCGATGAAGGCGCTGGCGGAGGCCCTACCCGAGCTGCGCCGCCGCTGGACGATGGAGTAGCACCCGCCTCCTGTAGATACAAAGTAAGCCCCACATCACCTCCCTAAGCCTGAGGTGATGTGGGGCTTTCCTTTGCTTGCTCGCTAGGGGACTAGCGCTTCTCCTTACGTGACCAACCGAAGTGGAGGCCGAAGATGAAGACGACAAGCAGTACCTCGCCGAGGCCGAGCAGGATATCCCCTGGCATGCGCATCCAGCGGATCACCTGCATGAAGTCCTGCTGTAGGAAGTCTGCCGAGCGTGCCGACCAGTAGGCCTTGGTGATAGACTCGTGCGCCTGGAGGATCCCGATCGGCAGTACGCTGATGGTCACCATCAGGAAGAGCCCGATGTTGATCGACCAGAAGGCCGTGCCGATGAGCTTATCGTTCCACTTGTAGTCGGGGTAGAGCCCACGCAGGCAGAAGAGCATCAGTCCGATCCCTAGGATACCATAGACCCCGAAGAGCGCTGCGTGCCCGTGCACCGCAGTGGTATTGAGCCCCTGCAGGTAGTAGAGCGCGATAGGAGGATTGATGGCGAAGCCGAAGATCCCTGCGCCGAGGAAGTTCCAGAAGCACATGGCGATGAAGCAGTAGATCGGCCACTTGTAGTCCTCGAGCCACTGGCTAGCCTTGGAGAGGCGGTAGTTGTGGTAGGCCTCCATACCGATGAGTACCAGGGGCACGATCTCCAGTGCGCTGAAGGTCGCCCCGAGGGCAAGCACCCCAGTAGGCGTAGCGCTGAAGTAGAGGTGGTGGCAGGTCCCGAGGATCCCTCCCGAGAGGAAGATGATCGTAGAGAAGAGCACCGAGGTCGTTGCCGACTGGATGCGCAGCAGCCCCAGGCGGCAGAAGAGGAAGGCAGCCACCACCGTAGCGAAGACCTCGAAGAAGCCTTCTACCCAGAGGTGCACGACCCACCAGCGCCAGTACTCCGCTATGGCCATGTGGGTCTGGCGGCCGTACATCAGCCCTGCGGCGTAGAAGAAGGCGATCGCCAGCGAGGCAATGATGAAGAGCGTCAGCAGGTGGCGGTTCTCATCCTTACGCTTGAGCGCGGGGATAAGGGCGCGGATCATGAGGAAGAGCCATAGCACGAGGCCGACCAGCAGCAGGATCTGCCAGATGCGCCCCAGCTCGACGTACTCGTAGCCCTGATGGCCGAGCCAGAAGTTCTCGATGAGGCCGAGCTTCTGCATGACCCCCATCCACTGACCGATGAGCGAGCCTACGACGACGAAGACGAGGGCGCCGAAGAGGACATTCACGCCGAGGGCCTGATACTTAGGCTCTGTGCCCGATACGGCAGGGGCGATATAGAGGCCTGTAGCGAGCCAGGAGGTCGCGATCCACAGGATGGCGAGCTGTACGTGCCAGCTGCGCGAGACGGCCTGAGGGAGGAAGTCCTGGATCGGTAGGCCGAAGAGGGCATCCCCCTCCACGCCGTAGTGGGCCGTGATGGCCCCCAGCGTCATCTGCACGAGCATCAGCGCGGAGACGATCCAGAAGTACTTGAGGCTGGCGCGCATCGAGGCCGTGGGCTTCATCCCGCGTAGGGGATCGCTGCTGGGGATGGGGCCTTCCTCGTCTTCCTTAGCCTGCGCGTAGTAGTAGACGAGTATCCCTACGGCGAAGAGCAGGATCAGGACGCTGAAGCCTGACCATAGGTGTAGGGAGGTCGGGGCGATATTGCCAATGGTGGGGTCATGAGGCCAGTTGTTGGTGTAGCTGACGTCATCCCCTGGGCGGTTGGTGACGCAGACCCAGGAGGACCAGGCGAAGAAGGCGTTCATCTGCTCCATACGTGCGCTGTCCTCGATCGAGTGCTCACGCAGGGCGTAGGCGGTGCGGAGCTTGGTGTACTCGGGGCTTTGGTCGCCGAGGAAGAGCTTAGCGTAGTGCTGCCCTACCTCCTTGGCTACCGCTGCGCGTAGCGGGGTGTAGGTGATGATGCCGGTCTTCGGGTCGTAGGTATTCCGACGGAGTTCCTCGCGTAGGAGCACCTGGTACTTGGCCTGTTCGGCTTCAGAAAGGGTGCTGTATTCTAGCCCGTCTTGCGCGGCCAGCTTCTCGAGCATTAGTTCAGACTCACGGTGTAGATAGTCCGCATTCCAGTCTGGAGCGATGTAGGCTCCATGTCCCCAGATGCTACCGACGGTCTGGCCGCCGATGGACTGCCACACGTTTTGCCCGTCCTTGATGTCCTGTCCTTCGTAGAGTACCGTACCGTCTGTCGTCACGATCCTGGTAGGAAAGGGCGGCATGGTGCGGAAGATCTCCATTCCGAAGAAGCCTAGGACGCCGAAGGACAGTACAAGGACTGCCGCTAATGCATACCACAGTTTCTTTGGTGTCATATATATAGAGGTATTGGTGAGAGATGCCTCCTAGGAGGACTCGCTTAGTAAGTCCGAGGAGGTAGCTACAAAAATAAAGGAATGCTCGAATTTCTGCAAGTCCTCTCTAGTGCCCGCTAGCGCTGCGGGTTGAGGGCCTTGAGCTTGAGCGGGAGGGGCGGGGGAAGGGGCGTCGCAGCACCCGCGCGAGGCAGGATGCGGATGCGGTACTGGCGCTGCGGTAGGAGGTCGAGGAAGTTCTCCTCGGGCTGTAGCTCGGGGCTGCCCGTGTCGATATAGACGTCGCGGAGCAGCCGGTCAGAGCGCAGCAGCAGCGTGTAGTGGCTGCCGTCTGTAGCACGCTCGAGGGTGCAGCGCTCGGGCTGGGCGAAGGTGGGGAGCTCCAGCTCCTTGGGCGGGAGGGCGTAGTAGAGCTCCTCGGTGAGCAGCTCGGAGCCCGTGCTGAGGCGGTAGTAGATGCCGTGCTGGCGCTTCGTGGCCTCATCGGGGAGGAAGTCCTCCAGCGGGACGTCCAGCTCGAGGACGCCGCTGCGCCCCGAGAGCGTCAGCTCTCGCGACCAAGGGCGGCCAGTCGCTCCGGGTCTGTCGAAGGCAAAGCGCTCGGCCTCGAGGTGTACACGGCGCTCGCCCTCGGGCTGCTCGTCCCACACGATGGAGAGGCGCTGCCCATCGCGGCTGGGGAGGATGGTGTAGGGGGCGAAGGCGCGGGCGGCCTGGTACTGCAGCCCCTTCCACGCGCCCCAGTAGTCGATCCCCGACCAAGAGATGGCGGGCCAAGCGTCATTGAGCTGCCAGTAGAGACTGCCCATGCAGCGCGGGGCAGCGGCGCGCTGCGCCTTGATGCCGAGGGCGATGCCGCGCCCCTGCATGACCTGGGAGGCGTAGACGAAGTCCTCGAAGTCCCGCGGCTCGGGGTATTCCTGGCGGATGTAGTGGAGGATGACGTCGTTGCCTATGCTGCTCTTCTGATGGCTGCGCATCACGGGGCTCTCGAGGTCGTAGTCCTCCTCGCGGGCGAAGCGGCGGATACTGGAGGGCATGGGGAAGGACTGTACGCCGAACTCACTCATGAAGCGCGGCACACGCTCGCGCAGGATCTCGAAGGGCTCGCGGCCGTACCACACGCCCCAGTAGTGAC
The DNA here is from genome assembly GCF_018127745.1 of Porphyromonas sp. oral taxon 275. NCBI lineage: Bacteria > Pseudomonadati > Bacteroidota > Bacteroidia > Bacteroidales > Porphyromonadaceae > Porphyromonas > Porphyromonas sp. oral taxon 275. Next base: position 73,263 of record NZ_CP072333.1, read on the forward strand.
TCTCGCCGAGGCCAAGGCTCTCGGGGCGCCCCCAGTTCGCCGTGTCGGGGCTGCTCTCGATGTAGGGGCGTAGGGGATCATGCTCGCCGAGGAGCTCGGGGATGAGCTGGCGGAAGAGGCGGGTATAGTCGCGCTCGAAGCGCTCGAAGGTCTCCTTGGGATACTTGCGCTGCCAGCCCCAGTACTTCAGCGCCTCGGCGATCTCATTATTCCCGCACCAGGTGGCGATCGAGGGATGCTGTCTGAGGCGCTGCACGTTCTGCACGACCTCCTGCCGCACCTCCTCGAGGAAGGTGCTGTCGGCGGGGTAAGGGGTGCAGGCAAACATGAAGTCCTGCCAGATGAGGATGCCGTAGCGGTCGGCCAGCTCATAGAAGCGGTCGCTCTCATAGACGCCGCCGCCCCAGACGCGCAGCATGTTGAAGTGGCTGCGACGCATGTCCTCGAAGAGCTGCACCAGCTGCTCGTCGCTCCGTGTGGGTAGCAGGAGCGTCCCTGGGATGTAGTTGGCACCCTTGGCGAAGAAGGGGACGCTATTGACGACGAAGGTGAAGCTACGCCCGAGACTGTCGGCCTCACGCCTTAGCTCCAGCGTGCGCAGCCCGACGCGTGTGGTGTAGCTGTCGAGCGGCTGCCGCTCGCCGCGGCGACGTAGCTCGAGGCGCATCGTGTAGCGTGCCTGCTCCCCCATACCGCGTGGCCACCAAAGCTGGGGATCAGGGAGGCTGTGGGCGAAGGGCTGCCCCGCCTGGGGGAGGAAGTCCGTGACCCGTCCTTCCCGACGATAGACTTCGCGCCCCTGAGGATCGAGGAGCGTGTAGCTGAGGTGCGTGTCCGCAGGTGCGGCGATATCCTCGGGACGGAGCCGTAGCTGAAGCTCGCGCCCCTTCGCCTCGGGATGGTAGCTCAGGTAGGGACGCCCTGCGAAGTGCTCCTTAGCCCCGAGGCGAAGCTGCACCGCCCGCCAAGGGCCTAGCGTCAGCAGGCGCTCGCCCCAGTCCCAGCCGTAGTGGTAGGGAGCCTTGCGGGTGAAGACGCTGAGGTGTATGGGTGCGTGGTCGTTGTCCGCGGGGTAGTTGATGCCCGAGGCCTCATAGCGCGGCAGCGCGGCTCGGGTGGGGGAGGCGAAGTGCAGTTCCAGCACGTTGTCCCGCCTCAAGAGTCCCTTGACCTCTAGCTCATGCTCGAGGTACATGTTGCTGCTGGTGAGGATGCGCTGCCCGTTGAGCCACACCTCGGCGAAGGTGTCGAGGCCGCCGAAGTAGAGGCGCTGAGAGGGCTGGGCGAGCTGGCGGGCCGAGAGGGCGAAGCGGAGTCGGTAGGTCCAGTCCAGTTCGCTGACCCACTGCACGCTATCCTCGTTCGTCCTGTAGCCGGGGTCGGGGAGCAGCCCTTGGCGGATGAGATCCTGCTGGACGACGCCGGGGACGGTGGCGGGGATCCAGCGCTGGAGCTTGGGGTGATAGAGCTGCCAGCCCGTGTGGAGGTCTAGGGAGTCATGCGCTGCGGCGTCGCTGCAAGGGCTACACATAAGGCATAGGAGGAGGCCAAGGATGAGTCGGTACATAGTGCTGAGGCAGGCTGCTGGCGCCTGCTGCACAAAGGTAAGCAAAGCCCCTCAGAGCGCTCACGGCCTGCTGTCCCCGAGCCCGCATAATACCCTTAGCGAGCGAACTGACTGATGTGGGCAAGCAAAGTAATATAAGAATCGGAGAAAAGTAATATAACTTTCGGCGAAATATTATATAATAATCCGCAGAAAATTATATAATATTTGGAGAAAAGTTATATAATATTCTGAGAGAAGTAATATAAGAATGCGCCGAAAGTAATATAAGAACCGCCGCGAACTTATATTATTTTGCCCGCGAACTGCCTGATGTGCGCTCAGGAAAGGCCTGATGTACGGGCGGCAAAGGACTGATATGCGCGCGGGGAGCGCCTTAGGTCAGCGCGGCAAGCCGAAGAGACAGCGCGCCCCCAGAGCTGCGGTGAGCTCTGGGGGCGCGCTGTGTGGCTTGGCCGATAATTGGGGGAGGAGGGAGGCCTCGGGCGGTAGGTGTCTTTGCCTAAGCGGGCGGTGGGACGAGCCGAAGGCGGCGGCTGGCTTAGCCCTCGCCCCGCAGCCAGACGGCTAGTGCCGTGGCGGCATTCTCCCCGTCAATGGCTGCCGAGACGATCCCGCCTGCGTAGCCCGCACCTTCGCCTGCAGGGTAGAGCCCCTCGTAGGTGAGGTGGCGGTAGTCCTTGTCGCGGGGGATGCGCACGGGCGAGGAGGTGCGGCTCTCGAGGGCGATCAGCTGGGCCTCCTCGCTGAGGAAGCCGCGCGTCGAGCGGTCGAAGGCGCGGAAGCCCTCCTTGAGGCGCTCGGTGAGGAAGCTCGGCATCCAGTCGCTGAGCTGGCTGCTGGTCAGTCCCATCGAGTAGGAGCTCGAGGGTAGGCTCGTGGACAGACGTCCGCGCAGGAAGTCCGTCATACGCTGCGCAGGAGCGCGGAGGCTCTGCTGGGCGGCGGCATAGCAGCGACGCTCCAGCTCCTCGCACCACTCCATCAGCGCCAGCGGGCTCTCGAGGTGCTCGACCATGATGCCCGTGGCAGGGATGTCGGAGGGGTGTAGCTCGACGACCATGCCCGAGTTGGCCCAGCGGGAGCCGCGGTTGGCGGGCGACATCCCATTGACGACGGTCTCCCCTGGGGCGGTGGAGGCGGGGACGACGAAGCCGCCTGGGCACATGCAGAAGCTGTAGACGCCGCGCCCCGAGGCCTGCGCCTTGTAGACGTATTCGGCCGCGGGCAGCCACTTGCCACGTCCCTCGGGACTGTGGTAGCGGATCTGGTCGATGAGCTGCTGCGGGTGCTCGAGGCGTACGCCCACGGCGATGGGCTTGGCCTCGACGAAGATATCCGCGGCGTGTAGGTAGCTGTAGACATCGCGCGCCGAGTGGCCTGTGGCCAGCACGACGGGGCCCTCGAAGCTCCGTCCGTCGGCACTCACCGCGCCGCGCACCCGTCCGCGCTCTAGGATCAGCTCGTCCATACGGCAGCCGAAGTGTACCTCACCGCCCGAGGCGATGATCTGCTCGCGCATGCGGCGGATGATGATGGGGAGCTTGTCTGTACCGATGTGCGGATGGGCATCGACAAGGATCTTGGGGTCGGCACCGAAGCGGCAGAAGATACGCAGCGTCTTCTCGACGCTCCCGCGCTTCTTGCTGCGGGTGTAGAGCTTGCCGTCGGAGAAGGCGCCCGCCCCGCCTTCGCCGTAGCTGTAGTTGGACTCGGGGTCGACGATCCCCGTGCGCTCCAGCTGGACGATGTCGCGGCGGCGCTGCATCACGTCCTGCCCGCGCTCCAGTACGATGGGCCTTAGCCCGAGCTCGATGAGGCGTAGGGCAGCGAAGAGTCCACAGGGGCCCGCCCCGACCACCACCACCGAGGGCGCGGCCGAGACATCGGGGTAGACGAGGTCGCTGAAGTCATCCGTCACGGGCTGCTCGCCCTCGAGGTAGACCTCTACGCTCAGCCCTACGCGGATGCGGCGCTGGCGGGCGTCGATATTGCGGCGGCGGATCTGCACGCTCGTGATGGCCTCGGGGGCGAGGTGCAGCTCACGGGCGACGGCGCTGCGGATGGACGCGTCGGAGGCAGCCTCCTCGGGGGAGAGGTTGAGCTGGAGGGTTGTCACTACTTCTTGCGGTGCTTGAGGAGGTAGTACGCCAGGCCGCCGACGATGAGGACGCCAGCGATCACCAGACCGATCGTGGAGCTGTAGCTCTGGATGGTCTCGGCGAAGCGCTCGGGCGGCACGGTACGGCCGATGACCCAGCCGAGGACGGCCAGGACGATGTTCCACGCCCCTGCCCCCAGCGTCGTATAGAGGAGGAAGCGGCCGAGCGGCATGCCTGCCAGCCCCGCGGGGATGGAGATCAGCTGACGCACGGCGGGGATGAGACGGCCGATGAGGGTGGAGGTAGCGCCGTTGCGATTGAAGTACTGCTCGGCCTGCTCGACCTTCTCCGGGCTCAGGAGACAGAGGCGTCCGAGGCGGCTCCCTGCGAAGCGATAGATCACGGGGCGACCGAGGTAGCGTGCTAGATAGTAGTTCACGAGCCCGCCGATATTGGACCCTAGGGTCGCGAAGAGGACGACGAGGATGATGTTCAGCTCCCCATTGGCCGCGCGGTAGGCAGCAGGGGGGACGACCACCTCACTGGGGAAGGGGATGAAGGAGGACTCGACGGCCATGAGCACCGTGACCCAGAAGTAGTCGAGGTGCTGCAGGATGTCCTGGAGGAAACTGAAGTGCTCTACCATAGCTGAGGCTTACTTATTGACCTTCTTCCACGTGTCCTTGAGCGAGACCGTGCGGTTGAAGACGAGGTGATCGGGACGGCTGTCGGGGTCGAGGCAGAAGTAGCCTACGCGCTGGAACTGGTAGTACTCCCCGAGCTTAGCCTCAGCGAGGAAGGGCTCGATACGTGCGCCCTGGACGACGGTCAGGGACGCGGGGTTGAGCAGCTCGGCTAGCTCCTTATCCTTGACCTCACTGGGGTTCTCGTCCGTGAAGAGTCGGTCGTAGAGGCGTACCTCGGCCTCTACGCTGTCGGCAGCAGAGACCCAGTGGATGGTGCCCTTGACCTTGCGGCCCGCTTCGGGGCGGCCGCTGAGCGTCTCGGGGTCGTAGGTGGCGTAGACCTCGGTGATGTTACCCGCCGCGTCCTTAGCACAGCCCGTGCAGCGGACGATGTAGGCACTCTTGAGGCGCACCTCCTGCCCAGGGGTCATGCGGAAGTACTTCTTCGGCGCATCCTCCATGAAGTCCTCGCGCTCGATGTAGAGCTCGCGGGCGAAGCGGATGCTGTGGCTGTCGCTCTCGGGATCCTCGGGGTTGTTGAGGAAGGGCATATCCTCGGTCTGCCCCTCGGGGTAATTGGTGATGATGAGCTTGACGGGGTCGAGGACGGCCGAGCCACGTAGGGCGTGCCTATTCAGATCCTCGCGTACGGCGTGCTCCAGCAGCGCCATGTCGATCATACCGTCGTACTTGGTGTAGCCGATCTTATCGACGAAGCTGCGGATGGACTCGGGCGTATAGCCGCGGCGACGTAGGCCGCAGATGGTCGGCATACGGGGATCGTCCCAGCCTGCCACGAGGCCGTCCTTGACGAGCTGCAGCAGCTTGCGCTTGCTCATCATGGTGTAGGTGAGGTTCAGGCGGTTGAACTCGTACTGGTGTGGAGCGTAGTCGTCGGGCTGACCCTCTACCTGCTTCAGCAGCTCGATGAAGTAGTCATAGAGCGGACGGTGTACCTCGAACTCCAGCGTACAGATCGAGTGCGTCACGCCCTCGAAGTAGTCGCTCTGCCCGTGGGCAAAGTCGTACATCGGGTACACATTCCACTGGGTGCCCGTACGGTGGTGGGGCACCTTGATGATGCGGTAGATGATGGGGTCGCGGAAGTGCATGTTGGGCGAGGCCATATCGATCTTGGCGCGCAGGATCATCGCCCCCTCGGGGAACTCCCCAGCGTTCATGCGGCGGAAGAGGTCGAGGCTCTCCTCAGCGGGACGGTCGCGGTAGGGGCTAGCGACCCCTGGGGTCGTAGGCGTACCCTTCTGCTGGGCGATCTCCTCGGCCGTCTGCTCGTCGACGTAGGCGTGGCCTGCCAGGATCAGCTCCTCGGCGAAGCGATACAGGCGCTCGAAGTAGTCCGAGGCGTAGTACTCAGCGCCCCAGTGGAAGCCCAGCCACTCGATGTCCTCGCGGATAGCGTCGACGTACTCCACATCCTCCTTGGTGGGGTTGGTGTCGTCGAAGCGGAGGTTGCACACGCCGCCATAGCGCTGGGCGATGCCGAAGTCCATGCAGATGGCCTTGGCGTGGCCGATGTGCAGGTAGCCGTTGGGCTCGGGTGGGAAGCGGGTCTGCAGGCGTCCGCCGTTCTTGCCTGCCGCTAGGTCGCTAGCGACGATCTGCTCGATGAAGTTGAGGCTCTTCTTTGCTTCGCCCTCGCCAGAGAGGGGGGTGAGTTCTTCAGCCATGATGCTCGTTTGCGCTTATGATACTTGTCGTTGTTGAGTTCCTTGTGATCTGAGGCCTAGCTAGGAGGCCTCTATGAGGGACAAAAATAGCGCTTTTGAGGCAGATAGCGAGCCCGAGGGGCTCGGGCTGGGTGAGGGGGATAGGGGCGGGGCGACTTGGGTCGGGGCGGCGTACGGCTCTAGGGGGAGGGGGCGTGAGGGATATCCGTCAACTCCGTGAGGGGCGTCCATGCGGCGCGTGATGGATAGCAGTCAGCGCCGTGATGGATATCGGTCAGGCGGCTGGAGGATAGGGCTTAGGCGATCGGGTAGGGGGGAGGGCTTCGCTGTGGAACTCCTGGGCCTGCTCCGTCCCTGGGCTGTGCGTCGGGGCGCGTCGGGCGGTGGATGAGGCCCGCGGGGTACCTGCGTGCGCATCGCGGGCGGTAGCCCAGCCCTCTGCCTAAATTGTTGTACCTTTGCTTCTAAGGTAAGGTAAGACCACGCTATGACAGAGAACGAAGACCTAGAGCTCCGACGCCTAGAGGTAAATATAGGTCGTCTGGTGCAGCTCGTGAGCGCTCAGGATGAGCGCATTAGGCAGCTGCAGGAGCGTCTCAGTCTACAGGATAGCGAGCTACAGAGCCTACGCACCGCCCTCTCGGAGGAGCAGGCACAGCATGCCACCAGCATCCTGTCGCAGGCACTCGTCGAGGGCGCGGGGGAGCGTGCTGCCGCACGGCAGCTCCTGGATGGACTCATTCAGGAGGTCGAGCGCTGCATCCAGCAGCTCGAGCACGAGTGATCCCCCGGTTGGCTCTACAGACCTAGCGATACAGACCCCGCTCCCGCGGGGCTCTATATATAATGAGTGAGGACGGACGTGACTATAGCCTACAGCGCATCACCATCGCCATCGAGGGGCAGCGCCTCAGCCTGCGTGTACCACGCGAGCAAGAGCAGCGCTACCGCCTAGCTGGTGAGGAGCTGGTGCGTACCAGTCAGAGCTACCACGCCCGCTACCCCAATGTCTCCGAGGTGGGTCGACAGACCTATCTGGCGATGTCGGCCCTAGATGTGGCGACGCGCTACCGCGAGCTCCTCGAGGAGCGCGAGGCGCGTAGCCGTCACTTCGCGCCGCGCCTCAGCCAGCTCAACGAGACGCTGGAGGCGCTCCTCACTCAGGCTACTGCTACACTGCAGCCCTAGCAGGCTAGGCCCCTCGAGGCGCTTGGCCGCGGGCTCTGCTCCTACATGGCGCGCTTGTCCCCTCCTTACCTCCTTAGCATAGAGAAGACTAACAAATAAGTAAGGAATGGGAACATCTACCATCATTATCATCTGTCTGCTCCTGGTCATCCTAGCCGCGCTGGCCTGGATGCTCCTCGTCTACATCCCTCGCCAGCGCGAGCATGCCAAGGCCCAGGCCGCAGGCATCCTCTCCGAGGCCGAGCGTGAAGCCGAGGTGCTCAAGCAGAAGAAGCTCCTTGAGGTCAAGGAGAAGTTCCTCCAGCTCAAGGGCGAGCTGGAGCAGCAGGTGGCACAGCGTAACGAGAAGCTCAAGCAGATCGAGAACAAGCTCAAGGGTCGCGAGCAGTCGCTCAACCAGCGTCAGTCCGACCTGGAGAAGCGCAACAGCGAGATCGACGTCCTCAAGGAGAAGCTCGCCCTACAGAGTGAGGGCATCGAGCTCAAGAAGGAGGAGTACGAGGTCAAGAAGGTCGAGTACGAGCAGAAGAAGCAGGAGCTCGAGGAGCTCCGCCGCAGCGAGCAGCAGCGCCTCGAGCAGCTCGGCGGCCTCTCCGCAGGCGAGGCCCGTGAGCGCCTCATCGAGAGCCTGCGCGCCGAGGCCAAGGACCAGGCACAGGTCTACATCAATGAGATCGTCGAGGAGGCTAAGATGACGGCCAGCAAGGAGGCTAAGAAGATCGTCATCCAGTCCATCCAGCGCGTCGCTACCGAGACGGCGATCGAGAACTCCGTCACCGTCTTCCACATCGACAGCGACGAGATCAAGGGCCGCATCATCGGGCGCGAAGGGCGCAACATCCGTGCTCTGGAGGCCGCCACGGGTATAGAGATCATCGTCGACGATACGCCCGAGGCTATCGTCCTCTCTAGCTTCGACCCCGTACGCCGCGAGGTAGCGCGTCTGGCGCTGCACCAGCTCGTGCAGGACGGCCGTATCCACCCCGCCCGCATCGAGGAGGTCGTCTCCAAGGTGCGCAAGCAGATCGAGGAGGAGATCATCGAGACGGGGAAGCGTACCGTCATCGACCTCGGGATCCATGGCATGCACCCCGAGCTTATTCGCCTCATCGGTAAGATGAAGTACCGCTCCTCCTACGGGCAGAACCTCCTACAGCACTCCCGTGAAACGGCCAACCTCTGTGCCGTCATGGCCTCCGAGCTGGGACTCAACCCCAAGCACGCCAAGCGCGCTGGCCTCCTCCACGATATAGGTAAGGTGCCCGACGACGAGCCCGAGCTGCCACACGCCCTCCTCGGGATGAAGCTCTGTGAGAAGTACAAGGAGAAGCTCAACATCTGCAATGCCGTCGGCGCCCACCACGACGAGGTCGAGATGGAGAGCCTTATCGCTCCCATCGTACAGGTCTGTGACGCCATCAGCGGCGCCCGTCCCGGTGCTCGCCGTGAGATCGTAGAGGCCTACATCAAGCGTCTCAATGACCTCGAGACCCTTGCCGCCTCTTACCCCGGCGTCGTCAAGACCTACGCCATCCAGGCAGGGCGCGAGCTGCGCGTCATCGTCGGGGCAGAGAACACCGATGATAGCACCATCGCGACACTCTCCGAGGAGATCGCTCGCCGCATCCAGGACGAGATGACCTACCCCGGTCAGGTCAAGATCACCGTCATCCGCGAGACCCGCAGCGTCAGCTACGCCAAGTAGCCCCGACCCGCAAGGGAGCACGCTGCTCACCTCATCCGATCGCGGAGAAACAATCCCCGCGAGGCCTCTGTTAGCATGCTAGGAGAGGACAAAGCCTCTAACGAGACATTACATGCAAGATAACGATCAGATCATAGACGAGGTCACCAGTGGTGACTACAAATACGGCTTTACGACCGAGATCGAGACCGAGACGATAGGCAAGGGCCTTAGCGAAGAGACTGTGCGCCTTATCTCGGCCAAGAAGGGCGAGCCGGAGTGGCTGCTGGAGTTCCGCCTCCAGGCCTACCGCCACTGGCTGACACTGGAGCAGCCCGACTGGGCGCTCCTTCAGATCCCACCCATCGACTATCAGGACATCATCTACTACGCAGCACCGAAGAAGAAGGAGGGGCCCAAGAGCCTCGACGAGGTAGACCCCGAGCTACTCCGTACCTTCGAGAAGCTGGGTATTCCCCTCGAGGAGCAGAAGGTGCTCTCGGGGGTGGCGGTGGATGCCGTCATGGACTCCGTGTCGGTCAAGACGACCTTCCGTGAGACACTGGCCGAGAAGGGGATCATCTTCTGCTCCTTCAGCGAGGCAGTACGGGAGTACCCCGAGCTGGTGCGCCAGTATCTCGGCGTCGTCGTCCCCTATACAGATAATTACTTCGCAGCGCTTAATAGCGCCGTCTTTAGCGATGGCTCCTTCGTCTACATCCCTAAGGGCACGCGCTGCCCGATGGAGCTCTCGACCTACTTCCGCATCAACGCGATGAATACGGGGCAGTTCGAGCGTACGCTCATCGTCGCCGACGAGGGCGCCTACGTCAGCTACCTCGAGGGCTGCACCGCTCCGCAGCGCGACGAGAACCAGCTGCATGCCGCTATCGTCGAGATCATCGTCGAGCAGGACGCCGAGGTCAAGTACTCCACCGTGCAGAACTGGTACCCTGGCGACAAGGACGGCAAGGGCGGTGTCTATAACTTCGTGACCAAGCGAGGCCTCTGTCGTGGGGCGCGTGCCAAGCTCTCCTGGACGCAGGTAGAGACGGGCTCGGCCATCACGTGGAAGTACCCCAGCTGCGTCCTCGAGGGCGACGAATCCGTGGCCGAGTTCTACTCCGTGGCGGTGACCAACCACCACCAGCAGGCTGACACGGGGACGAAGATGATTCACCTCGGGAAGAATACCCGCAGCCGCATTGTCTCCAAGGGCATCAGCGCAGGCCGCAGCCAGAATAGCTACCGTGGCCTCGTCTACGCGGGACCTGGGGCAGAGAACGCCCGCAACCACTCGCAGTGCGACAGCCTCCTGCTGAGCGACCGCTGCGGCGCCCACACCTTCCCCTACGTACACGTAGATAATGACAGCGCCATCGTCGAGCATGAGGCTACGACGAGCAAGATCAGCGAGGACCAGATCTTCTACTGCCAGCAGCGTGGCATCGGCGTCGAGGAGGCTGTCGGGCTTATCGTCGGCGGCTATGCCAAGGAGGTGATGAACCAGCTCCCCATGGAGTTCGCCGTCGAGGCGCAGAAGCTCCTCTCCATTTCCCTCGAGGGCTCGGTCGGCTAGGCCTCCCCTTATCCCTCACCCACATCATACATCAACGATAGAATATGCTTAAGATAGAGAACCTCCATGCTAGCATAGGAGATAAGGAAATACTCAAGGGGATCAGCCTCACCGTCAATAAGGGCGAGATCCACGCCATCATGGGACCCAACGGCTCGGGCAAGAGTACGCTCTCCTCCGTCCTCGTCGGGAACCCCAACTATGAGGTCACGGGCGGTAGCGTCACCTTCGAGGGCGAAGACCTGCTGGAGCTCGAGCCTGAGGAGCGCGCCCATCAGGGGCTCTTCATGAGCTTCCAGTACCCCGTCGAGATACCTGGGGTCAGCATGGTCAACTTCATGCGTGCCGCCCTCAACGAGCGTCGCAAGGCGCAGGGCCTCGACCCTATCCCCGCCCCCGAGTTCCTCAAGCTGATGAAGCAGAAGCGTGAGCTCGTCGAGCTGGATAGCAAGCTCGCCAGCCGCTCCGTCAATGAGGGCTTCTCCGGCGGAGAGAAGAAGCGCAACGAGATCTTCCAGATGGCGATGCTCGAGCCCAAGCTCGCCATCCTCGACGAGACGGACAGTGGCCTCGACATCGACGCGCTGCGCATCGTAGCCAAGGGCGTCAATGAGCTGCGCAGCCCAGAGAACGCCACCATCGTCATCACCCACTATCAGCGTCTGCTGGACTATATCAAGCCCGACTTCGTCCACGTCCTCTACAAGGGACGCATCGTGCGTAGTGGTGGCCCTGAGCTCGCCCTCGAGCTGGAGCGCCGTGGCTACGATTGGATCAAGGATGAGGTAGACGCCCAGGAGGCCTAAGACAGGAGCGATGGAAGCAATCACCAAGCAGTACCTCGACCTCTACGGGCAGTACAGTCAGCAGCTCCGAGGTCGCTCCCCGCTGGTAGAGCACTACCGCGAGGAGGCCTTCGATGCCTTCGCCCGTCTCGGTCTACCGCGCTTCAAGAGCGAGGACTACCAGCGCACCGACCTCCCCACGCTGCTCAGCGGCGCCCAGTGGCAGCTCGCTACCGAGGCTCTGCCGCTTGCCTGGGAGGCTACGGAGCTCCCCGAGGGTGCCTTCGTCGGCACGCTGGCGGACTTCTACCAGCAGCAGCCCGAGATCGCCCAGGAGCACTACGCTCGCCTTGCACCTCTCGCGACGGATGGGCTTGTGGCGCTCAATAGTCTCCTCGCCGCGGAGGCCTTCGTCCTCTACCTGCCTAAGGGCGCCAAGCTCCGTGCGCCGCTCTCGGTGCGTAGCCTAGGCCGCGCCCTCTCTGGACAGCTCTCCGCCGAGCGCCTACTCGTCATCCTAGAGGATGCCACGGAGGCTGCGCTCGTCCTCGATGAGCCCGCCGCTGAGGTGACGAACCTCGTCCTGCGCACCCTCGAGATCTATGTCGGCCGCACGGCGCACTTCACCCTCATCGATCGTGAGGAGAGTGCTGCAGGGCAGCTGCGCATCAGTTCGCTCTACGTCCGTCAGCTGGGGGCCAGCCACGTCGACCTCTCCGCCGTGACGCTCGCCCGGGGCGTGACGCGCAATAACTACTACATCTCGCTGGCGGAGGAAGAAGCCGACCTCAAGGTCTCGGGCTTCGCGCTGAGCAAGGATAAGGGGCACGCGGACAACTTCTCCTACATCGAGCACGCCGTGCCACACTGTACGAGCGACGAGCTCTTCAAGTACATCCTCCTCGGCGATAGCCGCGGTGTCTTCACGGGCCGCATCCTCGTGGCGCAGGACGCGCAGAAGACGCAGGCCTATCAGAACAACCGCAACCTGCTACTCTCACCTACGGCGCGCATGCAGTCCAAGCCGCAGCTGGAGATCTATGCCGACGATGTCAAGTGCTCGCACGGCATGACGACGGGCCAGCTGAGCCCCGAGGCGCTCTTCTATATGCAGCAGCGCGGGATCCCGCGTGAGGAGGCTAAGCTGATGTTGAGCCACGCCTTCGCCGAAGACGTCCTAGAGCGCATACCGCTGGACGAGGAGGCTGAGGCTATCCGCGAGCATATTGCGGAGCAGCTTCGCTAGCCTTTCCTAACTCATCTACCAAGCAGCCCGATTCCTCCCCGAGGAGTCGGGCTGCTTGCTTTTGTCCCTTACCCAAGCTCCCTCTGCCTCGCCTCACGCCCTAGCCACCCTTACTCCCCCGTCCAGCCTCCTCGCCGTGTCGCGCACCGTCGCGATAAAGACGCCCTCCTCGAGGGATATCCCTCACGGCGCTGAGGGACGTCCGTCAGCCCCGTGAGGGACGTCCGTCGGGCAGCTGAGGGATATCAGTGCGGGGAGGTGGGCTAGGGCAGTGGGCTCCATGCTAGCTTGGGCGGGAGGGCTTGAGAGAGGCTTCGTAAGGCTTAGGAGACTTGCCTCGCGGCTGAGGGTAGACTTACTTTGCGCCTGAGGGTAGGCTTGCCTCGCGGTGGGGTGGGGGTGGCTTCGACTGCCACTTTGGCGGGTCAAGCAGCGCCTTGAGTAGGGCGCGAGGGGTGCGAGGAGAGGCGGCCTAAGGGAGGGGCGGAGCCTGCCTCTCGAGGGCGCTGGGAGCCTGCGGTGCGGTGGCTTGGGCATGATTTAGTATCTTTGCGCATTATTGAATTCACAAAAGCTCTTAATACATAGACTAGATGCGACTACATAGAGAGGGACGAGGTCCCTTGGTGGGCTTCGCCATCATGCTACTAGGGGTCAATGCCCTTATCTACCTCTTCCTCGGGGCGTTCACGGTGATCCCCGTGCTTTTCTCGCTGGCCTTCTACGCGGCGGTGGTCAATTTCTTCAGATACACCGAGCGCAAGCATACGGACGGCGATCGCGAGGTCGTGTGCCCTGCCGATGGGCGTGTCGTGGTCATCGAGGAGACGGACGAAGTGCAGATCCTCGGGCGCCGCTGCCTGCAGGTATCGGTCTTCATGAACGTCTTTGACATGCATGTCAACTGGATCCCCTGCAATGGTGTGGTAGAGCACGTCTCGCACACCCCAGGGCGCTTCCTCTCGGCGCACCTGCCCAAGAGCAGCACCGACAATGAGCGCTCGGCAGTCGTCATCCGCACCGCTGGCGGTGACCAGGTGCTGGTACGTCAGGTCGCTGGCGCCATCGCACGCCGTATCGTGACCTATTCGGAGGTCGGGCAGCAGGTGGCGATCAATGAGAACCTCGGCTTCATCAAGTTCGGCTCCCGCGTAGACCTCTACCTGCCTCTGGGTACCGAGGTACACGTACGTGTAGGGGACCGCGTCAAGGGGAACATTACCGACATCGCCACCCTTCCCCGCTAAGCCCGCCTCCTCATGCAGCTCAAGAAACATATCCCTAACGCCATCACCTGCTGCAACCTCCTCTCGGGGGCGGCGGCACTGGTGCTGACGCTACGCTACGATGAGCCCCAGTGGGCCGCGTGCTGTGTCGTCCTGGCAGCAGTCTTCGACTTCTTCGACGGGCTCGTGGCTCGCGCCCTCGGGGTGTCCTCGCCGATAGGTAAGGATCTGGATTCGCTGGCGGACGTGATTAGCTTCGGCCTCGCCCCCAGCGTACTCGTCTGGTCGGCGCTGGAGGCTGTGGCTCCAGGCAATCCCTACAGCTATGGGGTCTTCATCCTCGCTCCCTTTGCAGCACTGCGCCTGGCGAAGTTCAATAACGACACGCGTCAGACGACCTCCTTCCGTGGGCTGCCCGTACCGTCCAACGCTCTCTTCTGGCTCGGGATGAGCCCAGCAGTGGCAGGGATGGCAGCCTTGCTGGGCGTGGAGCTCACGATCGCGCTGTATCTGCTCCTGAGCCTTGCGCTCTCCTTCCTGATGGTGAGCGAGCTGCCGATGTTCTCCTTCAAGCTCAAGCCCGCGCCGCTACGTAGCCTCTGGCCGCAGCTGACGCTCATCGTCGTCAGCCTTGCTGCGATCCTTGCCCTCGGCTGGCTCGGCTGTAGTGTCGCCATCGCTTGCTACCTGCTCCTCTCGCTCTTCGCCCCTCACGAAGGCTAGGCGGGAGTCGCCGCTCGATCCCTGTACTGCTATCTTGGCACGCTCTTTGCAAGGCAAGGAGGTATGTCGAACAAGTTAAAGAAGTATTAGACCTATGACATTCTTCCTGATCCTCCTGGTGATCTGCCTGATATATCTCTTCCGTGCTCCCCTGCAGGCCTGGCTGGCGATGCAGCTGGTACGTCGCGTGCAGCGCCGTATGGAGGAGACTATGGGTGCGCAGCAGCGGCCTCAGGGCGGACAGCGCAGCTATCGCAGGGAGGAGGGCTTCGCCGAAGGAGCCCAAGAGTCTCAGGATGAGCGCGGGAGTCGCTCGCAGAAGGAGCAGCTGGACGCCATCGAGGCACGCAAGTTCGCCCGCAGCTCCAGCGATGAGTATGTAGACTTCGAGGAGCTGCCCTAGGCTAAGGACAGCCTCAGCTAAGGCTCGGATAAGGGCTAAGCATCAGCGCCCACAGTCGCCGCTAGGACGGAGACTGTGGGCGCTGCCTCTTTGTCGCGGGATGGACTAGGGGCGTGGAGCGCTGTCCGTGATGGGGCTGCGGGACGTGTGATCTGGCTGGGGAATGTACTATTTTCCGTATCTTTGCGTATATAAATCAAGGATATAGACGGCTCCTTGGGCGCTGGCGACAGAGCCTGAGGCGGGCTTTAACGCGTAGGCCTATAGCCCTCTAGCTCATCGATCGACGAATGAAATCAAGACGAATACTGTACATCTCCCAGGAGATCGCCCCCTATCTAGACGAGTCTGACATCTCGCTGACCGCACGACACCTAGCGCAGGAAATCCAAGAACAAGGCAATGAGATCCGCGTCTTCATGCCGCGCTTCGGTCTGATCAATGAGCGCCGCAATCAGCTCCACGAGGTGATACGCCTCTCGGGGCTCAACATGATCCTCAACAACAACGACCATCCCCTCATCATCAAGGTAGCCTCGCTGCCCGCTGCCAAGCTGCAGGTCTACTTCATCGACAACGATGACTTCTTCAAGCGCAAGAGCCTCTATGGCCCTGACCCCAAAGGGGTGAATGACAACGATGAGCGCTCCGTCTTCTTCGTACGTGGCGCCCTCGAGACGGTCAAGAAGCTCAAGTGGATCCCCGATGTCATCCATTGCCACGGTACCTTCGTAGCCCTGGGGATGCTCTACCTCAAGAAGTACTACCACGATGATCCCTGCCTGAAGAAGGCCAAGCTCGTCTTCAGCCTCTACGATGAGGCGGAGCCCGTGGAAATGACGGATCGCCTCTTCGAGACGCTGAAGTTCGACAAGTTCAAGCCCTCCGCCCTCACGCCCCTCGGCGGCAAGACGGACTACGAGGCGCTGAGCCGCCTGGCGATCCACTACGCACATGGCGTCGTACAGGGCAGCGAGCAGATCAAGCCCGAGCTCCTCTCCTACATTCAGGAGACGGGCGTCCCCTTCCTGCCCTATCAGGGTGTCAAGGGTGGGGGAGCCGCCTACGAGGAGTTCTATAACCAACTCTAAAGCAAAAGACAAAGATGAAGCAGCTCAAGTCGCTCCGCTGGGGGCTCGGTGCCCTCGTGGCCCTGCCCCTCCTGGCGTCCTGCTCCGATAGCCTCTCCGACATCGGGGAGAGCGTACAGCCTGGTCAGGATAAGGTCACGGGGCAGATCACCTACGTGCAGTTTGCTGCCTCCACCGTGGCCTCGCCCGAGGTCAATAGTACCTCTCAGGAGGCGCTCCTAGGCGAACTCGTAGACGCACAGTATGGTACCGTGCGCGGTGAGTACATCACCCAGGTGCGTACGGCTGCGGGATTCAAGATCGACTCGCTACCCGCTGGGGGCGGCATCGACTCGGTGAGCCTGCGCCTCTTCTACCAGCAGCGTGCCGGTAACGCCCTTGCCCCGATCAATATCGAGGTCTACGAGGTCGCTAAGGGCTTCACGGGCAGCAGCGTCTCGGTCAAGGACCTAGAGAACTACCGCAAGACGGCTCAGCTGCTTACCTCCAAGACCATAGTCCCAGGGCGTGATGCCATCAAGCTCAAGGACGGGACGGACTCGGCCTTCTACATCAACATCCCGCTACGCAATGCCTCGGGCGTCTACTCCGACCTCGGGCAGCGTATCCTCGACCTCTCGCGCTCCAATCCCGAGTACTTCCTCACGCAGGAGAGCTTCGGGAAGAACGTCCTCGGAGGCCTCCTGGTGACGCCTGCTACGGGGAGTGGCTACCTGCTGGAGATCGCTCAGACCGAGCTCATCCTGCACTACCACCATCCTGCACGCCTCAAGCCCGACAGCATCGTCAAGGCCCAGCAGCCTATGGTCAGCACGCTGCTGACGCCGCGCCTCAATGGCATATCTGCCACCGACCTCAGTGCCCTCACCGCTCCGAGTAGCGACCATACCTATATTAAGGGTCCTGCTGGGGTGACCACCGAGCTGACGCTCTCGGCTGCTGACCTACAGCGTCTGGCGCGCAAGGCTCCAGCACCTGCCTCGGGGATGACGGCTCGCGACTTCTTCGGCCGCGTGTGGATGCTGGCCGACGCTCCGCTGTCGCTGCGCGTGGACAATCCCGCTCAGCTGACGCTCAACCCCTCGGCCTTCATGGTGCTACTGGAGTCAGACTCGGTGCGTAGCTTCTTCGGCTCTGCTACGCCCTCCGTGCGCGCGGGCTACTCCTACATCTCGGATCGCTACCAGGTGGAGCGCCCCGTGTACAACTTCCGCAACGTCGCCCAGCTGATCATGCGGCACCTGGCGGCACATGCCAAGTACACCACGGACGGCTGGACGGTCACCGAGCCGCTCAAGGTGCAGATCTACCCCGTGAGCTACAATACGAGTCAGGGCGTGACGCTGACGCTGCAGCCCAATCTCTTCCCCAACTTCGTACGCCTCTCCAAGAAGCCCGAGACGCTGCGCGTCGGCTTCGTCTCCTCGCTCATCCAGCAGCAGTAGACCTTTAGTCAGGCAGGCAATAGACCCCGATGCACGAGCGCATCAGGTCTATTGCCTGCCTCGCTTATAAGACCACCATACGCTAGCACTACTACCTATGCAGACCTCACACATCAAGCTCCGCCTGACGGCGATGAACTTCCTCCAGTTCGCCGTCTGGGGTGCCTACCTTACCTCCATGGGGCGCTACCTCGCCTCGGCTGGCTTCGCCGAGCATATCGGCTCTTTCTATGCCATGCAGGGGATCGTCTCGCTCTTCATGCCTGCCCTAATGGGGATCGTGGCCGACCGCTGGGTGCCCGCCCAGCGCCTGCTCGGGATCTGCCATCTGCTGGCAGGGGGCTTGATGTTCGTCCTTTACTTCTATACGCAGAGCGGCAGCACGCTGGACTACGGCACGCTCTTTGCCCTCTACACGCTGAGTGTCGCCTTCTACATGCCCACGCTAGCGCTGAGCAATTCGGTGGCCTATACCTCGCTGGAGCAGGCCGGGATGGATCTGGTGAAGAGCTTCCCGCCGATACGCGTCTTCGGGACGGTGGGCTTCATCTGTACGATGATCTCGGTGAGCCTGCTCGGGGTCGAGTCCACGAGTGGGCAGTTCGCCGTCTCTGCGATGCTCGGGCTGATTCAGGCGCTCTACTCGTGGACGCTGCCGCACTGCCCGACGGCTCCCAAGGGGGAGAGCAAGGGACTGGTGGAGGCGCTCGGGCTGCGTGCCTTCGTCCTCTTCCGCCAGCGCAAGATGGCGCTCTTCTTCGTCTTCTCTATGCTCCTGGGGGTAAGCCTGCAGATTACCAATGGCTTTGCGAACCCCTTCATCAATACCTTCGGCGAGATCCCTGCCTATGCGGAGACCTTCGGAGTCAAGTATGCCAACATCCTCATCTCCCTGAGCCAGCTCTCTGAGACGCTCTGCATCCTCCTTATCCCCTTTGCGCTGCGCCGCTTCGGGATCAAGAATGTGATGCTCATCGCGATGGTGGCCTGGGTACTGCGCTTCGGTCTCCTGGGTCTTGGGGACCCTGGCTCGGGCGTATGGCTCTTCCTGCTGAGCATGATCGTCTATGGGGTCGCCTTTGACTTCTTCAACGTCTCGGGCTCGCTCTTCGTGGATAAGGAGACCGACCCCTCGATCCGCTCCAGCGCGCAGGGTCTCTTCATGATCATGACCAATGGGATAGGTGCCACGCTGGGCTCCCTCGGGGCGCAGGCTGTCGTCAATCACTACGTCTATAGCGAGCACGATGCCCATGCGATGCTCGTGGGCTGGAGTGTCAGCTGGTATATCTTCGCAGCCTACGCGGCTGTGGTGGCGCTGCTCTTCGCCCTGCTCTTCCGCTACAAGGGGGATGTGGCTAAGGCTTAGGCCGCTCGTCTCCACGCCGCTCTCAAGACCTACGCAGCGATGAACATAGCCTTCGATGCTAAGCGCATCACCAACAACGCTACGGGCCTCGGCAACTACAGCCGCTTCGTCCTTGAGGCGCTCATGGAGTATCGACCGGAGAACCGCTATCTGCTCTACTCGCCCTCCATCGGGCGCCCCGAGCTCTATCGGGAGCTGCTCGAGCACCGCTCGGTACAGCTGCATACGCCGCACCGAGCACTGGCCTTCCTCGGCGGGAGCCTTTGGCGGAACTACTCCATCCCTCGTCTGGTGCGTGAGGCTAAGGTCGATCTCTTTCACGGGCTCTCCAATGAGCTGCCCCTCGGACTGTACCGCGCCCAGCGTGTCGGGACGGTGGTGACGATCCACGACCTGGCCTTCATCCGCTACCCGCAGTACTACAAGCCCATCGACCGCCTGCTCTACCGCCGCAAGTACGGGGCCTCGGCACGTGCCGCCGACCACGTGATCACGGTGAGCGAGCAGACGCGCTGCGACGTGATCGACATCTTCGGCGTGGAGGAGGAGCGTGTGACGACGGTCTACCAAGGCTGCTCCGAGCGCTTCGCCCAGATCCAGCCCGAGGAGGTCGCCGCTGCCCGTCAGGCACTTCGACTGCCGCAGCGCTATATGCTCTTCGTCGGGAGCATCGAGGAGCGGAAGAACCTCCTACTGGCTGTCGAGGCGCTGGCGCAGCTGCAGGACAAGGAGCTCCACCTGGTCGCCGTAGGCCGCCGCACGCCTTACGCCCAGCAGGTGCTGGATCGTGCGCGTCGCCTCGGGGTGACGTCGCGCCTACATCTGCTGCATCAGGTGGGGGCGACCTATCTCCCTGGGATCTATGGCGGGGCGGAGGTCTTCGTCTATCCCTCGCGCTTCGAGGGCTTCGGCATCCCGATCATCGAGGCGCTCAATGCGGGGATCCCCGTTATCGGAGCTACGGGCTCCTGCCTCGAGGAGGCTGGGGGGCCGACGAGTCTCTATACTGATCCCGACAATGCCGATATGCTCGCCTCGCTCATCGACCGCGTGCTGATCGATATCTCCCTGCGCCGCCTCATGATCGATGAGGGCCGCAGCTACGTAGAGCGCTTCACGCCCAAGCGTATCGCCCGTGACCTCTCCCAGGTCTACGAGCAGGTGATGCTGACCTACGAGTAGAGCTAGCCCAGACTGCGCTTTACGTTTTTCGCTTCTCCTAATGATAGAGTACTTCTTGATTAGTCCTTGATTATGATCTCGTCTTTACAAGCTCTGCGATTTATCTTCGCCCTTTTTATCTTCGCATCCCACTATCCTCTTCAGGATGGTCAGCCGGAAGCACTCATTGATGGGTCGGGGCCCATGGGTGTCTCCTTCTTCCTTGTCTTAAGTGGCTTCGTGATGTGTCTAGGGTATGCTGATAAGGTTAAGCTACCGACTTTTAGTTGGAGAGACTTTATGAAGAAGCGTATCATTCGCTTATGGCCGCTTCATATCCTTTGTCTTTTAGTCTGGATCGTCGCAGCAGGGGTTCATAGTACTTTCCGCCTTGCTCCTCTTCCCTTGCTAGGGAACTTCTTTATGCTGCAGAGTTGGATCCCGATGGTTGAGGCTAAGGGTAATTCTGTGGCTTGGTGCCTTTCGGACCTGGTCTTCTTCTATGCTCTTTTCCCCTATTTGATGCGCTTACGTGCTAAGCAGCTTATGGTAGGGGTGCTCGTATACTTTGGAGTGATTCTAGCGGTTGGGACTTCCCTCCCCATACATACTAGTTCAGGCTTTATCCTGCGCGACTGGTTCTTCTACTTTAATCCTCTGCCACGACTGATTGAGTTCTGCCTTGGGATTCTGGTGTATCATGCGTATTGCCAGGCTGAGACTTGGGGACATGTGGCCTGGTGGCAGCGTTTGTCTGCACGATCGAGAGCCTTTGTAGAACTCCTCCCCGTAGTGTTCTATGCTGTTGTACTCTTCCTAGTTAGATACACAGGTACTCCTGGTGTTAATGTCTATTCGTATTACCTGCCGAGCTGTGTTATGATTTATATCTATGCTCTTGCGTATAAGAGTGGAGCTCCAGGGTTGGTTTCCAATGGACTATCCCGTCCATGGCTGATTTATCTTGGGCAGGTTAGCTTCAGCTTCTACATGATACACTACCTCGTCATCCTGATCGTGAACCGAGTCTTCAGCTGGGTCTATCCAGATAACCACTGGGCACTACGCCTTGTGATTACCCTAGGCATTACGACTATAGGCAGTATTCTCGTCAATAAGTATTTCGAGCAGCCGATTGCACGACTCTTATCGCGTCGCTCTAAGAAGTAGAGGAGGCCTCTGATCCTCTCTAGTCCCTCCAGGGTAGTTCCTCCTCGGTATCCTGCCCTCGTCTTCTAATCGTCCCTTTCTACGTAGGAGATGGATTTATCGCACAATAATAAGCTTTATCTTTGTGGACGTTGGGAGGCAGACGGAGAGTCAAAGGAGGAAGGCTTAGGGCTCAAGAGCAAGATGAGCTTCCGTATGCCTCAGCTTTGATATAGTAGTATAATAACAACAGGTATGAGAATCGCTTATGTCATCCTGAATACGTGGTATGCAGGTGGACAGACGAGGGTCCTTACCAATAAGGTAAATTATTGGGCCAGCAAGGGACATGAGGTTTATATTGTTACCTCCGATCAGGATGGAAGGTCTTCCTTCTATCCGACGGATAGTCGAGTACACATTGAGGATCTAGGGATCAACTATTTTCAGCTAGATGCGTACTCACTGAGGCAAAAGCTAACTCTACTTCCTCGTCTATTCCTTCGGCATAGGGCGCGCATGCAGGCTCTCTTCGACAGGATACAGCCAGATATTGTCGTATCCATGTTTGGTAAGGACGTCTATGTGCTGCCCTTTGTGCGGACTAAAGCGGCTACCATACTAGAGGCTCACGGTGCTCGCTCAGCTTGGGTCTTTTCACGACCAGGTCTGAAAGGGGCCATCCAGAACTGGGTCGACGAGCATTTGATTAGACGGTTCGATCAATTCGTTGTGCTGACGAAGGAGGACCTTCCTAATTGGGATGTGCCCAATAGGGTATGCATTCCCAATGGCAACTCATTCTCTTCTCCAGAGGCGGCCGCTCTCGAAGCCAAGGTCGCCATTGCTTCAGGCCGCCATACCGTGGAGAAGAATTTTGAGAGCCTAGTCCGAGCCTGGGCTATCGTCCATGCAGCCCATCCAGACTGGCTTCTGAGGATATGCGGTCAGTTCTTGGATGGCCTTGATCCGATCATTAATGAATTAGGCCTGTCAGATTGCATTGAGCGTAAGGAATCCAACGACATGCAGCAGGAGTATATGGCTGCGTCTATATCCGTCGTGAGCTCGATCCATGAAGGCTTCTCGATGGCTCTCTCGGAGGCTAACTCTTGCGGGGTACCCAATGTCTCCTATGCCTGTCAGTGTGGCCCGCGTGACCTCATCATAGATGGGGAGACGGGCTTCCTTATTGAGGAGGTGGGCAATCATGAGCTTTTGGCCGCCGCGATCATTCGTCTGATCGAGGACGAGCCCCTTCGTAAGCAGATGGGGAAGAAAGCAAAGGAATACTCCCAACTCTTCTCTCAGGAGGCTGTGATGGCTCGCTGGGAGGAGCTCTTCACCCAGCTGATAGCTAAGAAGCGAAAGGGCTAGCTCGGTCCTCCCGTCAGAACGCCGTGCTCGTGCTGTGGCCAAGGACTGGGCCAGGTAGCTGAGCGTCCTGCACCGAAAGCTCTACGAGTAGGGCTGGCCATAAGGGAGCCAATAGCCGCGCGAGCCAGCGCGGCAGACATATAGCGGGATAGCAAGAGCGGCACGCTAGGACCGGGAGGTCCAGGCGTGCCGCTCTTGTTTGTGCCTGTGGGGAGGCTTTAATTAGGGTTTACTTGATGTACTCGGTGAGCTCCTGTGGAGTCGGGTCTACGGCGCGTACCACACCCTGTGCATCGACAAGGTAGGTATGCAGACCCTGCTGTAGCCCGAGTGAGCGAATGAGCTCACTGCGCTGGCCCTCGGGGGCACAGCTCTGGGCTAGGACATCCACTTGGTCTAAGGCGATCGTACGATGGTACACAGCGCTATCGGTGTCGAGCGAGAGCGCTCGGTAGCTGATCTGTGTACTTGGTCGGGCACTGAAGTACTGGTCCCAGACTACGTTCTCTGCACGGCTCTCGGCGTCATAGGCGGCCCAGAGGTGGAGGAGGGTGTAGTGCTGGCGGGGTGCTTCGGTGAGGGACCTACGTCCGCCCACGTCCAGAGACTTCATTTTCGGCAGCACATCACCCACGGTGAGTCCATCGGCGGAGGCACGGTGGGGCGTACTCGCTGCGCTCACCAGCAGGGTCAGGCAGCAGGCACATGCGCCGAAAAGAATTCCTTTCAACGTCATAAAAGAGTGTTTGGATTCAACATACCTACACCAGGATTCGGCATCGTCGGGCTCGCTCGCGCTGTGCCTCGAGGTCAGCCTAGGCTCGGCATAGGCTCCCGGCTTTCGGGGCTGTAGGTACGACCTTCGAGAGCCGCTTGCTCTACCTAGTCGGACGTACAAAGATACGCAATTCTCCCTACAGCGCCTTCCTAGGGCTGCGAAGTTCTAGCTAGGCCGCGGCTCGAGGCGGAACCAAAAAGCGGCTAAAGCGCTTACCTTTGTACACACATTCATCACGATACATCATGGAACAGATCCAAGTCACCAACCTCATCATAGGCTTCGGCAAGGCGGGTAAGACCCTTGCCGCAGACCTAGCTCGTGCGGGCGAGTCCGTGCTCCTCGTCGAGCGTGATGCCGCTATGTACGGCGGCACCTGCATCAATGTCGGCTGCATCCCCTCCAAGACGCTCCTGGTCGAGGGCGAGCTCAGTGCCCGCCTCGAGGATAAGGACGCAGCCTATCAGGCCGCGATAGCGCGCAAGACGAAGCTCGTCACCGCGCTACGTGCGGCCAACTACGACAAGCTCGTCAGCATCCCCGGCCTCCGTGTGCTCACGGCTGAGGCCTACTTCGTCGGGCCGCATCGCCTGCACCTCGAGGGGGCCGAAGGGCGCTACGAGGTCACCGCTGCACGCATCTTCATCAATACGGGCACGCGCAGCCGTCGCCTCGAGCTGCCTGGAGCTGCGGACGCGCGTATCTACGATAGCCGCGCGCTGCTCAGTCTCGCGGAGCGTCCCGAGCGGCTCGTCATCGTGGGCGCAGGCTATATCGCCCTCGAGTTCGCCTGCATGTACCAGGCCTTCGGCACGGCGGTGACCTTGCTCGAGCAGGGCGATCGCTTCCTCGCGCGTGAGGATAGAGACGTCGCCGAGGAGATGCAGCGCCTGCTGGAGGCTAAGGGGATTAAGATCGTGTTGGGAGCGGCCGTCGAGGGCTTCGAGTCGCGCCCCAAGGCCGTGACGACGCTGACGACGGCGGGACGCTTCGACAGTGAAGCCGTACTGCTGGCTGTGGGACGCGTGCCCAATACCGAGGCCCTCGACCTCGATCGCGCGGGTATACGTACCGATGAGCGTGGCTTCATCGTGACGGACGAGCAGCTCCGTGCTGGCGAGGACGTCTGGGCGATGGGCGACGTTGCGGGGAGCCCACAGTTCACCTACGTCTCGCTGGATGACTACCGCATCGTGCGCGATCAGCTCCTCGGGGCGGGGCAGCGCACGATACACAACCGCGGCGTCCTGCCGACCTGCGTCTTCACTACGCCACCGCTGGCGCAGATCGGGCTGACGGAGCAGGAGGCCGAGCGCCGCGGGATCAAGTACCGCCTGCACAAGCTCCCCGCCAGCGCCATCCCCAAGGCGAAGGTCCTCACCCAGACCGATGGCCTGCTGAAGGCACTGGTCGACCCCGAGACCGACCTCATCCTCGGGGCTACGCTCCTCTGTGCCGAGGCGCACGAGCTGGCCAACCTCATCAAGATGGCCATCGACAACGATATCCCCGCCAGCTACCTCCGCTCGCAGATCTTCACCCACCCGACGATCGCCGAGGGGCTCAACGATCTCTTCGCTTAGCCTCCCGAGCCACGGCCTCTCTTTGTTCTAAGGGGAGCGCCGAAGCCCTAATGCAGCTCGCCCCGCCGTGTACGCACGGTGGGGCGAGCTGCTTTTGGAGGCAGAGGACGCGTGCTGTGCCTAGGGTGGGGGAGGGCTAAGGCGAGGGGCGCCGCCCTCTGATCCTGCTGGGGCGAAGATGAGAGATAAGGGGGAGAGAGAAAAGTAATATAATAATAGCGGGAATATGATATAATAATCCACCGAAAGTAATATAATAATCCGCTGAAAGTAATATAAGAATTGCTGCAAACTTATATTACTTTTCTCGCTGCCCCTTATCCTTCGCCTCGCCGTCCCTTATCTCTCGCTACTCCTCCCCCTCGCTGGCGCTTCGTCGCTCCTTGCTCGAGGCTGCCCGCTTGGGATAAATTTTAGCCTGCTTGTCACGCCGCGGCAGTGCAGCGCTACGGGTACCCTAAGGCTTGCCCTGCTGGGACTGCTCTCCCCGTCTGAGTGAGGCATGAGGCATTGGGGCAAAGGGTGTATCTTTGCCTTGGTTACAAGGGATGTACCCACTTCAATAGCCCTACAAGATGAACGGAATGAAACGACGCAGCCTCGCTGCTCTGCTCCTCGTGGTCCTTGCCTTACCGCTGGTGGCGCGCAGCCTAGGCACGACGCGCCCGCTAGCTCAGATCCCCCTCACGCCATCGCGCGCGCAGCGCTACGTCTTCGAGCCGTGGACCGAGGAGGAGCGCGCCTTCTATCAGACCTTCCAGATCGCCTATGCCTTGAGGGGCTTAGCCCCCTTGGAGCGCTGGGAGCAGGAGCTCCTCTCGGCCGATTCGCTGCTCAAGGCGGCACAGACCGAGCTGGCAGACAGTATCTCCGTCCTTCGAGGCACCGTCCGAGCCTTCGAGGAGGAGCAGATGGCCGCGTCGGAGGAGGGGCCTTCCCCCGAGCTCAGTGCGGCTCTGACGCGTCTCGAGGGCTTGCTCGAGAGTCTGGGGCAGCTGCAGAGCCGTCTGTGGGACGAGGAGCGCGAGCTGCAGCGTCTGCTCTACGTCGACGATGCGGCCGTGGCGCGCAGGGACTCGATGCAGCGCTGGCGGGATATGATCGTCCGGGCGCTGATGCCCTACTACGGCAGCTGGCAGGACGCAGGGCGGAAGACCAAGTTCGAGATACGCTATGAGGCCAACCCCGACCGCATCGAGATGAAGAGCCAGTTCTGGCAGCGGAGCTTCGTCCTGACGAACCGTCCCGTACCGCCCACCTTGCGCTGGGGTGGGGTGACGGATGCCACGACGACGCGGATCGCGGAGCTCCAGCTGCAGGGGGACGAGTTGCGCGCCAGCCTCCTCTTCCCCAACGGCAAGGAGCTGCGTATGGATGAGGAGCTACTCGTCCTCAGGCGTGGCGCGAGCCCCGACCGCCTCAGGGCGCACTTCTGCGGGCAGGACTACGAACTGCAGCGCGTGGGGCCTTAGCCTCGCGGGCCTTAGGCTATCTATTCCCTACCTAGTGACTATGACCGAGTATATACTGACGGACAAGATCAGGAACGTGTGGGCCGTCAATCCCGCCACGGGTGACTATTCCTACGAGCAGGACGGCCGTGGCTATCTCTACCTCGATGGCGTACTCCTCGAGCAGGAGGAGGCGGCCCTCGATATCGTCTCCGTAGGCGACTATGTCTACGTATGGGATGCTGGCTGTGACACCCTAGCGGTCTATTCGGGGCATAGCCTCATCCAGGTCTTCGACAAGGTCTATATCCCAAAGAGAAGTGTAGGCCCGTATGCCGTGCATTATGTACGAGGTGAGGACTTCGTGGCGTATGAGAATCTCCTCTCGCTCTCCGATGGGCAGCCACTCTTAGCTTAAGGCGTACCCTATCGCTTGTATGCAAGGGAGGGGATGGCCTTCGGTCATGATCCCTATAGGCAGGTGATCTGTCCTCTGGATCACTCGGGGCAGCCGCTGTGGAGCTACCGCATCATGAGGCTGGGTGGAGCCTCCTATAGCCCCAATGCAAAGGATCAGCTCGAGAGCCTACTGGGGGTGGCTGCTGGGCTGCTGTGGATCTACACAGACTTTGGGCGACTGGTAGCCTTCGACCTTAGTACGGGGGAGCTGGTTCATCGGCTCTCGTCCAATCCCTACGACAGCACGAATCCCCGCTATAGGATGGTCGAGAGCTTGGAGGACTGCTTCTTCCGCGAGGAGGATAAGGCCATCGTGAGCATCAATAGCCTCGGGGTACGCATCTTCGACGCTGCTACGGCTGCGTGTCTCGAGAGCTACCGCTTCGCCGATGTAGATCCTGATGGGATCCCTGCCTTTAAGTACTTCGCCATCGCTCAGTTCCAAGGGGACTACTTTACCTTCAGGGCAGAGCGGGACGGAGCGAGCTATAGCTGGGGGTGGGCTGGGGTCTTTGACCTCAAGGCGCGCAGCCTGCTGTGGGCTGGCGAGGTCATCCCCAGCCAGGAGCGAGAGCGGACGGGGAATGGCCTAGTCGCGAGCCGTCCCCTATACTATGCGGGGGATAAGCTCTACCTGCTGGATGCCAAGCACACCCTGCACATCTACCAGCGTAGCTAGCCGCCGCGAGCACCCGCTGCAGCACGCCTTAGCCTAGGGCGCTAGCCGCTGCCCTAGGGGGACGGGCGAGCTGCTCGGGCGGCTTGATCCTCCGATGATTTCGGTCTTTTCCTTAACTTTGCGTCCGTATCTAGGGAGGGGATAGCCCCGCCTAGGTACGGACGCTGAAGGTTCTACCCCCCGCGAGCAGGATGCTGCGTGCGCTGGGGTGGATTAAAAGGGAAGCTGGTGCGATGCCAGCGCTATCCCCGTAGCCGTAAGGCCATCATGGTGCTACCTTAGGCCACTGCCCCGACACAGAGGGTGGGAAGGCGTAGCACTTCGGGCCAAGCCGGAAGACCTGCCTCCAGCGCCATCAGCTTGCCAGAGCCGCGGCTGTCAGCACGCCCTGCTGCGCCCTCCGCTTCCTCTGGTAGACAGCTCTCGGGTAGAAGAGCAGGAGCTAGGTACATATATTACCATGAGGGTGATGACGCGTCTCGGGCCAGCAGCCCAGCGCACTCCCTACCCCGATCTCTATGCCTCCGACCCGAGACCAATGCTAATTCGGCTCGTAATCAAGACATAGTATGAAGCTCAATGTCCCCCTTTCTCTAGGAGCGCTTGCCCTAGTCCTTAGCCTCTCCGCCTGCGGTGGAGGCCAGCAGCGCAGTCAGCAGTCTGGCGTCGCCCTCGGCGGTGACTCCATAGACTTCGCCTTCCCCGTCACCGTCGAGCATGCCCATGGCTTCACCGTGACCAATCACCCTGAGTATAAGGAGCTGGTGATGTACCAGCCCGGCACGCGCGATACCGCGGCCTACTACATCCTCTACCCACGCGGTAAGGAGCAGCCGCAGGTGGCGAGTCGTCTAGCGACCTACCTCGCCGTACCCGCACGCACCCTCGCCGTCAGCTCTTCGCCTCACGTCGGGGCGGTGGCGGTGCTGGGGCTGCAGGAGCAGCTCGTCGCGATCTCCGACCCCGAGAAGGTCAACGACAGCATCACCCGCCAGCGCATTCAGGAGGGCAAGGTGCAGCGCATCGGCCGCGGCATGAGCAAGGACATCGAGGGCCTCATCGCCCTACGCCCCGAGATCTACCTGCAGGACCTCTACAGCGGTACGGAGAAGGATGAGGACCTCATCGCCTCGGGGATCAAGATCGTCTACTTCAACAACTGGAAGGAGCAGGACCTCCTCGGGCGCGCCGAGTGGCTCAAGGTCGTAGCCCTCTTCTACGGGCGCAATGCCGTGGCGGACTCGGCCTTCCGCGCCATGCAGACCAACTACCTCGCCGCTGCCGAGCTGGCCAAGGGTGCCCGTGAGGTGACGCCCGTCATGTACGGCCTCGACTACAAGGGGGTATGGTACGTGCCTGGCGAGCACTCCTACATCGTCAAGGCCTTCGCCGATGCGCGCGTCAGCTGCGACTTCATCCCAGGGCAGATCGACAGCCGCCCCAGCAGCTTCGAGTACGTCTTCGGGCGCAATAGACACAAGAAGATCTGGCTCTGCCTGATGACGGGCAAGCTGGAGAAGCTCTCCGACTTCCTCCGCCTCAACGAGCGCTACATCCACTTCGACGCTGCCCGTGAGGGTCAGGTGTGGGTCGACCGCAAGCAGCTCAACCGCGAGGGCGGCAATGACTTCTGGGAGAGCGGCCCCTATCACCCCGACCTTGTCCTCAAGGACTTCATCAAGATCGCTCACCCCGAGCTACTCCCCGGCTATGAGACGCGCTACTGGATGCTCCTCCGCTAGCTGGGCGGCGCTACGCCCGCAGCTACTCTTCCTGCTGCTGGTGCTGGGGATCGTCGTGGCCTTCTTCCTCGACATCATGTGGGGGGCGACCTCGCTCTCGGTGGGCGAGGTGTGGGATGCGCTCTGGACGGGCGATGACAGCGTGACGGGTACCTACGTGGTGCGGCACTTCCGCCTGCCCAAGGCCTTGACGGCGCTCTTCGCAGGGGCGGGCGTAGCGGTGGCTGGGCTGCAGATGCAAAGCCTCTTCCGCAATCCGCTGGCCGATACCTCCATCCTCGGGATCAATAGCGGGGCAGGTGTCGGGGTCGCCATCTACACGATGGCCTACGCCTTCTTCCCCACGGTGGCGCTCTTCAATTCGGGCGTCTCCTCCTGGGGGATCATCCTCGCGGCCTGTATCGGGGCGGCCGTCGTGCTGCTGCTGATCACGGGTGTGGCGAGCCGTGTGCGCAGCGTCGTCTCCGTCCTCATCGTGGGCGTGATGGTCGGCTTCCTCGCTAGCTCCATCATCTCCATCCTGCAGTACTTCAGTGACGAGGAGACGCTGAAGACCTACCTCTTGTGGTCCTTCGGGAGCGTCGCGGGGACGACTTGGCGCCAGCTGCATCTGCTGATGCCCGTGGTGGCGCTGGGCCTGGGCCTGGCGCTGCTGATGCCCAAGCCTATGAACGCCCTAGCCCTCGGCGAGGGCTATGCTCGCTCGGTGGGGACGAATGTACCCCGCGTGCGCTTTGCCCTCATCGCCATCACCAGCCTCTTGGCGGGGAGTATCACAGCCTTCACGGGGCCGATTGCCTTCCTTGGGATGGCGGTGCCGCACTTTGTCCGTACGCTCTTCCGCACCAGCGATCACCGCATCCTCCTGCCTGCGACGATGCTCTCGGGGGCGCTGCTGCTGCTCGTCTGCGACCTGCTGACGCAGCTGCCAGGGCGCGGCCTCACGCTGCCGATCAATGCCCTGACTTCGCTCATCGGTGCCCCTGTGGTGATCTTCGTCGTCCTGCGCAGCCAGCGCGGGAGCTTCTCGCTTTAGCCTCCTCTATATATGAAGACAGAACTAGGACTAGAGCTCCGCGGCCTCACCACAGGCTACAGGGAGCGCCGCGGACAGGAGCAGCGCATCTCCGAGGGACTCGACCTCAGCATAGCGCCAGGCGAACTGGTGCTCTTCATGGGGCCCAACGGCAGCGGCAAGTCCACCCTTATGCACACCATCGCGGGGCTCATCCCGCCGCTGGCGGGCGAGGTCTCCATCGCGGGCGAAGCGCTCCAGGGGCGCTCCCTCTCGGAGACCGCCCGCCTCCTGAGCCTCGTGCTCACCGAGCGCATCACCAGCACCACGATGACGGTGCGGGACGTGGTGCGCATCGGGCGCTACCCTCATATCGGCTACCTCGGGCGTCTGAGTGCCTCGGACGAGGCGATCGTCGAGGACGCGCTCGGCCTCTGCCATCTTGAGGAGCTCCAGGCACGTCCGCTGAGTGCGCTCAGCGACGGCGAGCGGCAGCGCACGATGATCGCCCGTGCGCTGGCGCAGCAGACACCACTCATCCTGCTGGACGAGCCGACGGCACACCTCGACCTGCCCTCACGCCTGGAGGTCATCCTTATGCTGCGACGCCTAGCACACGAGACGGGGCGCAGCATCCTCATCTCGACGCACGAGCTGGAGCTAGCGCTCTCCTGGGCGGACACGGTATGGCTACTGGATGGCTCGGGGCAGATCACGACGGGTACGCCCGAGGATCTGGTGCTGAGCGGAGCCTTCGAGCGCACCTTCGGCGGTGCAGGGCTGAGCTACGACCGGCAGACGGGTGAGTTCACCGCCCTACAGCAGCATACCCAGCCCATTGCCCTGGTGGGCGAAGGCCTCGAGGCGCTCTGGACGCGCCGCGCGCTGAGCCGTCTCGGCTACGAGGTGCTGGACAGCTCCGACTTTCTCCCCCGCGTGACCATAGAAAAGGGCTGCTGGTGGCTCACGACCTCCTCCAGCAGCCCCCGTAGTGCGAGCTCGATAGGCGAGCTCCTAGCACTGCTCGCTTCCTCTTCTCCCTCTAGTCCCTCTAGACCATGACGCCCCAGCCCTACCGCATCCTCTATATCCTAGATGCGCACACCGCGGTCGCTCCCTCCGAGGACGAGGCGCAGCTGCAGGTCGATCGTGTCGCCATCTCTCGACTCAACGCGCAGGATGCTGCTGCCTGGCAGCTCACCGAGCAGGCGCACTTCATCCTCGTGCTGACGCATGGCTCGGTCTCCTGCTTCCGAGGACTGCAGCGCCTCATCGCAGGGCTGAGGATGGAGCAGACGCTCTTCGTGCACAA
This sequence comes from Porphyromonas sp. oral taxon 275, assembly GCF_018127745.1. Lineage (NCBI taxonomy): Bacteria > Pseudomonadati > Bacteroidota > Bacteroidia > Bacteroidales > Porphyromonadaceae > Porphyromonas > Porphyromonas sp. oral taxon 275. Next base: position 104,751 of record NZ_CP072333.1, read on the forward strand.
CAATATGGAGGACGAGTGCGCTGCCCTCATGCCGCAGCTACGCCTCAGTGCCGCCGACTACCTGACGATACAGCGCTACGTCAAGTGCTACGATAGGGCGAACGCTACCCAGCTGCACCGCTTCCTCGCCTCCCGCTTCGGGGGGCTGGAGCTTGACTACGCCCCTGCGCGCTATCCCCGCTGGTATGGCCTCTACGGGTACAGTGAGGACGAGGAGGCGGCACGCCTCACGGAGCTAGGCGAGGCACGGCGGCGAGGGCGCAGCATCATCGGGATCATCATCCCCTTCTACCTCTACCGCTCGGACAACCTCCGTCATGTGGATGCGCTGCTAGCGGCGCTGCGCCGCCTCGGAGGTGAGCCCCATGCCCTCTTCTCCACGGGAGCGGAGGATGCCGTGACCGGCGAGCGGGGTATCAGCTACGCGCTGGACCGCTACTTCCGTCCCGAGGGCGAGGTGCTGCCGCACTGCATCATCAACCTTATGCCCTATGCGCTGGGGATCTTCGAGCAGAGTGGGGCGATCTATACCCAGCCCGAGGACAGCAGTGCGGGCATCGTGCAGCAGCTGGCGCTACCCATCCTGCAGACCTATGCGACGGGCTACAGCGCAGAGGAGTACCACCGCCGCGTGGACGGCCTCGACACCATAGGGCTGATCTCCAATGTCTGCTATCCCGAGCTGGACGGGCAGGTCGACGCCTATCCCATAGCCACGCGCGAGCTCAATGGCGAGGGGCTCCCTTACTTCGCCCCGCTGGAGGCGGAGCTCGGCTGGGTGGCGCGGCTCGCCATGCGCTGGGCCGAGCTGCAGCGCAAGCCCCAGTCAGAGAAGCGCATCGCGATCATCTTCCACAACATGCCCCCGCGCAACGATAGTATCGGCTGCGCCGCGGGGCTCGATAGTCCCGCCTCCGTCCATCACCTCATCAATAGGCTACGCGAGGAGGGCATAGAGCTGCCCGAGCACTATGCCGACGGCGACGCTATCATCCAGCAGATCATCCGTGCGGTGACCAACGACAGCTCTTGGCTCGAGCCGAGCGAAGTGATGCGGCGTGCCGTGGATCGCATCCCCGTGAAGCGCTACCAGGAGTGGTACGAGGCGCTGACGCCCGAGGTGCAGCAGCGCCTTGTGGCCAGCTGGGGTAAGGCGCCGGGGACCTTCAAGGTCGTCGAGGGGGCTATGCCTGTGCCGGGGATCATCAACGGCAAGGTCTTCATCGGCCTGCAGCCACCGCGCGGCTACGAGGAGCACGCCGAGGCGATCTACCACAGCACGGACATCGTCTGCCCGCACTACTACATCGCCTTCTACCGCTGGGTGCGCTACGTCTTCGGCGCCGACCTCTTCATCCATGTCGGGACGCACGGCTCGCTGGAGTGGCTCCCCGGGAAGGAGAAGGCCCTTTCCTACTCCTGCTTCCCCCAGCTCAACACGCTGGACATGCCGCACCTCTACATCTACCATACCGCTGTCATCGGGGAGGCTATTCAGGCCAAGCGCCGCTCGGCCGCCGTGCTCCTGCATCATATGGAGCCCGCGATGCGTGAGGGGGGGACCTACGGCGGACTGGCGGACTTCGACGCGCGGCTCAATAGCTACATCAGCGGTGCGGTGGCCGAGAGCCAGCGCCCCGTGCTGCGTGAGGCGCTCCTTGAGGAGGCCCGCGCCCTAGAGCTACATCAGGACCTCGGCTACCCTGCGTCAGGGGAGGTCGAGGAGGCCTTCTTCGTCACCCTGCATAACTGGCTCGCCGAGCTCAAGGCCTCCATGGTACGCGATGGCCTGCACATCTTCGGTCAGGTACCTGCCGAGGAGCGTATGGAGGCGAGCATACGGATGCTCCTTCGCCTGCCCCACGGCTCGGTGACGACGCTGCTGGACGCCCTCGCACGCTACTACGGCTATACCGAGGAGGGCCTCCTCTCCCAGCTGGAGGCCAAGGTCAGCCCCACGCAGACGGCCTCGATGCTGATCGACGAGCTGACCGAGCGCGGTCGCCAGCTCATCACCGCGATGTTGGCAGAGGGCTTCGGCGCACAGCCGACCGAAGGCCAGCTACAGGCCGTCCTCGGGCCTTGCACGGGGGAGACGGACGCGCTGCGCGACGTCCTACAGCTGGCGCTGGATGAGGTCTACCCCCGTCTCTGCGGCATCACGCAGGAGCTCGACCACTGCGCCCTCGGGGTGCGTGGGGGCTTCGTCCCGCCCTCCAAGGGGGGCAGCCCGAGCCGCGGCCAGCTGGAGATCCTCCCCACGGGGCGCAATATGTACGCCATCGACCCGAGCGAGATCCCCTCGCACGCGGCCTATCAGATCGGGGTGAAGCTCGGGCAGCAGCTCCTGGAGAAGCACCTCGAGACGGCGGGCAGTCTGCCCGAGTCCACGGCCTTCGTCCTCTATTCGGGCGACCAGATGCGGACGCAGGGCGAGGACATCGCCGAGATCCTCTGGCTGATGGGGCTGCGCCCCCAGTGGCTCAGCGACCACTCCGACAAGGTCGTAGGGCTGGAGGTCATCCCGCTTAGCGAACTAGGACGACCGCGTCTGGACGTCGTCTCGCGCATCTCCGGCCTGCTGCGAGACACCTTCCCCACACTGATCACGCTGCTGGATGAGGCCGTGCGCCTCGTCCTCTCCCTCGACGAGTCGCCCGAGGACAACTGGGTGAAGAAGCACTATGAGGAGGAGCTCGAGCAGCTGCAGGCTGAGGGGATAGACCCCGAGACGGCACGACAGGAGGCTGCGCTTCGCGTCTTCGGTTGCCCCCCAGGGACCTATGGTGGAGGCGTGGCCATCCTCGTGGAGACCAAGCAGTGGCAGAGCAGCGACGACCTCGGCGAGACGGCCATCACCTGGGGTTGCCATGCCTACAGTCAGGAGCTGCATGGGCATGTGTCCCGCGGCGCCTTCGAGCGCAAGCTCTCCCGCGTCGAGGCGACGGTCAAGAATCAGAACATCATCGGCTTCGACCTCTACGATATCGACGACGAGTACATCTACCACGGCGGGATCATCGCGGCGGTGAAGAAGCTCCGCGGTGAGGCGCCGAAGTCCTACTACGGCAATACCTCCGACCCGCGGCACAGCGTCGTGCGCAGCCTCGCGGAGGAGTCGGCACGCGTCCTCCGCTCGCGCCTGCTGAATCCGCTGTGGATCGAGGGCCTCAAGCGTCACGGCTACCGCGGCGCCTATGACGTGGCCTATAATATGGATAACGTCTTCGGCTGGGATGCCACCGCGGACAGCGTCCTGGACTGGAACTACGAGGCGCTGGCGGAGCACTTCCTCGGTGATGCGTCCAATAGGGAGTGGCTCGAGTCGGCCAATCCCTGGGCGCTCTACGAGATCGCGCAGCGCCTCCTGGAGGCCGCCCAGCGCGGCATGTGGCAGGCGCGCCCCGAGACCCTGGAGATGATCACTGAGGTCTACCTCTCCTGCGAGGGCGCGTTGGAGGAAGGTGCTGCAGCGCAGTCCTAGCCTCCCGCCTCCCTCCACCTTTGGCTATGCTCCCCCCTGTGCTCTTCCCCGCCCACTAGCTCCAGCTCCTTAGCTCCTCAGCCCAGTCCGCCCCACTAGACCTTTAAGTAATGAGTACTTCTTCCAGCCCCAAGACCCCAGGCTCCAGCACGCAGCCTCGATACTTCCCCTTCAGCGCCATCGTAGGCCAGGAGAAGATGAAGCGTGCCCTGCTGCTCAACCTCGTAGACCCCAGCCTCGGCGGCGTCCTCATCCTCGGGGAGAAGGGCACGGCCAAGTCCACCATCGTGCGCGCCCTCAGCCAGCTCCTCGAGGGGCTCTCTGTCGTCGAGCTCCCCATAGCCACAACGGAGGACAAGCTCGTCGGCTCCATCGACGTGGAGCATGCCTTGGCGACGGGTGAGCTGCGCTTCGCCCCCGGCATCCTCGCCCGTGCCCATGGGCAGATCCTCTACGTCGATGAGGTCAACCTCCTCGAGGACTACCTCGTCGATATCCTCCTAGACGTGGCGGCTATGGGCGTCAATCATATCGAGCGTGAGGGCATCTCGCATAGCCACCCCGCGCGCTTCACCCTCGTCGGGACGATGAACCCCGAGGAGGGCCACCTGCGCCCCCAGCTCCTCGACCGCTTCGCCCTCTCTGTAGAGGTGCGCGGGGAGCGCAGTGTCGCCGCTCGGCGCGAGGTGCTGCAGCGCCGTCTGGACTACGAGCGTGACCCCGAGGCCTTCTGTGCCCGCTACCGAGAGGAGGAAGAGCAGCTCGGCGAGCGCCTCCGTCAGGCGCGCCTTCGCCTGCATCAGCTACGCTACTCCGAGCCGCTGGTGGAGCTTGTCGCGCGCCTCGGGATCGAGCTGCAGGTGGACGGGCACCGCTCGGACATCATGCTGCTCAAGGCCGCCCTCGCTACCGCCGCCCTCGAGGGGGCAGAGGAGCTCAGCCCCGAGCACGTCTATACGGCGGCCGAACTGGTGCTGCCGCATCGCCTGAGACGCCTACCCTTCGAGGAGCGCTACTTCGCCGCCGAGGATATCCGTCAGCTCTGTGAGCGTCTCTTCGCCGAGAGCCTTAATAAGGAGTAGACGGCTGGTGGGCACGATGCATCGTTTCTCTCAGTGGATCGGGGCGGAGGCCGCCCGGCAGGCGCTCATCCTGACCCTGCTGCGGAGGCAGGGGGCGAGCCTGCTGCTCAGTGGCACGAGTGGCAGCGGCAAGTCGATGCTCCTCTCCTGTGTGGCGGCGATGTACCCCGATGAGGTGAGCTACCTGCCGCTGAGCCTCAGCCCTGAGATGCTCTACCCGAGCTATACGCTGGGTGCTGAGGGCGGGCTGCGCTGGCGCTCGGGTCTGCTGGAGCGCCTCGAGGGGCGTATCCTGCTGGTGGAGCAACTGCCGCTGCATAGCCGCGAGCTCCTCAGTCAGCTGCTGGCGTACCAGGAGCAGCTGCCCGAGGAGCGACGCTGTACGCTCATCGCCACGACCAATCCCGAGGAGGGGGCGGTAGCCTCGGCGCTGCTGGATAAGTTCGACCTCTTCGTCGAGCTCCAGCCCACAGAGGACCTCGCCCTGCGCAAGCGTATCCTCAGCGAGGCCCTCCGCGAGCCTAAGGCGGGGGAGGATGCGACCTTCCTCAGCCTGCTGGAGGCCGCACGTGAGCGCCTCGAGCGGATGACGCTGGGGGCGGAGCTGCTGCACTACGTGGCGCAGGTCTGTGCCGAGCCGCTGACGCTGGGACATAGGGCGGAGCTCGCCCTAGCACGCAGCGCCCTAGGGTGGGCCGCATGGCAGAGCAAGCCGCGTGCCGAGCGGAGCGATGTCGACGCCGTGCGGCAGCTGGCGCTGGCGCATCGCTGGCTCGAGACGCAGCCCGAGCCCCCTGCCGCCGAGCCTCCCAGCGAGGGGGCGGAGGACGAGGAGCAGCAGGAAGCGCCCGAGGACAGTCCACAGAGCCCCGAGGAGGAGCAGGACAAGTCGGTACCTGAGCCCGACAAGGTGCCCGAGGATAAGGGCAAGGACGAAGACGAGGGTGAGGCGCCGCCGCCCCCTACCTCTGACGAGGATGCGGCAGGAGGCGAGGCACGCGAGGCCACAAGCGATCAGCCCGCTCCGCGTCCCCCGCACGAGACGGAGCCCACGGATAGCCCCGCGCCGCCCTCCGAGGTGCGTCTACAGCGGGCTGCGGAGGCCTGCCTCCTGCACGATCCGCTGGGCAGAGAGGTGCAGCGCCTCAGGGAGCTCCTCGGCTCGGGGCGCCGCCTCTACAGCGAGCAGCCCAGCCGCCGAGGCCGTCTAGGGCGTGTGCGCCCCTACAGCAGTCAGGCAGCCCAGCTCTCGCTCCCTGCGACCATCCGTGCCGCCATCCCCTATCAGCGCCTCCGTGCTGGGGCGGAGGGCAGCGCCCCCGCGCGGCTCTCGATCCGCCCCGAGGACTACCGCAGCAGGCAGTACCGCCACCGCGGCGGCTACCATATCCTCTTCGTGCTTGATGTCTCGGGCTCTATGGGCGTGCGGGAGCGGATGAGCCTCGTCAAGGGCACGATCCTCGAGCTGCTCAAGGAGGCCTACGCCAAGCGTGATCAGGTCGGCCTCATCACCTTCGCCCAGGACGAGGCGGAGCTGCGCCTGCCCTTCACCCACAGTGCCGAGCGTGCGGCGCAGCTGATGCAGGATATACGTACGGGCGGGCGCACGCCGCTGTGGCTGGCCATAGAGCGTGCGGCGCAGTACCTCGATGCCGAGCGGCGTCGCGTGGCCGAGTGCCTCCCTGTGGTACTCCTCCTGACCGACGGACGTGCCACCTCCTCGCAGCGCAGTGAGAACCAAGCTGCCCGCATCGCCGAGGCCGCTCGGCTGCTGCAGCAGCGCTGCCACCGCTGCCTCGTCATCGATACCGAGAGCGGCTTCGTCCGCCTCGGCAAGGCACGCCAGCTCGCTGAGCGCCTCGAGGCCGAATACTATCACCTGGACGAACTGGCGCAGCTACGTAGCCTCCTTCGTCCGCACTAGATCTTAGCTCCTGATGACCAAGACCTTAGCTCCGTCCCCCAGCCTCAGCCCCGAGCAGCTGCTCTTCCACACGCCTCTAGGCGACGCGGTGTACTTCGCCCAGGAGGCGATGATCGTCTGCTTCGGCGGGCGGCGCGGCGTCGTCAGTAGCTCCAACCTCAATGGGGGCTACCGCGCTGACCTACGCTACGCCTTCAACCACAGCGTAGGCCGCGACCCCAATATCCTGCAGAAGCGCTGCCCAGGGCTCAAGGGTGCCAATATCATCGAGCACTACGCCGCCATCGCCACCGAGCTGGGCCTCGACCCCGCCTGTACGACGGGCATGGGTACGGCGGCGCTCATCGAGAACCATGCCCGCGCCGAGCGTAGCTACCACGGGGTGACCGTCCAGGCCGTAGCCACGGCGGGCATCGACGTCAACGGCGGGCGTGCGGGGGACAAGGCCAGCTACGACGAGTTCGAGCGTCGCAGCCTCCTGCTCCCCCCTGGGACGATCAATATCTTCCTCTTCATCAACGCGCGCCTCGACGCAGGAGCGCTCACCCGCGCTATGATCACCGCCACCGAGGCCAAGACGGCCGCCCTGCAGGAACTGATGGCCCCGAGCCGCTACTCCGAGGGCCTAGCCACAGGCTCGGGTACGGATAGCCTCATCGCTGTGTGCAATGAGGAGTCCGAGACGGTCCTCTATGGGGCGGGCAAGCATGTCCTCCTCGGGGAGATGATCGGGCAGTCGGTCAAGGAGGCTGTCACGCGCGCCCTGGAGCTACAGTCGGGCATGAATGCCCAGCGACAGAGCTCCTTCCTCCAGCAGGGCCTGCGCTACGGTCTCGGCACTGAGGCGCTGCTGGCGCACTACCGTGCCGAGCACCCCGAGGCGCGGCAGAGCGAGGAGGCGCGGCGGGAGGCGCTGGAGCGTCTGGCCGCTGATGGGCACCTCTCGGCGCAGATCGCCTCGCTGCTCCACCTGGTGGACCAGTGGCGCTGGGGGCTCATCAGCTGGGCTAGCCTCGTGGCGCTGGCGCAGCTGGGCCTCGTCTACATCGCGCGCCGCTACCAGCTGGGGGCCTACATCGGCACGCTGGGGCAGACGGAGGAGCAGCGGCACGAACTGCTGCTCACCGAGCTCCGCCAGCTGCTCGTGCGCATCCTCTACAAGCAGCTCAACTAGCCCCGACCCCTATATCCCTAGCACGATACAAGTATTAGTTATTAACCAATAGTAATTATGAAGAAAACTTTGCTTCTCCTCTCTGCTCTGGCGCCAGTAACGCTGCTGGCTCAGAGCACGAGTGCCGACAGCATCTCCACGCATCAGCTGGATGCCGTCATGGTCTACTCCACGCGTACGCCTGTCCCCCTCAAGCGTGTCCCCGGCAAGATCGAGGTCATCCGCCCCGAGGCCATCGAGGCCGCTGGGCTGAGGGATCTGACCGACGTGCTCAAGAATAAGAGCTCCGTCGACGTCATCCAGTACCCAGGCTTCCTCTCCAATGTCGGTATCCGCGGCTTCATCCCCGACTTCTCCCGCTCCCGCTATGTGGCAGTGCTGATCAATGGCATCCCCTCCGGTACGTCCAACCTCTCCACGCTCACCCTCGGCGGCATCGAGCAGATCGAGGTGCTCAAGGGGCCCTTCTCCTCCATCTATGGGACGAATGCTATGGGCGGTGTGATCAACGTCATCACCAAGCGCCACACGGGCCCGATCTCGGGGGTATTCACGACCTCGGCAGGCTCCTTCGGCACGGGGCGCGGGGCGGTGAGCTTCGGTGGCAGCATCACCGAGCGTCTCTCCTTCGATGTCAATGCCTCCTATGAGTCGCAGGCGCGTAGCTACACGGTAGGTAAGCATAACTTCCTCAAGACGACCAAGCTCGAGGACGCCATCCTAGACCCCACGAAGAAGGGAGCGGTAATGCCGGGCTCCACCTTCGGTGTGATCAAGGCCAATGCCCGCCTAGGCTATCAGTTCAACGACGACTGGTCGCTGAACATCTTCGAGGACCTCTTCCGCGGCGATGGCATCATGAACGGCGGCTCCATCTGGGGCGTCTACGGCACGAGCAAGAAGGACCTCAACCGCTCCATGACCTCAGCCGAGCTGCGTGGACGTCTCGGGGCGCACCTCCTGACCTTCACCCCCTACTACTCGCGCGAGCAGAGTGACAACTATAAGGTGGGTACGGGTGCAGACTACCGCAATAGCTCCTCGATCAACAGCAGCTGGGGTGCCATCCTGCAGGACGAGCTGCGTCTCGGCGCGCATCGCCTGGTGCTGGGGCTCGACACGCGTAATCAGGACACCGATACGCGTAGCTTCAAGGCCGACGGCTCGGCCGCTGTGCCCTATCAGCCCAATGTCTCTACGCGCGGGCTGGGCCTCTTCGCACAGGGCCATGCCAGCTTGCTGGACGATGCTCTGAGCGTGTCGGCAGGGCTGCGCGCCGACTTCATGGGCCTCTCGCTCAAGGACAATGCCGACCTGCGCAGTAAGGCCACGACCGAGTCCTTCAGCATCCTCAGCCCCAACCTCGGCCTCAAGTACGAGATCTCCAAGGGGCTGATGGCGCACGCTAGCATCGGCTCGGCCTTCTCTGCCCCCTCGGCCTACGAGAAGGCAGGGGAGTACCAGACGGCCTACGGCGTCACGCGTGGTAATGCCTCCCTCCGCCCCGAGACCTCGCTGACCTATGACCTCGGGCTGAGCTATACCAACCGCGAGCTCGGCGTGCAGCTGGATGCTACCTACTTCGACACGCAGCACCGACAGAAGATCGTGAAGGTGCCTGCGGGCAAGCAGGCCGCACTCGATGCGCAGGGCAAGCCCATCCTGGACAACAACGGACAGCCCAAGCAGCTCACGGTGACGAGCTTCGACAACGCCGACAAGGCGCACATGAGCGGGCTGGAGCTCGTAGCCTCCTACGACTTCGGTAGCCTCGTGGCCTATCGCTACTCGCTGCGCACCTATGTCAACGCGACCTTCATGTTCGACAGCCGCTACAAGGCTAAGGGCGCCAGTGACTGGACACAGCTGGAGTCGATCCGCAAGCAGAATGTCACCTTCGGCATCGAGTATAAGGCGCCCTACGGGCTTGACCTTGGTCTGACGGGGCGCTACCTCGGCAAGCGCTACGAGCACAACTGGTACGGCTACTACTCGGATGTACGCCCTGGTCTCTCGGCGCTGAACAAGGCTGAGATGCCCGAGCTAGAGAAGGCGGGTCAGCTGCTGCACCCTGCTGCCCTCATCTGGTCGGCCTCCGCGCACTACAACCTGACCAAGCAGCTGCGCATCGGGGCCAATGTCCACAACATCTTCTCGGAGTACTACACGGAGAAGGACGGCTACCACATGCCCGGCCGCTCGCTGCAGTTCACCGCTTCCTATCGCTTCTAGTCTCGACTAGCGAGCAGCCTCCTCAAGTGCCAGGGGCGGCGTAGACCGATCGGTCTACGCCGCCCCTGGCTGTATCTAGCCCCTGCACTCTTGCCGTGGTCGCCTCTCTTCGAGAGCCAAGGGCCAAGGCAAGGTATCATCAGCGCTGGCTATAGGTAGTGCATCCTTGAGCTCCGCTAAGGGGCGCCAAGCTATCATGCCCCAGCCTGGTGTATGCCATGCTTCTACGCGTAGGATAAGCCCCAGCGGGGCGCCAAGCTATAAGTCTCCAGCCTGGTGTATGCCATGCTTCTACCCTTAGGATAAGCCCCAGCGGGGCGATCCGCCCAGAGCCCAGGGTGCGCAGCCCTGTAAGGGCGACCAAACCCTGGGTAGGCCAAACGGATAAGAGACAAAGCCCTACAGGGGCGACCCTCGAAGTGGTATTGCTGTCGTAGTCCTGCTCCTTCGACTTCGCGCTTACTCGTTTTGAGGGTCGCCCCTGTAGGGCTCTTAGGGTATATGTATGCCTGAACCCAGGGTTCCGTCACGCCTGCAGCGTTCCCTCACCCTGGGCTTTGAATGGGTCGCCCCGCTGGGGCTTGCGTGGCCGTTAGCTCTTTGCTAAGGGCTGGGTATAGCTTGGGGAACGCTCTATGAACCAGCCCTCCGCGGGGCGAGGGGCAAGGCAAGGTATCATCAGCACTGACTAGAGGTGGGGTATCCTTGAGCTCCGCTAAGGGGCGCCAAGCTATCATGCCCCAGCCTGGTGTATGCCATGCTTCTACGCGTAGGATAAGCCCCAGCGGGGCGCCCCATCCAGAGCCCAGGGTGCGCAGCCCTGTAAGGGCGACCAAACCCTGGGTAGGCCAAACGGATAAGAGACAAAGCCCTACAGGGGCGACCCTCAAAGTGGTATTGCTGTCGTAGTCCTGCTCCTTCGACTTCGCGCTTACTCGTTTTGAGGGTCGCCCCTGTAGGGCTCTTAGGTTATATGTATGCCTGAACCCAGGGTTCCGTCACGCCTGCAGCGTTCCCTCATCCTGGGCTTTGAATGGGTCGCCCCGCTGGGGCTTGCCTGGCCGTTGGCTCTTTGCTAAGGGCTGGGTATAGCTTGGGGGACGCTCTATGAACCAGCCCTCTGCGGGGCGAGGCCGCGCTTTCGGCTAGCATGGCCTCCCCCTCGGGAGGGCTTGCGCTTGGCTGTCGTGAGGGATATCCCTCACGGCACTGAGGGACGTCCCTCAGCTCCGTGACTGCCGTCCCTCAGCACGCTGAGGGATATCGGTCAGCAGCCCTCCCCCTTCACCCCCAGCTCGGGTAGGGGGGCGGTGGGGTTCGCTCGGGGCTCCTTGGGACGCTCTGGATGGAGCTGTCTCTCCTCCCGCTGCCCCCGCTCCTAGCTCCCGAGGTCGGGGCAAGTAAGCTGCACAGATATCGCTCTGGGTGGGGCGCTTCGGAGGGCTCAGCTCAGCCTCAAGCAGCGCGCTGCGCCGCCGTGTCCCGCAGCCTATAGATGGGCTCCCGAGGGGGGGCTGTGCGGCGCTTTGTTGTGTCCCACCTTTTGCTTAGCTTCGCCCTCAGAAACCCATGGGAAAGACCCTTGGGGACTTAGGTAACTAGACATACACAAGCCCTATGCAGCCCATCAGTACGCGCAAGGACATCCGCCACGAGGGCGATGCCGTACGAGGAAAATCCCTAGCCCGTGCGCTCAGCGCTGGGCTCCTATCCCTGCTCCTTCTCGGTAGCAGCAGCTCCCTCGGAGCCCAGCAGCCGAAGGAGACAGGCCGCCAGCAGCTGGAGCGCGCCTTCGCGGAGCTACGCGCCCAGCCTACCGACAGCCTCAAGCAGCGCGCTTTCTTCCAGGCCTACCCCGAGACTTTCGCTGAGCTGCAGGAGTGCTTTGTCAGCAACCGCTTCAAGCCCGAGGAGCTGGACTACGTTGCGTATATTGGGGCCTTTGAAGGCATGACCTACGTGACGGATGCGGAGAAGATGGAGCGCCTGTTCTCCCTGATGGTCTGTGGCTATTGGCAGGCAGATGCACCCAACTTCCATGTAGACCTGATGCAACGGATGATGCGCAAGCAACCCCAGCTTGCCTTCTCCATACTCAAGAAGGAGCGTAGAGTGCGGCAGATCCTCTTCTGGCAGTACTATTGGCAGAACCCAGTTAAGGATCCCTCGCAGGAGCAAGACCTGAAGCTGTACACGCAGGTCAAGGGCTATGACGCAGAGAAGCGTATCATGCGTGCCGCCTATGAGGACTTCCGTGGCGAGCTGCCCGTGCTTGATCATATCTAAGTTCGCGCCTCTGCCTGGAGTTAAGCTCCTTCGCTCTAGGCCTCGCCGAGTCTTGCTCCTCTCTATCCTGCATACCCACTATAATACCCTAATAATCGATGCGTACCATCCTACTATCCCTGCTCCTCCTCGGGAGCAGCAGCGTCCTCGGAGCCCAGCAGCAGGAGCTCACACCTCGCCAACAGCTGGAGCGCGCCTACGCGGAGCTACGCGCCCAGCCTACCGACAGCCTCAAGCAGCGCGCCTTCTTCCAGGCCTACCCCGAGACCTTCACGGAGCTTCAGGAGTGCTTTGCCTTCAACCGCTTCAAGCCCGAGGAACTGGACTACACCGCTTACCTCGATTTGTTCCGGAAGATGAACTTCGTCTCTGTTGAGGAGAAGATGGAGCGCCTCTTCTCCCTGATGGTCTGTGGCTATTGGCAGGCAGATGCTACGTGCATGCACTTTGACCTGATGCGTGAGCTGATGCTGGAGGATCCGGAGCGTACCTTCGCCCTCGTATCCAAGGAGAACAAGGCTCGGCAGATTCTTTTCTGGCAGTGCTTCTGGCAGGAACCTGAGGTCACGGGGTATCAAGCGCAGCGCATGCTCACCCTTCGCCAGGCCAAGGGCTATGAGGCGGAGAAGCGTATTATGCTCGCCGCCTATGAGGACTTCCGTGGGGTGCTGCCTGTCGTAGACTGAGTACCTTCTGATCGGGGCCAAACTAGTATGATGAGACGAACGAATATCCTCTGGGGCGCGCTCCTCGGCTGCTCCCTCCTCTGCCTCGGGATGCGGCCGCGCCCCTTCACGACAGAGTCCATCCCCCAGCGCAGTAGGGTGAAGATCCAGGCGCAGCCGTGGAAGGCCCGCCTCTTCTACCGCCTTCAGCGGGATAGCACGGGGCAGTACGCGATCTATGACTACTGTGAGGCTCGTGCTGCGAGCTATCAGTTCAAGGGGACGAAGCTCTACCATGATTGGGGGATGGAGGATGAGACTTTGCTGATCCGTAGGACGGAGACCGAGGGCCGCAGCTACATCTTTGTGGTCTCCCCAGAGGGTAGCCCAGAGCATATAGAGCGCATCCGCTTCACGCCCCTGGATAGCCTTGGCATCGAGTGGCAGGTGGGGGAGCAGCGCTTCGTGGACGCTCGCTTCCGTGCCCGCTTCCCCTTCAAGCACTATCCCTGCTACCATGACGCAGAGGATAGCACCGAGCACTGTGGCCGTCGCCCTGCCTCGTGGCAGGAGTATGACGAGGTCCCTGAGCCCGAGCCGCAGGGCGTGGCGACCAAGGTGCTGGCCGGCGACTGGACGCATAAGACCTTCCTCTTCGTCGAGTGGGAGGAGGTCGGGCAGTACGCCCTGCGTTACTATGAGGGCGAGTTTCGTATTCCTGGCTACAGGTTCGAGGGTGATACCTTATTCTATGATTTCTTGACGATCAGTCGTCGCTATGTTATACTGAAGAGCGAGGTCGTAGGGCCGAGCCGTGTCTTCACCGTCTACAACAAGGCGGATACGACAAGGCAGCCGAAGCGCATCACCTTTAGCTCTCGGGACTCCCTTGGGGTGATCTGGGACGTCAATGGCGAGCGCTATGTGGATAGCCTGCACCTCGCTAAGGTCTACGTCAAGCGCTACGTCCTTCCCCACCAGTACGAGCTCCGCGACTAAGGGCATGCGGCCGCAGGCCTCCGCCCCTCTAATCTCCGAAGAGGGCCTGGGCTAGGTCGCCCGCTCGGGAAGCCTTGTGCTTGGCTGTCGTGAGGGATAGCCCTCACGGTGCTGACGGGCGTCCCTCAGCTCCGCGACTGCCGTTCCTCAGCGCGCTGAGGGATATCGGTCAGCAGCACGCTTGCTTCGCCCCCCGCTCAGGCTTAAGCAGCACGCTGCGCCGCCGTGTCCCGCAGCCTACGGCTGGGCTTCCGAGGGGGGGGGGATGTGCGGAGCTTTGCTGTGTCCCGCCTTTTACTTAGCTTCGCCCTCAGAATCCCTTGGGAAGGACCCTCGGGAACTTAGTAACTACCTAGCGAGCAGCCCCTGGCAATGAACCCTCTGCTGTCCCTCTGGATGAATGTCTACTATCAATCCTTGCGCTTGCATGCAAAGCTGCAGGGTGCTCCAATAGTTCCCTATGAACTGAGCTACCTCTGGTATAGGCTGTGTCCAGCGCATAGACGGATGAGCTATGATGCCTTCATGTACGAGCGGCAGGACTTGATGAACTGCTTCGTTATGTACCTAGCTAAGAGGGGTAGTTCTCGTATCTCTGGACTCTGCTCTATCCTACTGGTCTTAGCCTTTACAAATATCCTTCAGTGGCTCTTGGGGGTAAACCTATGGCTCTACTTGGGTAAGTCGTGGCAGGCGGTCATTGCCTTCCCTTTGACGATTGTTGGCCTCTCCATACTCTTCGATCACTATGTCGTCCGATACAAAGGACGCTACATTCCCTACTTTGAGCACTATGCCCAGGAGCCCCCTGCAAAGCAGTGCCAGCGCCGCTGGGTGGCTATCCTGCTTATGATCCTTATCCTCCTTGGAGCCTTTCCCATGATCGCTCTCCTCTAGTGTCAAGCCTTGATGGAAGCACTGTCGGGGCCCTTTTCTCTAGTTATCCATCCGCATACGTCTTGCCCGAGCTAAAGGCCCAGCATGGTCGCACGAGGAGCATGACGAGTACCCTTATAGCCCCTCATCGGGGCACCAAGCTAGTATGATGAATCGAACGAATATCCTCTGGGGCACGCTCCTCGCCTGCTCCCTCCTCTGCCTCGGGATGAAGCCCCAGCCCGTGGAGCCCCAAGGGGCACGGCCTCAGGCTGGGGTGAGCAAAGTGCAGCAGCGGTCGTGGGAGCGGCGTACCTTCCTCCGTGTCAAGCGGGACCGCCAGGGGCGCTACTCCTTCCGTAAGTACGGTACGATGGTCCCGAGCTATCGGATCGACGGTAAGAGCTTCGTCTACACGCGAGGGAAGGAGGTCGAGTCCTTCCTCATCCGCAGCAGTGAGGACCGCGGGGCGAACCGTATCTTCTCGCTCTACTACGAGCGTGACCCCGAGGGGGTGAACTTGTACTGCTTCGTCCCCTTGGATAGCCTCGGGATGCTGTGGGAAATAGATGGTCAGCGCTTTGTCGACAGCGTCTACCTCGATCGGCTCCTAGCCCAGCCCGACACGGTGAAGAAGTAGCCCTCGATCTGGATGCTGGAGCGCCCCTCACTGGCGGCTACGGGGCGCTAGCGCTCCTTTGCACCCCCGCTCCCTTAGCGCGCCCAGCGCCCCAGCGCCCTTACGAGCGTCCTGCTCCCCCACTGCGACAGCACGGGGCGGCAGGACGCTTGCTTTGTTTGGGCTAAGCCCCTAGCTCATGCGGCGAAGTGCTCGCAGCCTGCCGAGTGCCTTGCCCGAGCTTCGTGACTGATAGCCCTAACGGCGCTGACTGCCGGCCCTCAGCTCCGTCACTGGCGTCCCTCGGTGTGCTGAGGGGTATCAGTTAGCGCCCCTCTTCCGATTACGAGCGCTACTGACATCAGGCAGCTGCTCCCCTGATGGAGGCGGCGGAGCGCGGTCTTGGCGGTATGGGGGATTTGCGCTATCTTTGCGGTGGGTAAGTCCTATACGACCAGCTCCCTTTGACTCCCCCAGGGCTTGATCGCAGCAAGGGTATTAGGTCGTAGCGGTGCGATATAGGGTGCTTACCCACCTGCCTCTTTAGCTCAGCTGGCCAGAGCACGTGATTTGTAATCTCGGGGTCGTTGGTTCGAATCCGACAAGAGGCTCCACCAGACGCAGCGCTATCGATCCCCGAGGTCGGTAGCGCTGCGTCCTTTAGGGCACTTGGGCTAGTGGGGGACGAACTTATCTCCCTGGCCCTTAGTTATACGAGCATTATGGTACTCTACAATACGACCTTCGTCATGGCGCCCTCCACGGTGGGCGAGTTCATCGAGTTTATGCGTACGCACTACCTGCCCGTGCTGGAGCGCGCGGGGGGGGTGGAGGGGCTGCGCCTGCACCGCGTCCTCAGTGAGGACGGCGATGTGGATAGTGAGAGCTATGCCCTGCACTTCTACGTGCCGAGCGGCTACCACCTCCAGGAGCTGCTCTCGGATCATGGCTTGGGGCTAGCGCAGCGCCTGGTGGATACCTTCGGCGAGCGTGTCCTGGGCTTCAGCACCATCCTTGAGGAGGTCTCCCTCGAGCTGACCACTTCGCCTCTAGTGCACTGATGCCCCAGCACGAACGCATCATCATGGGCATTGACCCAGGTACCATCGTGATGGGCTACGGCCTGATCGTGGTGCGTGGGCAGGAGGCGCGGCTGCTGGCCATGGGCGTCATCAAGCTCGACAAGTACGAGGATCACTACCTGCGTCTCAAGCGGATCTACGACCGTGTGCTCTCGCTCGTGGATGAGTTCCACCCCGATGAGCTCGCCATCGAAGCCCCCTTCTTCGGGAAGAACGTGCAGAGTATGCTCAAGCTCGGCCGTGCGCAGGGCGTAGCTATGGCCGCGGCGCTGGCGCGTGACCTCCCGATCACCGAGTACGTCCCGATGCGTATCAAGCAGGCCATCACGGGCCGCGGTGCGGCCTCCAAGGAGCAGGTGGCCGGCATGCTGCAGCGCTACCTCAAGATCCCCCAGGCCGATATGCCGCGCGAGCTTGATGCCACGGACGGCCTCGCGGCTGCCCTTTGCCATCACTTCCTCACCTCCTCGCCGCTGCAGCGCGCCTCGGCGGGTGCGGCCAAGAACTGGGCGGACTTCGTCAAGCAGAACCCTGAGCGCGTCAAGCGCTAAGCGATACGACAAGCGCCCTGCTCCCTAAGCCACGACGGCCCTCGGGAGCAGGGCGCTTGCTTTATTGGGGCTAGGGGAAGCGTGCTGCCTGCAGCCTGCTAGAGGAGGGCGAAGGGGAGGCGAAGGAGCTCCGCCTCATTCCCCGAGGCGCAGCTTAAGGCGCGGCGCTGCGGCGACGGCCTTAGCCGAGCGCGCTGAGGGCTATCCCTCACTCGGCTGATGGCTATCCCTCACGGCGCTGACTGCCGTCCCTCAGCCGCCTGACTGATATCCCTCAGAGTCTTCGCCCCTTGTCCCTCGCGCTCCCTACCCCTATGCTGCGCGCTCCCTGCTGGCTTGTTCGGGGCTGCACGCTTGCCCCTCGACCCTGCATTCGGAGGCAAGGTGGGGAAGGGCGGAGGCGAGGCGGGACTTGCCTTTTGAGTAGGGGAGGGCAGGGCGTTTGATGCCTCGCGGGCTATTTCGTATCTTTGTCATAGCGTGAAAGATCTAGAAGCTATGCATCGATTATACAAGGGGCGCGCCGAGGGGCGCGGCTTGGGCTACCAGCGCGTACTGCTGCAGGTGGCCCTATCGCTGTATCTAGTGCTCAGCCTGCTGCTCCCTGCCTCGGCTCAGAGCCTAGGGACCAGCAGCACGCAGGGACTGCCCGCGCAGCTGAGCTCAGAGGCTCAGGTGAGCTTCCTAGCCGCCGCACCGAGTGCCGAGGCCTCCTATACGCTCTACGGCCATGCTGGCCTGCGCGTGCTGGACGCCGTGCAGGGGCTGGATGTGACCTTCAACTACGGGATCTTCAACTTCGACGACGACTTCACCATCCGCTTTACCCAGGGTAAGACGGACTACCTCGTCGTCCCCATGCCCACCGAGGCCTATCTAGCGGAATACCTCAGCCGCGGCGCCGTGCGCGAGGTGACACTCCTCACCGATAGCCTGCAGCGTGCCCAGCTGTGGGCGCGCCTTCTGGATAACATCCGTCCCGAGAACGCTACCTATCGCTACAATGCCTTCCGCAACAACTGCAGCACCCGCCCCATAGATCTCTATCTGGAGACGCTCCCCGGCTATGACCCGAAGCAGGGAGCCCCCTCCTTCTACTACGTCGATCCCGCCGATAGCGTGCCGCCCCGCAGCTGGCGCAGCGTGATCAACGAGCTGGAGGCCCCTTCGCCCTGGCTCGTCTTCGGCACGGACCTAGCGATGGGACGTGAGCTGGATGAGCTGATGACGCTGCGGGATCAGTTCTTCATCCCGCTGACGGCTGCCGAGCTGCTGACCAAGCTCTTCGTCTGCTACCCTACGGCCGAGGGTCCGCGCAAGATCCGCCCCGTGCTCTCAGCCCGCTGGCTGGAGGCGCCCGAGGGGGTGACTCCGCCGCCTGCGCCCGCCGAGGACTCCTTCTGGTCGGAGCTCCTAGCACCGCTGCCCGTCTTCAGTCTTCTGCTCATCGCCTCGCTGGGGCACTTCATCCTACGCTTTCAGCGTCGTCGTCTCCCTGGGATCACGGAGGGGCTGATCTTCCTCCTAGCAGGCCTTGCGGGTACGCTCCTTTGCTTCATCGTCTTCGTCTCGGAGCATCCGATGACCTCCCCCAATGTGGCGGTACTGGCGCTGAATCCCCTTTATCTTGCCTCTTTCGTCCTGCAGCTAGGCGGGGGGCGCTGGATGTGGCTGCGGCGCATGATCTATCGCGCGGAGCTTGTCCTGCTCCTGCTCTGCCCGCTGCTGGCCTACCTCACGGGGCAGACGCTCCACCCCGCTATGTACCTCCTCATCGCGGCCCTCGCGCTGTGGATCCTGGCGCGCCTGCTGTACCTCATGCCTCGCCCACGCCTCGAGGTGGACCCTAGATAAGTAATGAGTAAGTTCCTCTCTCCCCTAGAGCAGCGCAGCATGCGCTACCTGATGACCTCGCTGCTGGCGCTCGTGGCCCTGCAGCAGGGACTGCGTGCCGAGGAGCTCCCTCGGCTCGTGGTCTACATCACGGTAGAGGATCTACGCACCGACTACCTCGAGCAGCTGCAGCCGCTGCTGGGCTCGGGCGGCCTGGGGCGCCTCATGCACGAGGGCAAGGTCTATCCCCGCCTCAGCTATCCGCTAGCGGAGCTCAATAGAGCCTCCGCCACCGCCACGCTCCATACGGGAGCCTACCCCGCCACGCACGGGGTGGAGCGCCCTGTCGTCTGGCTGCCGCACGCTGGCCGCGTGCAGGAGCTCTTCCACGACACCAATTATCAGGGGAACTACACACGCGACAGCTATTCGCCTAAGGCGCTCTTGGTGCAGACGCTGGGCGACCGCATGAAGGAGGCTTCGGGCGGCTCGAGCATCGTCTACAGCCTCTCCGCCGATGCCGCCACGGCCATCGCTGCGGGCGGCTGGACGGCCAATGGAGCCTACTGGCTGGATGGCCGCATGGCGGCCTGGTCCAGCAGCAGCTACTACGAGCGTATGCCCGCCACGCTGGAGGCCTACAATCGCAGCAGCGACGGCCCCAATAAGCGCCTCGTCTCGGGACAACTCGCTTGGTCGCCCCTCAGCCGCTATACGAGCCCCGCAGAGAGCTGGTCGGACTGGGGGCGTAGCTTCACGCACCGCTATCCCAGCGGGGATGCCCAGGCCTTCAAGCGCAGTGCGCTGGCCAACGAAGAGGTCACGCGCCTGGCGCTCAAGCTCATCGATCAGGGTGGCTATGCCGAGAGCAAGACCCCAGGTCTCCTAGCCCTCTCCTACAGCCTCGACGTAGCCCCCGAGGGGCAGACGAGCGAGCTGAGCAGCGAGGAGGTCGATGCCTACGTGCGCCTCGACCGAGATCTGGCGAGCATCGTCAGCGAGCTGGAGCGCAAGCTCGGCCGTGGGCGCTGCCTCATCGCCCTGACAGGTACAGGCTACAGTCACTACCGCAGGCCACGACCCAAGGCGCTGGAGGCGCATTCGGGGCGCTTCAGTGCCAAGAAGGGCGCGGCGCTGCTGAACCTCTATCTCTCCGCCCTGCATGGTCAGGGCAGCTGGGTAGAGCGCTGCGCCGATGGCCGCCTCTACCTGAATAAGAAGCTCGCTGAGAGCCGCAAGCTCAGCCTCACCTCGCTGCAGGACGAGTCCGCTGCCTTCCTCGCCGAGATGGAGGGCGTAGGCTCGGCCGTCGCTGGCGCGCGCCTCATGCAGGGTGCTGCAGGCGAGCGGGCTCTAGCGCTTCGCCGTGCCGTCCACACCCGCTATCAGGCAGATGTCTACTGGAGTCTGCTGCCCGGCTGGGAGGTCGAGGAGAGCGCCGACAGCCCCAATCTATGGCTGCAGGCCCTCAGTGTCGACACCCCCTGCATCCTCTGGGGAGCAGGGCTCACGCCTAAGACCTTCGACTATCCTATCCTCGCGGCGCCCGACGTCGTCAAGGCCATCGCCCGCGTCCTGAGGATACGCCCGCCCAACGCCGCCTACTAGCCGAGAGGCTCGTAGACCCTACTGCGCCCTCCTCGGAGTGCGCGCCGAGCCCCTCTGAGGCCTAGCCTAGGCCACGGGCTCCCCCTGTCTTTGGGGGAGCTTCCTCACCCTTTCCAAGCAACAAACACAAGATACATAATGGGATTTACAGACTTTCTGTCGAAGCTCTTCGGCAACAAATCACAGCGTGACCTCAAGGAGATCACCCCTTGGGTGGAGCGCGTCAAAGTTATTTACCCCGAGATCGACGCCCTCAGCCACGATGAGCTGCGTGCGCGCACGGCGGCCCTTCGCCAGCGCATCCAGGACTATGTCGCCGCCGAGCGTGCCGAGGTAGAGGCGCTCAAGGCCAGCGTCGAGGGCAAGGACCTCGATGCTCGTGAGGAGATCTGGGGCAAGGTAGACAAGCTCGAGAAGGAGATCCTCGACAAGCTGGAGCTCGTCCTCGACGAGATCCACCCCGAGGCCTTCGCCATCGTCAAGAGCACGGGGCGCCGCTTCGCGGAGGCTCCTGAGCTACGTGTAGCGGCTACGGACTTCGACCGCGAGCTCAGCGTGACGCACGACTTCGTCCGTATTGAGGGCGACACGGCCGTCTATCAGAACCACTGGCTCGCTGGGGGCAACGAGATCACCTGGGACATGGTGCACTACGATGTGCAGCTCTTCGGGGGGACGGTACTGCACCGTGGCAAGATCGCCGAGATGGCTACGGGTGAGGGTAAGACGCTGGTGGCGACGCTGCCTGTCTTCCTCAACGCCCTCACGGGGAACGGTGTGCACGTCGTCACCGTCAACGACTACCTCTCCAAGCGCGACTCGGAGTGGATGGGCCCCCTATACATGTTCCACGGTCTTAGCGTCGACTGCATCGACAAGCACCGACCCAATACGCCCGAGCGCCGCGCGGCCTACAACGCTGACATCACCTTCGGGACGAACAATGAGTTCGGCTTCGACTACCTGCGCGACAATATGGCGACCAGCCCCGAGGACCTCGTCCAGCGCAAGCACAACTATGCTATCGTGGACGAAGTGGACTCTGTGCTCATCGACGACGCCCGTACGCCACTGATCATCTCGGGCCCTGTGCCCAAGGGTGACGACCAGCTCTTCGAGCAGTTCCTGCCCAATGTGGAGACCGTCGTCGAGGCGCAGCGCCGCCTCTGCCAGCAGCTCCTCATCGATGCCAAGAAGAAGATCGGGAGCGACGACAAGAAGGAGCAGGAGGAGGGCTACTTCCTACTCTTCCGCTCCTACAAGGGTATGCCCAAGAGCAAGCCCCTCATCAAGTACCTCAGCGAGCCTGGTATCAAGACCGGTATGCTCAAGGTCGAGGAGGAGTACATGGCTGATAACATGCGCCAGATGCATATCGTCACCGATGAGCTCTACTTCGTCATCGACGAGAAGCAGAATAGCATCGAGCTCTCGGACAAGGGGATCGACCTCCTCACGCAGGGCACCGATGACAGCCGCTTCTTCATCCTTCCCGACATCGCTTCGCTGCTGGCCGAGCTCGCTGCCGAGGGCCTCACGCCCGAGGAGCACGCTGCTCGCAAGGAGGCGCTGCTCGCCGACTACGCCGTCAAGAGCGAGCGCGTACACACGGTCAACCAGCTCCTCAAGGCCTACACCCTCTTTGAGAAGGACGACCAGTACGTCGTCATGGACGGCAAGGTGATGATCGTCGACGAGCAGACGGGCCGTATCATGGACGGTCGTCGCTACTCCGACGGGCTGCACCAGGCCATCGAGGCCAAGGAGCGCGTCCACGTGGAGGCCGCCACGCAGACCTTCGCCACGATCACGCTGCAGAACTACTTCCGCATGTATCACAAGCTCTCTGGGATGACCGGGACGGCCGAGACCGAGGCTGGCGAGCTGTGGGACATCTACAAGCTGGACGTCGTCGTCATCCCCACCAACCGCCCCATCGCACGCCACGACCTCAACGATCGTATCTACAAGACGGCTCGTGAGAAGTACGCCGCCGTCATCGAGGAGATCGTCCGCCTCGTAGAAGGTGGACGCCCCGTGCTGGTAGGTACGACCTCGGTCGAGATCTCGCAGCTGCTGAGCAAGATGCTCACCCTGCGCAAGATCCCCCACAATGTCCTCAACGCTAAGCTCCACCAGAAGGAGGCCGAGATCGTCGCCCAGGCAGGTAAGCCCGGCGTGGTGACCATCGCTACCAACATGGCAGGGCGTGGTACCGACATCAAGCTCACGCCCGAGGTCAAGGCCGCAGGTGGGCTGGCGATCCTCGGTACCGAGCGTCACGAGTCGCGCCGTGTAGACCGCCAGCTGCGTGGTCGTGCAGGGCGTCAGGGTGACCCCGGGTCGTCCGTCTTCTTCGTCTCGCTGGAGGACCACCTGATGCGTCTCTTCGCCTCCGACCGTCTCTCGGCGATGATGGACAAGATGGGCTTCCAGGAGGGCGAAGTACTGGAGCACAGCATGCTCAATAAGGCCGTAGAGCGCGCGCAGAAGAAGGTCGAGGAGAATAACTTCGGCATCCGCAAGCGTCTCCTCGAGTACGATGACGTGATGAACTCCCAGCGTGAGGTCATCTACAAGCGTCGTCGCCACGCCCTCATGGGTGAGCGTATCGAGATGGACGTCATGAATACGCTCTACGATGCTGGGCGTATCCTCGTGGACGCACACCGCGAGGCCGAGGACTTCGACAGCTTCAGCGTGGACGTCATGCGTACCTTCGCCATCGAGGCGCCCTTTGACGCGGATACCTTCCGCAGGACCAAGGCCGATCAGCTAGCAGACCTGCTCTACGACGCCGTCGAGGCCGCCTTCCAGCGCCGCGCCGCTCAGATCGCCGAGCAGGCCTACCCTGTGCTCCATCAGGTCTATCAGGAGCAGGGCCAGGTATATGAGCGCATCATGGTACCCCTGACCGATGGCCGCCTCGTCTACAATGTCAGCTGCAACCTCCGCGACGCCGATGCCAGCGAGGGTCGCACGATCATGAAGGAGTTCGAGAAGTCCGTCGTCCTGCACCACATCGATGAGGCGTGGAAGGAGCATCTGCGTGAGATGGACGAGCTGCGCAACTCGGTGCAGAACGCTAGCTATGAGAACAAGGATCCTCTGCTGGTCTACAAGCTCGAGTCCTACGAGCTCTTCCGCCAGATGATCGAGGAGATGAACCGCAAGACGGCCTCCGTGCTGATGCGTGTCCACCTCAACATCGCGCCGCCTAGTGACCAGGAGCTCCGCGAGCTCGAGATCCAGGCAGCGGAGGCCCAGCGACAGATCGCCGAGCAGCAGTACCGCGAGGGACGCGATGAGGTCGGCAGCGAAGCCGAGCAGGAGGCTCAGCGCCGTACGCCTGCCCGCGCTACGCACAGCGTCGGTCGCAATGACCTCTGCCCCTGCGGCAGCGGCAAGAAGTTCAAGCACTGCCACGGTCGTGGCCTCTAGGCCCGAGCCCTCAGCGAGCGCAGGCTCGCTCCTAAAGTAAGCGCAGCGCCTCGACGTCCTCGTGACGTCGGGGCGCTGCCTTTTTTGAAGGCCTGCCGTGAGCGGTGCTGCGGTAGCGCCTGGGACGCCCGTGAGGGATATCAGTGCGCCCCCGCGAGGGATATCCCTAAGACGGCTGACGGACGTCCTTCAGCGCCCTGACTGGTATCCCTCGCGCACCTTCCCCCTAGGCCCGCGTGCTGCTCAGACGGAGTGCTAAGCCCCTATAGGGGCGACCCCAACAAAGCCCAGGGTGCGCAGCCCTGAAAGGGCGACCAAACCCTGGGTAGGCCAGCGTTATAAGAAACAGAGCCCTACAGGGGCGACCCTCCGAGCCGTCGTGCTGCCGTCGCCCTAGGACCTCGACTTCATGCTGACTCGCCTTGCGGGTGCGCCCCGCAGGGGCTTGTGGCGCCCTTTGCCCTTCCCTCCAGTATGGGTATGCGCGCCGCTTCCCTTGAGGGCTAGCTCTCGGAATAGCGGCTGGTGCTAGCCTCGCGGCTAAGGGGGGCGGCGCTGGCCTTAGGCTTAGGATTGCGGGTGAACTCGGAAAGGAGGGGAGCGCGTGCGGGCGGGGAGCGGCAGCTGGGCTAGTCGGCTGAGCCTGTGTACACAAGGCTTGGCGGGCGGTATTTGGTATTGTCCCCAAGAGGTTTTACCTTAGCAGTGGACGAAGCGCATGGAGGAACAGCTTCGCCTCATCACTCTAAACGGTATTATAGTATATGAGAGTAGGACTATTCATCCCCTGCTACGTCAATGCTATCTACCCCCACGTCGGGATAGCGACCTATCGGCTACTGACAGCTCTAGGCCATGACGTAGTGTATCCGCTGAACCAGACCTGCTGTGGCCAGCCCATGGCCAATGCGGGCTATCAGTACCAAGCCAAGCACCTTGCGCGACGCTTCGAGGAGCTCTTTGAGGACTTCGAGGTCATCGTCGGCCCCTCGGCCAGCTGTGTCGCCTTCGTCAAGGAGAACTATGGCCATATCCTCGCCGGGGAGCACCGCTGCCAGACCCCTGGCCGCGTGCGCGACGTCATCGAGTTCCTGCACGATGACCTCAAGATCCGCTCCCTGCCCAGCCACTTCCCTCACCGCGTCAGCATCCACAACAGCTGCCACGGGGTACGCGAGCTTCACCTCTCTACGCCCAGTGAGCGCAACCTCCCCTACATGAACAAGATCCGTAACCTCCTCGAGCTCGTCGACGGCATCGAGGTCGTCGAGCCTGAGCGTATCGATGAGTGCTGCGGCTTCGGGGGGATGTACTCGATCGAGGAGCCCGAGGTCAGTGTCTGCATGGGTCGGGACAAGGTCAAGGACCACATGAGTACGGGTGCTGCCTACATCACGGGCAGCGACAGCAGCTGCCTGATGCATATGCAGGGCGTCATTGACCGTGAGCACTATCCTATACAGACCATTCACGCCATCGAAATCCTAGCAGCCAACCTATGAGTACCTCACATGCAGCGGCAGCAGCCCGCTTTATCGAGAATATGGAGCGTACGAGCTGGCACAATCAGGCCCTATGGTTCGTACGGCAGAAGCGTGACCGCGTGAGCAAGCAGCTCCCCGAGTGGGAGGAGCTCCGCCAGCTAGCGCACGACATCAAGCGCTACAACGTCACCCACCTGGATAGTCTGCTGGAGCGCTTCGAGGCTAAGGCTCAGGCCAACGGCGTCACTGTCCACTGGGCTGTAGATGCCGAGGAGCACAATCGTATCGTCCATGGCCTACTCGAGCAGCACGGCGTCAAGAGCCTGGTGAAGAGTAAGTCCATGCTCAGCGAGGAGTGCGAGCTGAACGCCTACCTCATGGCACGCGGCATCGACGTCATCGAGAGTGACCTCGGCGAGCGCATCCTCCAGCTGATGCACCAGCGTCCTAGCCACATCGTCATGCCGGCCATCCACATCAAGCGCGAGGAGGTGGCCGAGCTCTTCGCCCGTGAGATGGGCACCGAGCCAGGCAATAGCGACCCGACCTACCTGACGCATGCGGCGCGTGCCAACCTACGTCGCCACTTCCTCGAGGCCGATGCCGCGATGACCGGGGGCAACTTTGCCATCGCGGAGACAGGCGAGGTGGTGGTCTGCACCAACGAGGGCAACGCCGATATGGGCATGGCCTGCCAGAAGCTCAATATCTGCTCCTTCGGCATCGAGAAGGTTATCGAGAGCCTCGACCAGCTAGCCGTCTTCCAGCGTCTACTGGCTCGTAGCGCCACGGGGCAGGCCTCTACGACCTACACCTCCTCCTTCCGCAAGCCGCAGGAGGGCGGGGAGCTGCACTTCGTCATCGTAGACAATGGGCGCTCCAGCATCATCGCCAACAAGGAGCACGACAAGCTGCTGAACTGCATCCGCTGCGGCGCCTGCATGAATACCTGCCCCGTCTATCGACGCTCGGGCGGCTACAGCTACAGCTACTTCATCCCTGGGCCCATCGGCATCAACCTTGGCATGGTGCACGACCCCGTGCGCTATGCGGGCAATGTCTCGGCCTGCACGCTCTGCCTCTCCTGCTCCAATGTCTGCCCCGTCAAGATCGACCTCGGCGAGCAGATCTACCGCTGGCGCCAGCAGCTCGACAAGCTGGGGCAGGCCAATAAGGAGAAGAAGCTGATGAGCTACGGCATGAAGTTCCTGATGGAGCGCCCAGGGCTCTTCAACACCGCCCTACGCTGTGCGCCTGTGGCCAACCACCTCCCGCGCTTCCTCCTCTATAATAGCCTGAACGCCTGGGGTAAGGGCCGTGAGCTCCCGCACTTTGCCTCCCAGAGCTTCAATGACTGGTGGATCAAGACGCAAGAAAAGAAGAAGTAAGGCCTATGTCACACGCTAAGCAAGGCGTCCTGGAGAACATCCGACGCTATACCACCCATCGCGAGGCTCACCCCGACCTAGAGGGCTTCGCAGCGATTACCTACCCGGACCGCGTCCAGCAGTTCGAGCGCATCATGACGGAGGTCGGCGGTCGCGTCGTCCTGCTGCAGCCTGGGGATGATCTGGCGGCCATCATCCGCGAGCTCTACCCCGAGGCCCAGCGCTTCATCAGCGACCTTGAGCTGCCTGGCCTAGGGAGCCTGCGCCCCAGTGAGGCAGGCGACCCGACGGCCATGAACGGTACGGATGTCACCATCGTCGAGACACCCCTCGGCGTCTGCGAGAACGGCTGCTGCTGGGTCGAGCAGCGGGACGAGTGGCGGGCGGAGTTCTTCATCGCGGAGAACCTCGTCTTTGTCCTGAACCGCTCCGACCTCGTGGACAACATGCATCAGGCGATGCGCCGCGTGCGCCAGCTCAATCCTCAGAGCCCCTTCTCGGGCTTCATCAGTGGGCCCAGCAAGACGGCTGACATCGAGCAGGCTCTCGTGATGGGCGCTCACGGCGCCCGTGGGGTGACCGTCCTCCTTCGCTAGCTCACAGCTTCCCTAGAGCTAAGACCAAAGGCACGCGGGGCTCATCCATCGACTGATGGGTGAGCCCCGCGTGACGTATCGGGCGACTGGAAGGAAGGACTTCGGAGCTGCCTCAGACGAAGCGCTTAGGCCTCTTGGGACAGCCCTCGGGCTACTCGTCTGGAGGGGCGCCGCTACCATTGCGGGCGCTGGGGGCTTTGCTCTTAGAGGCCTTTAGAGCGCGTCGGGAGCGGGGCGGAAGACCCCTCGCGCCGTGCTCTGCCTAGGCTAGGAAGCGTACCAGGAGGTAGCCGCCACCGACGAGCCAGAGGTAGAGGCCGAGGGCCAGCAGGAAGGGCTTCACACCCGACTGACGGAACTTAGCCAGCCGCGCCTCCATCCCAATCGCCGTCATGGCCATCGTTAGGACGAAGGTGTCGGCCGTCTGTATCCAGTCCGTCACCGTCCTGTAGCTCTCCGCCCAGCCGCCTGCGCTGGCCAAGTGAGCCAAGAGGGAATTGGCCAGCACCACGAGGATGAAGTAGCAGGCGAACCAGGGGATCTGCACCCGCCCCTTGCCCGAGGCACTGCCGCCAGCCTGCCGCTCGCGCATCAGGAAGCTCAGCCCGAGGAGCACCGGGGCCAGCAGCAGGACGCGTATCATCTTGGTCAGGGTCGCCAGCGCAGCGATCTCGGGACTCATCGCCGCCCCTGCCCCGACGACGTGCGCCACCTCGTGAACCGTGGCGCCCGTATAGATGCCGACGCCGCGCAGGCCGAGGGCCTCCAGCGCGCCCCAGCGGTAGAGGAGCGGGTAGACGAACATCGAGAGCGTTCCGAAGAGTACCACCGTACCCACTGCCACCACCGTGCTGTGCGAGCGCGCTCGTACTACGGGCTCCGTGGCGAGCACGGCTGCGGCGCCGCAGATGGCGCTCCCCGAGGCGATGAGGAGCCGCTCGCTACGCTCTAGCCCCAGGGCGCGGCCGAGGAGCTCCCCGAGGAGGAGCGTCCCTAGGACAACGATCGTGTCGATGAGGATGGCCTCGGGGCCTAGCTCGGTGAGCGCCTCCAGCGTCAGGCGGCAGCCGTAGAAGACGATCCCCGCGCGCAGCAGCTGCTTGCCCGCGATGCGGAAGGCGCCGTCCCAGGACTCAGGTAGCTGCGGGCGCAGCGTATCGGCCAGCAGCATACCCAGCACGACCCCCAGCACCATGGGGCTGAGGCGCAGCTGCTGCGCCCAGCTGCACTGGGCTAGCAGCGTGACGCTGAGGGCCAGTAGCGCGATGAGGCTGAGGCCGAGGGCACGGCCGCGGGTCGTGGAGCTATCCATATAGGGCAGGGCTACATGCGAGAACGCAGCTCCTGAGCGCTGCCTCTAGCCTCCTTACCCTTGATGGGCGCCCCGAAGTGGTAGCTGAGGCCGATCTTGAAGTTGTTGGCCGTAGCCGTATTGACGACGCGCATCTGGTAGTCGGCATTGCCCAGACGTATGACCATATCCTTGGCGAATAGGTTGGAGAGCCCTGTGGTGAGGCGGAGCTTGCCCTGAAGGAGGCTGTAGGAGAGCCCTAGCCCCCCGTTGAGGATGTGGCCTATCCTAAGGCCTGCCTCATACATGGGCGCTGTGTAGTAGAGGGAGACCGTCCCCTGGAGCGTCTTGCTGGGGTTGAGGAAGAGCGTGTTGTTGATGTTGAAGTTGTAGCTGAGGCCTGAGCTGCTGTAGAGCTTGCTCCCCTGGTAGAGCGCGTACGAGTCGGTGTAGCTTACCTGCTGGCTAATGTAGCTCTGCAGGAAGCTCCAGCTGTTGAAGACGTAGCTCATATCCAGCGCCAGGCGTGTCTCGCTTGCGGCGTTGTCGTGCGTGTAGTAGCCCTGGTTGGTCGCGGGATCGAGGCGGATGACCTGGTTGATACCGTCCCAGAGGTGACTCCCCGAGAGCTGGATATTCAGCTTCCCGCCGAGGGTATAGCCGAGGCTTAGGTTGGCCTGCTGTGCAGCACGGAGGTCTTCCTTGCCCTGCAGCGTGTTGTAGCGGTTCTCATACCTGGGGAAGGGGGAGAGCTGACCGAAGGAGGGGCGGTGTAGGCGTATGCTCCCGTTGAGGCTGAAGGCGTGGCGCTCGCTGGGCGTATAGCCGACGAAGACCGTGGGGAAGAGGTTGAGGTAGTCCCGTGTCTTGAGGCGGCGCTGCCCGTTGACCTGGCCATCGGTATGCGTGTACTCTAGGCGCAGCCCACCGCGTAGACTCCACTGAGCCGAGAGGGGGCGTGCTAGGTCGGCGTAGAGGGCGTAGATATGCTCGTCGAAGCGTAGCTGGTCGTGGCGCTCCCCGAGGGTGCTGCTGGCGGCGTAGTCATTGACGTTGCTCGTGCGCGTCCAGCTGCCCTTAGCCCCGAAGTTCAGCTGCATCGCCCCTAGGGGATGGCTGTAGTCGATGCTGCCTATATAGGAGCGGGTCTGCTGATGGGTCTCGGAGTCGAAGCGGAAGTCCTGCCCGGGCAGCAGTGCCCCCGTGCTGCTGTAGCTCTTAGAGTCAAAGTTGCGCTCCTCCCTGCTCTCGAAGCCCACGTAGTCGACGTCCCAGCTGAGGCGGCGTCCGGCGTGTCCTGCGAAGCTCTTCTCTAGGTGGACGTTGGCCGAGGTGTAGCTCGAGCGGTTGGTCTCATCGGCCGTCCCAGGCATACGCAGCTGGAGCTGCCGCTCTCCTGAGGGGAGGGTCAGGTAGTCCTCGGTGAGGTTCTCTCGGCGGGGCTTCTCTGTGCTGGGAGAGAAGGAGAGGCTGCCGCCGAGGCTCAGCTCAGGGCTCAGCTGGTAGTCGAGTGAGGCACGCAGCCCCGCCCACTTATCGACGTTCTCGAACTTAGACTCGCTACTGGAGTAGAGCGGCCGCTGGGTGTAGCTGCGGTAGGTGGCGAAGCCTCCGCGGTAGGTGCCTTGGCCGGCGTTGAGCTGCAGGGAGGAGCTGATGCGGTCCTTCTTGTAGTTGAGCCCCGTGGAGGCATAGTAGCCCCAGCGTTCGTCTCGATAGTTGAAGTCGGTGCTGATGTTCCCGCCGAAGAAGTCATTCTTGGCCTTCTTCAGCACGATGTTCAGCACGCCCGCATTGCCCTCGGCCTCGTACTTGGCAGGAGGTGTGGTGAGGATCTGCACCTCGCTGAGGTCGGCCTTGGAGTAGCTGCGTAGGAGATTGGCGAGCGCTGATCCCGAGAGGCGCACGCGCTTGTCATTGATCAGGACGATGACCTGCCCCTTGCCGATGAGGCTGATCCCCTGGTCGGTGACATTGAGGCCAGGGGTCTCGCGTAGGAGGTCTAGAGCGGTAGAGCCCGAGGGGGCGAGCTGCTCGGGGTCGAAGACCATGCGGTCGGCCTTGCGCTGCATGATGGGGCGCTTGGCGGCGATCTGTACCTCTCCGAGCTGCTTAGCGTCTTCACTCAGGAGGATCTTGCCTAGGTCGGTAGCGCTGGTGAGGGTGAGCTGTCGGTGCCAGGTCTTGTAGCCTAGGGCACGTACCTCGAGGATGTAGCTACCGTGGGGGGCCTCGAAGCGGAAGGAGCCGTCGGCCTTACTCTGGGACCCCGTCACGAGGGTGCTGTCCTTGGGACTACGGAGCAGCAGGCTGGCGAAGTCCACGGGGCGCTGCGTGCTCCCGCCGAGGAGCGTCCCCTTGATGGGGCTCTTGCTCGTCTGTGCCGCGAGGCTGCTGGCAGCGGCGACGATGCAGATGAGGTTAGTTGTGATTCTCATAAGGTGCTGTTCTAATTAAGTGGTACGCAAAGTTACTCATTTACCTAATATCTTGCATCACCTAGTTGGTGAAGCCCCTGCCTAGGGATCACGCCGCTGCCGAGGATGGTGGCTCAGCGGCGCTGGATCTAGCCTCGGCGGGGTGCTCAGGCTAGGGTGTCCAGCTGCTGTGTCTCCCTTGGGCGCTCGCTCTATGCCCCTCGTGCGTTCGCTGTGCAGCCCTTGTCGCAGCCTCCCGCCGCACCCTTGGATGGAGGCCGCACAGGGCTCGAACGGCCGCGAGGGCTAAGGCGCGCCGCGCTCCCCCTTAGGCCTCGCCGCCGATTCTTATATCACTTTGTGGCAATTCTTATATTACTTCTAGCGGAATATTATATAATATCTGGGCGAAAGTAATATAATATCTGTCGCATTCTTATATTATTTTTCCCGCTCCCCCTTATCCTTCCGCTCGCCGCGCCTTATCCCTCAGCTCGCCTTCCCTTATCCTTTCGCTCGTTGCCCCCTAGCTCGGAGCGCCGCACTTCCCTGCTTTGCCTCCCGCGCTGCCTGCCTTCTAGCTTTGTCCCAGCTCTAGCCTAGCAGCACTCGTGGGGGAGGGTGGCGCTGGCCTTAGTCCCTAGAAAAGCAGAGCCCCCGCCTACTCGCGAGGAGTAGACGGGGCCTTGAGGACGGAGCGCCCAGTGGGGGAGCGGGGAGTCGAAGCGTAAGGAGGCCTGCCGCTAGCGACGCCAGCGCTTACGCTGCCGCTCGTCGAGCTGCTGCTCGGCGGCGCTGTGGGGCTGCGGCTCCCAGAGCACTTGGCCGCGAAGCGTATCGGGCAGGTACTGCTGCTCGAGGAAGTGCCCTGGGGCATCGTGCGGATAGCGGTAGTCGCTGCCGTAGCCGAGGTCCTTCATCAGCGAGGTCGGGGCATTGCGCAGGTGCAGCGGTACGGGCTGATTGCCCGTCTGGCGAACGAGAGCGAGGGCGCGATCTATGGCGAGGTAGGCGGAGTTGCTCTTCTCGCTGCAGGCCAGATAGATGACCGTCTCGGCCAGCGGGATGCGTCCCTCGGGCCAGCCGATACGCTCGAGGCTGGCGGCGCAGGCCTCGGCCAGCAGCAGCGCATTGGGGTTCGCCAGGCCGATGTCTTCGGCGGCGGATATCATCAGGCGTCGGGCGATGAAGCTGGGGTCTTCGCCCCCCTCGATGAGGCGCGCCAGCCAGTAGATGGCGGCGTCGGGGTCGCTGCCGCGTATGCTCTTGATCAAGGCGGAGGCGATGTCGTAGTGCAGCTCGCCGCCCTTGTCGAAGGCCAGCGGATTGGTCTGCACGAGGCTGGAGATGAGGGCGTCGGTCACCACCAGCGGATCGGCCGTGGAGGAGAGGGTGACGAGCTCGAGGATGTTGAGCGCGCGGCGGGCATCGCCGCCCGAGAGGTGCAGCAGGGCGGCCGTCTCCCTTAGCTCGATGTGCCGCGTGCGTAGCTGCTCGTCCGTGGTGAGGGCGTGCTCTAGGAGCCCCAAGAGCTCCTCGGCCCCCAGCGGCTCGAGGGTGTAGACCTGGCAGCGCGAGAGCAGGGGGCGGATGACCTCGAAGCTGGGGTTCTCCGTCGTGGCGCCGATGAGCGTCACCAGCCCCTGCTCGACGGCGCCCAGCAGCGAGTCCTGCTGGCTCTTGCTGAAGCGGTGGATCTCATCGATGAAGAGGATGGGACGGATGCTGCGCCCGAAGAGTCCCGCCTGCTCCCCTGCGATACGCTCCAGCACCTCGCGTACCTCCTTGACGCCCGAGTGTACGGCGCTGAGGCTGTGGAAGCTGGTGTCGAGGCTGCGGGCGATGATCTCCGCCAGCGTCGTCTTGCCCACGCCTGGTGGCCCCCAGAAGATGAGCGAGGGCAGGCGCTGCTGCTCGATCATCCGCCTGAGGACGCCCTCGGGGCCCACGAGGTGGCGCTGACCGAAGT
Source organism: Porphyromonas sp. oral taxon 275 (assembly GCF_018127745.1). Taxonomy (NCBI): domain Bacteria; kingdom Pseudomonadati; phylum Bacteroidota; class Bacteroidia; order Bacteroidales; family Porphyromonadaceae; genus Porphyromonas; species Porphyromonas sp. oral taxon 275. The sequence continues at coordinate 137,752 of NZ_CP072333.1, forward strand.
AGCCCTCTAGGCTTGTGGGGCGCATGCGCTCGGCTAGTGGCTTGAGTAGAGTCATAGGTGAGGAGATGGGGACAAGGGGCTAGGGCAGCTGGCTGTAGCGCCTGTGCCCGAGGAGATAATAGTGGAGGAGGAGGCTGTAGGGCTTGAGCGGGAGGGGGAGGTCCGTGCGCCGAGCACGCATATTATTGCCTCGCGGCAGCTCGTAGTGCGGGCGCAGGATGAGGAAGCCCCGCCAGGCGCGCAGCACCGCCACCGCGTGGCGTCCTCGTCCCTGCAGGAGGTAGACGAGCGCTGCCAGCGCATCCAGCATGAGGCGCAGTAGGAGGACGAGGTAGAGGCGCGGCGTGGGGAGGTTCTTGTAGAGCATGAGGAGGTTGTTGCGGAAGTTGAGGAAGACCTTCCTCGGGCTCTCTGCCGAGAGGCTTCCGCCGCCGAGGTGATAGACGACGCCACTAGGGGCGAGGCGGATGCGCCAGCCGCGGCTGACCATGCGCCAGCATAGGTCGATCTCCTCCTGATGGGCGAAGAAGCGCGTGTCCAGCCCCCCGAGCTCGAGGTACACACTGCGGCGTACGATGAGGCAGGCCCCCGAGGCCCAGAGCAGCTCGCTAGGCTCGTCGTACTGCCCTCTGTCGACCTCCACCGTGTCCAGGAGCCGCCCGCGGCAGAAGGGATAGCCGAGGGCGTCGATGTAGCCGCCTGCTGCGCCCGCGTACTCGAAGGCCTCGGGCGCCCTCAGGGCACGGATCTTGGGCTGGACGGCGCCTAGCTCGGGCTCCGTCTCCAGCAGCTGGAGCGCTTCGTCCAGCCAGCCCTCGCTCAGGGCAGCGTCACTATTGAGCAGCACGACGTAGGGGTAGTCGAGGGCGGCGATGGCACGGTTGTAGCCCTCCGCGAAGCCGTAGTTCTCCTCGAAGGCGAGGACCTTAACCTCGGGATAGGCGCTCTGGAGGAAGCTGAGGGACTCATCGGTCGAGCCGTTGTCGATGATGACGAGCTCGGCATAGTCTGGTGTGTGCGCGACCCAGGAGGGGGCGAAGTCCTCCAGCAGCTGTCGGCCGTTCCAGTTCAGCACCAGGACGCCGACCTTGGGGGTAGTAGCAGATGACATAGCAGTGGTATATCGTATAGGGGTAGTATGTAGTGTCGGTCGTGCTTGGCTGCCTTGTCTTCGCTTCGTCCGCGAGGGCTGTGCGCTTCCTTAGCGGAGGTAGAGCCCCTGCTCGCCCTCCAGCAGCTGGTGTGGGGTGACACACGAGCGGGTGCCCACGGCAGCCGCGTCGTAGGGCTGCGCCACACGCAGGTAGTACTCGCTGTGACCTAGCATGAGGCCCTCGTAGCAGCCTTGCTCCCAGATGACCTCCTGCGGGCGGCCTAGGTGGCGCTCGTAGTAGCGGCGGAGCTTGGCCTCGGAGAGGCGCATCAGCCGCTGGCTGCGCCTGTGCTTCTCCTGCGGGCTCACCGTGTACTGGATCTGTAGGGCGCTGGTGCCTGAGCGCTCGGAGTAGGAGAAGACATGCAGCTGGGAGAAGTCCAGTCCCTCGAGGAAGTGATAGCAGTCCTCGAAGTACTCGGGCCGCTCGCCGCGCGTGCCGACGATGACGTCGATGCCGATGAAGGCCTCGGGCAGCACACGCCGTATATGCTCCACGTGCTGGCGGAAGAGGGCGCTGTCGTAGCGGCGGCGCATCAGTCGGAGCACCTCGTCGCTGCCGCTCTGTAGGGGGATGTGGAAGTGGGGCGCTACGCGCTGGCTGGTGGCGCAGTAGTCGATGAGCTCATCGCTGAGGAGGTTGGGCTCGATGCTGCTGATACGTAGGCGGTCGAGGCCCTCGATCTGGTCGAGGGCGCGCACCAGGTCGATGAAGCGCTCGCCCGTGCTGCGGCCGAAGTCCCCGATATTGACGCCCGTCAGGACGATCTCGCGTCCGCCCGCGGCGACGATACGCTCGGCCTCCTCGACGAGCGAGGCGATGGAGCCATTGCGGCTACGTCCGCGCGCCTTGGGGATGGTGCAGTAGCTGCAGTGATAGTCGCATCCGTCCTGCACCTTGAGGAAGTGGCGGGTACGCTCGTCGCTGGAGGAGCTGAGGTGGAAGCTATGGATGTCCCGCGTGCGGCCGTGTACCAGACGTGCCTCGGCCGTGGGGCGACCGATGGCCTCGAGGTAGGGGGCGATGTCGAGCTTCTGCTCGGCGCCCACCACCAGGCCTACGCCGTCCATACGCGCCACCTCCTCGGGGCTCAGCTGAGCATAGCATCCCGTGACGATGACGAAGGAGTCGGGGTGCTCGCGCCGAGCCTTGCGGATCATGTAGCGGCAGCGGCGGTCGGCCTGCTCGGTGACGGAGCAGGTGTTGATGACGCAGATGTCGGCACGCTCCCCAGGACGCACGCTACGTATGCCCTCGGCCAAGAGCTGCCGCCCTATGGTGGAGGTCTCGGCGAAGTTCAGCTTGCAGCCTAGGGTATAGTAGGCCGCCTTCTTGTCCTCAAACTGTGTGCGGTCGGTCATCCTCGTTGCCAGCCCTTGCGTAGATAGGGAAGTGCGGCCAGCAGCAGGGCGCTACTCAGACCGCAGTAGAAGCCCGCGATGAAGCTATCGGGGGCTAGCCCTAGGCTGCGTATGCTCACGCCTAGGGCGATCATGAAGGCCATGATGAGCCAGGAGCGGGGGCTGAAGCACTGCCACAGATAGGGCGCCTCGAGCCCAGCGACATAGTCTAGATTGCGCCGTGAGACGCGGGGGAAGATGAAGAGGGCGAAGAAGGCGAAGCTCGCCGCGAGCCACAGCAGGGGAGCGACGAGGCTCCCCTCGTAGCGCAGCCAGCTCAGGACGCCGAGGCGCAGGACATTGCCCCCTGCGATGATCCACAGTAGGGCGGCCGTCCGGTAGGCATGTCGGTGGCTAGGCTTCATCGGTCCATTCGATATTGATCGTCTCGAGGCTCAGATCTTCATCATCCTCGTCCTCGGGTGTGTCGGGAGTAGGCTCTAGCGCGGCGCTGGGGACGAACTCGTCCTCACCCGCGGGGGAGGCTTCGGCGCCTACGAGCGGCTGGGCCTGTGTGCTGCTCACGGCACTCAGCGCGGGGATGGCCTCGGCGAGGGCCTGCTCTCCAGAGAGGCTGAGGATGGTCTCGGCTAGAGCGCGGGTGAGCTTAGCAAAGTCCTCCTCGTAGACGAAGATACGGTGGCGCTCGGGCTTGGCCTCGCCCTCCTTGAGCTTGGTCTCGGAGAGTACGATGTACTTATTGCCCTTGCTGTCGAGCTTAGCGTCTATGTAGTAGTAGCGTGTGCCAGCCTTGATGCGCTGCGAGGAGACAAGTGTCGCCTTGCCCCAATCCTTCTCTTGACTCATTATCGTGATCTATCGTATTCGTTCCTTACGAAGGTACGCAATCTCCCTCTGACTATCAAACGGCTAGCACCCCACGGGGCCGAAGGCAAAGCGCCTAGTGGCCTCACGCACCTATCCTTAGCCTAGGACGAGGGGGATGGAGGGCGCTCGGCTGCCTGCAGGGATAGGGGTGGGGCTGCTGAGGGATATCTGTGAGGCGGCTGAGGGACATCCGTCAGCCGTCTCACGGATATCAGTTACGGTGTCTCAGGGATATCCCTCGCAGCGCTTGCCTGAGGCTGTCGCCTCGCTCCGCCGCCTCGCAGCTCGAGCAGAGACCGAGAAGTAGCTGCAGGTATGCCTAGCCCTCGGGTAAGGACAAACGGCCGAGCAAGCCCCAGCGGGTCGACCGGCCAAAGGCCTAAGCGCGAAGTCGAAGGAGTGCGACTACGGGACAATACCATTTTGAGGGTCGCCCCTGCAGGGCTTTGTCCTCTTTGCTTGGGTTTACCCAGGGTTTGGTCGCCCTTACAGGGCTGCGCACCCTGGGCTTTGATGGGGTCGCCCCCTTGGGGCTTCTCCTCCCTTGGGGTGGGCGCGGCCTTAGGTGGGGATTGCCTTCCTCCCCTATACTTCTAGATACAGCACGAGCGGCCTGCAGAGGATGCAGACCGCTCGTGAGGACTCTTGTGAGCCGAGGAGGAGGGTGGGGCGCCTAGATGGAGGCCTCGACCGCCCAGACGAAGGCACGCAGGCCCTGGGCAGGCGTCTCCTCGTCCATGGCCTTGAGGCGCTCCAGGAGCGTGGGCACCTTGTCGGCGGGCGCGATGACCAAGAGGGACGAATTGAGTGTAGGCCAGGCGTGCGAGCCGAGGTGAGGATCGCCTGTGGCGCTTCCGCGTCCCTGGGTGACCTCCCAGTAGGTATAGCCGCGGAGGCTGAGCTTGCCGAGGAGCTCTATGATCTCCTCGTGGTAGGCCTGATTGTAGGAGATGAATACACTTTTCATATCAGTAGGCTAGGGGCTAGATGCGTCGGCGCTTCAGACGGCGTGCCTCGAGGGCCGCGTAGAGCGTGGGGATGAGTACGAGGGTGACGAGGGTCGAGATGGAGAGCCCCCAGGCGACGGTGATCCCCATAGCCTGCCACATCTCCGAGCCCTCACCGATGCCGAGCGCCATGGGGAGCATCCCCAGGACGGTGGTCATCGTGGTCATGAGGACGGGGCGGAGGCGGGACTTACCCGAGGCGACGACCGCCCGCGAGATGATCATACCGCGCTCGCGGCACAGGCGTATGTAGTCGATGAGCACGATCCCGTTCTTCACCACGATGCCGATGAGCATGATCATACCGATGAAGGTCATCGTATCCATAGGCACCTGCGTCACTAGGAGGCCGATGAAGACCCCCGTGAAGGCGAAGGGCACGGAGAACATGATGACGAAGGGGTCGACGAGGCTCTCGAACTGCGCCGCCATGACGATGAAGACCAGCAGCACGATCAGGGCCATCAGCACTCCCAGGTCGCCGAAGGTCTCCTGCTGACTCTCGTAGGCCCCCGTCAGCTTGTAGCTCATGCCCTCGGGCAGCGGGTGGGCGTCGAGGATCTGCTGGGCGTCGGCGACGACCTCACTGAGCTGCGAGCCTGGGGCGGCATTGACCGTCAGCGCCACGTAGCGCGAGCGGTCCTTGCGCTCGATGGTCGGCGGGGTGAAGGACTCGTCTAGGCGGCCGAGCTCGGAGAGGCGTACGGCCTTGCCCTGGGGCGTATAGACGAGGATGTTCATCAGGTCCTGGACGCTCTGGCGTGCCTCCGGGGCGAGGCTCACGCGGATGTCGTACTCGCTACCCTCCTCACGGAAGTAGGAGCTGACCGTCCCATTGACCGCGCTGCGCAGATAGCCGGAGGCAGTGGCGAGGTTGAGCCCCTGCTCGGCGAGCTTGGTGCGGTCGAAGACGAAGCGCAGCTCAGGCGTATAGTCCTTGCGGCTGATGGTGATGCCCGAGACGCTGGCCTTGTCCTTGAGCTGCTCGCTGAGGAGGCGGGCGTAGCTGTCCGAGCGCTGGAAGTCCTGCCCGTAGAGCTCGATGACGAGGCCCGAGCTAGAGTTGGGGTTGCCGTCGCCACTGGAGACCTTGAAGGAGGTCACCTCGGGCGTCTTGGCGAAGAGGGAGCGGAGCCCCGCGGCGACCTCATCCTGCGTCATGCTGCGCTCCTTCTGTGGGCGCAGGCCGATGAACATGGAGGCGACGTTGGAGCCGTTCTCCTGCGTCGAGGCGTAGGCATTGCTGGCGTCGGCCTGCCCCACGGACATGGAGATCGTCTGTATGGCAGGGAAGGTCTGGCGCATACGTGCCTCGAGGTCGAGGGCGAACTGCCGTGTCTCCTCCACACGTGTGCCGACGGGCAGCTCCACCGAGGCGTCGATGAAGCCCACGTCCTGCTTCGGCATGAAGGAGCTCTTGATGAACTGCAGCCCCAGAAGGCTCAGGACGAAGATCCCTAGGGCGGAGAGGATCGTCGAGCGGCGGTGGCGTACCGTCCACCCTAGGAGGCGAGCGTAGAGGAGGTCGAGCTTCCCGAGGACCGCCTCAATGGGGGCGAAGAAGCGCGTCAGTACCTTACCGCGGCTCACGCCCTTGCGCAGCAGCTGCGAGGAGAGCATGGGCGTCAGGCTCAGTGCCGCTGCCGTCGAGACGATCATCACGATGCTGATACTCCAGCCCAGCTGGCGGAACATCACCCCAGCATCCCCCGGCGTCATCGTCAGCGGGAGGAAGACGGCGAGCATCGTCAGTGTCGAGGCGATGACCGAGATCCCTACCTCGTTCGTGCCATGGATGGCAGCTTGCCTGGGGGCGCTGCCGCGCTCGATGTGGGTGGTCACATTCTCCAGCACCACGATAGCATCATCCACGACCATACCTATGGCGATGGAGAGCGAGGAGAGGGAGATGACGTTGAGCGAATTGCCTGAGACGAGCAGGTAGATGAAGGAGGCGACGAGCGATATAGGGATCGTCAGCACGATGATGAAGGTGGCGCGCCAGCGTCCGAGGAAGATGAAGACCACCAGCATCACGATGACGAAGGTGATGTAGATCGTCTCCTGGAGCGAGTTGATCGTATTGACGATGAAGGACGAGGTGTCGATCAGGTAGTCGAGCTTGACGTCGGAGGGCAGCGACTGCTGGATCTGAGGCAGCATGCGACGTACCTGCTCGGAGATCTTCACCGAGTTGGAGCCCGCCTGCTTGCTGATCATGACCATCGCCCCGGTCATACCATTGATATAGTTCTCCTGCTGGCGCTCGGCGACGGTATCCTTGACGGTGGCCACGTCTGAGAGGCGTACGTCCTTGCCGCCGACACTAGCGACGATGATGCTCGAGAGCTGTGCGGGATCGGTGAACTCGCCCTGCACTCGGAGGCTATTCGTACGGGATCCGAGGTCGATCTGCCCTGCGGGGATATTGGTGTTCTCCGCCCCGATGATCTGTGCGATCTGCTGGGTCGTCAGGTGGTAGGCCTCGAGCTTGGAGGGGGCGCAGTAGACCTGGATGACGCGCTTGGTGGCGCCGAGGACGCTCACCGAGCCTACGCCGTCGATGCGCTGCAGTGGGTTGGTGACCTTGTCCTCGAGGATCTTGGCCAGCGCTGGGGCACTCTCCTTGGACTGCACGGAGAGCATCGCTACGGGGATGCTGGCGTTGTCGAACTTGAAGATCGTCGGCTTCTTAGCCCCCGTGGGGAGGAGCTCGGAGGTCGCGTCGAGCTTATCGCGGATGTCGTTGGTGGCTTCTGCGATGGGCGTCCCGGCGCGGAACTGCATGGTGATGATGGACGAGTTCTCCTGGCTCTTGGAGCTGATGTGCTTGAGCTTGTCGATCCCGTTGAGGCTGTTCTCGAGCACCTTCGTGACGTTGGACTCGATGTCCTCCGCGCTGGCGCCCGGGTAGGCGGTGATGATCATCACGGTCGTGGTGTCCGTGTTGGGCATCAGCTCGATGGCCAGTCGCGTCAGGGCGAAGAGCCCGAGGATAGCGATGGCTACGTAGATGAGCGCCGTGGTGATCGGCTTCTTGACCGAGGTTTCGTAGATACTCATAGGGGCTACTTAGCTAGCTTGACAGCGGTGCCGTTCTTCAGGCGCGAGGGGGCGGAGATGATCAGCTGCTCACCGGGCTCGATGCCGCGGAGGGCCTCGTAGCGGCCGTCCTGCAGCTCTCCTAGCTCGACCTCGCGGTAGACGGCCTTGCCCTCCTTCAGGACGTAGACATAGCGGATGCCACTACCTGCCTGGCGGACGATGGCCTTGTCCGAGATCGTCAGGGCCTGGCGCGTGCCGAAGTCCAGACCGAGGCGGGCGTACATCCCAGGGCGTAGGCGCTGATCCTTGTTGGCTACCTCGATCTCGACGCCGACGGTGTGCGTCGTGGCGTCGACGGTGGGGTAGACCTTGGTGATACGGCCGCTGAAGGTCTGCTCGCCGAGGGCCTCGACGCTAAGGCTGGACTCGAGGCCGGGCTTGAGGCGGGTGTAGTACTGCTCGGAGACGTTGACGACGACCTTGAGCGGGCTTACCTGCTGGATGACGAGGATGGGCTGTGCGGGCGAGGTGACGTCGCCATTGTCGTAGTTCTTGGCGGTGACGAAGCCCGAGATGGGGCTACGCAGTAGGGTGTTCTCCGAGGCGTTGCCGTAGCTCAGCTTGGCCTGCTCGAGGGCGCTCTTGGCCTGCTCCCACTGGGCCTTGGAGATACCGCCGACCTTGTAGAGCTCGTCCATGCGGGCGAAGTTGGTCTTGGCATCCGCCAGCTGGATCTGTGCGGCAGAGGCCTGCGTGGCCTCCATGCGGGCGACGACCTGCCCAGCGGCGACGCGGTCCCCTACGGCGACGAGGATCTGCTTGACACGTCCGCCAGCCTGCGCGGTGATGTTATTGAGCGTCTTGGCCTCGAGCTGCGCCGTGTACTGCTGGCGGCTGCCGAAGTCGGTGAGGCGTGCTGCGTCGACCGTGACGACCTGGGTGCTATCGGTGCTCTGAGCCGTCTCTTGCTTCGAGGAGCTCGAGCTGCTGCAGGCGGTGCTAAGGCTGAGGGAGGCTGCTGAGAGGAGCAGCAGGAGCGAAGTCTGTGGCTTCATATTGTGAGTCTATATTAGGGTGCGGGCTAGGGGAGCTGGTCGAGGCCCTGCAGCTCATCGAGGCTGAAGACCGAGATCATATACTGGTGGATGGCTTGGCTGAGGGCAAGGCGCGCCTGCAGCAGTGCTAGCTCGGCGTCGTTGAGCTCCAGCAGGGTGCTGGCGCCACTGCTGTAGCGTACGCGAGCGATCTCGTGGCCGCGGCTGGCGCTGGCGACGGCATCACGTGCGGCGACAAAGGTCGCCAGGGCATTGCGCTGCTCGGTGCGGGCGTTCTCCAGCCCGAGCTCGAGCTGCCGCTGGGTGGCTAGGCGCTGCAGCTGTAGCTGCTGGATCTGCACGCGGCTGGCACGTAGGTCATTATAGCGCGCCCCCCCATTATAAAGCGGTACGTTGAGGCTCAGACCGAGGGTGGAGAAGGGACTCCAGCGCTTGCTATTGTCTAGGCGCAGCTGGTCGGCAGCGTAGTTGTACTGGTAGGTGAAGCTAAGGGCGAGGGTGGGGAGGAAGGCGGCCTTCTTCACCTTGAGCGCGGCCTCGAGCTGGCGCTGCTGTAGGCCGAGGCTCCTGAGGTCGCTGTTGCGCTCGAGGCTGAGGGAGGTGGCGGCGCGCTCGCCCGACTCGGGCAGGAGGCCGAAGATCTGCTCCTCGTAGGCGGGCAGCGCCTCGCTGAGGCTGATGCTATCACTGAGGGGGAGCCCCATGACGACCTTGAGCTTGGCCTCCGCCAGGCGCTCGGTGTTGCGTGCCGAGAGGAGCTGAGGCAGGAGATTCTTGAGCTGCGTCTCCATGCGGATCTTGTCGTACTCGGCCACGAGCCCGTGCTCGTACTTCTGGGTGATCTGCTGGTAGTTCTGCTGCGTGTTGTCGTAGCTGCTCTGTAGGGTGCGTGCCGACTCGCGTGCCAGCAGTACCCCGAGGTAGGCCTTGCGCACCTCGCTGATGAGGGCCACGCGGGAGCCGCGGGCCTTCTCCTCTGCTAGCTCTACAGCTCGCTGGTCGAGCTGGAGGGAGGCCCAGAGCTGGGGGGCGATGAGGGGCATCCCTGCGTTGATGCCGCCCTGCAGGCTGTGGCGCTCACCCATCTCAATCCCGTCGCCGCCGAAGAGGTTACCGAAGGGAGAGGAAGCGCCGCCAGGCATGGAGCCGCCGCTATCGCCGCCGCCGAAGTAGACCTTCTGCTTCTTGAGCATGAGGCTATAGGAGCCCGAGAGGTTGATCTCGGGGAAGAGCTTGCCTCGATTCTTGCGCTGGTCGAGCTCGGCGCCCTTGATGCCGAGCTCGCTGGCGGCGAGGGCGGGGTTGAGCCTAAGGGCGCTGTCTACCGCCCCGCGTAGGGTGAGCGGTGGGCGAGTCGTCGCGGACTGCTGTCCCGAGGCTTCTGTGCCGCTGAGGGTGAGGAGCCCGAGGAGGGCGTAGCCGAGGGTACGGGCTATGTTCTTTTGTTGCATTGCTGTCTTGACACTTGTATACACGTGCACCTACTCTTAACAAGGAGAAGCAGAAAAGGTTCATATCCGTACTATCTCCCCTTATCATTCCTTTTCTGCGCTCGTCCTTTGAGGCTGCTTGGTGCTTTGCTTCAGAGGGTGCTAGAGCTTGGCTATGAGTGTGCTAGCTCCTTAGTCTAAGGTTGGCTTTCCCTTCGCTTAGTCGCGCTGCGGAGCAAGTCCGACGAGTGCCAACCAAGCCTCCCGCTGCGCTCGTCCTTAGCCCTCGCTGCGCTGAGGGATATCCGTCAGCTCGCTGAGGGTCGTCCGTCACACGCCTGAGGGATATCCGTCGGCGTGCCGATGGATATCAGTGAGGAAGGCTGGGGATAAGGCTCGGGAGGCTTGGGGAAGGGTGGGGGCAGGCTAAGGCACTGCACCCAGCGGCGCTAGCGCCTAGATCGGAATACTTTTGTATCTTTGTGACCCAAAGTATTGTAGCAATAAACAACACTCAATAATACGGTAAGAACAGATAATGGCAGTATTAGACAAGATCCGGAGTCACTCCGTGCTGCTCGTGGTCGTGATCGGGGTAGCACTCGCTGGCTTCGTGATCGGAGACCTCTTCACCAGTGGACGCACCTTTTGGGATAAGAGCGAGCGCGTAGCCCTCTCCATCGACGGCAAGGACATCTCCATCGAGGAGTACAGCGCCCGCCTCGAGCAGCTACAGCAGCAGGCTGAGCGTCAGGGACAGAAGATAGGCGACGAGCAGCGTATGATGCTCAATAATCAGCTCGCGCAGCAGTATATATCGGAGTACGCGCTGACCAAGATCGCCGACAAGGCTGGCGTACAGGTCACCGACGATGAGCTCTATGCGCTGCTCACCGGCAAGGGGATCTCGCCCTCGCCACTGGCTGTCCAGTTCTTCGGCTCGGCCGATGAGAAGCAGGTCAACGAGTTTATCCGCCAGCTCTCCGACAAGCAGATCGCTGCTGCTCCCGCAGACCAGCGTGACCAGCTCAAGGGGCTGCAGCAGCAGTTCGTCGCCCTGCAGCAGCAGGTGCGCGTACAGCGTCTGCAGGAGAAGATCGGTACGCTGCTCTCGCGTAGCTTCAAGATCAACGACCTCGACCGCGAGCTCGCCCTCGGGGGCGCCTCTCGTAGCGTAGCGCTGGTACGTAGCGCGGCGAGCATGATCACCGACGCCGCTGCCAAGCCCAGCGATGAGGAGGTACAGAAGTACTACGACGGGCACAAGGACTTCTTCCGTATGCAGAGCCCGATGGCTGAGGTCAGCTACATCAGCGTGCAGGTCGTGCCCTCGCAGGCCGACTACCAGGCAGCTGCCGAGGAGAAGGCTAAGGCTGTAGCCGAGCTACGTGCCGCTAGCACCATCCCCGCCGTCGAGTCTGCCCTGCGTGCCTACGCTTCGTCCAATAAGTTCTTCGATAAGAGCTACCTCACCGGTGAGGAGCTCGACCAGCTCGGCCTCGGTGCCGATCAGGTAGCCTTCGTCAAGGCTGCTGCCGTAGGTGAGGTCAGCGATCCTCAGCTCGTCAACGACCGCTACGACATCGTCAAGCTCGTAGGCAAGAAGGCCGCTCCCTCGGCCCTCGGCCTGCGCATGATCGTCCTCAACGACAGCGTCAAGGGCCGTGCCGATAGCCTCGTGGCTCAGCTCGGCTCGGGCGCTAGCTTCGCCGACCTGGCGCGCAAGTACAGCCTCGACCAGCAGTCGGCAGCTCAGGGCGGGCTCATCACGATGCCCAACCGCATGGGCCTGGTCGATAGCACCTTCTCCGAATTTACCCTCAGCCAGCTCGGCGCTCAGTCGGGCCTTGCTCTGGATACCCTCTACAAGGTGCCCGTCGGTACCGTGGTATGCCTCGGTCAGGCTCCTATGACCATCCTGCTGCGCGCTGAGAACGCTCAGCCCGCGGTCGAGAAGTACCAGCTGGCCTACGTCTCCCTGGAGGCTACCTTCTCCACCGATACCTACAATGCCAAGTACGCGGCGATGAACAAGATCCTCGGCGCAGGCGGTGGCTTCGACGCCATGGCACAGCGCGCACAGAAGGAAGGCTTCAGCGTCGCTCGTGGGGTAGCCGTCGAGACGGGTTCGCCCATGCTCGGCCAGATCCCCAGCTCGCGCCCCATCGTCACCTGGGCCCTCGGTGCCAAGGATGGTGAGGTGAGCCCCAAGCTCTATACCTGCGGCACGGACTACCTCGTGATCCCCGCCGTCGGCAAGCACACGCCTGCAGGCTTCGCTCCCCTCTCCGTCGTCAAGGAGCAGATCGTGGCTAAGCTGATGAGCGAGAAGAAGGCTGAGCAGCTCGTCAAGCAGCTCGAGGCCAAGAAGCTCAGCACGCTGGAGGCCTACGCCGAGGCGATGCAGAGCAAGGTCGACACCCTCGTGGACGTCAACTATATCGTACGTGGCAGCGAGCCTGCAGCCTTCAACGGCTATGCGATGACCACCGCCCTGGGTAAGCTCTCCAAGCCCTTCGCAGGCTCCAATAGCGAGGTCTTCGTCCTGCAGCCCATCAGCGCTACGCCCGTCGACAAGGCAGCTTCGGCCGCCGCCCTCAAGCAGCAGGAGCTCGGCCAGGCTCGCCAGTACAGCTATCAGGCCTTCGCTGACTTCATCCAGCGCCTCAAGGTCAAGGATAATCGCGCCCGCTTCTACTAGCCTTGGGAGCGAACCTATAGGCCCTAGCTAGTTACTATAAAGGCTGCCCGCGGCGTCCTATCGCCCCGGGCAGCCTTCCTCATTGATCCTCCCTGAACCTCCCCCTATGACGCCCACCACAGGCAAGAAAATACTCCTAGGACTGAGCCTCGAGCAGCTGACGCAGCTGGCCGAGGAGCTCGGTATGCCCCGCTTCACTGGCAAGCAGCTCGCAGGCTGGCTCTATGACAAGCGCGTCACGAGCATCGAGGAGATGAGCAACATCTCCAAGGCCAACCGTGAGCGCCTCAGCGAGCACTACGAGGTGGGGCGCAGTGCCCCCGTCACCAGCGAACTCTCCAAGGACGGCACGCGCAAGTACCTCTTCCGTGTCCGCTCGGGCGGACTCGTCGAGGCCGTCTTCATCCCCGACGGCGACCGCGCGACCCTCTGCATCTCCTCGCAGGTGGGCTGTAAGATGGACTGCCTCTTCTGCATGACGGGTAAGCAGGGCTTCAAGGGCAACCTCTCCGCGGGCGAGATCATCAACCAGGTGCTCTCGGTCGAGGAGTCAGCCGAGCTCACCAACATAGTATATATGGGTATGGGCGAGCCGCTGGATAATGCCACGAACGTGCTGGAGAGCATCGCCGTGATGACCTCTAGCTGGGGGCTGGCTTGGTCGCCCAAGCGCATCACCCTCTCTACCGTCGGGGTGCGCCGCGGACTGGAGCGCTTCCTCAGCGAGACGAGCTGCCACCTGGCGGTATCGCTGCACAACCCCTTCCACGAGGGACGCCTGGAGCTGATGCCCGCCGAAGGGGGCCTGCCGCTGGAGCAGACGCTGGAGATGATCCGCCAGGCGGACTTCACGGGGCAGCGTCGTGTGTCCTTCGAGTACATCGTCTTCGAGGGCGTCAACGATAGCCGCGCCCACGCCGAGGAGCTGGCGCGCCTCCTGCGCGGCATCCCTTGTCGCATCAACCTCATCCCCTTCCACCAGATCCCCAACGTGCCGCTGCGCCCGCTGGCAGCCGCCGGCATGGAGCAGTTCAAGCGCTGGCTGGAGGCTCGTGGCTACACTACGACCATCCGCACCTCCCGCGGCGAGGACATCTCCGCCGCCTGCGGCATGCTCTCCACCAAGGAACAGATGGCCGAGGCCTCTGCCTCTGCCTCCTAGCCTTGGCCCAAGTATTGGAGTAGCCTCGCCGTAACTTCGCCGAGTCCGCTGCTGGGCTGTAGGTTCTGTCCATTGAGTCCTGCTCTCTGCTTCTCATTAGCTCCTCTTGCTTCTCTAGACTTATCACCCGCTTGCGATGATCCTACGACGGCTTCACCTCGTCAACTTTAAGAGCATAGCGGCGGCCAGCTGCACCTTCTCCCCCAAGGTTAACTGCCTTATTGGGCTCAACGGCATGGGGAAGACCAACCTGCTGGACGCCCTGCACTACCTGGCCTTCACGAAGAGCCACCTCCCCATCACGGACAGCCTGGCGGTACGGCGTGGGGCGGAGTCCGCCGTGCTGGAGGGGAGCTACGAGAGCGACCACGGCGACGAGCGACAGCTGCTCCTGCAGATCCGTCCTGGGCAGCGTAAGATCCTCAAGCGCAACCGCAAGGAGTACGGTCGCCTCAGTGAGCATATCGGTGCCTTCCCCCTGGTCATCATCTCCCCGCAAGACTATCAGCTGATCCTCGGGGGCAGCGAAGAGCGTCGCCGCTTCCTCGACCGACAGCTCGGGCAGCAGGACAGCGTCTACATGGCAGCACTCACGCAGTATCACCGCGTGCTGGAGCAGCGCAATAGCCTGTTGAAGGCGCGCACAGCTTCGCCCTCCGTCCTGGAGGTGCTCGACCTACAGCTCGACCAAGTCGCCCCCATCCTCTACGAGCGCCGTCAGCGCTTCGTGGAGGACTTCGTCCCCCTCTTCCAGCAGTACTATAGCACCATCAGCGGCGAGCAGGAGGAGGTGCGTCTCAGCTATCAGACGACGCTGCACAGCTCAGGCGGGCAGCTCCTGGAGGCACTGCGGGCGGCGCGTCAGATCGACCAGGCACTGGGTCACAGCTCGGTAGGGCTGCACCGCGACGACCTCCTGATGGAGCTCGAGGGCGAGCTTATCCGCAAGGTGGGCTCGGAGGGGCAGCGTAAGACCTACCTCATCGCCCTGAAGTTCGCCCAGTACACCCTCCTCTCCCGATCCAATCCCGAGCGGCCGCTGCTGCTGCTGGACGACATCTTCGACAAGCTGGATGCCGCCCGTGTGGAGCGTATCATCGGGCTTGTGGGTGGCAGTGACTTCGGTCAGATCTTCATCACCGACACCAATCGCAAGTACCTCGACGAGATCATCGAGAGCTGGGGGGAGGACTACCGCCTCTTTGAGGTCGAGGAGGGCGTCATCACACAGACTGCAGGCGATGCGACGGAGTGAGACCCTCAGCCTGCAGGCAGCACTGGCGCAGCTCTGGGATGAGGACCCTGAGCTCTATGAGCACATGCTGGAGCGCCAGCTCCTCGATCAGCTCCCCACGCTGCTGGGGGTGCTGGGGCGCTACCTGCAGGAGGCAAGCATTGACGATGGTGTGCTGCGCCTCAAGATGACTTCGGCTGCCGCGAGGCAGGAACTCAATATGCGACTCAATCCGCTGCGGGAGCAGCTCAACCGCGCCGTGCGTGCCGAGCTGGTACGCATCATCCAAGTCTTCTAAGGGGAGCGCCCTCAGGCGGCCAGTCCTTAGCGCTAAGTCTTAGCGCAGCGCTTCGCCTTTGCTTCGACGAAGCTCCCCTTCCCTAAGTATTCCCTTAACCCATAATTCTCCCTACACTATGCAGCAGTATGTAGATATCGCACTCAAGCTCATCGTGGGCATGATCGGCATCCTGGCCTTCCTCCGCATCACGGGCAAGGCACAGATGGCACAGATCACTCCGCTGGATACCGTCAGTGCCTTCGTCATCGGTGCCCTTGTCGGGGGTGTGCTCTACAATCCCGATATGAAGGCACTGCACATCCTCTTTGCCCTAGCGGTGTGGACGGTCTTCAATATGTTCACCCGCTTCTGTATGCGCTCGGCCCTCCTACGTCGCCTCATCAAGGGCGAGAGCGTATACCTGGTCAAGGGCGGCCTACTGAACTTCAAGGCCTTCAAGCGCCACAGCCTTGAGATGGAGCAGTTCCGTGTCCTGCTACGCGAGAAGGGCATCTTCTCCCTCTTTGACCTAGAGGATGTACGCTTCGAGACCAACGGCTCGATTACGGTCTCGGAGATCGGTCGTGGCCGTGAGTCTTTCCTCATCGTGAATAATGGGGCGATCGTCGACTCCACCCTTACGGCGCTGGGCAAGAATAAGGAATGGGCGCTGCGCAATATCCAGCGCAACGGCTTCCAGACGCCCTCTGAGCTCTTCTGCATGGAGTGGACGCCGCACCGTGGCTTCTACCTCGTGGCCAAGAGCGGGGATGTCAAGCGCGGGGACGAAGAGATCGCTGCGGAGGACATCCCAGACGAGGTACTCAACTAGTGTGAGGCTGGGGCGATATACGACAGCACCGCTCTAAGCCGTTCCTTAAACATGCGGCGCTTCTCAAGCCCGCTAGCCAAGTAATCAATATGTCTTATACCTAACATCCAGTATCAGCAGGTATGAAGAAGATCCTCAAGAATAGTGTGCTTGTCCTGGGGCTCGCGGCGCTCAGTGTCGTCGCCTCGGCCACCACAGTACATGTCCTAGCGCGTCAGGCGCAGCCCTCCTCGTCCGTCCTAGCAGACGGCACTACCTACACGGGTAGCGATGCCCCGAACTACGGCTTCCAGAATGCAGCCCTCACGCCCCGCACCGTGGGCTCTGCTCCCGACCTCGTCCCCGCGGCTGAGTCCTCGGTCAAGGCCGTCGTGCACATCAAGGTACAGCAGGCCCAGCAGCAGGAGCAGCGTCAGATGCTCGATCCCTTCGAATTCTTCTTCGGCGGAGATCCCCGTAGCCAGGCGCGCCAAGCCCGCATAGCCTTCGGCTCGGGCGTCATCATCAGCCAGGATGGCTACATCATGACCAATAACCACGTGGTCGCTGGCAGCGAGGAGATCACCGTCACGCTCAACGATAACCGTACCTTCAAGGCCAAGCTCATCGGCCGTGACCCAGGTAGCGACATCGCCCTGATCAAGATCGAGGGTAAGGATCTACCCACCATCCCCTTTGGGGACTCGGACAAGCTCCGCCTCGGCGAATGGGTGCTCGCCGTGGGGAATCCCTTCAACCTCACCAGCACCGTCACCGCGGGGATCGTCAGCGCCAAGAGCCGCTCCACGGCCGCTGCAGGCGACCAGCTCGAGGTCAGCGCCTTCATCCAGACCGATGCGGCTGTCAATAGTGGTAATAGCGGCGGCGCCCTCGTCAATGCCGCAGGCGAACTCGTCGGGATCAACACGATGATCTACTCCCAGACGGGCAACTATGCCGGCTACTCCTTCGCTGTACCCATCAACATCGCGGCCAAGGTCGTCTCCGACATCAAGAACTACGGCACCGTGCAGCGCGGCGTCCTTGGGGTCGCAGGCTCCGAGATCACCGAGGAGCTCATCAAGAAGGAAGGGCTCAAGGTCAACTCCGGCTTCTACGTCGCGGACTTCGCCGAGATCAGTGGCGCGCTGGCCGCAGGGATAGAGAAGGGCGACGTCATCGTCGCCATCGAGGGGCACAAGATCACGGGCTTCGGGCAGCTGCAGGAGCAGGTCTCCCGCTTCCGTCCAGGGGATACGATCAAGGTCACCGTCAACCGCAAGGGCGCAGAGAAGACCTTCGCCGTCAAGCTGCGTAACAAGGAGGGCGGCGCGAGCATCCTCAAGCAGAATAGCTCCAGCGTCGATGCACGCCTCGGGGCCAAGATCCGCCAGCTCGAGACGGCTCAGCTGCGCAACTACGGCCTCTCCTACGGCCTCGTCGTCGAGAGCCTCTCGGCAGGTGCGCTCAAGCGTGCTGGCGTCCGTGAAGGCTTCGTCCTACTCACGGCCAACGATAGCCCGCTGCGCAGCATCGCCGACCTCAACCGCGCCTTTGGCTCCTCGGGGCAGGCTCGCCGCACGCGTGGCGTCGTCCTACGCGGCTTCTATCCCGAGTCGGGCGACATCGTCAGCTACGTCGTTGAATAGCCACACCTCAGGGCACTAAGCCCTTCGTTAGCTCCCTAGCTTCGCGCGGTAGTCAGCGCCCGCAGCTCTCCAGCTAAGCACGTCTACCACTAGCAAGGAAGCGCGTCTACCTCCTCTAGGAAGCACCTCCATAGCGCCCCGCGGCAAGCTCTCTACGATCTTGCCGCGGGGCGCTGCTTTTCCCGTCCGTCCGGTCCCTGCCTCCTCCCGTCCCCCTTCCCTCCTAGGTCTAGCCTAGCTCTCCTTAGCCTCTTCCGCCTGGTCTCCCTTACCTTTCGCCAGCATCCTCCTTGCCGCTCAGCGGCGCCTCCCTTAGCCCTCATCGGACTGGCCCTTAGCCCTGCCTCGGATTTCTTATATTACTTTCGCCCAATTCTTATATCACTTTCGGAGAAATGTTATATAACTTCTCGTCAATTCTTATATAACTTTCTGCACATTCTTATATTACTTTTCCCGCTCCTCCTTATCCCTCAACTTCGCCCGCCTTATACCTCCGCCTCGCCCGCCTTATCCCTTCGCCTCGCCATATGCCGCTGGTGCGGCTGCCTCGTACTGGGGCACAGGGGGCTAGCGGGCTTTTGCGTATCTTTGTATAATAGAGCTTGGCCGAAAGGCTAAGCGTAGATAGCGTATAACAAGAACAAAGCAATATGGCCCTACAATGTGGTATCGTCGGCTTGCCCAACGTCGGTAAGTCTACCCTCTTCAACTGCCTGTCCAACGCCAAGGCACAGTCCGCCAACTTCCCCTTCTGCACCATCGAGCCCAACGTGGGCGTCATCACCGTCCCCGATGAGCGCCTCAACAAGCTCGCCGAGATCGTCCAGCCACAGCGCATCGTCCCCACGACAGTCGAGATCGTCGACATCGCTGGCCTCGTCAAGGGCGCCAGCAAGGGCGAGGGGCTGGGGAATAAGTTCCTGGCCAACATCCGTGAGACCGATGCCATCCTGCACGTGCTGCGCTGCTTCGACGATGACAACATCACCCACGTGGACGGCAGTGTCGATCCCCTGCGTGATAAGTCCATCATCGATACCGAGCTGCAGCTGAAGGACCTCGAGACTGTCGAGGCACGCCTGCAGAAGGTCTACAAGCAGGCGCAGACGGGCGGCGACAAGGCGGCTAAGCTCGCCTATGAGGTGCTCTCGCGCTATAAGGAAGCGCTGGAGCAGGGCCTTAACGCCCGCACCGTGAGCTTCGAGACGAAGGATGAGCAGAAGGTCGCCCGTGAGCTCTACCTGCTGACGAGTAAGCCCGTCCTCTACGTCTGCAATGTCGATGAGGGCTCCGCCGTCTCGGGCAACGAGTACGTAGAGCGCGTGCGCGAGGCCGTAGCTGCCGAGGGCGCCGATCTGCTGGTCGTCGCGGCCAAGATCGAGAGCGAGATCGCCGAGCTGGAGACCTACGAGGAGCGTCAGCTCTTCCTCGGTGAGATCGGCCTGGAGGAGTCGGGCGTGGCGCGCCTGATCAAGGCGGCCTACAAGCTGCTTGACCTCGAGACCTACTTCACCGCTGGGGTGCAGGAGGTGCGTGCCTGGACCTATACCAAAGGCAGCAAGGCACCCCGTGCCGCAGCGGCTATCCATACCGACTTCGAGAAAGGTTTCATCCGCGCCGAGGTCATCAAGTATGAGGACTTCGTCCACTACGGCAGCGAGGCTGCTGTCAAGGAGGCGGGTAAGATGGCCGTCGAGGGCAAGGACTACGTCGTGCAGGATGGCGACATCATGCACTTCCGCTTCAATGTCTGATGCAGCGCTACGACATCATCGTCATTGGTGCGGGGCATGCGGGCTGTGAGGCCGCGGCTGCCGCAGCGCGCCTAGGGTCGCACACGCTCCTCATCACGCCCGACATGAACAAGATCGGGCAGATGAGCTGCAACCCCGCTGTCGGCGGCATCGCCAAGGGGCAGATCGTGCGCGAGATCGACGCCCTCGGCGGGCGCATGGGGCTGGTGACGGACCGTACGGCCATTCAGTTCCGCACGCTCAACCGCAGTAAGGGCCCCGCCATGTGGAGCCCGCGTGCGCAGAGCGACCGCATGCGCTTCATGGAGGCCTGGCGCCAGGAGCTCGATAGTGAGCCGCTGCTGGACATCTGGCAGGATACGGTCACGAGTCTCGACCTTAGAGCGGGTAGGGTACATGGTGTCTTCACGGGGCTCGGGGTGCACTTCGAGAGCGAGGCGGTCATCCTCACCGCAGGGACCTTCCTCTCGGGGCTCATGCACTTCGGCGAGCTCCAGATAGCAGGCGGCCGCATCTCCGAGCCCGCGAGCTACGGGATCACCGAGCAGCTCCGCGCAGCGGGGCTACGCAGCGATCGTATGAAGACGGGGACGCCCCCACGCATCGACGCCCGCAGCCTGCACCTGGAGGAGCTGACCATCCAGGAGGGGGAGCTAGACCATCATAAGTTCTCCTTCATGGACACGCCCGCCCGCTCCTCGCTCAAGCAGCGCCCTTGCTACGGGCTCTTTACCAATGAGGCCTGCCACCGCGTGCTGCGTGAGGCCCTCGACCGCTCGCCGCTCTACAATGGACAGATCCAGAGTATCGGCCCGCGCTACTGCCCGAGCATAGAGACGAAGATCGTCACCTTCGCCGACAAGGACAGGCATCAGCTCTTCCTCGAGCCCGAGGGAGAGGACACGAACGAGTACTACATCAACGGCTTCTCCAGTTCGCTTCCGCTCGAGGTGCAGCTCGAGGCACTGCGGCAGATCCCCGAGCTGCGCGACGTGCGGCTCTACCGCCCTGGCTATGCCATCGAGTATGACTTCTTCGACCCGACGCAGCTGCACCATACGCTGGAGAGCAAGGTCGTCAGCCACCTCTACCTAGCAGGCCAGGTCAATGGCACCACGGGCTACGAGGAGGCTGCGGGGCAGGGGCTCATCGCGGGGATCAATGCGCACCAGCAGGTCCACGAGCTAGCGCCCTTCACCCTGAGCCGCAGTGAGGCCTATATCGGCGTCCTGATCGATGACCTAGTGACCAAGGGCGTGGATGAGCCCTACCGTATGTTCACCTCGCGCGCTGAGTACCGCATCCTGCTGCGTCAAGACGATGCCGATATGCGTCTGACGCCGCGTGCTGCCGCGCTAGGACTAGCTACGCCCGAGCGTGTCGCCCTGCTGGAGGAAAAGATCCGTGAGCGGGATGCGCTCATCGCCTTCATCGAGGGCTATTCCATCCGCCCCGACAAGATCAATCCCCAGCTGGAGGCTGCGGGGCTGGCTACGCTCCGGCAGGGCTGCAAACTCATAGACCTCGTGCTACGCCCGCAGCTCAGCATCCTACAGCTGGCCCAGTGGGTCCCTGCGCTGGAGCGCCAGCTGGCACGCATCCCTTCGCGTCGGGAGGAGCTCATCGAGTGCGCCGAGATCCTCATCAAGTACAGCGGCTATATCGAGCGGGAGCGCCAGCAGGCGGAGAAACTGGAGCGTCTGGAGCACGTCTTCATCCCCGAGACGCTCGACTATAGCAGCATCCAGGCGCTGAGCACGGAGGCGCGGCAGAAGCTCGAGCGCATCCGTCCGACGACCATAGGGCAGGCCTCGCGCATCCCCGGTATCTCACCCCACGATGTGAGCGTGCTGCTGGTGCTCGCTGGCCGCTAGGCGAGAGCTGCGCTCTCGCTCCCTCAAGCGCTCTGCGTCCAGCCCCGAGAGAAACTATGTGTAGGGGCTCTTAGGGTAGCGTTCCACAGCAGGCCGACTCCTCCTTCCATCCCAAGCCCCTCCCTTTCACTGCGGAGCTTGGGGGCTCCGACAGCGAGGAGGGTAGAGGGTCTCGACCTAGCAGAGGTCTCTGTAAGACCAAGCATGGCCCCTCCTCTGAGAGGAGTAGAGAATAGAAAAGGAGCGCCCCCCGAAGCACGACGGCTTCGGGGGGCGCTCCTTTTAGCTTAGCCTAGCGTGTAGGCTGGGCTCGTGACCTTACTTCTTGGCAGCGGGCTTGGCAGGCGCAGCCACGGCAGGGGCGGGCTTAGCAGCAGCGGCACCAGCCTTGATGCCGAGGGCGTCCTTGACGGCCTGTGTCAGGTCGAGCGCGGTGCTGCCCGTGGCGAGCAGGACGCTGGACTCAAAGATGTAGGCGCAGCCCTGAGCTTCGCATACCTTGTTGATGGCGTTGGTTACCTTGGTGCGGATGGGAGCCATGAGCTTCTCCTGCTCCTTCTGGAGCTCTTCCTGCATCGTCTGGTAGCTGTTCTGCGTGCGGGCATCCATCTCCTGGAGCTCCTGCTGGCGCTTCTTCTTGATCAGGTCAGACATGGTAGCCTCTTCCTTCTGGTAGGCTTCGGCCTTAGCTCTGAACTCGTCCTGCATGCGCTTGATCTCAGCGTCGAAGCTCTTGGCGAGCTCCTGTACACGGGTCGTAGCAGCCTTGACATCAGGCAGAGCCTCCATGACAGCAGCGGTGTTGACGACACCGATCTTCTGCTGGGCCTGTGCTGCGAAGCTGAGCGGGAGCATGAGGAGGAGAGAAATCAGAAACTTCTTCATTGTAGCTTGTCTATTACGTTATTTGTGGTTGAATCTTAGTAGGGGGTGTGGGCTAGCGTAGGCCGAGCTGAGCGGCGAGCGTGTCGCTGATATCGAGGCTGGGGTCTGCGTAGACGATCTTGGAGCTGGTTCGGTCGATGATGAGTTGGTAGCCCTGCGTGCGTGCCAGCGTCTTCATCGCCTGCCATACCTTGTCCTGGATGGGCTTCATCTGCGTCTCGCGGCGCTTGACGAGCTCACCCTCGGGACCGAAGTAGCGGCGCTTCAGTTCGTAGGCCTGCTTCTCAGCCGAGACGATGGCCTCCTCGCGAGCTTTCTTCTGCTCGGCGGAGAGGAAGGCGATGTCCGTCTGGTAGCTCTTGTAGGCAGCCTGTGCCTTGGTCTCCAGAGTGGAGACCTCGCTCTGCCAGCGCTTGGATAGCTCCTCGAGCTGCTTGTTCATCAGCTCGTAGGCGGGATCCTTCTTGAGGATGTAGTCCATATCGACGAGGGCGAGCTTCTGCGCTGCGGCGCTGAATACTCCCATGCACATCAGGCAGAGGAGGAAGAGCATCTTCTTCATTGCTGATACGAGTTCTTAGTGGTGAGGTAATGATCCCAGGGGGCCTAGAGGTCGCGCCCGAGGACGAAGTGGATATTGCTTCCGCCACGCTCCTGGTAGCCTGCTGGACGGTCGAAGCCATAGCCCCAGTCGAGCCCGAGGAGGCCGATCATAGGCATCATGACGCGTACGCCGAGGCCTGCCGAGCGCTTGAGGTCAAAGGGATTGTAGCGGCTGATGTCGCGCCAGGCGTTCCCCGCCTCGGCGAAGGCCAGCACCCATACGGTGGTGCTCTGCTCGAAGATCAGCGGGTAGCGGAGCTCGAGGGCAGCCTTCATGTAGCTGTAGGCGTAGTCGTAGTTCGCCCCAGCGATCGAGCCGTTCTTGTAGCCGCGTAGGCCGATGGTCTCGTTCATATAGCTCATCGAGCCCGACATCATGTCGCCACCCATATAGAACGTCCCGAAGGGCGATCTCTTATACTTGTTGTAGCTGTTGATGATGCCCCCTTCCATACGAGCCATCAGGACGGGCGTGCGCTTGACGGTCGTGGGGTTCATCAGCGGGATGAAGAGCTTGCCAGAGTACTTCCACTTGTGGTACTCGATGAAGCGGTAGCGGTCGGCCGACGGCAGATTGGGGTCGGAGTAGTCCTTCTTGTCAAAGAGGGAGTAGGGGGGCGTGAGGCTCACCGAGAGGGAGAACTCGGATCCGCGGCGCGTGTAGACGGGGTTGTCCACGGAGTTGCGGTCGATGCGCAGCTCGAGGTTGATGTCGTTGGCCGAGCCGTGGTGGAAGTTCTCGAAGGTGTTGTACGACCAGTTGTTGAGGCGGTAGTGGGTGTAGTTGAGGGAGGCGGTGAGCTGGAACCAGTTGTCGGGCCAGTTCAGTCGGCGCCCATTAGCTACCGAGAAGCCGATGAGGCTGAGGCTGCGGTCGGAGTCGTAGGCGTTCTCGTAGAGCGTCGAGCTATTGCCGTAGCCATAGTCGCTGCCATAGCCATAGCCACCGTAGCCGTAGCCTCGGCCATAGCCCCCACCGTAGTAGTTGTAGGGATTGTTGTAGCCATAGCCGTAGCCGGAGTTCTGCAGCTGCCCTGAGTAGTAGCGCTGGTCGATGGCCGTGGTGCGGGAGTAGAAGGCACTTACCGAGAGGAGGTTGGGGCGCTTCTTGCCGAACCAGGGGTCACTGAAGGAGACGCTGAGCTGGTTGTAGTAGCGCGCATTGGTCTGCCCCGTGATGGAGAGCTTCTGCCCATCGCCCTGCGGGATGATCCCTCGGTACATGCTCGGACGGAAGAGGTTCTCGATCGAGAAGTTGGTGAAGGTGAAGCCCACCGAGCCGATGATCCCCGTTTGGCTCCAGCCGATGGAGAGGTTCAGCTGGTCATTGCTCTTGGGTGTCAGGTCGTACTCGATGTCCACCGTCCCAGCCTGGGGATTGGGTACGGGCTTGGGGATGGACTTCTCCGCGTCGAAGTGCCCGAGCTGATTGAGCATGCGGAAGGAGTTCATCAGGT
The DNA here is from genome assembly GCF_018127745.1 of Porphyromonas sp. oral taxon 275. Taxonomy (NCBI): domain Bacteria; kingdom Pseudomonadati; phylum Bacteroidota; class Bacteroidia; order Bacteroidales; family Porphyromonadaceae; genus Porphyromonas; species Porphyromonas sp. oral taxon 275. Next base: position 162,084 of record NZ_CP072333.1, read on the forward strand.
CCTCGCGGCTGAAGAGCATACCGGGCTTGGTGTAGAGCTCGCGGCGTACGACGTCCTCGTAGACGATATCATTACCACGGATCTTCACCTTGTCGATGGTGGCCTGAGGTCCCTCGGAGATGCGGATGTCAAGCGATACGGAGTCGCCCTCGATGTTGGTCTCGACGGGGTCTACGCCTGCGAAGATGTAGCCATTATTATAGTAGAGGTTGCTCACAGCGTCCTCATCGGTGGAGAGGCGGCTCTCTAGGCGCTTCTGGTCGTAGACGTCGCCTGGGCGGATGCCGAGGACCTGCTCCAGCACCTGGCTGGGGTACTTAGTGTTCCCGACGAAGCGTACATCCTTGATGTAGTACTTCTGCCCTTCGCTGAGACGCAGGTAGATGTCCACCTTGCGCTCGCCTGGGACGGGGACGATGCTATCGGAGAGGAGCTCGGCGTCGCGGTAGCCGTAGGACTGGTACTTCTTGATGAGGTTCTGTAGGTCCTGCTTGTAGTCGGCGTCGACGAACTTCTTCTGGCTGAAGATCTTCAGGAGGGAGGACAGTGCGCGCCCTCCGCTTAGAGAGAAGCCCTCATTGGTCTTGCTCAGGGCCATACGCAGCTGGTGGGGCGTCAGCGCTAGGTTGCCATCGAAGTAGATGTTGCGCACCTTGGTCTTGCCACTACGGTCGATGTCGATCGTCAGGTCTACGTAGCCAGGCTGTCCCTGGGTATCGGTCTGCTCTATGTCCAGGCGCATGTCGCGGTAGCCCTTCTCGTCGTAGTACTTCTTGACGAGCTGGCGGGTGCGGTTGAGCACGTTGGGGGAGACCTGTACGCCCTTGCGTAGGCCGGTGCGCTTCTCCAGCTCCTCACGGTCGCTCTTGGAGATGCCCGTGAAGTTGACCTCGTTGATGCGAGGGCGCTCGGTCAGCTGGATCTCCAGGTAGACCTTGTCGCCGACGTACTTCGTCACGAGGATGCGTGCATTGGAGAAGTAGCCCGCCTGGAGGTAGCGGTTGACCGCCGAGGTCAGGGCAGCGCCAGGGATCTGGATCTCGTCCCCGACGTTGAGCCCCGAGAGGTTCGCCAGGACGAAGTCGTCATAGCTGGTCGAGCCCGTGATCTTGACCTCTGCGATGGTCTTGGTCACGGGGTGCTCGTAGGAGATACGTGGGGCGAGGACGGAGTCTGCAACAGCCTGTGGAGCGCTGACTACGAGGGTGCGAGGGGCACGCGGTGCAGCGGTCGCCGCACCAGCCGTGAGTAGACAGCCTAGGAGGAGTGCAGGGAGTCTCTTGTGCATAGAGTCGTATTATCGTCGGTCGGGCTAGCCCCTAGGCTAGTCCTCGAGTTGTATTTGTTCGCTTGTCTTGCCGAAGCGGCGTTCGCGGCTCGCATAGGCTGCGAGGGCCTCGTCGAGTGCCTCCTGCCCGAAGTCCGGCCAGTAGGTCTCAGAGAAGTAGAGCTCGGAGTAGGCGGACTGCCAGAGCAGGTAGTTGCTGATGCGCTCCTCGCCGCCCGTCCGGATCACCAGGTCGGGGTCGGGGTACTCAGCGGTGTCGAGGTAGCTGCTGATGAGCTCCTCGGTGATCTCCTCGGGACGGAGGCGACCAGCGGCAGCCTCACAGGCGAGGCGCTGGGAGGCGCGGCGGATCTCGTCACGCGAGGAGTAGCTGAGCGCTAGGATGAGGGTGATCTGTGCCCCGTCCTTGGTCAGCTCGATGCTCTCGGCCAGGGAGTCCTGAGCCTGCTGTGGCAGGCGGGAGAGGTCGCCTATGGCGCGCATGCGTACGCCCTCGGCGATGAGCTGGGGGGTCTCGGCGTGGATGGCCGAGACGAGGATGCTCATCAGGGCATCCACTTCCTCCTGAGGGCGAGACCAGTTCTCTGTGCTGAAGGTATATACCGTCAGGTACTTGATCCCGCGCCTGGCGGCTGCACGGAGGGTAGTCCGTAGTGCATCCTGCCCGCGTATATGTCCCTCAGTACGAGGGAGGCCACGCTGCTTGGCCCAGCGTCCGTTGCCATCCATGATGATAGCTACGTGGCTCGGTATGTGTGAGGCCGAGAGCACTTCGTCTTGGGTCTGTGTCGCCATCGTCTGCGCGTCTTTGCTTGCTTATATGTTACCTAACGTAGGAATACCTCCTACAAATATACTTATATCTTTAGTTACAGCCCGTGCAGGGCGCCTTCCCGAGGCGCCAGGCTAGGGCTATGCTCCAGGCGCCGTAGCTGTCCTGGGCCTTGATCCCGTGTGGGCCGCCTGCGCCTCGTGGGTAATCGGCCCAAGCAGGGCCTGTATCCTCCAGGCGGCTGGAGAGGCAGCGGTGCACCGACCAGTCGAGCGTGAGGCTCAGGCGATCGCTGAGGAGCGCCTTGACTCCGAGCCCTAGGTAGAGGCTGGGCAGCAGGAGCTCGCGGCTGGTGGAGGAGCGTCCGCCTAGGGCTAAGCCAAGGCCTAGACCGAGGTAGGGGCTCCAGGGGCGTGTCCTAAGGTAGGACTGCTCCCTACTGAGGGGGAGGAAGTGGTAGCGTCCGCCGAGGCGAAGCTCCACTAGGCGGCGGCTGAAGTCCTCCTGGGCTCCCAGCCGTGCCAGCGCCTCATCGACCCTACGTGCGCTGATCTGTCGCAGCCCGAGCTCCCCCGTCCAGCTCCAGTGTAGCTGCGGCTGGTAGCTCATGCTGAGGCTAAGCCCTGGGCGGTGTCGCCCAAGTAGGCCTCGTGGGTCCAGCTCGCCTAGGTAGTAGCTCGAGTGGAGCGCGAGTCCGAGCTCGTAGGGCCGCTCCTCGGCGCTGAGCTCAAGGGCGGAGAGGCCGCACAGTAAGAGGAGCGCTAGGCGGCGAATCATCCTCGAGGCTGGCTGCCCTCAGGGCTAGTTGTGCTCGCTGCGGCGGATGAGCCCCTCGAAGAGTCGGGGCTGGGCGCCTCCCATCAGGAGGTAGATGTGGGTCGCATCAGCCCCCTTGAGGGCGAGGATACGCTTGGAGGCGAAGTCGCTCGGCGTCAGCCCCGTGAGGGCAATGTCGCGTCCCCGCTCCCAGCTCTGGCCACCGTCGCGGGAGAAGTACATCTCCAGCCCCGTGGCGGTAGCGACGAAGCGGAAGCTCTCGCTCGTGGAGGCGAGGTGGGTCACCGTCTCGTAGAGCGGGCGAGCGCCGTAGGAGAGGCTGTCTCTATCCTGGGCCCACTGGACGCCGTTGGTCGTCCACCAGCGCGTAGGGTAGTGCTTGCCCGCGAGCTCCTGGCTGCCGAAGAGGTAGAGTGTCGTACGTCCCACGAGCTTGTCGTTGGAGCTATAGCTGTAGCTGCCTGCCGCGGGGAAGTCGCTCGGGACGCTGTAGCTGCGGCTCTCCACCTGGCTGCCATCGTAGAGACCGAACTGCTGGCTGCCGCCCTCGGTCTTGATGACGGCTAGGCGTGGCTCGCCCTGCGTGCTCGTCAGCGGGCCGATGAGGCGCGTGATACCCGTGCCAGAGACCTCGATCCAGCTGCCCGACTGCTCGCGGTAGAGCTTGGCTGCGCTGGTCGTGATGTAGCGTACCGAGCCGAGGCTGGCGATGGAGGTGACGCGCTCTGTGCTGGGGATGCCGCTGAGGGGCTCACTGCTCCAGCTGGTGGGCGTGCTGGCGTAGCTCGTTAGCTGATTTGCGTTGGCGCTTCTCCAGAGGAGGGCTGCACCCTTAGCCTGCTCTAGGAGGCCTAGAGCGCCCCCCTCGAGTGTGGGGAGCTGGCTCGCGCTGACCTCGCTCCACTGGAAGGTCTGCGGGTCGTTGACGTAGCTAGCGAGGTGCACACGGTAGACGTACTGCTCACGCTGGTTCGTCCCCGCCACAGGGGTACTCACGCGAATGCGTAGGTCCTTGGTCGAGGAGAGGTCGTAGGTCTTGGTAGCGGTCCAGGACTCGAAGTTGCCCGTACCGAGGGCGACCTCGACCTGTGCAGCCGCAGCTGCTGCGGTGATGCGCAGGCGTACCTTGTCTAGGGCCTGGCCATAGGGCAGCGGCTCGGGGTTGGTGATCTGCCCCTCGGTGCTGTTGCGTATAGAGAACTGTACCCTCTCGAGGGCGCTGGCTACCGTCTTCTCGGAGGAGGAGATGGAGAAGGCGCTCAGCTGGTTACTCCCGAGGTGTATGTCTTGCAGCTCCGTCTTCTTGCTGTTGCAGGCGCTGGATAGCAGGAGTGTGCCTGCTGCCAGGGCTGGTAGGAGGAGGGATGCGATACGTCTCATGCGGCTATTCTATCTGTTGATGATCTACTCTTGGTGTACGGGCTTAGGATGGGAAGCTCGTGTCGAGCCCAGCTGGAGCCTCTTCCCATGCTCTATCCACTAAGCCACAAAGGTATAAAGAATTCCCCACGCGGCAGTACCTGGGACGTGCTGGGCGCCTGTCGCTGGGGCTGGCTCCTTAGACGTCTGGGCAAGGGGCGCCTCGTGGCTGGGCTTGCTTGGGCACAGCCCACGGGGAGTCGTCGCCTTTGCCGGGGGACACGATCAGCGCGTAGGAGCAGCCCTACTCGGTTGGTGTCGCTCTCGGGAGTGGGCAGAGTGGACGACGCTCAAGCCCAGGGGAGGCCGCCCGAGAGCCAGGCAAAGGCGAGCCCATAAAAGGAACGCGCGCACGTCCCGTCCTAGTCTCGTGGAGGGCACAGCCAAGGCGGAGGAAGTTCCGACCTAAGGGGGACGGAACTTTATTATATAAGTTCTTGGAAAAAGTAATATAACTTCTGGTGTGATATAATATAACTTTTGGCTGATTATTATATTACTTTCCTCGCATTATTATATTACTTTCTCCCCTCTCCCTATTTCTGCGGCTTCCCTCCTTATTATAATGGAGCTCCGTCCGACTAGAGGCTCGGGCTCCTGAGGCTGGGTGCTGCGCCTTGCCTCTATCCCAGCTCCACCCCCAAACGAAGAGCGCCCAGCAGAGTCGATGCACTCTGCTGGGCGCTCTCGTAGGGAGGGCCTCAGGGGCTTGGCTTACTTGAGACGGTAGACGACGGGAAGCACGTAACGCGTGCGGACGACCTTACCCTGATGGCGTCCAGGTTCCCACTTGGGCATGGCACGGACTACGCGTAGAGCCTCCTTGTTGAGTTCGGCAGAGATACCTCTGGCGACCTTAGCGTGCGAGATCGATCCGTCGGCCTCGACGACGAAGCTGACCATGACGCGTCCCTGCTTACCTGCCTTGACGGCTGCCTCGGGGTAGCGAATGTTCTCCGCGAGGTACTTCATCATGGCGCTCATACCTCCAGGGAAGCCGGGCTCGGTGTCGACGACCTCGTAGATCTTTTGGTCTTCCTGCTGTAGGTGGCTGGATGGCTGCTGACCCTGTGCGTCAGGGCTGAGGCCAGGGAGTGCCAGGAGGCAGAGGCCCAGGCCTAGGAAAAGAGCTTTCTTCATAGAGTTAGTGTAGCATTAAAGGGTTAATAACGAAAGCGACAGGATGCGTGTAGCATCCTGTCACAAAAGTAGTATTTATTTCGTTATGATGTCCCCGAGGCTGCGCTTAGGCGGACTCTATGTTTCTTTTTCGAGGCGGGAGGCCTTCGTCTAGCCCTTCTTGAGTCTATCCTTCTCCCCGAAGAGCAAGAAGTCTAGGTAGGGATTGAACTTGAGGCAGTAGATGACGGCGAGCGTCGGGAGCAGCGTCACGAGGGCCCCAGCGAAGTAGAGGAGCAGCTCCAGCGGCAGGCGTGCCGAGGGCTCCAGGGCAGGGAGCAGCGTGTCCAGCGGCGGCAGGATGGGGATGAAGAAGTAGTGCACGAGGTAGATCGGCAGCGACCAGTTCCCGAGGAAGACGAAGGCCTTGCCGACCTTGCTGCTGCCCTCCGTCATGAGGCCGAAGGTATAGACGAGGAAGGCGAAGAAGGAGAGGGCCATCAGGCGATCGTTGTGCCACAGCCCGTAGGATAGGTAGGGCGTATCGTAGCTGTAGTAGCGCAGGAGGCCGATGCTGACCACGAGGAGGGCAAAGGAAACGAGCCCCGCGCTATGGCTACGCAGGCGGGGCAGCAGCTCGAGCCGCCCGATGAGAAAGCCGATGACCACGTAGGGATAGAGGCAGGCCATCGTCACCCGAAGGCGCTCTAGGTCTAGGGAGCATAAGCTGGAGCGATAGAGCGGTAGCTTCGTGAGTGTGTAGCAGAGTGCGATCGTCGCCGCTCCGTGTAGGCCTAGCTCTAGCGCCTTGCTTGCCTTAGCGCCTAGACGCTCTACGATCTGATCAATCCCCCAGCGCTGTAGGAGAAAGACGAGGAAGTAGATGAAGAGGGCGGGGGTGAACCAATAGTGCGCCTCCAAGAGCTCCTTCGGGCTCAGGTCTATGGTGCCTCTATTCCATAGTGTCAAGAGGCCGAGGAATAGGAGGGCAGGGGTGATGAGGCGAATGGTCTTATCCTTGAGATATCGCCCCAGCTGAGGTAGCGTGCTGACGGGACGCTGCGAGAAGTAACCTGCGATGAGGAAGAAGAGGGGCATGTGCACGGCCTTGATGAAGGCCATGAAGTAGCTATACATGGGGTGCTCCGCCCGAGCGGCAAAGATATGAATGTGCCCCATGATGACCAGTAGGATGGCAAGGCCCTTGATAGCGTCTAGGTGGAGCAGGCGGTGCTGCATATAATAATAGGCATATAAAGACGCGAGCGCTGGAGGCTAGCGTATGCCCCAGCGCTCGCGTCTGATGGTGGAGTATTAGTTGTAAGGAGAGTAGAGGCTAAAGCCCGGCGAGTAGCAGGTCGAAGAGCTCAGCCCAAGAGGCCGCTGTCGGCTCGCCCTTACTGCGAACGGGGACGGGGTGGAGCTCGCGGGTATCCCCCTCGAGCATCTCCTGCATCAGCTGCGAGAGACGTGTGGCATTCTCCGGCGGGAAGAAGGCCACAGCCTTAGCCCCCGAGGTCGTCTCGTGGGCAAAGGGCAGGTCGCTGACCAGCATGGGACGCTCGTAGCCCTTAAATTCGGAGAGGGGTAGCCCCCAGGTCTCGATACGTGAGGGGAAGACCATGCAGTCCGTGTCGGCATACTGCTGGCGTAGCTCCTCGCGGGAGAGGAAGCCACGGAAGACGATGCTCTCGCAGCTCCCCCAGCGCTCGTAGAGGCTCTCGGCGTACTTATTCTCCTTGCCTGAGATGGTCAGCACGGTGCGGAAGCGTCTCTTCCCGACGTGCTTCTCCAGAAGCGCCGAGGCGTGGCAGAGGGTCTCAAAGTTCTTGTGCGCATCGGGCGTCGCCGCGTAGAGGAAGGTGTAGGGCGTCGCTTCGTCGTGCGTCACTCGATCCTGTAGCTCCAGTACAGGGGCGGCGGGTGGCGCTACGATGAAGCGCTCTGGAGCCACGCCGAGGAGCTTGCTCAGTCCCTCGCGTAGCCACTCCTGCTGTACGATGAGGTAGCGATTGTGATGCACGCGATAGCGGTACACCAGGCGCGTGAAGAGGGCGAAGAGGGGAATCTTGGGGTCGTAGCGGAAGTCTCTGAAGCGCCAGCGCATGAAGGGGAAGGAGGTCTGGCAGTAGACGGCCTGGCGGCGTGCCTTGATGCGTGGGGTAGTGTCGTGCATCGACAGCCACAGGTCTACGGGTGCGAGTTCCTCAGAGATCGGCAGTAGCTTGCGGTACTCGTAGCTGAGGCGGCTTCCCCAGCTAGAAATGGCTTCGGGGAGCTCGATGTAGCGGATGTTGGGATAATCACAAAGGTCTCGGCGGTGTACGAGGGCTATGATCTCGTCTCCGGTCTGAGCACTGCGCTGGGAGAGGTACTCGAGGCACTGACGCAGGATGGTGAGGGTACCGCCCTTGCGTAGGCTGATGGCAGAGATGACGATGCGACTCATGATTTGTTAGGATTGCTTGGAATGGACGAGCTCGTCGAAGAGTGCTAACCAGCTCTTCATAATGTGCTCTAGGTCGTAGCGCTCGGAGGCGATGCGTGCTGCGGCGCCCATACGCTGGCGCTCGGCTTCGCTATCCATGAGGCGACGTAGTGCTTGGATGAAGCCTGCGTGGTCGCCGACCTCCAGGAGGTAGCCGTCGACACCATCGGTGATCACATCACGTGGGCCACAGGGGCAGGCAAAGGAAACAATGGGTAGGCCCATCTGCTGGGCCTCGATCAGTACCATGGGGAGCCCCTCGTAGCGTGAGGTCATCGTGTAGATAGAGGAGGCACGATATAGCTCCTGCACCTGATGCGTGGGGCGCATGAGCTCGACGCTCTTAAGGCCAAGGCGCTCGACTTGAGCGGTGAGCTCAGGGCGTAGCTTGCCATCCCCTGCGATTACGAGGCGCCAGTCAGGGTACTCGGGCGCTAGCTGCGCCCACAGGTCAATCAAGAGGTCGAAGTGCTTTTGCTCATCGTAGCGTCCCATCGCGAGCAATTGATGGGCACTGCAATCTGAGGGGCTATCTGAATAGAAGGGTAGGGGGTTGGGGATGACCCTAAGATTGGGTAGTGCGCCCCATAAAGTAGCGTCCTCCTCAGTGAGTACGACAAAACGATCAAAAGGTCGAACGATACGCTCATCCTTTTTTGCCCGCAGCTCATCAATGAGCCTCCATATGCCGCGACGAAGGTCCTTAAGGCCATTGTGCTTGGAGAAATGGAACTCTAGGATCTTATGGCTCCCGTCTTGTATGGAGGGGAGGAAGGATGCTTCCTCATTGAACATCGATACGACGATGTCGGCTTTGAGCTTGAGTAGTAATTGCTCAAGACGCTTACGGTGTAGGCGGTGCAGCTGGGGTAGGCGGACATATAATGCGAGCCTATTGAGGATCCCCCCTTTTTGATATTGCTCGTAGGGAATTGCGAGGTCATAGCAGGTGACGCTCGGGTGGAGCTCAAAGAACGGTTTGCGTCCCTGCTGATTGAAGGTGATGATGGATACCTCATGACCAGCCTGAGCCAGGTAGTTAACTTTGCGAGAGAGTACGCGTTCCATACCTCCCGAGTTGTGCGTGCCTTGAATACAATAGACGATCTTCATATGCGGAGCAAAGTGGTGGGGAGGCAGAAATCCCTCCCGAGTATTTAGGATGTAATTATGCTGATGAACCTGAGTGAAGGCTGAAGTGTAGATTCTATGACTTGGCCGTGACTAATTCATTGAAAAGGGTTAGCCAGCTCTTCATAATGTGCTCTAGATCGTAGCGCTCGGAGGCGATGCGTGCCGCGGCGCCCATACGCTGGCGCTCGGCTTCGCTATCTATGAGGCGACGTAATGCTTGGATGAAGCCTGCGTGGTCGCCGACCTCCAGGAGGTAGCCGTCGACACCATCGGTGATCACATCACGCGGACCACAGGGGCAGGCAAAGGATACGATGGGTAGGCCCATCTGCTGGGCTTCGATCAATACCATGGGGAGCCCCTCGTAGCGTGAGGTCATCACGTAGATAGAAGAGGCGCGATACAGCTCCTGCACCTGATGGGTAGGGCGCATGAGCTCGACGCTCTTGAGGCCAAGGTGCTCGACTTGGGCGGTGAGCTCAGGGCGTAGCTTGCCATCGCCTGCGATTACGAGGTGCCAGTCGGGGTACTCGGGCGCTAGCTGCGCCCAGAGGTCGATCAAGAGATCAAAGTGCTTCTGATCGTCGCAGCGCCCCATCGCCAGCAATTGATGGGCACTGCAGTCTGAGGGACTATCCGAATAGAAAGGTAGGGGGTTGGGAATGACCCTAAGGTTAGGCAGCGCACCCCATGCGGCGGCATCCTCTTCGGTGAGCACGACGAAGCTGTCGAAGGGGCGTACGGTGCGCTCATCCCACTTCGTGCGCAGCTGGTCAATGAGCCGCCACAGCCCGCGGCGTCCATACTGCAGACGCTTGTACTTGGCGAAGTGGTACTCGAGAACCTTATGGCTCCCATCCTTGATCGAGGGGAGGAAGGAGGCGTCGTCGCCAAACATGGAGATGACGATGTCCGCCTTGAGCTTCAGTAGCAGCTCCGTGAGGCGCTGGCGATGCAGGCGGTGCTTGCGTGGGTACTGGGTCAGCTTGCTCAGCAGTCCCGATCCGTTGTTGGCATCGTAGTCAATCCCTAGGTCATAGGAGACGATACTCGGGTGGAGCTCAAAGAAAGGCGGGCGTCCACGCTGGTCGGTCGTGATGAAAATGAGCTCATGCCCCAGCTTCGCTAGGTAATTGGCCTTGCGTGCTAGGACACGCTCCATTCCTCCTGAGTTGCACGTGGCGGGGATACAATAGACGATCTTCATGCGACAGAGGGAGCAATGCTATGAGAGTGAATGTAGTCTTCCTCCTCGGGTGTGAGCCATAGGAAGAAAGAATAGATCATGAGGATATCCGTAGAGACCTTGATCCAGATGATGAAGGTCATCGCTCCGAAGGCAAGGAACATCAAACGATACTCAGGGTACTTCTCCATAAACCCATAGGCAAGAAAGACGAACATGAGGGCAAATATGGAGAAACCTACCACTCCTGAGTACAGGATCAAACGGCAGTATCCAATGTCGGACCCGTAGACCCAGTTCTCGTAGAGGCCTGTACCTATTATCCAGCCAAAGTTATCCTTAGGCCATACCCACATCGTCTGAAGAATGTCTGATGATGAGGTGGAGAATTCTCCCTTCTCAGCCAGGTTGAAGAAGCCTTCGAAGGCAAAGCGGAAGATCTCGTGGTAATAAGGATCGGTATTATAGAGGTAGGTCCCTAGGCCGAATCCAATGACCGCGAAGGCTACAAAGATTCCCATAATACGACTCATGCCTTGTGTGCTGGATCCGTGACCACTTCGCATGCTATATAAGACTAATAGGAGTAGACTAATGGCTGTCCCAGTAGATGTCGTTCGAGATATCATACTTCCTAGAGCTGTGATTAGGAAGAATGAGGCTATGAGGAAATAGAGCTCTTTGGGCCGTTCCTTGATCTCCTTGTCGACGGCCATTGCCGCCATCATCATAATTAAGACTAGAGCAAAGCGAGCGCCCGCAGGGTCAAGAGCCGTACTGAAGCCGTTGAGGCGGTCGGACTCCTGTGTGAGCTTGGCATCCCAGGCGACGATCGAGCTGACGAATTCGTCGATGGAGGGGTTCTGGTCAATGAGGATAGCACTTACGCATTGGAAGAGGGTTGCTCCCGCAAGGTATAGGACAAGGAGTCTCACAGATACTTGTCCATGCTCCATTCGTATTAATGCTACTGCGGGGTAGGCACTGAAAACCCAAGTGAAAAAGGAGATCAGATAGCTGGCATAGGAATAGTCACTGGTGTTATTCAGGTCTACTGCAATAAGGTTAACTATAGAGTAGAGCAATGCTAGGAGCGTACTCCCCAGGAGAAGAGGGGAGAAGGGAATCCCTTTCCTCGCCCTAAAGGTGTCGAAGATATACCACAAAAAGCCAATCCCAGCCAAGAGGATCTTGGTGTTAGGAATAGATGGGGCAAATGCGAGTTCGAAGGAATAGTACGAGCCCGTAAGAACGACGCCAATGAGAAATACTCTAAGTGCCTTCCACATAGTGTCTGTGATAGATTATCGGTATAGGAGGGAGTAAAGTCCCTTGAGAACGACGCGGTAGTAGAGCCATACATACCAGTACTGACCGAGCCCAGCCATGCGCTGAAGCATACGGGTGTGGATCCCGCCGCCTACGTGAGCTATGGCCTTGTTGGCCTCTGGGTAGAGCTGCTGCCAGCGATCGTAGTCATCACGACGTCCGCTGACCAGCAGCGGCAGCTTCAGCTGGAGCTTGAGGAAGGCTAGATCAGAGGCTGCCTCGTGGAGCTGGTGCTGCTGGATGTAGTCCTCGAGGGACTGGAGATTGGCCCGCAGCTGCTGCCAGTGGAGCTCGCTGTAGTGATTGGTCTGCTGCCCTTCGTTGCGTACATAGGCATAGAGGTGCTCTGGGATCATCTCTACACGCCCGGCCTTGAGGAAGAGCTTCCCCATGAGTCCTAGGTCTTCACCCATATTCATCGAGGGAATGAAGCGGAGCTCTCCTCCGTTTTCTTGGAGCAAGCTGCGGCGGAAGGCCCACAGCCATAGGTTCCACCTTAGGCTCCCATGGCAGAGCGCCTGCCAAGCCTCCTGCCCCGTCGTGACGGCGGCCTGGTACATGGGGCGCTTGCTCTCTCCCTGCTGAAGGATCCAGTTGCAACCGATGAGGTCTGCTCCTGTCTGCTCAATGCGCTGCTCGATGAGCTCCAGCGTCTGGGGGACGAATAGGTCGTCGGCATCCAGAGCATAGATATACTCCCCGCGGGCGGCATCGATCCCCGTGTTGCGTGCTACGGCAACCCCGCCGTTCACCTCATGGCGTAGTAGCGTGACGGTGTAGCCACGGGCCTCGAGCTGTGGCCGTGCCTCATTAAGCAGCGTCCAGCAGCCGTCGGGGCTGCAGTCGTCGACGAAGACGAGCTGGGCCTGGCTGCGCGTCTGCGCTAGGAGCTGCTCGATACATGCCGAGAGGGTGCTCTCAGCTCGGTAGAGCGGGATGATGACCGAGAGTAAGGGAGAGGGCATACTGGTCTGTTTCAGAGGGAGTAGAGGGGAAGGGGCCTTTATCCTTTGCGGTGCGAATGATCGGTGTGAGGGAGGGAGCGCTAGCTTAGCCTCGTCCTAAGTAATTCGTTAGAAAAAGGGAAGACCTCCCTCAGGCCTGAGATATAGGGTGTATATCCGAGGCGAGAGGGAGGTCTCTATGACAATATCGGGAAGGTGGCTCTGGTCGATCTAGCTAGAGGTGCCGAGCATAGCCTGCCCGATCAGCCTTATTCAGCGATCTTCGTCAGTACCGAGCGGCTGCAACGAGGATCGTTGTAGTACATATTCCCTACGCCACCCAGAGACTCACGCTTGAGCTGAGCCGCAGGTACGCCGAATTCATTGACGAGGCAGTCGTAGACGACCTGGGCACGCTTCTCAGCGAGGAACTGATTGCGCTTGGCGCGACCCGTGCCTCTGTCAGCATAGCCCGTGATCGAGTAGACCATCTTGGGGTTAGCCTTCAGGACGTCAGCCAGGAAGCCGAGGTTCACACGATCCTTGTGCGTCAGAGTGTAGCGGTTGATGGTGAAGGTGATCAGCAGCGGCATAGCAGCCACGTTCTCGGCCGTGACCTTGCGGTTGAGGGCCTCTTCCAGCTGGCGCGTCAGCTCCTTGTTTTCGTTCTCGAGGTTGCCGATGCGGTTACGCAGGCCCTGGAGGACGTTCTCATTGACACGGATGGTCGTCACCGTGCTACGATCCCAGCCGCGACGGGGGAAGTTGTAGCTCAGACCGAGCGTAGCCGTCAGGAGGCCTTCAGCCTGCTTCCCGGCGATGACTGCAGGACGATTCTTCTGGGGGTCGATAGATGCATCTTCCTGGTCGAAGTGCTCACCCGTATAGGTAGCACGGATATCCAGATTGAGGTCCCATGCGCTGCTCAGACGGAAGCGGTTCAGGATACCCCCGCCACCAACGAGCTCGTTGGAGCGGCGTCCCGTGACGCTCGACTTGTTGAGGCTCCCAGCATAGCCGACGCTAGCGTAGGGGATGAAGGAGTAGAAGCGGTCCTCGCGATAGCCGCAGATCAGCTGCGACAGGTTGAGCATGACGTCAGCATGCGCGTGGATGTACTCCATCTCCGTCTCATAGAGAGGATAGCCTACGTTGGCATGAGGGTATACCTTGAGGGGCTCCTTGATGAAGCCACCGTAGTTCCCGTAGTTAGCGCTAGGATTGGCGAGCGAATGGTTGTCCCAGCCTGCTACGCCCTTGATCTTGTAGCCGTTTGCCCCGAGGCGAATCCCGATGCCTGGCGTGAACCACTTACCGAAGTTTACTTCGAAGTTAGGTGTCAGGCGATCACCGAAGCGCATCTGCTTGTCGTGGTCCCCAAAATAAATCTGTGCTCCGACGCCAGCTCCGAGGAACCAGTTCGAGCCAAATCTATTCGTCTGGACGAGGTGACGATCAGTGGTCTTAGTTTCTACCGTGTAGACGGAGTCCGATGCCATTTCCTGTGCCGATACAGCCTGGGCGGAAAGGAGGCAAAGTACTGCCGCAGTTAAAGTACTTCTTACCATACGTTGTGTAATTAGTAATTTCTATGAAAAGATAATATCCTGCACAAAGAGAGCTCCTAATGTGGAGTTACTTATGCTGTCACAAAGATAATACTTTTCTCAAATTTATACACTCTCTGGCCTAGAGGCGTGTGTTCCTAGCGATAGATAGAATCTATGAGGTGACTTGCTGGCAGGAGAAATCAGCCTTAAGCTCTAAGTCTAAAAGCTAGCCTGGCAGGTGCGCTGCCGAGACTCGAGGGCTCACGTGAACCCAGGTGACAAAGGGACAGCGCGAGGCGATACTTAGCTCCGGGTGCTGCGAGGGGTATCCCTCAGCCAGCTGACTGCCGTCCCTCAAGCTCGTGACTGGTGTCCTTCAGTGCTTCCACTGATATCCCTCAGGAGCCCTTCTCCTAGGCGCTTGCTTCAGCCGCTTCTAGTAGGGGGGGCGCTAAAGGCGGAAGAGGGCTTACTTGCGGGTGAAGATGACACCCTTCAGCTGGATATCGACGAAGCTGGGATGCCCGCCGTTGGGGTTCGGCTGTGGATCGACGCTGGTGAAGTCGGCGTGGATCTCCCTGGAGGAGAGACGCCCCTTGAAGCCCTTGAGGATGGTCACGCTCCCCATGGGGCTGATCTTGCTGTAGTCCTCGATGAAGATGCTGTCACCCTCGATGCGGTAGTCGAGGTCCTCCTGCAGCTTCATAGGGGCGCCCGATGGGGCATAGGTGAAGTGCAGCTCCTCGGCGGAGGTGAAGTGGAGGCTGATCTGCCCCGTGCCCTCGGTCCATTCACTGCCAAGCAGGTGAAGACTGTCGGCGGCGGCTTGGGTCGCAGCCTGCTGCTCGTGGCTGGTCTGAGAGCAGGAGCTAAGGCTGAGGCCTCCGAGGAGGAGCAGCCCGAGTAGGCTAAGCGTAGTGCGCATAGTGCTTGTTCTTGATTTGTTCCTATTAAGTGGGACAAAGGAAAGGCGAATAGAGCTCGCTCGCAATCCCTAATAGTTGGTACTTTGGCTGTAGAGCTCCCTAGTCTCAGGTAGTCTTTGAGGTTAGTTCAAGTCCTAGAGAGGTGAAGCCGAGGCTTACTCTTAGAATTAGGGCCAAAAAAAGCCGCCCCTACCCTCAGCTGAGGATAGGGGCGGCCTTCTTATAGGGTAGAGGCTACTAAGCGTCCTCCCCGAGGAGGATCTCAAGCACCTTGGCGGCGGAGTAAGCCACAGGAGTACCAGGGCCGAAGATAGCGGCAACGCCAGCGTTGTAGAGGAACTCGTAGTCCTGAGCAGGGATCACACCACCAGCGGTGATAAGGATGTCGGGACGGCCGAGCTTCTTCAGCTCTTCGATCACCTGAGGGATGAGCGTCTTGTGCCCTGCTGCGAGCGAGGAGACACCCATGACGTGTACGTCGTTCTCGACAGCCTGGCGGGCTGCTTCCTCTGGCGTCTGGAAGAGGGGACCCATGTCGACGTCGAAGCCGCAGTCAGCGTAGCCAGTAGCTACCACCTTAGCACCACGGTCGTGCCCGTCCTGACCCATCTTGGCGATCATGATACGAGGCTGACGCCCTTCCTTCTCGGCGAACTTCTTCGCCAGTTCTTTAGCACGTGCGAAGTCTTTGTCTTCGCCAGATTCTGATGAGTACACGCCTGAGATCGTACGGATGATAGCCTTGTAGCGACCGACGACCTTCTCGCAGGCGTCGGAGATCTCACCGAGCGAAGCGCGCAGCGCTGCAGCCTTGACGGCGAGGTCGAGGAGGTTGCCTTCCTTGGTCTCTACGCAGTGCGTGATGGCCTCGAGGGCAGCCTTGACCGCAGCCTCATCGCGGTTCTTGCGCAGCTCGTTGAGGCGCTCGATCTGCTGGAGGCGTACAGCCGTATTGTCGATCTCGAGGATGTCGATCGGGTCTTCCTTCTCGAGACGATACTTATTGATCCCGACGATGACCTGCTGGCGGGAGTCGATACGAGCCTGTGTGCGGGCAGCAGCCTCCTCGATACGCATCTTCGGTAGACCCGTCTCGATAGCCTTAGCCATACCGCCCATGCTCTCGACTTCCTTGATGTGCTCCCAGGCCTTGTGCATTAGCTCGTTGGTCAGGCTCTCCACGTAGTAGGAGCCAGCCCATGGGTCGATCTCCTTACAGATCATGGTTTCCTCCTGGATGTAGATCTGGGTGTTACGAGCGATACGAGCGGAGAAGTCCGTAGGCAGAGCAATGGCTTCGTCCAGGGCGTTGGTGTGGAGCGACTGCGTGTGCCCAAGGGCTGCACCCATGGCCTCGATACAGGTACGACCTACGTTGTTGAAGGGGTCCTGCTCGGTGAGCGACCAGCCAGAGGTCTGGCTGTGGGTACGCAGTGCGAGGCTCTTGGGGTTCTCGGGGTTGAACTGCTTGACGATCTTGGACCAGAGGCAGCGTGCAGCACGCATCTTGGCGATCTCCATGAAGTGGTTCATCCCGATGGCCCAGAAGAAGGACAGACGTGGGGCGAACTTGTCCACGGGGATACCAGCGGCGATCCCAGCCTTGAGGTACTCGAGCCCGTCGGCCAGCGTGTAGGCCATCTCGATATCCGCCGTAGCACCGGCCTCCTGCATGTGGTAGCCGGAGATGGAGATCGAGTTGAACTTAGGCATGTTCTGCGACGTGTACTCGAAGATGTCGGCGATGATACGCATCGAGAATTCGGGTGGGTAGATGTAGGTGTTACGCACCATGAATTCCTTGAGGATGTCGTTCTGGATCGTCCCAGCCATCTCATCGAGCTTAGCGCCCTGCTCGAGCCCAGCGTTGATGTAGAAGGCCATGACGGGCAGCACGGCACCGTTCATCGTCATCGAGACGGACATCTTGTTGAGGGGGATCCCGTCGAAGAGGACCTTCATATCCTCCAGCGAGCAGATGGATACCCCAGCCTTCCCGACGTCACCGACGACACGCGAGTGGTCGGCGTCGTAGCCACGGTGGGTCGCCAGGTCAAAGGCTACGGACAGCCCCTTCTGACCTGCGGCGAGGTTACGACGGTAGAAGGCATTGGACTCCTCAGCCGTGGAGAAGCCAGCGTACTGACGGATCGTCCAGGGACGCATCGCGTACATGCCGCTATAGGGGCCACGGAGGTAAGGGGGCAGACCAGAGGCGTAGTCCAGGTGCTCCATGCCCTCGAGGTCGTGGGCCGTATAGACGGGCTTGACGAGGATCTGCTCGGCCGTACGCCATACGGCGTCGTTGCTCTGCTTCGCAGCCCACTCCACGGGGCAGGTCTGTGCGAAGCCTGCAGACTTGATATCAATATTCTTGAATTGTGGTTTCATTTCTTTCGTCCTTCCCTATTAGTTAATACCCAGCTTGTGGTTGAACTGGCGGAGCGTCTCTAGGACGTTGCTCTTGACGTTGATGAAGTGCTCGATGCCCACTGCCTTGAGGTCGTCCATGCAGGCTGGAGCACCAGCTACGACGAACTCTGCGCGACCTGCGAGGTACTTGTAGGCCTCGGGCGCGAACTCGGCGTACTCATCATCGCTCGAGCAGAGGACGACGATGGAGGCGCCTGCTGCGAGTGCTGCGTCTACGCCCTCCTGGACGGTAGCAAAGCCGAGGTTGTCCTGGACCTTGTAGCCAGCGCAGGCGAAGAAGTTACTGGAGAACTGCGAGCGGGCTAGGCGCATGGCCAGGTTCCCGATCGTCAGCATGAAGACCTTGACGTCCTTGCCGCTGCGCTCGGTAGCCAGACGCAGTGCCTCGAACTCGGAGGCGCCGCGATCGAAGTTCAGCGCCTCGATGGTCGCCGTGCCGCAGCCACAGCTGTGCGCGGCGGGAGCTGCGGCGGGGAGCTTCTGCGCTGCCGTCTCGGTAAAGTTGGGGAACTGGTTCGTCCCGAGGAAGATCTCCTTACGCGCAGCTACAGCAGCATGGCGCTTAGCGTTGCTGGCGTTGACGGCCTTCTGGACTTCACCAGCCTCAGCAGCTACGGCGAAGCCGCCTTCCTCCTCTACGGAGAGGAAGAGCTTCCAGGCCTGGTCGGCGATCGAGTTTGTCAGGTGTTCTACATAGTAGGAGCCTGCAGCGGGGTCGATGACCTTGTCGAAGTGACATTCCTCCTTGAGGAGCAGCTGCTGGTTGCGTGCGATACGCTCGGAGAAGCTGTCGGACTCCTGGTAGGTGACGTCGAAGGGCTGTACCGTGATGGAGTCTACACCGCCCAGCGAAGCCGACATAGCCTCGGTCTGCGTGCGGAGCAGGTTGACGTGTGCGTCGTAGATGGTCTTGTTCCAGGTGGAGGTGACGGCCTGCATGTGGATCTTGGCCGCCTCGCCCTTGTACTGGTCGCCGTAGGCGCCGATGATCTCGGCCCAGAGCCAGCGTGCTGCGCGGAACTTTGCCAGCTCCATGAAGTAGTTGGACCCGACGCCGAAGACGAACTTGATGCGGCTCGTCAGCTCCTCGATCGAGAAGCCGCGCTCGGTGAGCTTGTCGATGAGCTCAGCACCGATGGCGAGGGCGTAGCCCAGCTCCTGGTAGATATAGGCACCAGCGTTGTTGAGGCTGAGGGCGTTGACCGTCAGCACGCGGTAGCCGGGGAGGGGACGGATAGCCTCGAGGATCCTCGCTGCAGCGTCTGCCCACTGGGGGTTGGAGATACCCTTGACGAGCTGCTTCTTGAAGGGGTCGAAGTTGATCGAGCCCTTGCACTGCTTGACATCCGCTCCTGTGCTAGCGAAGTAAGCAGCGAGCTCGCCAGCCAGCTGGCTAGCTACGGAGATGCAGCAGGAGAAATTCAGCTCAATCGCCTCGGGCATGATACCCTTGAGCAGTACGCTGAGCGTCTCCTTGTTTACCTGGTCGCGCTGTAGCTTGAAGCCCAGGGAGGTCACACCCTTGTTGAGGATGTCGAGCGCCTTGGTATTAGCCTCACCGGCGTCGTGTACCGTGATGTCCTGACGCACGAGCCACTCATTATCCATACGCGTGGAGCGTACGTAGGGGTACTCGCCAGGCATTACCTTGGGGGTGGAGAGCCCTTCGATGTCCTCGCGGCGGTAGAAGGGGTTCACGTTAAACCCTTCGTTGGTACGCCAGACGAGCTTGCGGTCGAAGTCTGCTCCCTTCAAGTCGGCTACGATCTTGTCCTTCCATTCCTGTGTGCTAATGGCAGGGAATTCGCTTAGTAACCGTTCTTTGTCAGTTGCCATAATAGTTCAATTTAGTGAATTGATTATTTATATCCACAAAGGTAACGTAAAAGGATGAAAGATCCTCACGCCCCTGCCTGCTCGGCTACCGGGGTCTACCTACCAGGGAGATAAAAGGAATGTTCGCCGATCGTCCTCCATGCTTGGAGGCTGATCAGCGAACATTCCTTTTTGCTATTCTGTGGAGTCTTGGGCTGCACTTGTCGCCGTGCTGCTGCTCCATCTGTCGCCTCCTCCAGGGAGGGCTATACATGCACCCCTACCTTATATATAGGGCTGCGGTGAGGCGCTCTGGCCTCGGGCTCTGGCGACCTACTGCTCTTCAGCCTGATGGAGCTGCTTGACGTAGATGGCCTTCTCCATCTTCTTGCGTCGAGCCACCGAAGGCTTGATGAAGGCCTGACGTGCACGCAGGGCGCGCATCGTGCCCGTCTTCTCAAACTTTCTCTTGAAGCGTCTCAGAGCTCTTTCGATGTTTTCGCCCTCTTTTACTGGAACTACGATCATAATTCTTTTAGCTTATCTTGTTGTTATAGTTTATTCTTGCGTGGTCAAAGTACACTCTTATTGGTGCGCAAATTTACGAAGACTTTGCCTAATAAGCAAATAGCAAGCTCCGCGCTCGCTCCCGCTGTGCTCCCCTTTTGCTGGGATCGTAGGGGGAGGGGCGCTGACTAGCCCGCCTAGCAGCGGTAGGCCAAGCGTTCGGAGGCCTTAGACCCTTATCCCGAGTCTCTTGAGCTGTCTCTGCTGGCGCCCTCGCGCAACACACGGAGGGTGGGATGCTCCTGCTCCGAGTGCCCCTGCTCCGAGCTGGTGGATAGGCTCAGAGTACCGAGCTAAACGCACCTGCTGCTCGCTCTTGTCCTAGGCGGGCTAGGCTCGTCAGGGCCTCGTCAGCAACTGCTGGGGAGCTCCGATGCTCGGGGCGGGCTGTCTGAGTGATATCCCTGAGCGAGCTGAGGGACATCACTTGCGGCCGTGAGGGACGTCAGTCGGGAGGCTGAGGGATATGCCTCAGTACGCCCTTCTGCGGGCTGTCCCCTTGCTCTGACTTTGCCTGGGTCTCATCCGCTGCGGAGGGCGGCGCTGCCCATTGGCTGCCTAGGCTACCAGCCCTGTCTAGTGCGTCACGCGGCCACGTCAATCATAGGACCCGTCTAGAGCGAGCAGTCGCTCCTTGAGCTTCTGGTAGCTGACACGCCAAGCGTCGTCAGGGACCATATCCCTATTCTCTAGGATAGCATCGCTCTCCTCTAGGCGCTCGTCCATTAGCTCTGGGTCGACGAGCTGATAGAAGATGAGCCCTCTGAATAGGCCTTCTATAGGAGAGCCGTTGAACTCGATAGCCCAGAAGTCGCTCAGCTCCAGCTCCTCGATCCGGTTGCTCGGGATGGCGTATTCCACCTCGAAGTCATCTAGCTCCTCCTCTATGTACTTGAAGGTCTCCAGACCCAGTAGCCTGGCTGTGTCGACGGTAGGATCGGCCTTCATTGCCCTCTGGGCCTTGATGAGCTCTGTGGGTAGTTCGGCTGAGCATGTGCCCTTAGCGATGCTCTGGGGCTCCTTATCAGGGTAGTCTAGCTCCTGCAGTACTCGCTCTACGGTAAGATATACTACCTGGGGAGGCTTTACCTCGATGACGCCCTCCCGACTTATACTGAAGGCGAAGCAGAGGCGCCCGTAGGCGAAGGGCTTAAAGAAGCAGCAGGTGTAGCCCTCCGATTCCTGCTCTGTGTATCCATGGCGATCGAGGGCCTGCTCGATGAACATGTAGAAGGCTCCGAAGTGCTCATTCATTTTATCTATGACTGCCTTATCCAGCTCTGTGTGGCCAGGTCGCTTGAGGGCCTTCTTGATGAACCCGTAGCATGCTCCGAGGAGCTTCTTGATTCTATTCATGCTGTACTATCTTATGTTGCTTGATCTAGGGCTTAGCTGGGCTGTCCCTAGGGGATGGTTCTTGCTGCGAGGCTGCTTCGGGGGTGCGGCAGGCGTCTTGTTGGCGAAGGCCTTGGCTCCTCGGAGCGCTCTGATCTTATGGAGGACGGCGGTGGGTAGCCTATGTATATAGCTCATCTTATGGCTTATGGAGTTGTGGCGTAGCACCTGTCGCACGCCTCTGCAAACTTATACGAATCGCGGCAGCCGACCAAATAGACGGAGGGGGGAGCATCCGACTAGTCGGGGCTCCTCCCTCCGCTGCTGTGTTGTCCTCTCTCTCGGGCGCTATTGGACAGAGAGCGTGGGTAGTGGTACCGCTAGGCGATAGAAGCCCCAAAGATCCTTGTCCTCTCGCTCTGGGCAAAGGAAGTCCTCAAGCGGATGTGCTGCAAAGGGATTCGGCTCCGCCTCCTCGGTCGTTGGGTAGATCACAAGGCAGGGAATAGGCGCCGTGGGGGCTTCGCTGAATAGCCTACGGTCTCTCGCGTAGCCCGCCAGCTGCCTCACGATGTCCATATCTAGCTTGCCACCTGCTAGGTGAGGCTTGTACTTGGTGTCCATCACAAGTCGAGGCTGATAGCAGACGAAGTCGGGGCGTCCTGTCGCGCCCTCCTTTTGGTACTCGATACGATCTCCGTAGGCCTCCTTCAGGAGCCCGAGGACGTAGTGCTCGTAGAGTAGCGGCATGTCTAGCCAGAATACAGGACACAGCTCTTCCCTAGCCGTGACCTTCGTGAGACTATAGTCGTAGAGGCGGAGGATGGTCTGTGCTAGCCGAATGGCCACGGGGTACTCCTGGTACAGCTTCTGCGTCTTGAACTGCTTCAGCTCCCAGACCTCGATCTCATCTCCTACCCGAGCAAAGGAGGAGAGACAGCGGCTGATCGCTTCCTGTAGCGGCCGTAGGCCTGCGCTCTCGAGGGTGTAGAGGACCTGCTGCGCGAAGCGTAGTGCCTTCTTCAGGATCCTATTCTCAGGGATGTCCTCGGAGTATTCCTGATACCTGCAGTAGAACTTGTCGAGTCGCTTGCGCTGGATGTTGCAGCGCTCGTTGAGCGAGATGGCCAGGCGTCCTTTGACCTTCTTGAGGTTCTCCTCCCGCGGTACATAGCCTCGCTTGAGCCCCCGCTGGAGGAGCTCCTGGATCACAGAGAGGAAGTGGGCGAGGATGAGGGGGCTCAGTACGCTCTGCAGTTGCGGAGCCTTGATACGGGGCTGCTCTAGATCTAGGCTGTAGATCTGAGCTAAGGCCTTGGACTCTATGCCCGAGGCAAGACAGCGGCCGAACATCTGGAGGAAGTCTATTCGCGCGCAGCCTTGCTTAGGGCTGACCACTAAGGACAGCCCTCGCGCTTGATCAAGCCATTGTGCTCCGAGGACGTAGGAGGCACGGTAGCCAGCCGAGCCCTCCCAGCGGAAGAACCAGCGCTCGTATCCCTCCGGTGCAGGGAGGTGCATCCCCTCGCCCCATAATCTCTCGAGCGAGGGGATGAACTCATGTTCCTGAACCTGCATTATCCCTGCTGGCTATCCGTGGGCTGTTCCGTAAAGGGCTTGGCCTCCCTCCAGCAGGCGAAGTACTGCTCATCATCGGGGAGCTGGCGAAGGATACCATCCTTGATGTACTCCTGCAGCAGGGGTATGACCTCGTAGCGCATCTTCAGCTGGAGGGCTTCGAGACTCTCTGCCATGAAGTAGCTATGCCCGACCTTGAGGTCCTCGAGGTCGAAGTCCATAGCCTTATGCTTAGCAATAAAGGACTCTCTTCCCTCGGTCGTGCCATTGATCTCGTCGAAGAGGGCCAAGGCTGCGTCTTGTACCTCAGTAGGGATGGCTCGCGAAGGCTGGGCATAGTACTCCCTGAGCGCAGCCGCCCGAGGCTCTAGGGTGACGAAGGCGAAGCGGCGGCGTACGGCGTAGTCGATCGAGCCCGTAGAGCGGTCGGTGGTATTCATCGTCCCTATGATATATAGGTTGGAGGGCACGGAGAAGTCGTCCTTGGAATAGGGCAGCTTGACGTGCAGGCTGTGCTCCCCTCCTCCGCTGCGCTTGTCTGCCTCTAGTAGGGTGATGAGCTCCCCGAAGATCTTCGAGATGTTGCCTCGGTTGATCTCATCAATGATCAGGACGTAGGAGGGGGCGCGGCGCTCCTCCGATACGGCCTCCTGGTAGGCTAATGTAGCTTCCCTGCAGATTGACTTGAAGATCCCGGGCTCGATGCGATAGCTGATGTGCCCGCTCTCTAGCTGCGGTTTCAGTCCCTCTACAAAGTCCTCGTAGTCCAGCGACTGGTGGAAGGTGCAGAAGCTGATCCGCCCGCTTGCTCGTAAGTGCTCGTACTCCTCCATGAGCCTAGCGCGCTTGTCGAAATCCGTGAAGGACTCATTACAGATCCCGACTGCGAGGGCTGCCGTAGTATAGGTCTTCCCTGTCCCAGGAGCACCTTGTAAAATGATATTCTTCTTGCTCTTGAGGAGCTCTGTATAAGCTCTGAGCGCTGTGCTCTCTTCTCTCCCTGTGGTCATGCTAGTGTATAGTCTGTTGATGTATTGCCACTGTCTTGTATGGCTGCCACAAGAGGTAAAGGTTTTTTGACTGAATAGACCAGGGTCAGGCTGCTCATCATCAGAGATAAAGCCAAGGACCTCGACATCTCTGTAGTGGATGGAGTGGTATTTCCTCTCTAAGGCCTCGTCGCTACGGCTGGGGCCAGTGATTCTACATAAGGCAATGGCTCTCTTGCCTTCGCGTACTAGGACGATCGAGCCTTCGGGGATATGCTTAAAGTCTTCGCATTGTTTGCTATCCCATTCACTTGTCCCAATGACGGGCTGTGGCTCTTCGAGTAGATCTCTCGACCGAATGATAAACGCGGATTCGGGCCCATCGGGCTTGTGCATCTGTATATGCCAGTACTTGTCGTGTTCGCTTCCCATATTCAGAAGAGATGTATATGTAATCCATGGACAAAGGTAAGGATAATTGCTTGTTCCCTTCAGAGGATATAAGGAGGGTGTATGATGCTGCGCTCTGAGCCTGCTGCGTCTTGAGGCAAAAGGAGAGGCGAAGGCGCTTGAGCGGAGTGCAAGCATAGGGGCGCGGCGTGAGGGATATCGGTGGGGCGGCTGAGGGACATCCGTGGCGGCCGTGAGTGACGTCAGTCGGGCGGCTGAGGGATATCCCTCAGAAAGGCTCAGTGATAAGGGGGAGCTAGCTTCGCGGCAAGGTGTAGCCAGCTCAGAGACTAGGGGCGGCGAGCTTAGCACTTGGAGGCCGCGAGTTTAGTGCTTGGAGGGCAGCTAGCTTCGCGCCTTGGGGGAGGGGGCGGGGAGCTAAGGCCCAGCGGCGGGGTGGAAAGGTCTAGCGGCGACAAGGGGACTAAAGGACGAGCGCCCCTCCAGCATCGGGCTGGAGGGGCGCTCGCGTCGGAAGTGCTGTGCGGCGTGGGCCTAGGGGCTAGGCTGCGGCGCTAGAGGGAAGGCTACTTCTTAGGCTCGATGGACTTGAAGTAGATGGTGATGCGGTCCTTAGCCTCTATGAGCTGCTTGGCCAGAGCCTGCACCTCGGCGGGCGTGATGCTCTTGCGCACCTGGTCGAAGTCCGTCACGAGGTCCAGTCCTTGGCCGTAGTAGTGGTTGAGCTGACTGAGCCAGTAGCCATTGCGGCGCAGGCTCTCGCTGTGCTCCTTCTCCATGTTCTTGATCGCCTTGTCGAAGTAGTCCTGGCTGGGACCGTTCTTGGCGATGTCCTCAAGCCCGTGGAAGACGAGCGCGTTGAGCTTCTCTACCTTGGTGGGCTCGGTCTGGAACTGGACCGTCATCGAGTAGTAGGGCTGAGGGTAGCGGCCTAGCGAGACATTGGCGCTGACGCCGTAGGTGCCGCCCTCGTCCTCGCGGATCGTCTTCGTGTAGAGCTGGTCGAGGATAGAGGAGAGCGTGGAGGCGATGAGGATACCCTTATGGCTGTAGGTGCTGGGCGCCGAGAGGGAGTTCACCGCGATGCCCGTGGGGGTAGCCATCTCCTTACTGTAGAGCTTGGTGTGCGTGCCGGGGATCGCTCTGACGACCTTATCGTAGGGCGCCTTGTGCTGCACCCCCTTCTTGACGGGGAGCGAAGCGATGTAGCGCTCTACCAGCGGACGGAGGGTAGCCTCGTCGATATTCCCTATAAAGTAGTAGGTGAAGCCCTCAGCCGTAGCGAAGCGGCTGTGGTGGAGCTTGAGCACACGCTCGTAGTTGGCCTCCTTGACCTCTGCCTCGGTGAGCGGATAGCGCTCGGGGCTCTTGGGATAGAGGAAGCGGGAGATGGAGTCACCGAGGGAGGAGAGGGGATTGGCCTTAGCTGCCTGCAGGCCTGCGAGGGTCTGCTCCTGCCAGGTCTTGAAGGCCTCCTGATCGGCGCGAGGTGCGGTGATCGAGAGGTAGAGCAGCTGGAGCATGGTCTCGAGGTCCTCCTTGGAGCTGGAGCCACTGATGTCGTCGTAGAGGTTGGAGACGTTCGTCGAGACGGAGGCGATGCGGCCGGCCAGAGCCTTGCCGAGGGCCGTGACGTCGAACTTCCCAAGGCCTCCGAGGTCGGAGAGCTGGTTCAGCAGCTTCTTGTCCAGCGGGCTGGCCGTCATCGAGAGGCTACCGCCACCGCGCTGGGCGCTCATCAGGATCTCGTCCTCCTTATAGTCGGTCTTCTTCAGGACGACGCGTACGCCATTGCTCAGCGTCCAGATGGTGGAGCCGTACTTCTGGTCCTTCAGCTCCTTGACGACCTTGCCCTTCATCGGTAGCTTATCGAGGAGCTTCTCGTTGCTGACGGCTTCCTTGAGGGGCTCGACCTGCTGACGGATGCCCGTCTCGTAGGCGGCGAGGAACTCCGCCTCGGTGGGGATCTTGACGCCGTCCTTCTTGACGCTCGAGAGCATGAGCACGAGGTTGTCCTCCGTCAGGAGCTCGGCCAGCGCGCCATTGATCTGCTCGAGCGTTATCTGCTCGCTCATCTTGCTGATGAGGTCGTAGTAGGTGGGGATGTCCAGCAGGGTGCCACCGTCGGTGAAGTAGCTGACGTACTCCTCTGCCCAAGCCTTGTTCTTGCGCTTGTTGCGCTCGTTATAGAGCTTCTTCACGTTGACGAGGTATTCCTTGCGGGCACGCTCGTACTCGCTCTTGTTGAAGCCGTACTTCTTGATGCGGACCATCTCGGCCGTCAGCGCCTTGAGGGCGGGCTCCCAGGCACCTTCCTTGAAGGCAGCGCCGAAGCCTGTGGCGTCCTTGGTCTTAGCCAGGCCGAAGAGCGGGCCTATATCCATCGAGGCACCGAGGAAGGGTGCGTTAGGCTTCTGCGTGATGTCGCCGAAGCGCTCGTTGGCCATGGCGGTGATCATGTGCTTGACATAGCGCATAGCCACGCCGAGGATGCTGGCGCGGATCTCGGGGGGCGTCACCTCCTGCTTGTACGTGATGCTCAGGAGGTTCTGCGTAGCCTCGGGGTCGGAGGCTATGGCCACGATGGGCTTGTCGTTGTTCTCTACGGGGACGTAGACGCGCTCAGCAGCTCCCACGGGGGCGGGGATATCGGCGAAGAGGCGCTTGATGGAGGCCTCGACCTCGTCTACATTGATGTCCCCGACGATGACCAGCGCCTGCTGGTCGGGGCGGTACCACTTCTTGTAGTAGTCGCGCAGCACCTGGTAGGGGAAGTTACGGACGATGTCCATCTTACCGATAGGCATGCGCTGGCCGTACTTGTTGCCAGGGAAGGTGAGCTCGAGGAGGCGCTCCTGATTGCGCGCGTCCCCGCTGTCACGGCTGCGCCACTCCTCCTCGATGACGCCGCGCTCGGCGTCGATCTCCTTGTCCTCTAGGCTGAGGCTATTGCTCCAGTCGTGGAGGATGAGGATGCAGCTATCCACGACGCTCTTGCGTGGGACGGGGATGTTCATCAGCGTGTAGACGGTCTCGTCGAAGCTGGTATAGGCGTTGATGTTGCTTCCGAAGCTGGCGCCGATGCCTTCGAGGAAGTGGTCAATGCCCTTGCCGGGGAAGTGCTTCGTCCCGTTGAAGGCAATGTGCTCGAGGAAGTGCGCCAGTCCGCGCTGGCTATCCTCCTCCTGCATCGAGCCGACGCGCTGGACGATGTAGAACTCCGCGCGCGCCTGGGGCTCGGCATTATGGCGGATGAAGTAGCTCAAGCCGTTGGGGAGCTTACCCATGCGCACGGCCGTATCAAGGGGCAGGGCAGGGATGCTCTGGGGGGCTTGCGCTCTGAGGGGAGTGACCCCGCTGAAGGTGGCGACTCCGAGGGAGACCACCGCGAGGAAGGTCAGAATGCGCTGTTGTAGCTTCATCTTCTCTCTGTTCTTAGATTAGGTGATTACTAGGATGCTTTAGCTGAATTATACCAGCAAATGTAGTGCAAATTTCGCTCTCCTGCACTGCCTTAGGCCTTGGGCGGTGGCGCGCCTCGGGTGCGGGCCTCGGCCCGAGGCTGTCTCCGCCTCGAAGGTGGCTTGCGAAGAGGAGCTAAGGGGCTCTAAATAAGAGGCCTCCTCACCTAGGGCTATGCCCGTGGCGAGGAGGCCTCACTGCGCTAGACGCTAGGGGGCGGCTACATCATGATGTAGCGCAGCACCAGCAGCGTCGAGACGATGTAGAGGGTGAGGGACACCTGACGCCACTGCCCACTCAGGAGCTTGACCAGCGTGTAGCTGATCAGTCCGAGGGACATGCCCTCGGCGATGTTGTAGGTCAGCACCATCGTCAGCACGGTGATGAAGCTAGGCATCGCCTCCGAGATATCCATGAGGTCGATGTCCTGAATGGAGCTCAGCATCAGTACCCCCACCAGCACCAGCGCGCCCGTAGTGGCGGCCGAGGGAATGAGCAGGAAGAGCGGAGCTAGGAAGAGGGATACGACGAAGAGCCCTGCTGTGGCCAGCGCGGTCATCCCCGTACGGCCGCCCTCGGCGATCCCCGCACTGCTCTCGACGAAGGTCGTCACCGTCGAGGTGCCGCAGACAGCCCCCACGGAGGTCGCTACGGCGTCGGCCAGCATGGCCTCCTTGATGTGGCGCACGTTGCCCTCGCTGTCCATCATCTCCGTCTTGGCAGCCGCTCCGATGAGCGTCCCGACGGTGTTGAAGATGTCCATGAAGACCAGGGCGAAGATCGTCAGCGCCATATCCAGATTGAGCAGCGCAGCGAAGTCGAACTGCAGGAAGGTCGGGGCAATCGACTTCGGCAGCGATACGGGCACGAAGCCCTCGGGGATCTGAGTCACGCCCATAGGGATACCGATGAGCGTGCAGAGGATGATGCTGTAGAAGAGCGCCCCACGGACGCGCAGCACCATCAGCACCGCGCTGAGGATGATCCCGATGACGGCCAGCGTAGCCACGGGGGTGAAGGCGCCGAGGGTGACGAAGGTCGCCTCGCTGGCGACGATGATACCTGCATTCTTGAGCCCGATGAAGGCGATGAAGAAGCCTATCCCCGCCGAGATGGCGAAGCGGAGGTTCTTCGGGATGCAGCGCACGATCTGCTCGCGGATGTTGAAGACGGTGAGGAGGATGAAGATGATCCCCTCGACGAAGACCGCCGCCAGTGCGGCCTGCCAGCTGTAGCCCATGCCCATGACGAGGGTGAAGGCGAAGAAGGCGTTGATCCCCATGCTGGGGGCCTGGGCGAAGGGCAGCTTGGCGAGGAAGGCGATGAGCAGCGTCCCGATGGCCGACGCCAGAGCTGTGGCCGTGAAGACAGCCCCCTTGTCCATTCCCGTAGAGCTAAGGATGTCGGGGTTGACGGCTAGGATATAGCTCATCGTGAGGAAGGTCGTCAGACCTGCCATGAGCTCCGTGCGGAGCTTATACTTCGTGGGGTCGAAGCCCACGAGGCGGTAGAGTGCTTGCATGTACTGCTGGTGTGTGCTAGATAGGATAGGGCTCCTAGCGGCTTAGCCCCCGTGGGGCGATCCGCTAGGCTAGAAGGTCCACTTGAGCGCTAGGGTAGGATTGATGATGGTCTTGTCCATAGCGGCGAAGTTGCTGCTGATCTCTACCTCGGTGCCGACGCTGAGGCGGAAGGCAGGGTCTACGCCTGGGAGCTTATTGAGGTTGAGCCAGAGCTGGGGCTCGGTGATGAAGATGGTGGTATTCTTCCCCGTGACGAAGTGGCGATCCCCCCAGAGGTCGGCGAAGCCATTGAAGGTGCAGAGGCCGCCTGCTAGATGGAGGTACCAGGTGCCCGTCAGCTGCCAGGAGTCGGGTCTGTCCTGACGTGCCAGATACTTGTACATAGGCGTCAGGGTGAAGCCTGCCGAGTAGTCGCGGCGGTTGTAGGCATAGGTCAGCCCCGCCAGATAGGCATTCTTGTAGCTGAAGCTATTGCTTAGCCCGCCGTTGTACTCCAGATGCAGATTGAGGGGGAGCTTGCCGAGGCGGAACTCACGTGAGATCTCCCAGTAGGCCGAGGTCACCCCCTCGCGGCGGTAGTCCATATCGACGAAGAAGAAAGTGTTCCCCCACTTGTCGGCGCGGAAGAGTTCGACGGTTGTCGTCAGCTGGGGGCGCTCGGCCTGATCCTGGCCGTTGAGCTTGCGACCGAGGTCGTAGTGTAGCTGTACATTCTGTGCCGAGAGGCTCCCGAGGGAGAGGAGCGAGGCGGCGGCGAGCAGGTAGTGCTTGATCATACTATTGCTTGATTAGTTAGTTGATGCGTCCGTATATATTATGGAGTACTGTCCCCTAGGCCTCGGCTCTGTCCTCGGCGCGCTCGGGGAGGATGAGGTTCAGCAGGACGGCGATGATGGCCGAGAGGCCTATGCCGGCCATGGAGAAGCTGCTGAAGTGCAGCGCCGCACCGCCGATCCCCGTGGTCAGGGTCACGGAGATGATGACGACATTGCGTGCCGAGTCGAGCTTGACCTTGCTGTGCAGGAGGCTGGAGATGCCTGCCCCAGCGATCGTACCGAAGAGTAGCAGCATGATGCCCCCGAGGATGGCCTGGTCGATGCTACGCAGCAGCGCGCTGACCTTCCCGATGAGGGAGAAGATGATCCCCGTCAGCGCGGCGATGCGGAAGACCACGGGATCCGTCACCTTCGTCAGCGACATGGCGCCCGTGACCTCCGAATAGGTCGTCACAGGAGGCCCTCCGATGAGCGAGGCGAAGAGGCAGGCCAGCCCATCGCCCAGCATCGTGCGGTGCAGGCCGGGGTCCTTGACGAAGTTGTGCCCCGCTACATTATTCACCACATAGACGTCGCCGATGTGCTCGATGACGGGGGCGATCGCCACGGGGATCATATAGAGGATGGGGCGCCACTCGAAGCCCGCGGGCAGGATGAACTGCGGCAGGCCGAACCATGCCGCCTCCCGCACGGGCTGCAGATCTACCTCGAAGAAGAGCAGATCCACCACGTAGCCTACCACGATCCCGAGGAAGATCGGGATCAGCTTGACGATGCCACGCGTGTAGAGGGTGATGATGATGGCCGTGACGAGCGAGACGACCGCGAGTGTCCAGTTGGTCTCGGCCATCTTGACCGCGGCCGAGGAGAGCGATAGCCCGATGAGCATGATGATGGGCCCAATGACCACGGGAGGGAAGAGCCGCGTGATGAAGCGTGTGCCGAAGGCGCGGATCAGGGCTGACATGAGGAAGTAGACGAAGCTCACCCCGATGCAGCCGAAGAGCGCCCCAGGCAGTCCGTAGAGCTCTGTCGCGCTGATGATGGGCGCGATGAAGGCAAAGCTACTGCCGAGGAAGATGGGTACCTTACCCTTGGTCACCAGATGGAAGAGGAGCGTGCCGACACCGGCGGAGAAGAGCGCAGCCGAGGGGTCGAGGCCGATGAGTAGCGGTACGAGCACCGTAGCGCCGAAGGCTACGAAGAGGTACTGCACGCCCACGACGCCCTTACGCATAGGGCTGAGGCTCGTAGTGCTTGGGTTCATGCTATGATGATGTGATGGGGTTACACTGGCAAAAGTACGGCAAATCCCTCTATCCCAAGCACGCCCCCGCACTGCTGCCCCCCTGCTGTCCGCCGCGGCTATCCTCGCCGTACAGCCCCCCGCACCCTTGTCCTAGCGCAGGCTTCTAGGGGGGAGGCGGAGCGCTACCTGCTGAGGTGCCCTGCCCCAGCGGGGCGTAAGGGGGCTAAGGCGGACAGCCTGCCCGCACCGAGCTCCGACGGGTGGGGCGGCGAGCCGACGTAGACGCCTTCCCGAGCCACCACAAGAGCCTCGGTCAGCTGTAACAAGAGGCTTGGCGAGCTGCCGCAGGGCGCGCGCTGGGTAAAGTTATATTACTTCTTGGGAAAAGTAATATAAGTTCTCGGCAATTCTTATATAACTTCCCGCAGAAAGTTATATAACTTTTCCCCAAATATGATATTACTTTTCCCAGCGCCCCTTATCCCTCAGCTCGGCGAGGGACGGCACCCAGCTCGGCGCCCCTTAGCAGAGGCGGCAGCCCGAGGGGTAAAAGAAGAGCGGCCGCCCAAGCCTAAGGCTCGGGCGGCCGCTGTATGTAGGGCCTATTCAGCGTAGGGTCTAGAGGACGAAGGCCGAGTGTCCGATGAGGTTGCCATCGGCGAAGAAGCGGATCTGATAGGTGCCGCTCTGCAGGCTCTCCTCTACCGTCCAGTACATGCTGAGGGTCGTCTCCTCGCCGTTGTACTCGATCTCGCGGCGGATGGAGTAGGGGATCTGCTTGCCCTCGAAGGCGAAGCTGCCTGCGCCGGGCTTCACCAGGA
Organism: Porphyromonas sp. oral taxon 275; assembly: GCF_018127745.1. NCBI lineage: Bacteria > Pseudomonadati > Bacteroidota > Bacteroidia > Bacteroidales > Porphyromonadaceae > Porphyromonas > Porphyromonas sp. oral taxon 275. The sequence goes on from NZ_CP072333.1 coordinate 193,975, forward strand.
GCTCATCGTTGGGCTGCATGATGCGGCAGTAGATGGTCTTGTTGCCGACGGCTGCGGTGACGTTCTTGGCGATGGTGAACTGGATGCTGAGCGTCGTGATCTTTCCGATGTGCTTCGTCCGCTTATTGCGCTTGTCGAGGGGCGTGACGCTGATGGCCGTAGCATCGAGCTTGGCGGCGAGCTTCACGCGACTGGTCAGCTCCTCCTTCTCGCCCGCCAGCTGCTGGGCGTGGCTGGTGGCGCGCTCGTAGTTGGCCTTGACCTCGCTGTTCTCAGCGCGTAGTCGGGCGTTGGTGGCCTGTAGGGAGTCGATCTGCACGACGTAGGTGCGCAGGACATTGCGGAGGGTCGAGACCTCGCCCTCGAGCTGGGAGATGCGCTTGGCACTGGTAGCCTTATTGCTCTTGAGTTCCTTCTGTAGCTGCTCTACCTTGGCACGCTCGGCCAGGATCTGACTGATCAGCGAGTCGGTCGCCAGCGAGAAGCGCTGCTCACCGCTCTGGCCAGAGGAGAGCTTCTGATACTGGATGTCGTACTCGGCGGCGAGCTTCGTCAGCTCCTCCTGCATACGGTCCTTGGACTCCTGCGCTAGGATCTCGGTCTGCTCGGTGAAGGTGGCACGCTCGCGGCGTAGGATGAAGACGAAGCTGACGATCAGGGCGATGATGACGACGGCGGCGCCTATGATGACGGTCTTTACTTTCATTGAATGGCGTGAAGAATTAGGGATGCTGGAAGGGAGCGAAGTCCTTCCCCGACCAGCGGGCTAGGAGCAGAGGGAGGCGATCGATGAGTGCCTGTAGCCCCGGGAGCTTGCTGTCCTCAGGCTGCAGCAGGAGTGAGGGCCGCGCGCAGAGGCAGCTCACCATATCGTCCCAAGTGAGCTCGAGGTGCAGGGGGCTGAGGAGCTCCCTAAGGCGCACCGTAGCGGTCGAATTCGGGTCGAGGCGGAGTCTCTGGATGAAATCCTCTGCTGTGGGGAGCGTGAGGAAGGGACGTGCGACGACCTGACCCGCCGAGTCCAGCAGGCTCACCCGGCTGTCGGTCTGCGGCGAGCTGACCTGCTCGACCACGAGCACATACCTCCCCTGACCCATCAGAGGCATGAGCTGGAGGCTGGCGCGTGAGACTGGGCTCGTCTGCAGGCTGAGGCTGCGCCCGTCGTAGCGGAGGAGCTGGATGCTGTCGCCGAGCTGTAGGGGCAGGCGTAGGGCACTATCGGCAAGGGCCTTGTCGAGGGCCTCGAGCTGAGAGACCTCCAGCAGCTGCGTGGTCTCCAGCGCGCTACGCAGCTCCTTACGTAGAGGTTCGGCGCTGAGGCCTGCGTAGCCGAGGAGCAGCAGGCAGAGGATATAGAGGCTGCGCTTGATCATATCTTTAGAGTAAGGGGTGGGGAACTAGAGGGCTTGACGAAGACGGATGAGGCGCTCGAGGAGTGGGCCGAAGAGCTCCAGCGGGAGCATGTTCGCCCCGTCGCTCTTGGCACGCGCGGGGTCGGGGTGCGTCTCGAAGAAGAGCCCGTCGACGCCGACAGCGACCGCTGCCTTGGCGATGGTCTCGATGAGTTGGGGCTTGCCGCCTGTGACGCCCGAGGCCTGATTGGGGCGCTGCAGCGAGTGCGTGACGTCCATCACGACGGGGAAGCCCGAGTGCTGCATCGCAGGGATGTTGGTGAAGTCCACGACGAGGTCGGAGTAGCCGAAGCTATTGCCGCGCTCGGTGAGGATGACCTGCTCATTGCCGCACTCGGTGACCTTGTGCGCGGCGTGCTCCATGCCTGAGGCGGCCAGGAACTGCCCCTTCTTGATGTTCACCATCTTGCCCGTGCGTGCCGCCGCAGCGATGAGGTCGGTCTGGCGGCAGAGGAAGGCGGGGATCTGTAGGACGTCGACGTCGTAGCTGGCTGCTAGCTCCGCCTCCTGCGTCTCGTGGATGTCGGTGACGACAGGGATGTCGAAGGTCTCACGCACGCGGCGCAGTACCTTCAGCGCACGCTCGTCGCCGATGCCGGTGAAGCTATCCACGCGGGAGCGATTGGCCTTGCGGTACGAGCCCTTGAAGATATAAGGGATGCCGAGGCGATGCGTTAGCTCGACGATGCGCTCTGCGATGTAGAGGGGCGTCTCCTCGTCCTCGATGGCACAGGGGCCAGCCATGAGGAAGAAGTTGGGGCTGGCCGTGAGGTCTTTGTAGTGGATCATATCTTGTCTAGTCTCGAGTGTGCTGCTGCCAGCGCTCCCAGAGGCTGAGGGCCTCGGCGAGCTGTGCTGAGCGCGGCTGTGTGGCATCTATATAGTGTAGGGTGAAGCCGCGGCGCTCCATGCCTCTGAACCACGTCATCTGCCGCTTGGCGAACTGATGGATGGCCGTCTCGAGGCCGCGGTACATCTCCTCGTAGCTGAGCTCGCCCGTGAGGTGCAGCGTGAGGAAGCGGTACTCCAGCCCGTAGCGGAGGAGCGTCTCGGGGGCTATGCCTGCCTCCAGCAGCCCTCTGACCTCGCCGAGCATGTCCTGCTCCTCGAGGCGCTGTCTGAGGCGGCGTGAGATCCGCCTGCGGCGCTCCTCGCGCTCGCGCTCGAGGCAGAGGATGCAGCTGTCGATGGGCGGGTAGCAGCTGTGCGCGAGGCCCGCGCTGCGCTGCTGGGCGATGTAGTCGGCGATCTCTATGGCGCGGATGGCGCGGGCGGGGGAGTCGAGGTCGGTGACGTTGTGCAGCGGGCCGTAGCTCGCCAGCCGCTCGCGCAGCTCCTCCATCGTAGCGCCCTGCAGCGAGGCGCGTAGGGCTTCGTCGGGCGCCACGTCGGGCAGCTGGTAGCCGCCCAGTACGCTCTCGGCATAGAGCCCCGTCCCCCCGCAGAGGATGGGCAGGGCGCCGCGCGCCACGATCCCGGCATAGGCCTCGTGGAAAGCCTGCTGCCAGGCGAAGAGGTTGTACTGCTCGCCTGCGGGGACGATGTCTATGAGGTGGTAGGGGATGCGCTTGCCCTCGAGCTGGTACTCGGATAGGTCCTTGCCCGTGCCGATGTCCATCCCGCGATAGACCTGGCGGGAGTCTGCACTGAGCAGCTCTCCGCCGAGGTGATCCGCGAGCTGGACAGCCAGAGCCGTCTTACCCGAGGCGGTAGGCCCGAGGAGGCTCAGCATGCCTAGCCTCTATCCTTGAGGATGACGTCGTGTGCCCCGCCCTCGACGATGGAGGTACTGGAGACGAGCGTGATCTTGGCCGTGCGCTGGAACTGCTGCAGCGTCGTCGACCCGCAGCTGCACATCGTGGCCTTCATCTTGCCGAGCGTTACCGCTAGGTTGTCCTTCAGCTTCCCAGCATAGGGGACATAGCTATCGACGCCCTCCTCGAACTTGAGGCCGTCGGTGCCGCCACTGTCGTAGCGCTGCCAGTTCTGAGCGCGGTTCGAGCCTTCGCCCCAGTACTCCTTGACGATGTTGTTCCCGATCTTGAGCTTGCGCGTGGGCGACTCGTCGAAGCGGGCGAAGTAGCGGCCCATCATCAGGAAGTCCGCACCCATAGCGATGGCCAGCGTCATGTGGTAGTCGTGTACCAGCCCGCCGTCGCTACAGATGGGGATGTACTGGCCCGTCTCCTCGAAGTAGCGGTCACGAGCCTGAGCCACGTCGATGATGGCCGTAGCCTGACCGCGGCCAATCCCCTTCTGCTCGCGGGTGATGCAGATGGAGCCACCGCCGATACCGACCTTGACGAAGTCCGCACCAGCGTCCGCCAGGTAGCGGAAGCCCTCCTCATCGACCACGTTCCCCGCACCGACGAGCACCTGGTCACCATAGGTGTCCTTGATCCAGCGCAGCGTGTCATATTGCCACTCTGAGTAGCCGTCCGAGGAGTCGATGCACAGCACGTCGGCACCTGCCTCGACGAGCGCTGGGACGCGCTCACGGAAGTCACGGGTGTTGATCCCGGCACCGACCAGCAGCTCCTTGGTGTGCTTATTGGATAGCTCCACGGGGTTCTCCTTGTGGTCGTCGTAGTCCTTACGGAAGACGAGGTAGACGAGCTTGTCGTGCTCGTCGATGATGGGCAGGGTATTGAGCTTATGCTCCCAGATGATGTTGTTGGCCTCCTTGAGCGAGATGCCGAGGCGGCCGACCTTGAGCTTGGCGAAGGGTGTCATGAAGTCCTCGACGCGGGCATCCTCGGGCGTCGTCCCGAGGCGATAGTCGCGGCTGGTGACGATGCCGAGGAGACGGCCGTTGGGGCTGCCGTCCTCGGTGACACCTATGGTGGAGTGTCCCGTCTGGCGGCGTAGGGCGAGCACCTCACGTAGGGTAGCATCGGGGCGGATATTGGAGTCGCTGGAGACGAAGCCCGCCTTGAACTTCTTGACGCGGCGTACCATCTCGGCCTGCTCTGCGATGGGCTGCGAGCCGAAGATGAAGGAGAGCCCCCCGTTGCGTGCCAGCTCTATGGCCAGCGTGTCATTGGATACCGACTGCATGATCGCCGAGACGAAGGGGATGTTGAGTCGGATGCGTGACTCCTGGCCACGGGCGAAGCGCACGAGCGGGGTCTGTAGCGAGACGTTCTGCGGCGTGCATTCGCGCGTCGTGAGCCCAGGGATGAGGAGGTACTCCCCGAAGGTACGAGATACTTCGTTTACGAGTATAGCCATGATGCTTATGGGATTAGGGTTGTGCTCTTATTTGACCTTGTGCAGGATGTGCCCCATGCGGTCCTTCTTGGTCTGCATGTAGAAGGCGTTGTGTTCGTTGGGCTGGACCTCGAGCGGGACGCTCTCCACGACCTGAAGGCCGTAGCCCTCGAGGCCGACGCGCTTGATGGGGTTATTGCTCATCAGGCGCATCTGGCGGACGCCGAGCTGCTGGAGGATTTGCGCCCCGACGCCGTAGTCACGTTCGTCGGCTTTGTGCCCGAGGTGGAGGTTGGCATCGACGGTGTCGAGGCCCTCCTCCTGGAGCTTGTAGGCGCGTATCTTTTCCATCAGACCGATGCCACGGCCCTCTTGGTTGAGGTAGACGACGATGCCGCGGCCCTCCTTCTCGATGAGCTCCATGGCCTTGTGCAGCTGCTCGCCGCACTCGCAGCGCATAGAGCCGAAGATATCCCCTGTGGCGCAGCTGGAGTGGACGCGCACCAGTACGGGCTCGCCACTAGCGATGTCGCCCTTCAGCAGGGCGATGTGCTCGAGGCCGTTGCTCTTCTGTCGGAAGGGGATGAGGTGGAACTGTCCCCACTGTGTGGGCATCAGTACCTCCTCGCCACGCTCTACGATGCTCTCGGTGCGCAGGCGGTAGGCGATGAGGTCCTTGATGGTGATGATCTTCAGGCCGAAGCGCTGGGCGATCTCCCAGAGCTGGGGCAGGCGCGCCATCGTCCCATCGTCGTTGATGATCTCGATGAGGGCTGCGGCGGGCTGTAGCCCCGCTAGGCGCGCTAGGTCCACGGCGGCCTCGGTGTGCCCCGCGCGGCGTAGGACGCCCTTGCTGCGGGCGCGTAGCGGACAGACGTGCCCGGGGCGAGCCAGGTCCCCTGGCGTGATCGTGGGGTCGGCTAGAGCCAGGATGGTCTGGGCGCGGTCATACATAGAGACGCCCGTGGTGCAACCCTTGCCGAGGCGATCGACGGTGACGGTGAAGGGGGTCTCATGCACGGAGGTATTGTTCGGGACCTGCATCTCGAGCTCGAGCTCTGCGGCGCGCTCCTCGGTGATGGGGGCGCAGAGGACGCCTCGGCCGTAGCGCATCATGAAGTTGACCTTCTCGGGCGTGACCTTCTCGGCCGCGATGATGAAGTCGCCTTCGTTCTCTCGATCCTCGTCATCGACGACGATGACGAACTGGCCGTTACGGAAGTCCTCGAGGGCCTCCTCTATCGTGTTTAGCTTGATGTCACTCATTGCATACTATATATATGGTCCTCCGTGGTGGGGGATGGTTCGTCTTGGACTGGGGGGAGCTTGGCCTCAGCCTCGCGCGAAGCGGCCTTCGCCGTCAGTTCGCTGAGGGTCTGCAGGCTGTAGTAGGTGGTGTCGAGGTCGCCCTTGAGGTGGCGTCTATTGCTGCGTATCAGTAGGGATAGCGGCAGGGATAGCGGGAGCAAGGCTCCTAGGATACGGGCGTAGAGCTGACGCCTGGGGAGGAAGCGCGAGATCCTGTCGGGCAGTAGGGGCAGGTCATTGAGCTTGCCCACGAGGAGGCGATCACGGGAGTGATGCAGCCCCTCGACGATCTGGTCGAGCTGCTGGCTGAGTTGCTCCAGCTCGGGGAAGCGCCCGCCCTGGAGCCACAGCTTGGGTGTCGGGGCGCTTAGCTGAGGCGACTGGCGTAGCTCCTTCGTCAGTGCGAGCGCCTTGGTGATGTGCCGCATGCCTTCCTTGTAGTCCGTCTCCTCGAGGGTGAGGTCCTGATAGACGACCTGGCGCACGCCGAGGGTACCCATGAGGCGGCGGAAGAAGATGAGGTAGGCCTCGGCATTGAGCGCGGCGGAGTCGCGGTTGGCCTGATAGCTGAGGTAGATCCCGACGGGGAGCAGGACGATGTTGCTCAGCCACATCCCTAGCCATACGGGCAGGTCACCGCTGCGCAGCATGTTCGTCCCCAGCGAGTCGATACTGTAGTAGATGATAAAGAAGAAGATCGAGACGATCACGGGCATCCCGATGCCGCCACGGCGCACGATGGCCCCCAGTGGCGCTCCGATGAGGAAGAAGATCAGGCAGGCCACGCAGGTGGTGAACTTGCGGTGCCACTCCTGGCGGAAGGTACGGTAGGCGTAGAAGGTCGCCTCGTCGTCGTCGCGGAAGTAGCTCGCCTGCCCCTGCTGCTGCTCCAGTCGGTTCAGCGCCCCCGTCACGATACGCAGGCTGTCGCCGAGGGTCGTGAGCTCCAGGAGACTATCCCCGTTGATCGTGCTGCCCGCCATGCGCTCGCTGAGGCGCTGCAGCTCCTCGTGGCGGCGCCGCTCATCGGCGCTGTCGAGGGCTGGGTAGCTGAAGCCCTGATAGTGTGCTGCCGCTAGATCGCGCGTCACGGCTGTAGCGTAGTAGCTGCGGGTGCTGTCGATGACTAAGGCTGTCGAGTCGATGGCCTTGCTGAGCTGGGCGAGGTTCTTCGTGATGTAGAGCCCGCCGAGCTGCTTCTCGTCCTGGACGCTGAAGTTGGCATTGTAGGGGATGAAGGTCTCGCTGTAGGCGAAGTGCGGGAGCATGTAGGGCACAGGCTCCGTCGAGGTATTATAGGTCTGGGCGCGGAGGTTCTCATAGCTCTGTCCATTGTAGAGCTTGAGGACGAGGAACTTCTTACTCTTGTCCATCACCAGACGCCCTGAGTCGGCACGTATGATACGCGGGTTGAGGTAGCCCTTGCTCATGTCGTAGACCATCAGCTGGCGCAGCTGCCCGTTCTCGGGGAGGCGTTCCTTGGCGTAGAGGCTATAGCCTGGGATGCCGGTATAGAAGATGCCAGGCGGGATCTCGAGCTCGGGGGCGGCCGTCTTGGCCGAGAGCACGAGGTTCCACATCTGCACCTGGGCGTTGATCATGAAGTCGTTCTGGAAGAAGAAGAGCCCCGCCGACATCGCCGCCACCAGCAGGAAGAGGGGGCGCATGATGCGGTAGAGAGGCATGCCCGCAGCCTTCATTGAGAGCAGCTCGAGGCGCTCACCGAGGTTGCCGAAGGTCATGAGTGAGGCCAGTAGGATGCCCAGCGGCATGGCCATCGGGAGGAAGGTGAAGGCGGCGTAGAAGATAATCTTGCCGAGTACGAACATACCCATGCCCTTGCCCACGAGCTCGTCCACATAGCGCCACAGGAACTGCATGACGACGAGGAACCAGCATACCACCAGGCTCATCGCGAAGAGGGGCAGGAAGGTCTTGTATATGTATCGGTCTAATATCTTGAACACGTCTACTACTACCTCTAATTTAGTTCACAAAGATACGTCTTTGCTCCGAAGCCCCCAAAAGGAAAAAGGAGAGGGAGTAGCGACCATTCTGATCACTACTCCCTCCCTTGTGGATGGCTTGCGCTCGCTCTCTAGGCGAAGTGCGCTGAGGTGTGGGCCCAATAGGATTCGAACCTATGACCCCCTGCTTGTAAGGCAGGTGCTCTAAACCAGCTGAGCTATAGGCCCTCGTTTGTCTTGTGTCTTGCATCCGTTCACGCTGTGGTGGGCCCAATAGGATTCGAACCTATGACCCCCTGCTTGTAAGGCAGGTGCTCTAAACCAGCTGAGCTATAGGCCCCAGTGTGCGGCCATGACGGCCTCCGTTTGCGCTTGCAAAGGTACGAAGACTTTTCTACTCCTGCAAGTACGCCCCTCATCCCCGTTGTGGACGGCCTCCCGCCTCCCTCGCCGCTCCTCCCTTCCCTTGTAGAAGAAGAACCGTCGTGCAAGCCCCAGCGGGGCGACCCGCTCAGAGCCCAGGGTCGTAGCCCTGTAAGGGCGACCAAACCCTGGGTCAGTCGCCCCTCTATGCAAATGAGCCCTACAGGGGCGACCCATCGAGGTGACCAGGGTGGGGGTGCCCTTGCGCTGGCGTGCTAGGGCCGATTGAAGGATCGCCCCTGCAGGGCTCTATCTTTGTTTGACCCAAGTTACCCAGGGTTTGGTCGCCCTTACAGGGCTACGCACCCTGAGCTTTGGATAGGTCGCCCCGTTGGGGCTTAAGGCCTCGGATCTAGGTGGTGATAGGTGTGCGAAGTGTGTCTTACGATGCGTCGCCCCGCTGGGGCTGAAGGCCGCTAGTCTAAGAGGCTAGGTGTGTGCGAAGCGTATCTTGTCATCTTGTGAGCCGAGAAGCAGTGTGCTGCGGCCTAGCTAGCAGCACGCTGAGGGATATCCGTCAGCTCCTTGATGGATATCGGTAAGCTCCTTGATGGGTATCCGTCAGCACCGTCAGGGATATCCGTCAGCACCTTGAGGGATAAGGGGGGAGCTTGCCCTCGTGCTGAAAGCAGCGAGTGTAGGGCGATGGGGGCGCCCGTGGGGAAGGCCTCGCGCGCGTTCCTATTATAGTGGCTGGGTATTGGGGCTGGCTAGGGCTGAGGATTGAGGCTGGATAGCGGGGGCTTGGCTCGAAGAGGCTGGGGCTTGTGGCTTAGGCTCGCCTGGAGGCGCGGCGCGGTAGGGTACGGCTGCGGTGCGAATTGTGGAGGGGCGGGCCTCAGACTTGTAGCGGCTTGAGCTCCGAGGCGTGGGGGGACTTAGCCTCGAGCGGTGGGGGCGTAGGGGCGGAGACTAGAGGGAGCGCGCTCGGACAAGGTATGGGGGTGTGAGATATTATTGCTACCTTTGTAGTCCATTAACGCTCATTATACGGTTACCAACCAACAGAGACTAAAGGCAAAAAGAACTTATTATAACGTTATAAGATAATGAAGAAAGGAATTCATCCTGAGAACTACCGTCCTGTAGTATTTAAGGACATGTCTAACGAAGACATCTTCATCACGCGCTCTACGATGGCTGCCAAGGAAACCATCGTGGTCGACGGCGTAGAGTATCCCCTGATCAAGGTCGAAATCTCCAGCACCTCGCACCCCTTCTTCACGGGTAAGGCAAAGCTGGTCGACACGGCTGGTCGCGTAGACAAGTTCATGAGCCGCTACGGCAACCGCAAGAAGTAGGAAGACAATTCCTTAGCTCCCGAGGGCTGCGAAGTACAAGCGTCCTCATCGGAGTCCCTTATAGGCGGTCATCTATCCCACGGGATGGATGACCGCTCTTTCTTTACCCCGAGTGAGCTGGACGGAGGCTGTGTAGACTGCAGGGGAATGAGTATCTTTGTCTTAGCCGCCCCGCTGTGGGGCTGGCTACTCATACACTCAGCTGTTATGGAACGTATACTTCCACACGTGACCAACGAGACGGGACGACTCAAGACCGTCGTCCTCGGTCTCCCCTATAACATAGGGCCCATCCCCACCCTCCAAGAGACTTACGATGCCAAGAGCTACGAGGCGGTGCAGCTCGGCTGCTTCCCCAGCCAGGCGGATATCATCCACGAGATGGATGCTGTGCTGGCAGTCCTCGAGCGCTACGGCGTCGAGGTCCTTCGCCCCGCGCCGCTAGAGGACTACAATCAAGTCTTCGCCCGCGACGTCGCCTTCACCATCGAGGACACGCTCTTCATCTCCAATCTCATCCCCGATCGCGGGCTCGAGACCGAGGCCTTCGGGCGCTCTGTCTTCCCCCGCATCGCTGAGGGACACCTCGAGACCCTGCCCGAGCGGGTACACACCGAGGGGGGGGACATCCTGCTCTACGATGACATCATCTTCGTCGGCACCTACCTCGGGGAGGACTACTCGAGCTACAAGACGGCACGCACCAATCACTATGCGCTGGACTGGTTCCGCGAGCGCTTCCCGCACAAGCAGATCATCCCCATCGAGCTGCGTAAGCATGACCACGATCCCCGCCAGTCTGTGCTGCATCTGGACTGCGCCTTCCAGCCCATCTCCCGAGGACGTGCGCTGATCTATCCCGAGGGCTTCATGCACCAGCGCGACGTGGCGCTGATGGAGGAGATCTTCGGCAAGGACCAGCTCTTCCGCGTGACGCCCGACGAGGCCTACCACATGAGTACCAACGTCGTATCCCTGAGCCCCGAGGCACTGATCAGTGACCGCTCCTTCGTCCGCCTCAACGAGCATCTGCGCTCCGCCTGGGGGATGACGGTCGAGGAGGTACCCTATCAGGAGATCTCCAAGATGGGTGGGCTGCTGCGCTGCTCTACGATGCCCCTTCGCCGCGAATAGGCCCTCGATATGAACAATCTGCCCTCTTGAGGGCTTCTATAGCCAAGTAGAACGCTAATTGACTACAGAGATGAAAAGAACGATCCTAGCATTCGGGCTCGCTGCCCTCAGCCTGGTGAGCGCCTCGGCCTGCACGGCTCAGGCCTCCAGCACGGAGCAGAAGGCGAAGCCCGAGGCGCAGGCTGGCCAGCCTGCCGAGGCCAAGAAGGAGCTCGTCAAGCACATTGACGCCGCCTTCATGCGCGCCAACATATACGACTATAAGGCTAATCCCACGAAGTTCGTCTTCAAGGGCAAGCGCCCCGCCGTCGTGGACTTCTACGCTACCTGGTGCGGCCCCTGCCGTAGCCTCGGCCCTAAGCTCGAGGCCGTAGCCAAGAAGTACGAGGGCAAGATCGACTTCTATAAGGTCGACGTGGATAAGAATGCCGAGCTCTCCCAGATCTTCCGCGTGCAGAGCATCCCCATGGTGCTCTTCATCCCTATGGAGGGTATCCCGACGCAGACGCTCGGTAACCTCAGCCCCGAGGAGATCCAGCAGAGCCTCGACCTCATCTATAAGGCGGCTAAGTAGCTCGCCCGCGTAGGCCGCCTCACCCCGAGGGGGAGCCGCCTACCCTGATAGGAGACAGCCCCCTGTCCCACACTCGGTGGGACAGGGGGCTGTGCTGTATGGTGGCGTGGCGGGCGCTAGGAGCGGAGGCGCTGCTGGATGCGCTCGGAGAGCAGGCGGTAGAGCTGCTGCAGCTCGGGCTCGCCGGTGAGGAGCTGCTCGTGGCGCTGCATCGTAGCCTCGTCCCCCCGAGCGGCAGGCCCCGTGAGGGCCTCGCGGGCGGGGAGCGTGTGCAGCTTCATGAGGAGCTCATCCAGTAGCGGCAGCAGCGCCTTGGGCGGTAGTCCCTCACGCTCCAGCAGGCGCTCGGCCTCGAGGACGAGGTAGTTGGAGAAGTTGCAGGCCAGCACAGCACCGAGGTGGAGGTAGAGGCGCTGTTGGCTCGTAGCCTCGTGCACTTCATCGCCCAGCAGCTCCGCGAGCTGTCGTACCTTCGCTAGGCTCTCTGCGTCACTGGCCTCGATGTAGAAGGGAAGGTAGCTCCCCGCGGCGGCGCGCTCACGGCTGAAGGTCTGCAGCGGATAGAGCACGGCGCCCTGAGTGTGGTGCTCCAGGAGGCGTTCCAGGGGGGTAGCACCCGAGCAGTGTACCCATAGGCCACACGTCAGCCCCTCGAGCTGACGCCACAGCTCGGGCAGGGCGTCGTCGCTCAGGACGAAGAGGTAGATATCCGCCTCGGGCAGTAGCTCCGTGAGCTCCGTGGTGCGGGCGAGCCCGCGCGTGTCGTACAGCTCGGCGAGCTCGGAGGCTAGGCGCTCCACGGAGGTGCGGCTACGGCTGTAGAGCTGTACGAGCGTCCCTGCCTCGGGATGGCGTAGCAGGGCGTGCGCTAGGTGGCTCGCCAGCCGTCCCGCACCGAGGAGGACGATGCGCGGGGGCTGCTCTGGGCTTCGTGCCTCCATCTAGGCTTCGGCGACTTCGCTAGGCTCCTCGGGGGCTACGTAGCGGCCGATGTGTATCTTCTCCCACTTGAGGCTCTCGGTAGGACGAGGCTCGGGGGTGCGCTCGCGGTGGCCGACGGCGATGATGCAGAGCACCTCGAGCTGGTAGGGGATGCCGAGGACATTGCGCACATACTCGGTGGACTCCTGTCCCGCCCCCGTGTAGCAGCCGTAGGCATCCGCCCAGCAGCTGCCTAGACCCATAGCCTCGGCCTGCAGCTGGATGAAGCCTGCCGCCAGCGAGGCATCGGCGATCCAGCGCTCGCACTCCATGGGCGAGCCGAGGACGACGATGCCCAGGGGCACCTGTCTCAGGAAGCCCGCACCGCCCTCACGCATGTAGCTCAGCTCCTCGAGGGTAGCCTTGTCCTCGACGAGGACGAACTGTGTGGTGTGCTTGTTCTTGGACGAGGGCGCGCGTAGGGCGGCCTCTAGTAGCAGCTGTACCTCTTCGCCCGTGAGCGGCGTGCCTACATAGCGGCGGGCCGAGCGGCGCGTCTCGATGGCGGGCAGCAGGCGGGGGGCGGCCTCCTTGGCTGGGGTAAGCGGGAGGGCGGCAGCGGGCTCGTCGGACTCCTTGAGCAGCTCGCCAGCCAGGCTAGCGATCATGCTGCGGTAGCTGGCATCGGTGCCCTCGCCGTGGCGGTGCTTGCCCTCGGCCTCCTCGAGGAGCTTGTAGAGGTAGTCGGAGATGCGCTTGGTGAACTCCTGGGGTAGGCTTGCTTTGCTTGTCTTCGTATCCATAGGGTTTTGGGAATAAATAGGGTCAGGGATGGGAGGGGCTAGGGGAGCCAGCGGCTGAGGCTATCGGCCAGCTGCGGCGCGTCACGCCTCAGGAGCCAGGCCTCGCGTATGGTGTAGCTCAGTGGGAGGCTGCAGTCGAGCTCGGGGAGGATCTGGCGATAGCGCTCCGCCTCGCGGCCTGTAGCCAGCGTATAGTCTATGCTGCCCGCAGCCACACGCATCGCGAGCTGTTCGCTCGGGTAGAGGGAGTCGTAGCTGAGGTGTATGGGCTCGCCGATCTCCTCGCTCAGGTGCTGGACGAAGAGCGTGTAGGGCGAGCCCTCGGGCAGGACAAGGGTCTTGCCGCCGAGGGCCAGCTGCTGGCGGATCAGCTGGGCGCTGTCGCGGCGCTGCACCAGGTACAGGGGCGCGGCGCTGTGGGCACGCCAGGGACGGAAGGAGAGGGTGTCGACCTCGGAGGTATGGGCCAGTGGACGCGCTATGAGGTCGACCTCGCCGCGGCGTAGTGCCGCGAGGGCGCGCGTCCAGTCGTTCTCCAGGACGACCTCCACGCGGAGGCCGCTGCGGTCGGAGAGCTGTCTAGCGAGCTCGTAGATCGCCCCCGTACGCAGGCCGTCCTTGATCTCGATGGCGCCGTCTGTATAGGCCGAGAGGATGCGCAGTACGCCCTCGCGCTGGATCTCGGGCCAGTCGCGCTGCGCTATGGCCTCCTCGCTGGCTTGGCTAGTGCCCGCGCTGGGACGCAGGTAGTACATCAGTCCGAGGGCCAGCAGCAGCGCCAGGAGGTAGCCGAGGAGGCGTGGAGTGAGCTTGGGGAGCGTCATAGGCGGGGCTAGTTATTAAGGTCCACGACGACGCCAGCCTGCAGGTGCATGGGGGCGTAGGGGTACTTGTGCATGGAGAGGCGTGGGTTGGAGAAGAGCGCCTCGCCGACGTTGTACATCTCGAGGAAGAAGCGGGCGCGCTTGAGACGGAAGTTGGCATAGGCGTTCACCAGGGCGGTCTTCCCCCCGACATAGCCCTCGGTCTGCAGTGCGAACTGCTGCGTCGTGGGCTGATAGTAAGGTGCGTGGTAGCTGCTGTGCCAGTAGCCCTTGACCCCGAGGTCAATGCGCATGACGCTCGCTACGAGGAAGCGCAGGTAGACATCCGCCGCCGCCGAGAGCTCGGGCAGGGGCAGGATGCTCTCTACGGAGCTCTTCTGATAGGCGGCGTCCAGCTCCCAGTTCAGCATGCCCCAGCGGCTGGCGTGGCGTAGACGCAGGGCTAGCACCTGGATCAGGGGCCCGTACTGCTGCGTCTCGCCCTTGCTGTCGAAGTAGAGATAGTTCTGCAGCGAGCTGGTGCGCAGCTCTGCGCTGGTGCCCCAGGAGGCTAGGTGCAGGCGGGCGCCGAGCTCTACGCGGCGGGTGAACTCCAGCTCCTTGTCCCACCAGCCATAGGTGCCGTGGTGGTGCGCGGCGAAGAAGGAGGGGGCGCCGTTCTCCAGTAGTCCGTCAGCCTCGAGGGCAAAGCGGCGTCCCAGGAGGCGGAAGGCGGTACGCACATCCCCCTCGAGTCGCAGCGCGCCGAGGTCTCGGCCGAGGACACCCAGCTCGGCACGTGCCGAGAAGTTGAGCCCCTCCCCCTCACGGCGCTCGATGAGGCCGCCGACGAAGGTCGAGGAGAAGCGCTCGCGCTGGTAGCGGTGCGTCGTGCGGTCGGGCAGATCAGCCCAGTTGTTCTCCTGCCTCAGGTAGGCCGAGAGGCCGAACTTGACCCAGGGACGGAAGCCCTCCAGTAGCGAGAGCGCCAGCGTGGTGCGCAGCGTGGCGAGCTGGGCACTATCGTTCGGCATCGTCAGGTCCGTCTCCGTGCCGTCGGCAGCCTTTACCTTGTGCGACACGACGGGCGTGCCGAAGGCCTTGGTGAAGGCTTCGGAAGGGCTCTCGGCCTTGAACTGACGGCTGTGCTTGGTGTAGTAGTTGGTCAGCGAGAGGCCTGCGACGGGGACGAAGACGAGGCTGTCCACCTGCAGACTGTCGCTCCCGACCACCATCCCCGGTGTGCTGGGGGCGGGGACGCGTACTGTGCGGCGCTGGTAGCTCCCGAAGCGGTAGGTCTGCGCGAGGAAGGCGTGCCCGAGGCGCTGCAGGTTGTGCAGGTTGCGATCCAGCAGCACGGGGACGTCCTTGGCACTGATGCGCGTGCGTCCGTTGGTATAGCGCTCGGGGTTGTTGATGTAGTCGGCATTGGTGATCCCACCGTTCTCCTCCTGCTTGTAGTAGTCGTTGGCTACGTAGGCGTAGAGCTCGTAGCGGTCACCGCGGTAGCTGGTGAAGACGCGGTAGCGGGCGTCCTTGCTCCTATTATAGGTATAGTAGCCGAGGGCGTTGCGGTAGTCGAAGTTCACGCCGAGGTTGAGCCTGCGACCGAGGTTGACGCCGAAGTCAGCTGCCAGCACGTCCTCGGCCTCGTTGGTGGCGAAGTTCTTCTGATAGCGCACGAGGGTAAAGGGCGTCTTGGTGTCGTAGAAGCGCACCTGGCTCGGCGTGTAGAGCATGCCGTGGTAGCCATCGACGTAGAAGAAGTCGCTGACGCCCTGCGGGCGGGCGAAGAAGTACTTGCTCTGCCAGAGCGAACTCATATTCCCCTGATAGCTTACCCCTAGGCTGCGGTACTCGGGACTGATATACTCGTAGGTGTAGTGCGTCAGGGTGTCGGGCATCTGCACGCGGGCGGTGCGTCCCACCTCGGGGATGAGGCGGTAGGCGCGGAGCTTGTCACCGCGTACCATCTTGATCTCGTCGGGGATCGTCTCGACCTCCCGTACGGCGTAGGGGTCTAGGGCCTTGGACTGGGGCTGCTGCGCCAGTGCAGGCGCTGGGAGCCCTAGCACCAGGAGCGCTAGGGGTAGATATAGCTTGGGATTCATTTGGGGGATATATCGCGTCGTTGTCTAGGGGCGGAGCCTCAGCACTGCTCCAGGCCGCAGCTGCAGCCCTTGGGGTCGAGCTCGATCGTCAGGTGGCTCACTAGGCGCGCCGTCGCCAGCTGGCGCACGGCCTCCTTGAGCTCGGCGAGCTGGCGCGGCTTGGTCAGGCGCTCGCAGTCGTAGACGAGGTGTAGCGTGCCGATGTGCTGCTCGCCGTTGAGCGTCCAGAGGTGCACGTCGTGCACGGACAGCACGCCCTCCAGGCGCAGCACCTCCTCGACGAGCTCCTCGCTATCGACGTCCTCGGGCACCCCTTGGAGGAAGATGCGGAGGTTGTCCCTGAGATTGAAGTACACATTGTACAGTACCCAGCCCGTGATGCAGAGCGAGAGGAGGGGGTCAAGGATGGGCAGGTCGACGAAGTACATGACGGCGCTGACGACGAGTACCGCCACCCAGCCCAGCACGTCCTCCATCAGATGCAAGCGCATGGCACGCTCGTTGAGCGAGCTACCGCCCATCATACGCCAGGCCGCATAGCCATTGACCGCGAGGCCGAAGAGGGAGAGGACGAACATCCCCCCCGCGTGTGGCTCACTCGGGGTGATGATGCGCTCGATGGACTCGGCGATGACGAAGATCGAGCCCACCAGTAGGATGATGGAGATGAGCAAGGCGCCCAGCAGGGAGAAGCGCTTGTAGCCGTAGCTGAAGTTCTGGTCTCGACCCTTCTTGGAGAGACGCTCCAGATACCAGGCTACGCCCAGCGAACAGGAGTCACCGAAGTCGTGCAGCGCATCCGATAGGATAGCCACGCTCCCCGTGTAGAGCCCACCGATGAGCTCCACGAGGGCAAAGAAGAGGTTCAGCACGAAGCCCAGGAAGATATTCCCCTCCGCCTCGTGATGATGGTGATGGTGGTGATGGCCGTGCCCGTGATGACGATGGCTGTGTCCCTGCCCTGCCTCATGCTCGTGGCTCTGCTGCAGGCTAGGGCACTGCCCGCCCGCGTGCTGGTGGCTATGCTGCTGGCTGGGACAGTGCTCGCCCGCGTGCTGAGGACCGTGCTGGTGCCCGTGACAGTGCTCCGCCTCATGCGCGTGGCTATGCTGCTGGCTAGGACAAAGCTCGTCCCCGTGCTCGTGATGCTGCGCCTCGGCGGCCTCTTCGCTGATCGTGTGGCTCATAATGCTCCTATGCTTGATGCCTGCTGCTATGCTTCTTTATACTAACTAACGTCCTTATGAGTACAAAAGTACGGCTTTTTGGGGGCATCGATCGCGGCTCCCCGCCCCGCTGCTTTGCGCGCATCCTCGTCCTACTCGCCGTCCTCCCTCCCCTTTGCTCTCCCTGCCGCTGGATCGTACGCCTTAGCCCTGCCTATCCAGCCCCGTAAAGACTTGGCATCGTGCTCGGCCTTGGCTCCAAATAAGGGAAGCCTACTTGGTGCTAGTATGGTACGGAAAGTTTTGTACCTTTGAGGCATAGCTAGCCCCTAGCACTCGCCATACCCAGAGGAGTGCGGCGGAGAGCTAGGATACTCATGTAACTAATTCTAAACACAATGTGACTATGAATTCAAGCACTACGAAGCAGAAGCTTGTAATTGTTCTCCAGGGAGTTTATAATTCCGGGAAGACAACGACGCTTAACCTTCTAATCCAGCTCTTGCAGGGGGTAGAAGCCCCTTCGCCTTTGACTAAGGATCGAAGGGTACTTATCTCTTACCAAGGTAAGACGGTTTATGTGGCTACCCCTGGGGATCTTGAAGAGGTGACAGAGGAGAGTGTTAGGCATTTTCAAGAGAAAGACTATGATATTCTTGTGACCGCGGCTCGGTCAAGGGGGAAGACGCATGCACCAATCAAAAAATATGTTCTGGAGCACAGTGTGCAGGTAGTATGGGTAGAGAAAAGAAGGGTCAAGGAGCGTAGAGACGAGGTAAACAGAGCGCAAGCACAGGAGCTCAAGGACAGAATAGATGCCTTTATCAAGGCGCACCCATAGCAGCGTCTCGCGAAGGCTCTCTTTAGTTCGGCTACTCCTTCTCTGTTACCTTTCGCTAGGCTAGCTTGCCACCTGCTTTGCAGCGTGGAATGGCCCTCAGCTCCGTGAGGGATAGGTGTCGGCTGCGTTTAGGGATATCAGTCAACGCGCTGAGGGGTACCAGTCAGCGCCATCACTGATAGGTCGGACGGCTGTGAGGGATATCCCTCAGCCTCGCCCCAGTAGTAGGCGGGCGGAGCTGCGGGTGTAAGGCGACGAGGCAAGCCATCCCGCTCGGAGCGGGGGTGCGACTCCTTGAGACAAGAAGCAGATGGGGCTTGCGCTCGCGCCAGCTAAGGACAGAACAGACACAAAAAGCCCGAGGGGGCACTCCGCAGCTGCGGTGTGCCCCCTCGGGCGTATTCGGGTGGAGGAGCTGGCGGACGGGGGACAGCGGGTGGCTTAGTGCGCCTCCAGCCAGTTGGCCCCCGTGCCGATGCTTAGCTCCAGCGGGATACCGAGCTCGGGGAAGAGGGCCTTGAGAGGCGGCTCGATGTTTTTTGGAGGACTTTTGTACCTTTAGGGCATCGCGAGCCCTCGATGCTCCGACTGTGCTCTAGCCGTAGAGACTAGGGTGGCGAGCGCGTGTGTGGGCAGAGGGAATGCATCATCAGACAAGGTATCAGATAATGAAGAGAGAAAGCATCCTAGCGCTGCTGGGCGCTGCCTGCATGGTCTCGGCGCAGGCCAAGCCTCAGGCCCCACTGAAATTCGACGCCAGTCAGCGCACTAAGTCCAGCCTGACGATGCCCGACGGGCGCATCGTGCACTATACGGCCTACACGAAGCAGTACTTCGTCTCCCAGGTGGAGGACTCCACCTATCAGTATCTCAACGTCTTCGTCCCCGAGGGGGCGACAGAGCAGACGCCCATCTTCGTCCGCACCTACATCGGCGGGTATATGGAGAGCGCGGCGGGCTATCCTCAGGCTGCCGATGCCAGCGGCCGCGCCTTGGCAGAGGGCTACGTCCTGGTCATCCCCGGGAGCCGCGGCCGTCGCTCTACCGTCAAGCAGGGGAAGCAGACCCTCTATACGGGGCGTGCACCCAAGGGGCTGCTCGACCTCAAGGCCGCCGTGCGCTACCTCCGCCACTTCGACCGAGAGCTCCCAGGAGACACGGAGAAGATCATCATCGACGGCACGAGCGCGGGAGGGGCGATGTCCGCCCTCGTAGGTGCCACGGGCAATCATCCTGCCTACGCTCCGCTCCTGAAGGCTATGGGCGCCGCCGAGGAGCGGGACGATGTCTTCGCCAGTGTCTGCTTCTGCCCCATTACCGACCTAGAGCATGCCGATATGGCCTACGAATGGCTCTACGGGGGGACGGCCAGCCGCCAGGCGTTGCCCGAGGCGCAGCGACAGCTAGCCCAGGAGCTGGCGGCACAGTTCCCCGCCTACCTCAACTCGCTGGGCCTAGCCAGACCCGACGGCAGGGCGCTGACCGCAGATAACTACCGAGACTACATCAAGGAGCTCCTCATCGAGAGCGCTCAGGCAGCGAAGGATGCTGGGGCGAGCATCGCCGATACGCTGGGCTTCAGCTTCTCGGCGCAGGCGGCCTTTCAGGCGCCGATCAATGGCGGTGTGGGGCAGCCCCCAGCTCCAGCGGGGCTACCGTTCGCCCCTCGGGGGATGCGTCGCGGTGCGCCTCAGCAAGGGGAGTACATCACGGGACTTGACCTAGAGAAGTACCTGAACTATGTCGTGACCACGCAGCCGCTCAAGGGCGTCCCCGCCTTCGATAGCTATCAGGTGGATGGCGCTGAGGCAAGCGGCGAGAATGGCCTCTTCGGCGACGCCCGCGGATCGGATGCCAACTTCACCTCATGGGCGGCAGGCAAGACGGGGGCTAAGCTCAGCGCCGAGCTCCTGGAGCGTGTGCGCCTGATGAACCCTATGGGCTTCATCGGGGATGCCCAGGCGACGAATGCCCCCTACTGGTATCTCCGCCATGGAGCTCGGGACCGAGACACGGCCTTCTCCATCGTGATCAACCTCGCGGCTCAGCTCCGTAAGCATGGGCGAGCCGTGGACTTCAAGCTCCCGTGGAACCGTCCCCACAGCGGCGACTATGCCCTGAACGAGCTCTTTGCCTGGCTCAAGGCCATCACCCGCTAAGGACGCGGGACAGACCCAAAACGCCCGAGGGGGCACACCGCAGCTGCGGTGTGCCCCCTCGGGCCTTTTTAGGGTGAAGGTGCTGGAGGATGGGTGGCAGCGGGTAGCTTAGTGCGCCTCCAGCCAGTTGGCTCCCGTGCCGATGCTTACCTCGAGCGGGACACGCAGCTCGGGGTAGACGGCCTCCATCGTCGTGCGTACGAGGTGGGTGACTTCGTCGAGTTCGTCGAGGGGGACGTTGAGATTGAGTTCGTCATGCACCTGCAGCAGGATCTCGGAGCGTAGGCCACGGCTGCGCAGCTCCTCCTCGAGGCGTATCATGGCGATCTTGATGAGGTCGGCGGCCGAGCCCTGCAGCGGGGCGTTGATGGCGTTGCGCTCGGCATAGCCGCGTACGACGGCGTTGGCGCTGTTGATGTCGGGCAGGGAGCGTCGGCGGCCTAGGAGGGTGGAGACATAGCCCTGCCGCTTGGCCTGCTCGACCACCTCGTGCATGTAGCGGGCGACGCCGGGGTAGGAGGCGAAGTAGCCATCGATGAGCTCCTTGGCCTCCTTGCGCGAGATGGAGAGGCGCTCACTGAGGCCGAAGGCCGAGATGCCGTAGATGATGCCGAAGTTGGCCGTCTTGGCTCTGCGGCGCATGTCGCTAGTGACCTCCTCGAGGCTGAGGCCGTAGATCTTGGCCGCAGTGGCCTGATGGACGTCCTGCCCCGAACGGAAGGCCTCGATCAGAGCCTCGTCCTGGCTGAAGTGCGCCATCAGTCGGAGCTCGATCTGCGAGTAGTCAGCCGAGAGGAAGGTGCAGCCCGGCTCGGGGACGAAGGCCTCGCGGATGGCGCGTCCCTCGGGGGTGCGGATGGGGATGTTCTGTATGTTGGGGTTGCTGCTGGAGAGGCGTCCTGTGGCGGCGATCGTTTGGTTGAAGGTCGTGTGGATCTTGCCGTCGGGGTAGGTCTGCTCGGGCAGGGTGTCGATGTAGGTACTGAGCAGCTTCTTCACCCCGCGGTAGTCGAGGATCTTCTCCACGACGGGATGCTTGTCGCGGAGCTTCTCCAGTACCTCTTCGCTCGTGGTGTAGCCGCCGGTCTTCGTCTTCTTGGGCTTCTCCACGATCTGCAGCTCGTCGAAGAGCGCCTCGCCTACCTGCTTGCTGCTATTGATGTTGATCGGGTGGCCGATGAGGGTGTTGATCTCCTCTTCCAGTTCGCTGAGGCGCTTCTCGAGGGCGGCTCCCTGACGGGCGAGGCAGTCCTTGTCGAGGCGTACCCCCGTGCGCTCTATGCGTAGCAGCACGCGTAGCAGTGGCATCTCCACCTCGCGGAAGAGGTCTGTGAGCTGGGCGGCCTCGAGGCGCTCACGTAGGTAGCGGTAGAGCTGATAGGTGATGTGCGTATCCTCCGAGGCGTAGTACTGCAGGCGCTCGGGGGCTACTTGGCGTAGGTCGAAGTGCTTAGTACTCTGCGGCGCGATCAGCTCCTCGAAGCTCATCATCTGGTAGCCGAGGAACTTATCCGCCAGCTCATCCAGCCCGTGACGCATGTCGGGATAGAGCAGATAGTGGGCGATCATGGTGTCGAAGAGCTCGCCCGAGACCTCGATGCCGTAGCTGAGCAGCACCTGTAGGTCGTACTTGAGGTTCTGCCCGACCTTGAGCGAGCACGTGGAGGCAAAGAGCGGACGTAGGCGCTCGAGGAGCGCAAGGGCGGCGCTACGCTCGGCGGGGATGTCGAGGTAATAGGTGCAACTGTCGTCCAGGGCGAAGGTCAGGGCGACGAGCTCGGCCGTCAGCGGGTCTACGCTCGTGGTCTCGCTGTCGAAGGTGAGGACACTGGCCCCAGCGGCGCGCTGGACGAAGGCCTCCAGCGTCTCCTCCGTCAGTAGCTCGATGCGTAGGGGCGCCAGCTCGGTGGGGGCAGGGGTCGCGGCCTCCTCCGTCTCCTCGAGGCTGGCGAAGAGATCCTCCGCGGGTAGGGCGGGAGCCTTGGGGGCGGGGGCGGGCTTCGAGCCGAGGACACGGCTAAGGAGCGTGCGGAACTCTAGTTCCTCGAAGAGCGCACGTACCGCCTCCTCATCCTTGGGCTGCAGGCTCCAGGCCCCCGGCTCGTAGTGGATAGGCACGTCGCGGCGGATGGTCGCTAGGTAGTAGGAGAGGCGGATGTCGTCGGCGCCCTCTAGGAGCTTGCGCCCTGTGGCACCCTTGATGTCCTGGGCGTGGGCCAGCAGCTCCTCGACGCTGCCGTACTCGGCGAGGAGCTTCTGCGCGCCCTTCTCCCCTATGCCCTTACAGCCGGGGATGTTATCCACTTTGTCCCCCAGCAGGGCGAGGTAGTCGATGACCTGGCTGGGGTGCTGTAGGCCGTACTTCTCCTTGATCTCCTCCTCGCCCCAAAGCTCGTAGCCGCCGCCCGTGGCAGGGCGGTACATCCATACCTGGGGGCCGACGAGCTGCCCGTAGTCCTTGTCGGGGGTGACCATATAGACCTCCTGCCCTGCGGCGGCGGCCTGCTGGCTGAGCGTGCCGATGACGTCGTCCGCCTCGAAGTCCTCCACCTCGACAGCGGGGATGCGGTAGGCCTCCAGCAGCTGGCGGATCAGCGGCACGGCGATACGTATGCCCTCGGGCGTCTCCTCGCGCTGCGCCTTGTACTCGGGGTACTCGCGGTGGCGGAAGGTGCCACCCTTGGGGTCGAAGACGACCGCCAGTTCGTCGGGCTGTGCCTTACCCAGCAGATCCTCCAGCATGAGGACGAAGCCGAAGACAGCGGAGGTATTGCGTCCCGAGCTATCGATGCGCGGGTTCTTGATGAAGGCGTAGTAGGCGCGGTAGATCAGCGCGTAGGCGTCGAGGAGGAAGAGGCGTGACATCTATGAGGGCTTGTAGTGAGGGCTGTGAGCCGAGTGTGGGGGTGGAGCATCGGGGCTGGGGACGAAGCTCAAGGGCCGTGCACCCCGTCCGTCCCGAGCGAGGGGGCGTGGCGGTCAGCGTGCGGCTCGTCGCCTTAGTCCCTAGGTCCTCGGGGCTCCGTGCAAAGGTAGCGCTATTCTAGCGACCGCATAGGCTGCGGAAGCTGCAGTGCTCGCAGGACTTAGCGTCCTCAGTCTGGACAAAGGGGACGGCAGGGTCGAAGAGTTCGCTAAGTTGCTGCCGCAGGAAGGCCTCGAAGGGTGTCTGCACGGCGCCGTAGGAGAGGGGCGTAGCGGAGCGCTTAGCCTTGCCCTTGCCCTTGGCAGGCTTGTCTGCCTCCTCGCTGTCTTCTGCGGCCGCGCTGGAAGCGGTGAGGAGGCGCTCCAGCCCCTTGATGCGCCCGTCGTACTGGGCGCCCCTCTTGACGAGGCCAGCGTCCCCGCGCAGGAGGTAGATGACAGGGTAGAGCCGTGTGGCATCGTAGCTGTCGGGGCGGTCATGCAGGACGAGGAGGCAGTAGAAGAGCGTCTGCAGGATGGCCTTGTTGTCCGCTAGCATGAGGCTCTCTATCCCTTCGCCCTTGAGGCTGAGCCTATCCTGGCCCGTCTTATAGTCTACGACGCGGTAGTGGCGCGGCGCGCCGAGGCTATCCTCCCCCGCGGCACAGCTGTCGATGCGGTCGATACGTCCCTTGAGCCCCACACAGCGTCCTGCCGTCCCGAGCTCTAGGGGGTAGCTGATCGAGAGCTCGGCCTCGCCCGCCTCGATTTGTAGCTGGGGCGTGCTGCCGTCCACCTCGAGGCTGCGCTGTACGTAGCGCTTGATCATGTGGACATAGAGCTGGTCGAGGGGGCTGAGCTGCTGCGTGTCCTTCAGCTCATAGAGCTTCGCGTAGCTCTCCTCTACGAGGCGGTCGAGCTCCTGCCGTGCGCTGGCGAAGTCCTGAGCGTCTAGGAGATGTCCGCGGCGCTTCTCGTAGATGCACTCCATGACCTCGTGGTAGACGGTGCCGAAGTCATTGGCCCGCATCATCAGCTCGGGCTCGTCCTCCTCCGAGATGCTGAGCACGCTCTTATAGTAGAAGGAGAGGGGGCAGAGGAGGTAGTCCTTGAGGCGCGAGGGGGATAGGTGCTGGCTCGGCGGTGTGCTCTCGTCGCCGAGGTACTTCGCTAGCTCCGCCATTACCTGAGGCGTCTTGGGCTGGACGATGAGCCTCGGCGGCTGACGGCGACTCCGCAGCTGCAGCTGCAGCGTCTCTATGGGGCAGTCGTAGACATAGCGGAGGAGCTTGATGTAGCGGCTCTCCTCGCTCTGGCTGCCCATCGGGTCACTGGGCGAGGCGATGAAGACCAGTCGGCGCGCCCGCGCTATGGTCTGGAAGAAGGTATAGTCGCTCCCGGGATCATCGGCGCTGCCTGTCGGTAGGCCGAAGGCTCGGCGTAGGCTCACGGGGATCAGGCTGTGCGTGTACTGATCCCGCGGCAGCACATCGTCCTGAGCCGAGAGGTAGATCATGTGCTCCAGCTGGATGCCGCGCGTCTCCATAAGTCCCATCACCTGGATGCCTCGCAGTGGGTTGCCTTCGAAGGGGATCGTCACCAGCCGTACCAGTTCGTCCAGCAGCCCGATCGTCGTCTGTACGCTCAGCGCCACGCGCTCGGCCTTGCTCTTGATGAGGTCACTGAGGCGCGTCAAGAGGCGCTGGTAGTGGTAGACGAACTCTAGGTCGAAGGCTTCGCTGGCCTCCTCTGACGCCTCGGCCTCCAGCCCTTCACCCCCTTCTGCTTCTTCTTCCCGACGTGCTAGCTCACGGCTCAGCAGCTCCTCCTGCAGGAGCTGTAGGATGCGCTCGAGGCGCTCCAGCAGCTCCAGCGGGCTATCGATGGGGTCGAAGAGCAGGTGCAGCAGCTGGATCTGGCGCTCGGTGTCGGTGGCCTCCTCGCTAGGCAGCTGGGCGGCCAGCTCCCCGCTGAGAGCGAAGAGCCGCTGCGTCGTGATGTGGAAGCGCCCACGGCGGAGCCTGCCGATGAGTGCCGCCATGAGGGGCGCGGACTGTGAGATGAGGCGCAGGCCGATGAGGCTGAGGACGCGGTCGGCAGGGTAGGAGCCGCGCGTCTGCTGCAGCTGGGCATAGTCGTGCAGCTGCATCCAGCGCTGCAGGAGCAGCGCGATCGGGGTGCGCTCCAGAGGGAAGCCAAGGGTGATGTTGATCTGCTGGAAGCTCTCGGGCAAGGCGTTCGCTACCGCCAGCAGCTGCCCTTCGTCCGGGAGGATGATGGCGGTGTCGAGGGCGCCCTCCTCGGGGGAGAGCCCTAGGTGCTCGGTGAGGAGACTGGGTAGCACCTTGGTCTCGGCGATGCGTCCCGAGGTGATGAGGCGGGTGATCTGCTGGGGGAGGAGCGGCACGTCGGGGTCGTTCCACCGCCCCTTGACCTCGGCTCCGAGGCGCTCACTGAGGCGGGCGAGGTAGCGGTGCGCGGGGTGCTCCTTGTCCGCCACGATCTGTACCCTGCGGTCCCAGCAGAAGGCTGCCTGCCCGCGCTCGGCTAGGTGACGCAGGATGCGCCGCTCAGCCCGCGGCACGGTGAAGAGCCCTACGAAGACGCATTGCTTCTCTCCATCCAATAGCTCCAGACGTTCCTCCAGCTCGTGATTCGCCAGGCGATAGCGGTAGCCGTCCGTCGTGTAGCCCGCCGCCTCGAGCCGCTCGGCAAAGCGGTAGTATAGGGGTGCCAGGCAGCGCCAGAAGGCGAGGAAGCGCTCCGAGACCTCCTCCTCGGAGGCGGCCTTGCCCTTGTGAGGACTGCCGAAGATCTGCCAGAAGGCCTCGCAGAGTGCCTGGAGCTCCTCCAGCGTCTCTTCCTCCTCAGCCGCCTCCCAATAGTCGAAGAAGTTCCCCTCCAAAGCCTTCAGATCACTGATATTACGGTATAGACTCGTCGGATCCACGAGGTAGCGGTCGATGAGGTCAAAGTCCTGCAGGATGATGTTGCCCCAGTAGACGAAGTCATCGAAGGACTCGACCTCCTCGGCAGGGCGTACCTCGCGGTAGGCCTCGTAGAGCTCGAAGAGCTGCGCCGTCCTATCCAGCACACGGCGCTCGGGTACGAGGCGACCGACGAACTCGCTCATCGTGCAGAGCTCGGGGGCGAAGATCGGCCGCTCGCTTGAGAGCTGTCCGAGGTAGTGACGGAAGAAGCTCTGGGCGCGCTTGGACGGGAAGACGAAGAGGTAACGGTCGAGGTCCTCGGCGAGGAAGTGTGCGGCGACCTGCTCTAGGAAGGGGGCTTGGGGGGAGCTCATGGAGGCGGGAGGGCTTGGGCGGGGCTAAGGTCGGAGGGTGGTGTGCTAGGTGCTTAGAGGCCGCTGCGCTCTAGCTCCTCGGCGCGGCGGAGCGACTCGGCAGCCAGGCGCATATTGCCCTCGACCTGAGCCAGCTCGGCACGTAGCCTGTAGAGCGTGCTGGAGGGCTTCGCCCCCGAGTGCTCTAGGGCGAGGTTGATGTCGCGCTGGGCGAAGCCGCGCATGCCGCGCGCCAGATACATACGGGCTCGGCCCTCGTAGACCTCGGCATTGCGCGGCAGCTTGTCCACGAGGTAGGCGTAGAGGCGCTCGGCCTCGCTGTAGTTGCCCCGCATGGTCTCTAGGAGCGCGTAGCCGATGCGGGCCTTGAGGCTGGCGGCGTTCTGCTCGATGATGCCCTTGAGGTCGAGCTCAGCAGCGGCGTAGTCCTGCTGCAGGAGGTAGAGCATGGCGCGCTGGTAGCGGTAGAGCTCGTTCTTGGGCTCCTGGGCGATAAGAAGGGCGAAGTCGGTGAGGGCGGCCTTGGGGCGCTTCATGCGGACGAAGAGCTTGGCGCGGTTGAAGCGCGTGGTCGCCTCCTGCGGGTCTTGCTCGAGGGCCGCGGTGTAGGAGAGGAGGGCGGCGGCGGTGTCGCCCTGGAGCTGCTGCAGGCCGCCGAGGTTGTTGAGCAGCATGGGGCTCATCGCCGTGCGGGGGTAGAGACGCAGGGCCTCGCGCAGCTGTCGGCTGGCCAGCGCATAGTCCCCACGGCCGCCAGCGACGAAGCTAGAGTCGATGAGAGCCAGGTACTGGGCCTGACGCTGCTGCTCGGCGAGACTGTCGCGCTCGTGGCTCTGACCGAGGAGCCCTAGGGGGGCGAGGATGAGGAGGGCGAGGCTATAGAGCCAGCGGCGGTATCGGGTCATAGGGGACGGGGGCTATACATTATATATGTAGGGGTGATCAAGGGAGGAACGCACAGCGGGGCTCGGGACGTGTATTGCCCCCTCACCCTCGCGCTCCTCCCTCGGGGAGGCCTCGGGACAAAGATAGGGATAATCCCGAGGAGCCTAGGGCCTCTGAGTGCTGCCCCATAGGCCTCTTTCCCGTAGGCTAAGGCACCCAGCGCCCCATGGCGCTAGGCTAGCTCAAGCTAAGACAGGGCCCCGCGCTTTATCCTCACCCTCGTGGGGCTGGAGCGCGGGGCCCTGTCCTTTAGCGCTTAGTGCGGGAGGCGATGCGGCGCGGCCTCGGCTGGGCGTGCTGCTGCCTGCGGGCTACTTCTTCATCTTCGTCGTCAGGAAGAGGAGGTAGAGCACGCCGAGGAGCTTGACCAGGACGGCGCCCATCTGCCCCATCCAGTCGCTGGCATAGCCCATGAGGAGGGGGAAGACTGTCCCTCCGAAGACCCCCATGATCATCAGCCCACTGACCTCATTCTTGTGCTCGGGCTCCCTGCCGAGGGCCTCCGCGAAGACGATGGAGAAGACGTTGCTATTGCCCAGGCCTACCAGCGCTATGGCGATGTAGAGTAGCATCGCTTGGTGTGAGAGTGCGAGGATCCCCATCGCCACGAGCATCATCAGGGCGCTGAGCCCGAGGAGGCTACGGCTCGAGGTGCGGCGCAGCAGGATGGAGCCCGTCAGGCAGCCCGCTGTGCGGAAGATGAAGTAGAGCATCGTGGCGAAGGCGGCCTCGTTGAGGCTCAGCCCGAGGCGCTCCATGAGGATCTTGGGCGCTACGGTATTCGTCCCCACGTCTATCCCCACGTGGCACATGATCCCCAGGAAGCAGAGGAGGATGCTGGGGCGGCCCAGCAGGCGCAGACAGTTCGCGAGGCTTACCGAGGCACTGGGGCTCTCGTGCTCGAGGCGCGTGGCGTTCAGCGCCAGCACGCTGAGGATGCCGATAGTGGCATAGATGGGGAAGAGGATGCGCCAGCCTAGCCCGAGCTCGGGGAGGACCTGCGTCGCGCCCCAGGAGGCGATAAGCGGAGCGAGGAAGGAGGCTATGGCCTTGACGAACTGCCCGAAGGTCAGGCTGCTGGCCAGCTTGTCGGGGCTGATGAGGTCACTCAGCAGTGGGTTGAGCGAGGTCTGCATGATGGCATTGCCTATCCCCAGGAGCGAGAAGGCTAGGAGCATCACCCAGTAGCTTTCCCCGAGGAGGGGGATGAAGAGCGAGAGCACCGTCAGGACGAGGCTCACGAGGACGGTATTCTTGCGCCCGATCCTATTCATCACCATGCTCGTCGGGACGGAGCAGAGGAGGAACCAGAAGAAGACGAGCGAGGGAAAGAGGTTGGCCTCGCTGTCGCTGAGGCCTAGGTCCTTCTGGACGTAGTTGGAGGCAATGCCCACTAGGTCCACGAAGCCCATGGCAAAGAAGCTCAGCATCACCGCCGAGAGGGTGAAGAGGCTGGTCGTGCGCTGTGTCATAGGGGTTGTGATCTGATGATGTCTTGCTCGGTGTAGTCCTTAGCCTAGCAAAGATAGCCAAAGGGCAGCGGACTGCGTGCCCGTCGGAGCCAGGCTACTCCCCCTCCTGCGTCGTGAGGCGCTCGGGCTCCCCGCGCGCTGAGGGCTACCCCTCAAGAGGCTGACGGCTATCCCTCACGCTCGCCATCGACGTCCCTCAGCGCGCCCACTGATATCCCTCAGCGCCCCTCCCCCTTGGGCGGCGCTTTGCTCTGACCTTGTCTGGCCCTTCGTCCCGATCTCAGAGAGGTGAGGTGCAGCGCGCTTCTTGGAGCCCCTTCCTGAGGCTGGGGCAGCCCACCTCGGGCTGCGGTGGGGGAGCCTCGAGGGCGAGGGGCTAAGTCGCTCGGGCTGAGCTTGGCGCGCTCGGTGCGCTTGCGCCCACGTCGCGAGGCTGTGGGAGTGCTCGGTGCGATATTCGTATCTTTGTATAGCGAAGTAGGGGTCTGAGGCCCCTTGAGCCTTCGCCCTCACGAGGGATACGAGTAGCGGGCACTGCGCCGTTATCTAGCTGGTATCCCGTCGCATCATTAAATAGACTACATCGCATATGCACCTCATACGTCGCTTCCTCACCGCACTCCTAGCGCTCCTGACGCTCACGCTATCCCTGCCCGATGCCACGGCCGCACGCCGCAGCAAGCCTAAGACCAGCGCGAGTGCCAAGAAGAGCAGCCGCAGCCAGACTCCTAAGAAGTCCAAGAGCAAAAGCTCAAGCAAGAGCTCCAGCAAGTCTAAGAGCAAATCCAAGGGTAGGGGCAAGCACTCCTCCCGCGGCCGCAGCTACGTACGCAGCTATGCCCCCAGCGAGGAGCAGCTCGAGCAGATGCGCCAGGATAGCCTCCGTCTGCGTACGGGTGGCGACCGCCCCATGCAGCAGGTCAGTGACCTCGGCGTGCAGGCCTCCGAGCTGCTGACGACGCGCTTCCGACGTGCCGACACGACGCTCACCACGAGCGAGCTCCACGAGCTTTACTTTGCCGTCTCGGACCGCAAGGATACGGGCTCCTTCCTCGAGCACATAGAGCGCGAGGCGGACTCGCTGATCGATCGCAGCCGCTTTGCTGAGGCGCTCAAGGTCGTCCAGCAGGGCCTGTGGCGTACGCCGACTTACCTCCCCCTGATCAAGCGTGCCTGCGACCTCTCGCTGCACCTCAAGGATGGGAAGTTCAACACCTACATGTACCAGCTGGTCGAGCTGATGAGCATGATCAGCCATACGGGTACGGGTGAGAGCTGGGACAAGGCCATCCAGGTGCGCTCAGCCTCGGATGCCCTGCTGGTGGAGCAGCACTGGCATGAGACGGCACGTGAGGCTATCCTCTCCTCCCGCGAGCAGCAGCACGCGGGCAAGACCTATCAGGTGCTGCGCATCAAGGACTCCGTGGGCGCCAAGGAGCGTGAGCGCTACTACCTCCTCCGTCCTACGAACAACTCCAGCGACAAGTGAGGCCTACCGAGCATCGCTGGCAGCTATGCGCCCTGAGCGACGAGGACGAGGAGCTAGGGCGTAGCCTCGCCCATAGCCTCGGGCTCTATCCCGCGATGGGGCGCCTCCTGGTCGAGCGCGGCGTGCGCTCGGTGGAGGAGGCGGAGCGCTTCTTCCATCCGCGCCTCGAGGAGCTGCACGATCCCTTCCTCATGCAGGACATGCAGGCCGCTGTGGCGCGCCTCAGCCTCGCGCTGGAGCGTCGGGACAAGATTCTCATCTACGGCGACTACGATGTCGACGGCACCACGGCCGTGGCGCTGCTCTATCGCTATCTCCGTGCTTACTGTGCCCCCGACCAGCTGCGCTACCATATCCCCGACCGCTATGACGAGGGCTACGGCGTCACCTCGGCGCGCGTGGCTGAGGCCGCCGAGGCAGGTGTCCAGCTCATCATCGCCGTAGATACGGGTACTAAGGCCGTCGAGGAGGTAGCCTACGCCCGCACGCTCGGCGTCGACTTCATCATCTGCGATCACCATAAGCCCGACGAGACGCTGCCGCAGGCTGTGGCGCTCCTCAATCCCAAGCGAGCTGACAATACCTATCCCTTCACCGAGCTCTCGGGATGCGGACTGGCCTTCAAGCTCCTGCAGGGACTGGCTCAGCAGCTCGGGCATCCGCTGAGTCAGCTTTTCGCCCACCTAGAGCTCCTCGTGCTGAGCATTGCCCAGGATCGCGTGTCCATCCTCGGGGAGAACCGCATCCTCTGCTACCATGGCCTGCGCCAGCTCAATACCTCCCCCTCGGTCGGCATCTCCTATCTCATGCGTCGTGGCAAGGTGCGCCTGGGGCATGTGGATATGGCCAGCATCTACTACGAGCTAGGCCCGCGCATCAATGCCGCAGGGCGCATGGCGCACGGGGCTGAGTCCGTCAAGCTCCTCATCGCCGAGGACGCCCGCACGGCCGAGGCTCAGAGCCAGATCCTCGACGACTACAATCGCCAGCGTCAGGACCTCGATCAGGAGGTCACGCGCCAGGCGCTGGCGCTGGTGGAGAGCCAGCCCGCCCTCTTGGAGCGCAAGATCCTCGTCCTCTACCACCCCGAGTGGAACAAGGGCGTCATGGGTATTGTGGCGGCACGCCTAGCGGACCGACTGCACCGCCCCGTCATCATCCTCGCGCGCTCGGGCGACTGGCTCGCGGGCTCGGCGCGTAGCTCGGGAGGCTTCGACCTCTATGCTGCGATACAGGCCTGTGAGGACTGTCTGGAGAACTTCGGCGGGCATACCTTCGCCGCGGGAATGACCGTTCACCCCGACCGTCTCGAGCTCTTCGCCGAGCGCATCGAGGCCTATGCCCATACGGCGGGTGAGCAGGCGCGCTTCCTGCCCACCCTCGAGGTCGACGCCGAGCTCCAGCCGCAGGAGATTACCAAGACGCTGCTGAGGCAGCTGGACATGCTCTATCCCTTCGGTACGAACAATGAGCGCCCGCTCTTCATGACACACCGCCTGAGGGACGCGGGCGGCTCGCGCGCGGTCGGCCGCAGCCTGCAGCACCTCAACCTCCGCCTGACGGACTACTACCAGCGCATACGTCCGCTGCACGGCTTCGCCCTCGGTGGCGCTCGCTACGCAGGGGCCTTGGCGCGCCACGAGGCCTTCGCGCTGTGCTACGAGCTCGAGGAGAACAACTTCTACGCCCAGAGCTTCCTGCAGCTGCGCGTCAAGGATATCTGCCTCGAGGGTGAGCTGGAGCAGCGCCTCCTCCCTAGCCGCTAGCGATCGCCATGGCCGAGGATCCTACGCTGCTGGACGAGCTGCTCGATACCGAGGGCCTAGCCGAGAGCTTGGAGCCAGCCGAGCGGCTGCTTTGGCCCGCCGAGCTCTTCGATCAGCTCGTAGAGCTTCCGCCCACTCCTATCCTACGACATGACCCCCGCCCAGGAGTACCCGACAGCGAGCTCACGAGCGTCGAGGTACTGCAGCGCTATTGGGGCTACGAGCACTTCCGCCCGCTGCAGCAGGAGATCGTGGAGGCGGTGCTGGCAGGGCGTGATACCCTTGGGCTGATGCCTACAGGCGGCGGCAAGAGCATTACCTTCCAGGTGCCGGGGCTGATGCTGCCGGGTCTGACGCTCGTCGTCACGCCGCTCATCTCCCTCATGAAGGACCAGGTAGACCGCCTGCGCGCGCAGGGCATACGTGCCGCCGCCATCCACTCGGGCATGGGCCCCGAGCAGATGCAGCACACGCTGGACAACTGTCTGTGGGGAGGGTACAAGTTCCTCTACATCTCCCCTGAGCGTCTGGCGTCGGCCAGCTTCCTCTCGTGGCTGCAGGAGGCGCGCATCTCGCTGCTGGCCGTCGACGAGTGTCACTGCATCAGCCAGTGGGGCTATGACTTCCGTCCCTCCTATCTCAATATCCTCGAGCTCAGGCGCCTCTATCCCGAGCTGCCCATCCTAGCCCTCACCGCTACCGCTACCGAGGAGACGATAGGGGAGATCCTCGGCGTGCTGGACTTCCGCCCTGGCTATGCGCTCCTCCGCAAGAGCTTCCTCCGCCCCCAGCTCTCCTACTCCATACGCCGCTGCGAGGATAAGTCCGCCATGATGCTGCATATCCTCAGACGTGTCCCCGGTCCCGCCATCCTCTACTGCCGCAATAGGGAGCTGACGCGCCAGCTGGCCGAGGAGCTCGATGCTGCGGGTATCAGCGCCACCTACTACCATGCGGGGCTCAGCTATAAGGATAGGGAGCTACGCCAAGCGCGCTGGATGCGGGGCGAGGTGCGCGTCATGGTCGCGACCAATGCCTTCGGTATGGGCATTGATAAGCCCGACGTGCGTCTGGTGCTGCATCTCACCATGCCCTCCTCGCTGGAGGAATACTTCCAGGAGGCAGGCCGTGCGGGGCGTGATGGCGAGCGCGCCTATGCCGTGGCGATCGTCTCCAGGCGCGACAGCCAGCTGCTGCAGCGCCGTCTCGAGGACAGCTTCCCCCCCAAGGACTACATCCGCCACTGCTATGACCAGCTGTGCAACTATCTCGAGATCGGCGAGGGCGAAGGGCTGGGACGCAGCTATAGCGTGGATGTGGAGCACTTCATCCGCCTCTTCCACATGCGCCCCGTGCAGACCTACCACGCACTGGAGATCATGCAGCTGGCACGCTGGCTACGCTACGAGGAGGATGGGGGACGCTCGCGCCTGATGTTCCTCATCCCCAGCAGCCAGCTCTACCAGCCGCATATCGGCCCCGACAAGCTCATCCGTGCCATCCTGCGCAGCTATACGGGGCTCTTCTCCAGCTACGTCAGTATCTACGAGCCTGACCTGGCGGAGGCTACGGGCTATACGGTGGAGGAGATCTACGAGCATCTAGCGCGCCTGGGGCGCATCGGGGTGCTGCACTATATCCCCCAGCGGCAGGTGCCACGTGTCACCTTCCTCGTGCGGCGTGAGGAGTCGCGCCTCTTGCAGATCGCCCCCGAGGCCTATGAGGAGCGCCGCCGCCGTATGGCCGACCGTATCGCCTGCGTGCGCAGCTATATCGAGGCGGAGGAAACCTGCCGCTCGCGTATGCTGCTGGCTTACTTCGGTGAGGAGGAGGCTGTGCCCTGCGGCTGCTGCGACGTCTGCCTCACCCGCCATTCCTCGGGGCTGCATCAGTATGTCATCGACGCCTGCCGTGAGGCGCTGGAGCGGCTCTTCCTCGCCACGGAGCGCCCCAGCCTCCCCGTCGCGGAGCTCGTGGCGAGCCTGCCTTACCCCGAGCTGGAGGTCTACGAGGCCCTACGCTACTGGGCGGCTGAGCTGGACGGCCTTGTCCTCGATGGCGCGCACCTGAGACGTGAGGTCTAGGGTCTTCCCTCTGTCAAGGGCGAGGAGCTTTGCCTAAGCCTGCCCCCTGCGCTCGTGCAGCGTGATAGCCCAAGTAGCTTCGCAGCGCGCTCCCTCCCTGCTCCCAGCTCCCTGACTGATACCCCTCAGCTCCCCCACTGCTATCCCTCAGACCTCGGACTGCCGTCCCTCAGCACGCTGACTGATACCCCTCACGAGCCCTCCCCCTAGCTTCGTGCTTGCTCCTCGCCTTGATCTAAGCCCAAGCGGAGCCTTGTCTTAGGAGCGCTTTGCTTCCCGCTTGCTGCGGCACAGAGGACGGGTAAGGAGCTTGGTGGCAAGCCCTCCCCTAGCTGTGTCTCGTGTAGGCGGAGCGGTCGAAGCCACCCCGTAGCCCCGCCCTCAAGGCCTCGGGGCGTATTGTGGAGGAGGCGAAATTGTCTTATCTTTGCGCTGCCGACAGACCTATGCCCAGATGGCGGAATCGGTAGACGCGTTGGTCTCAAACACCAATGGACGCAAGTTCGTGCCGGTTCGAGCCCGGCTCTGGGTACAGCATATAAGGGAGCGCCCCACCACACAGCAGATCGTGTGGCAGGGCGCTCCTTTTTGTCTTGGCTCGAGGAGAATAGGATGGGGCTGCGGCCTTAGTTCGTCGGCGTCTCGAGGCTCAGCGTGCACTCGGTGCGCCTATTCAGGGCATCACAGACGGCCTGCTGCTCGGCAGGGAGCGTGGCGACGAAGCTCGGGCTGAGCTCCTGCCCTAGGGGGAGGAAGGGGTAGCGGCGCTGCTGGCGAGGGCTCACACGGCAGGGGCGGCGGCTCCCATAGCCTGCGACCTGGAGCCGCTCGGGGGCGATGCCGCGCGAGACAAGGTAGCTGCGCACAGCTGCTGCGCGCTTTCGGGCAAGCGCTTCATTATGCGCTGCCGTGCCCTGCCTATCGGTATGCGCCTCCACGAGGAGCCTGAGGCGGGGCTGCTCCTCCAGCTGGCGCACGAGGCCGTCCAGCACGGGATAGCTCTCGGGGAGGATCGTCACGCTGTCCAGCGCGTAGTGCAGCGCCTCGAGACGTGCGGGCTGGCCCAGCTGGCTCAGCCAGTAGCGGATGCTGTAGCGCTCGCTCACTCGACTGGGATCGGTATGGAGGCGGAGGTGCTGGCTGAGGTAGCCGGGGTGGCTGACGTGCATGACGTAGTCGAGGTCGGGGTGCGCGCTGAGGCGGTAGTAGCCGAGGCTGTCGCTGGTGCAGCACTGCTCCTGCTGCTGGGGGCTGCGTGCCACGAGGCGGATCTCGGCCCCTGGGATCGCTTCCTCCTCGAGGTCGTAGACATGCCCCTCGAGGATGAGCTCCACCCGAGGGCGGCTGTAGCGGTAGATGTGGGGATAGCCGCGGCTGTCTCCACGGCTGGATACGAGGAGCCCCACCTCCTCGAGGGACTGGTCTTCACGCCAGAGCTCGGGCTGTGGGGCAGGGAGGAGGTCGTAGTCGTCGGCCTCGCTGTTGAGGGGTCGAGGAAGGTGCTCGACGCGGTAGCTGCCGTCGCTCTGGAGGTGCGCGCGGTAGAGGTCGAGGCCTCCGTAGCCTGGGTGTCCGTCGGAGGCGAAGGTAAAGAGGCTATCGCTGAGGGCTCGGGGGAAGCATTCCTTGCCTAGGGTGTTGATCTCCTCCCCGAGGTGGCTGAGCGCGACGACGCGCGTCCCCTCGAGCTCTGCACGGTAGAGGTCGAGGCCCCGTCCCGCGCGGGGCGAGGCGAAAAGCAGAGTTTGTCCCGAGGGGCTCAGCGAGGGCTGCTGTATGCTCGGTAGGCTGTCGGCCGAGCTCAGCAGTAGGCCGCGGCGTGCCCAGCTACCGTCCCTGAGGCGCTCGGCGAGCTCGAGGCGGGCGGTGATACGCCCCGCCTTGGAGCGCTGCTCACTGCTCAGTAGCAGCTGTCCCGAGGCGAGGAGCTGGGGACTTAGGAGCTGCTCCTCAGGCTGCTCCACGAGGCCGCACAGGAGCTCGGGACGCTGTCCCCACCCGAGCTGCGGGCTGTACTGGAGCTGGTAGATGCGGGAGGGGAAGTCCCCCGTGCGTGGGTCGAGCCTTGGCGCTCCCTTGGCTCCCGCTGCGCTCTGACGCCTGCTGCTGGCGAAGAGCAGGCTGCGGCCGTCGCGCGAGAAGCTCGGGGTGAGTTCGCTGTGCGCACTGCTGAGCTGCGCTAGGGGCTTGATCTGATAGCTGCTGTCGGGGGCGGTGCGCGTGGCTAGCTGGCTGGAGGCAAGGAGGCGCTGCGCCTTAGCATCCGACTTATCCACCGCTAGAAGCAGCTGTCCCCAGCGGGTGGCCTCCTCGTAGCGGGCTGTGGATAAGGCGGCCTGACCAAGCTCGGCGGCGAGGCTGAGGCTGTCGCGCTCGAGGCGCAGCGCTGTGGACAAGAGGCTATAGGCCCGCTCGTACTGCCCCAGCGCGAGTGCGAGGCGACCCTGCGCCCTAGCGTAGCGCGCTCTGAGGGCTCGCTCCCGAGGGGATAGCCTCTGGTAGAGCTGCTTGTAGTGCTCGAGGGCTGCGGCGTAGTCCCCCCGCTGCTCGGCGCGCTCAGCCTCCCGTAGGCGCAGCGCTCGGCAGCTGGTGAGGCAGAGCCCCACGAGTAGCGCAAGCAGCAGGAGGGAGCGTCGAGACGCTGCGGACATAAGGCTAGGGGATGTGGATAAGCTTGTGCATCTGCAGGCTCAGCTGCCACTCGGGATGCGCTAGGATATAGCGCACGCAGAGCTCGACGGCCGCTTTATCCACCTCCTGCTGCGTCTCGCCGACGAAGATGGGGCTAAGGAGATAG
Source organism: Porphyromonas sp. oral taxon 275 (assembly GCF_018127745.1). NCBI lineage: Bacteria > Pseudomonadati > Bacteroidota > Bacteroidia > Bacteroidales > Porphyromonadaceae > Porphyromonas > Porphyromonas sp. oral taxon 275. Next base: position 230,869 of record NZ_CP072333.1, read on the forward strand.
GCACCTGCAGGCGGGAGGTCCTCCACTGAGGGCGGGAGGTCGAGGTCGGTGCCGACGGGGAAGCGGAATTCGCCCACGCCCTCGGGGAAGTTGCGCAGGAGTAGTCCCATCGCCTCCTTCTTGGGGCTGCAGGTGATGTAGTCCAGTCCGCGGGGCGGGCGGCGCGTGCCGTTGGTCTCGATCGACTGATGGTAGCCGAGGGCCTTGAAGTAGGCGACGACCTCGTCCGTGAGCTGGAGGGTAGGCTCGCCCCCCGTCCAGATGATGCGGCGGCAGGGCCACTGCTTGATCGCCTCGTGGATCGCCTCGAGGCTCATCTCATGCCCGCTGTCGAACTCCGTGTCGCAAAAGCTGCACCGCAGGTTGCACTTACTGAGGCGGATGAAGATCGAGGGCTTGCCCATGTGCACGCCCTCGCCCTGAAGACTGTAGAATATCTCGTTGATGATCATGTCTGTCTATATACAATGCGCTTGGGGCTCGTCCCTCAGGCTCGCCCACACTTGTATAGATATAACCCCCGACGTAGACGCTGGTTCTACGCCAGGGGCTTGGTGTGGGGCGGGCGGCCTCGGGGATACCGCGGTGCGGGTCTCGGGCTAGCTCAGTCCCTCGATATGGCCGTCGACTAGATCGATATGCAGGGCCTGCGGGCTCTTGGGGAGGCCAGGCATGCGCAGCAGTGTCCCCAGCACGAGCACGATCATCTCGGCGCCCGTATTGATGACGATGTCGCGTACCTCGAGGTCGAAGTCGCGCACGCTGCCGTAGGCCTTGGGGTCTTCGCTGAAGGAGTACTGCGTCTTGGCCACACAGATGGGGAAGCGGTCCCAGCCGTGGCGGCTGATGCGCTCCAGCTGGCGACGTGCCTTGGCGGAGAAGTTGATACTACGCGCGCCGTAGATCTGCTTCGATAGGCGCTCGGCCTTCTCCTGGATGCTGAGCTCCAGTGGGTAGGTGAAGCGCAGGGGCTCGGAGGGCTGGCGCTCGATGGTGTCGATGACCAGGCGCGCGAGCTCCTCGGCGCCCTTGCCCCCCTCGCCGAAGGCCGTGTTGACAGCGAAGCCTACGCCCTGCTCTGCGCAGTGCTCGGCTACGAGCGCGATCTCCTCGTCCGTGTCGGTGGCAAAGCGGTTGAAGGCGACGACGACCGTCTGGCCGAAGCTGCGGAGGTTCTCGATGTGGCGGTCTAGGTTCGCCAGCCCGCGACGCACACCCTCGATGTTGGGCTCCTTGAGTACGTCCTCAGCAACCCCACCGTGCATCTTCAGCCCGCCGAGGGTCGCCACCAGCACCGTCAGCGCAGGGCTTAGCCCCGCGGCACGGCACTTGATGTTGTAGAACTTCTCCGCGCCGAGATCCGCGCCGAAGCCCGCCTCTGTGATCGTGTACTCGGAGTGTGCGAGTGCTAGGCGTGTGGCCAGGATGGAGTTGCAGCCGTGGGCGATGTTGGCGAAGGGGCCGCCGTGGATGAAGGCTGGGGTATGCTCGGTGGTCTGTGCGAGGTTGGGCTTGATGGCGTCCAGCAGCAGCACGGTGATGGCGCCAGCGACGCCCAGATCCCGTACGGTGAAGGGCTCGCCGCTCTTGGTGTAGCCCAGAAGGATGTTCTCGATGCGGCGCCTGAGATCCTCTAGGCTCGTGGAGAGGCAGAGGATGGCCATGATCTCGGAGGCCGGGGTGATGTCAAAGCCCGACTCTGCGGGGATGCCGTTGGCCGAGCCCCCGAGTCCGGTGACGACCTGGCGCAGGGCACGGTCATTGACGTCGAGGACGCGCTTCCATAGGACTTCGCTGAGACCCTCGGGATCGTTGCGGTGCTGGTAGATATAGTTGTCCAGCAGGGCGGTGATCATGTTGTGCGCTGAGGTGATGGCGTGGAAGTCTCCCGTGAAGTGGAGGTTGATCTTCTCCATGGGGAGCACCTGGGCGTAGCCTCCGCCCGCGGCGCCCCCCTTCTGGCCGAAGCAGGGGCCCAGCGAGGGCTCGCGCAGGGCGACGACGGCGCGGCGCCCGAGGCGGTTCATCCCGAGGGAGAGCCCTATAGATACGGTAGTCTTGCCGATGCCGGCCTTGGTGGGGGTGATGGCGGTGACGAGGATGAGCTTACCTTCGCCCTTGGCCTCCTCTAGGGCCTTGAGGTCTACCTTAGCTAGGTAGCGCCCGTAGTGCTCCAGCTGCTCTAGCGGCAGCCCGACCTGCTGCGCGATGCTGTCTATAGGCTGTAGCGCGATGCTACGAGCGATCTCGATATCCGTCTTCATTGGGTCTGTTTCTTAGCTATTGGGGGGCAATCAATGTAGTCTCAAAATTAGCTAAATCTAGGCAATCGATGGCCATGATCTCGGAGGCCGGGGTGATGTCAAAGCCCGACTCTGCGGGGATGCCGTTGGCCGAGCCCCCGAGTCCGGTGACGACCTGGCGCAGGGCACGGTCATTGACGTCGAGGACGCGCTTCCATAGGACTTCGCTGAGACCCTCGGGATCGTTGCGGTGCTGGTAGATATAGTTGTCCAGCAGGGCGGTGATCATGTTGTGCGCTGAGGTGATGGCGTGGAAGTCTCCCGTGAAGTGGAGGTTGATCTTCTCCATGGGGAGCACCTGGGCGTAGCCTCCGCCCGCGGCGCCCCCCTTCTGGCCGAAGCAGGGGCCCAGCGAGGGCTCGCGCAGGGCGACGACGGCGCGGCGCCCGAGGCGGTTCATCCCGAGGGAGAGCCCTATAGATACGGTAGTCTTGCCGATGCCGGCCTTGGTGGGGGTGATGGCGGTGACGAGGATGAGCTTACCTTCGCCCTTGGCCTCCTCTAGGGCCTTGAGGTCTACCTTAGCTAGGTAGCGCCCGTAGTGCTCCAGCTGCTCTAGCGGCAGCCCGACCTGCTGCGCGATGCTGTCTATAGGCTGTAGCGCGATGCTACGAGCGATCTCGATATCCGTCTTCATTGGGTCTGTTTCTTAGCTATTGGGGGGCAATCAATGTAGTCTCAAAATTAGCTAAATCTAGGCAATCCCTCCTGTCGTCCTCGCTGCCCCTTGGCTAGCAGTGCCCTTCGCCTTTCCTCGCGGGCAAGTTCGACTGCTGCCTCCGCCTCTGCTTGGGCTGGGGTGGGGGAGGCGGCCTAAGCTACTCCTTAGCTTGCTCCTCACTCGCTCCCGCCTCGCTCGGGGCTAGGGCGGCGCTCTCGGACGCGTCTAGGAGAAGTCCGCGGCGGGGCGCTCCTCCCCGCCGCGGGTGCTAAGTCGTGCAAGGACGCCCTGCAGCTGGGACGGGTGTATATAATAAGGTAGGAGGCTCGGCGAAGCAGCCCCTCAGCGCAGCCCCATAAGGCTCGGGGCGAGCTGACTGCCGTCCCTCGGCGCGGGCACAGCCTAGGGGAAGGGAGATTTATTATATAAGAATGCGCCGAAAGTAATATAACTTTCCCTGAGAAGTAATATAACTTTCGGCGCATTCTTATATTACTTTGCTCGGGATATGATATTACTTTTTTCGCTCCCCCTAGGCTCGGACTTCGGCCACAGCCGTGTCGCCGATCGGTGAGGGGCTGGGATGGGCGTTGCGACAGCCTCGGGGGGACGAGCTAAGGGGTTGAGGTAGACCTTAGTCCCCCTACTGTAGGGGCTTTCTCAAAGCGGATGATCGGGGTACGAAGAATTTGCATACCTTTGCCTTATGATCCGACAAAGGAGAAGGCAACGTATCGCTACCATGCTCTTGACGCTCTTTGTGAGTCTCCTGGCTATGGTAACCCTGCATGAGGTCAGCCACACGAGTGACCGCGTGCAGCAGACTGCCTTGTCTCATGTCCTGCATGATGACCTCCCCCATGTGGATCAACCCGAGTGTAGCCTTTGCCAGCTCATTCACACCCCCTTCCTATCCCTTACGACGCTCCCCACACTGGTAGCCGTCCTCCTCGTGGTGACGCTGCTCCTGGAGCGTGAGCTAGGGCATAGGCTGCGCTTCGCGAGGCTGTGCCAGCAGCTGCGGGCGCCGCCTGTCTACTAGTTAGCCAATAATCTGACTCCCCGCAAGGAGTCGCCATAGTACCCCTCCCAGGTGTAGTACGCTCCAGCCCTGCCTTAGGCTGTGCCGCGTCGCTGCTCTGCTCGCTGGGGGTACAAGACCTTAACCAATTCATTTTCTTCACTATGTATCATGCTTCTAGAGTGAGGTGTGGTCGGGCGATGCTTGCGGCACTCGTGCTCCTGCTCGCCGTGCACCTCCCCCTATCAGCTCAGGGACGTAGACTGCTGATCCGTGTGCTGGATGAGCGTAACCGCCAGCCGGTGGTAGCGGCCGTCCTGCAGCTGGGCAAGCAGTTCGCCCAGACCGACGCCGCTGGTACGGCGTCCGTGCCCCTGCCCTCCGACGGCAAGGGCGCCCTCCACATCCATGCCGTAGGCTACCACGATGAGCATCTGTCGATGAGCCGCCTCCAGGCTGCGGGCGACAGCTGCCTCGTGTATCTGCGTCGCGAGGAGCGCCTCCTCTCGGGGGTCGTCGTCTCGGGAGCGCGCCGTGTCGTCTCTAATAACAGCGTCTCGGCTAAGGTCTCGGGCGAGGCCATCGAGCGCAACCTAGGGCGCAACCTCGCCCAGCTCCTCACCGAGGTTAGCGGGGTCTCCACCCTACAGACGGGTACGACGACGGCCAAGCCCATCATCCACGGGATGTACGGCACACGCGTGCTCATCGTCAACAACGGGGTACGTCAGTCGGGCCAACAGTGGGGGGAGGACCACGCCCCCGAGGTGAGCGTGGATGCCAACGATGAAGTGCACGTGCTCAAGGGCGCCGAAGCCGTATCCTACGGCTCCGAGGCCATCGCTGGGGTCGTCGTACTCGGGCAGAAGCCCTTGCCCTATGGTGGGGGGACGCTGCAGGGCTCGCTGGCGGGGAGCTTCGCCACTAATGGACGCCGCTACGCTAGCCTTCTGAAGCTGCAGGGCGCTCTCCCGAGCTACCCTCAGCTGGCCTGGCGTGCACAGGTCTCCTATAATCAAGGGGGGGACCGCAGCACGGCCCGCTACCTGCTGGAGAATACGGGTACCAGGGAGTTCAACTACTCCCTCTCCCTCGGCTGGCGCCGTGAGGCCTGGCAGCTGGAGGGCTACTTCAGCCAGTATCAGAACAAGACGGGCCTGCTGCCCTCGGGGCACCTCAAGAACAGCAATGACATCCAGACGCTCATTGACCTCGGGCAGCCGCAGACCTTCCGCCCCTTCTCCTACCACATCGACTACCCGCATCACGACGTCGTCCACCGCCTCTACCTGGTGAAGGGACGCTATACCGACGACCAGCTGGGGAACTTCTCCCTCAACGCCTCCGTGCAGACGGACAACAGAGAGGAGTACAACATCCGCCGCAACGACCGCTCCTCCTTCCCTTCGCTCGCCCTTACCCTCACCAGCTATCAGGTGGATGGGCTCTGGCGCAAGCACTATAGCCGCTGGGACACCGAGCTGGGCCTGCACCTCAGGGGCACGGATAACTACAACCGCCCCGGTACAGGCATCGTACCCATCATCCCCAACTACACGGAGCTCAACTACGCCGCCCACGTGATCCAGAAGTACCAGACCGATCGCTGGGGCGCGGAGCTAGGGCTGCGCGTCGACCGCCTAGCCATGGCCGTCGACGGCTACAATATCTTCCGGGAGCACCTCTCTGAGCGGCGCTCCTTCACTAACCTCACCTACAGCCTCGGCGGGCACTATCACCTCGGTCACGGCTGGCAGCTGACGAGCCAGCTGGGCCTTGCCTTCCGCGCGCCCCACGTCCACGAGCTCTACAGTGCGGGCAATCAGCACGGCGCCGCCATCTTCATCAAGGGCGACCGCACCCTGCGTACCGAGCAGGGCTACAAGTGGGTGAGCTCCGTGGCCTATAAGGGAGAGCGCCTGCGCCTCACGCTCGACGGCTACCTCCAGCTGATCGATGGCTACATCTACGAGGCGCCTGACCACAAGTACTTCCAGACGATCTCGGGGAGCTACCCCTCCTTCAGCTGGCGCCAGCAGGACGCCTTCTTCCGTGGCCTCGACCTAGAGGCCAGCTACGGCCTGCCCTTGGGGCTGCGCTACGATGCCAAGGTCTCGCTGGTCTGGGCCAATGCGCTGAAGACGGGCGCCCTCTTCCCCTACATCCCCGCTCCCCGCGTCAATCAGGGCCTCTCCTGGGAGCGCAAGCTCTCCTCCAGCCTTGACCTCTCGCTCGGCCTACACCACCTGTACGTGGCACGACAGACGCGCTTCGACAGCGAGATCGACATCGCCGACGCTCCGCCCGCCTACGATCTCTGGGGGCTGGAGCTTAGCCTGACGAAGCAGCTCGCCTCGGGGAGCCTGCGCTTCCTCTTCTCTGGGGACAACATCCTCAACCGATCCTACAAGGAGTACACCAACCGTGCGCGCTACTATTCGCACGACGCGGGGCGTGACCTCCGTGCCAGCTTGATCTGGCAGTTCTAGCCGTATCTACAAATACTAATCCCTATACATCATGACAAGAAAAGCAATGCTACGCAGCGCCCTCGTGCTGCTAGGGGCGGGCTTCCTCCTCGCCAGCTGCTCGCCCTCCGAGCCTAAGAAGGCCAAGGACGAGACCGAGCACAAGCTCCACGACGATCCCGCGATCGTGCGCTTCCGCTTCACTAAGGCTACGCTCAAGGACCTCGGCAAGTGGGCCGAGCAGCCTACGCTGGCCGACATCGAGACCACGACAGAGCAGCAGGAGATGAGCCTCTCGCTGACGCGCGACGGCTTCCTGGCGCATAAGGACAAGGGCGTCGAGGAGTTCAAGGTCGAGAGCACGACCAGCTCGCCCAGCACCGTCTACCTCCTGGAGGTCTTCTACACCGACGCTCAGGGCCGTCCGATGAACCATCAGTTCATTGACAATGGGCAGGACCGCATCCACCAGCACTTCTTCCGCCGCTATACCGAGCGCGAGCTCGGGGGTAAGGCGCGCATCTACCCTATCAATAAGCTCGAGGAGCTGGGCTACGACTATCGCTATGCCGACATCACGCCCTGGGATAAGCCCTACACCTCGCCCGAGAGCCGCTTCACGGGCGTGAGCAATCCTATGGGCTTCAAGGGACTGATCCGCTTCACGGAGGCAGACCTGCGCTTCCACCTGACGATCCTGCTCATGCACGCCCATGAGCCCAAGTACCGCATCGACCCCAAGACGCAGCGCTCGCTCTTCATGCCCTTCTACAACAACGACGCCTTCGCCATCAGCCAGGAGGCAGACATCTCCATCGACGTGCCTATCACCGTGGACAAAGGTAGCAAGGACGAGCGCCTCGCCAAGTATCGTAAGTAACTAACCCAAGCAATAAAGACTATGAACAAGTATCTTCGTGCCGCCTCGCAGCTCTTCGCTGCCGCCGCCCTCATCCTCGCTCTAGCTAGCTGCCGCAAGGATGAGCCCAACACCCCCACGCCTCCCGCACCACAGCCCCCCGCACAGGAGGAGGCGCTGGTCTCTAAGATCGTCCTCCGCTTCCAGATCGGTCACCTCCACGGCGTCAAGAGCTTCCACCACCTCCCCAGCACGGCCGACCTCGACAACAAGAACCTACAGGACGACCAGATGCTGACCTTCGAGCTCCGTGACAAGAAGTGGGCGCTGGTGCCCAGCATCACCGTCAAGGGCTCTGCCGGGGACACGACGCTCCACGGCCTGGACAAGCTGCTGGCCTACCGCTGGCGTGACACCAGCCGTCCCAATCCCCTGACGGGTGAGCTGCAGGGCGGTGCCTACCCCCAGTATGGTATCCTCCTCGAGGCCTACAATGCTAAGGGTGAGCTGCTCAACCTCGGGGAGCTGGCACGCAAGGACGCCTACCAGTTCTTCCTCTACCCCTCCAATGCCAAGGACTACGACACGGGTAAGGCCATCACGCCTAAGGCCGACTACAGCGACCTGATGAGCTACGTATGCCTTGACTCTGAGGTCTACAACAAGTCCGCGCACCGTGGGCAGACGAAGTTCCGTCCCGCCACCGACCCCATCAACTACAAGGGCTATGCCATCTTCCCCACGCTGGGATCGGCCTTCGACCTCAATATCGACCTCTATGCTACCACTAAGGGGAAGCTTGAGGGCGGTAAGGCGTCGCCCTCCTACGCTCCTAATGCGACGGTCAAGGCAGGGAAGCTCCTGGCACACCTCACGGTGCCTACCTACGTCTTCGCTCCCTACTCGATGAGACAGTATGCGGCTACCAGCGACGCCGAGAAGCCCCTGCGTGCCATCGAGGACATCAAGGCAGGACAGGCAGAGGATGACGACCTCGAGGGCGAAGAAGTAGTGCTCGTCAAGGCTGCTGCCCGTCGTCTGGAGAAGATCCTCGGCAAGAGCTGGGACAAGATCGGCCCTGACTTCACCTACAATCAGCTGGCTCCCCGCGCCAACGAGCGCACGGGTGGTAACTTCTACTAGTCCCTAGCTCCGCTAGCTAGGACAAGCCTCGAGGCTCCCTCCTAGTAAATAAGGCGCTCCCCCCGACTCACGTGTCACCGCGTGAGCTGGGGGGAGCGCCTTTGCTTTGCCTAGGCTCGGGCCGCTACTTGTCGAGGTAGTAGCGGAGCAGCTTGTCTAGGGCTAGGTGGCAGGCAGGGCAGAAGTCCTTGGTGCGGTTGGTACGCATGCGGCAGTCGTAGCTAGCGCGGTACATGCCCTTGCTGCTGTAGGCCGCGCCCTCATAGAGCCCGACGGGGTACTTCTTCGCCTGAGCGGCGGGCGTGGGGCGAGGCGTCTTCTTGGGGATCAGCGCCGACCACTTCGTGCCCTCGAAGGCCTTGAGGTTCGTCACGTTCTGCTCCCAGGGCTCGATGGCGGAGGAATAGGTGTCGCTCATCGTGTCCTGCTCGTAGAAGTACTCATCCGCGAGCCCCCCGAAGCTGTGACCGAACTCGTGGACGATCACCGGCAGGTACTCCTTGTGGTGCGTCGAGCTCAGCAGGTAGGAGTTGTAGAAGCCGCCCCCGCCGTAGACGTCCGTATTGGCCAGGATGATGATATGCTCGTAGGGGATACCCGCTAGGGCATCGTGCACCGTCTTGAGGCGGCGCGTCGTCAGGTAGCGCTCGCTGTAGAAGGTGTCGAAGTGCGAGCCGAAGGCCGTGCGCGGCCACTGCCCGAGGCGGGGCACAGCCACGCCCGTCTGCTCGGAGGGCGTGAGGACAGCCACGACGTTGAAGCGCTGGCGGTGGCTCTTAAAGGGCTCGTAGGAGAAGATGGCCTCGGTGGCTGCCTTGGCATCCTCGAGGAAGGTAGGCAGCTCAGCCTCCGTGTAGCCCTCGGCGAGGATCGCCAGGTCGATGCAGTCCGCCGCCGAGCCCGAGTGGATGAGGTACTGCTGGGGGTACTTGGACTGGGCGCTGTGCTTGTGGATAAGTATATCCTTGGGGTCGATGCGCTGCGTCTGCTGGGCGATCAGCTCATTGTGCGCGCCGCTCAGCTCGAGGGTCACGAGGACGGGGCGCTGGGGCCAGGGCACGAGGACGACCTCCTGATAGGAGCTGTGCTTGCCCTTGGCCTCATCCGTCAGGCGCCACTCCTGGTAGAGCGTGTTGAAGGAGGTGCAGTAGATCAGGCGCCCTGTGGCCTCATCGCGCACCCAGAGGCGGGCGTTGCCCTGTAGGGCGAGGCTGTCGAGGTGATGACGGCGTCCCGCCCATACGGGCATGAGGTGCGCCTCCTCGGGCGTGACCTTGGTCTCGGTCTGCGTGCCTGCGAGGATGTAGTCCAGACGTAGCGTGCTGTCGGCAAAGTACTGCTTGAAGTCCTGTGCCGAGGCACTGCCAGCCGTGAGCAGCGCCGCGATGAGGACCAGGAGTCTAGTGTAGTAGTGCATAGTGTGGATATGGTGGATAAGTATGGGGAATAGCTGGGTCGCGCCTAGCGCTCCCGTAGGGCGCCGTACATACGCTCGTAGAGGGGGAGCTCCAGCCCGAGGGCGCGTGCCGTATGCACGACATAGCCCGTGAGGTTCTCCAGCTCGGTGGGGCGCCCGTGCATGAAGTCCACGTGCATCGAGCTCGTACTGGAGGGGATCATGAAGGTCTGCCGCTCGAGGGTGCGCTCTACGGCGTCTTCGCCTAGGTCATGCCCTAGGGCGGTGAAGAGCTGGCAGAGCTCCTCGATGAGCCCGCGCATCTCCTCGGGGTGCTGGCTGAGGGCCTCGCCGACGGTCATATCATAGTAGCTGGTGCCTGTGGCGGTGGCGGAGATCATGAGGAACTTCTTGCGGATGAGCTCGCTGATGTCCTCGGGGTTGGTCGCCTGCACCCCGACCGACTCCAGCAGCTCCAGTAGCTCGGCCTCCTCGGCGCTGCGCTCGGGCTGTGCGTTGCCGAAGACGAAGCGCTCCCGCTCGGCCTCGAGGAGGATCTCCCCCGCGGCGGGCTTGCGCGCCGAGATGTAGACGCAGCCGTCCCAGACCTCGATGCCGGGGAGCAGCTCGCGGAGCTGATCGCTGATGTTGGCGCCGTTGAGCAGCGGCAGCACGATGGTCTCGGGCCCGATGATGGGGCGGAGCTGCTCGACGTTGGCCGCGAGGTCATAGCTCTTGGTCGCTAGGATCAGTAGATCTGTGACGGGGAGCTCGCGGGGATCCTCCGCGAGGGCGTCCGGATAGACGGTGAAGTCGCGCTCGGGCGTATGAATGTGTAGGCCGCGCTCGGCGATGGCGGCACGGTGTGCTCCTCGGGCGACGAAGTGGATCTGTCGGCCCTGTCCTTCCTGGGCGGCAGCGAGCAGCAGCATAGCGCCGTAGTAGCCGCCGACACCGCCCAGCCCTGATATGATGATGGTCTTGAATCGCATGTATTTATCCTGAGGTAGTCTATAGAGCAAATGTAGTCAAAAAGGCCGAGAGCCCCCCTCCGTCCTTCGGCCTCCTACCTCCGCTGCTGCGCCCCTCCTCGGGGGTAAGTCTTGGTCGTGTCCTCGTCCTCCCTTCCGCGCGCTGAGGGATATCAGTCAGCTCCGTGAGGGGTGTCAGTCAGTGCGCTGAGGGATAGCAGTCAGAGGCGTGAGGGATATCCCTCACGGAGCTCAGATAGGGCTCGGTGGGCAGGGCTTGGCTGGCTAGGGGCGCCTCCGTGGCTTGGCTTGGGCAGGCTGTCCCCTCTAGGGCGCTGCGCCTTCGGCCGTCCTCGGCGGGCTGTCCTTCAGCCCCTTAGCCTAGCCCGAAGGCTCGTGCTCCGACGGATCGCTCGGCTGCGGGCTGGGAGTGGAGCGAAAGGGCTACCTTTGCCCCCATAAGTCACCCTACATTGCTTCGACTCGCTATGAAAGATGTTAAGGCCTATGGTGCGCGGGCTATAGACGCACCCCTGGAGCTCATGACGATACAGCGTCGCGAGCTCCGTCCGCAGGATGTGGAGTTCGAGATCCTCTACTGCGGTATCTGTCACTCCGACCTGCACCGCCTCAAGGGAGAGTTCGGCCGCTCCCATTACCCCCTTGTCCCAGGGCATGAGATCCTGGGGCGGGTGACGGCGCTGGGTTCGGCGGTCAAGGACTTCAAGCTAGGCGAACTGGTCGGTGTCGGCTGCATCGTCGACAGCTGCGGGCACTGTAGCTGCTGCCAGGAGGGTCTGGAGCAGTTCTGCACCGAGGGCGTCTCCTTCTCCTTCAATGGGATCGACCGCGTCTCGGGGGGCTACACCTACGGCGGCTTCTCCAAGAGCTACGTCTGCGAGGATAAGTATGTGCTGCATATGCCGCCCTTCGAGCAGCTCGCTATGGCTGCACCGCTACTCTGCGCAGGGATTACGGTCTACTCGCCTCTGAGGCACTGGCAGGCGGGCCCAGGCAAGCATGTCGGCATCCTCGGGATCGGGGGGCTGGGGCATCTGGCGGTGCGCATCGCCAAGGCTATGGGTGCTGAGGTCACCGTCTTCACCTCCTCGCCCGCCAAGGTCGCCGACGCCGAGCGCCTCGGCGCCGACCGTGCCGTACTCTCCTCAGACGAGGAGGCGATGAAGGCCCTACGTGGGCAGCTCGATCTCATCATCGACACCGTATCGGCGGGACACGAGGTCAACGCCTACCTCACACAGCTCAGCGTCGATGGCAGCGTGGTGGTCGTAGGCCTGCCCGCCGAGCCCCTCAAGGTCTCGGCAGGCCTGCTCGTACACGGCCGCCGCAGCCTCTCGGGCTCCAATATTGGGGGGATCGCCGAGACGCAGGAGATGCTGGACTTCTGCTACCAGCACGGCATCGTCGCCGAGGGCGAGGTGCTGCCCGTGAGCCAGGTCAATGAGGCGCTGGCGCGCCTGGAGCGCGGGGACATCCACTACCGCTTCGTCCTCGACATGCAGGAGCTCTAGGCAGGGCCTCTTCGCCCAAGGAAGACAAAAGCAAGGCCCCCAGCGACAGAGCTCTGTCGCTGGGGGCCTATTCATTGGGTCAGCCTCGGGGGGCAGCGGGGGGACTGCCCTCGAGCGGGAGGGGGTGCGGCTAGTTGTGCGTAGCGTTCTGCGTCAGCTTGCCCGGGTAGGAGTTGATAGCTCCCTGTGGAATGAAGTAGACGACGCGGTAGTCCGTGGCGGGGATATCCTCGAGCTGGTGGTGGGCTCCTGGATAGCGGCGGGTCAGGGCGCGGCCGTTGCGGAAGACGTCGTAGCTACGCTCGGCCTGGAAGGCGAGCTCCAGCTGGCGCTCCTTGTCGATGCGGTCGGGGGCGTTGGCCGCGCTCAGATCACTGTACTTAGCCCCAGGGATGGAGCGGGTACGGATGAGGTTGAGGTCGGTCTGCGCCTCGCCGTAGCGCCCGAGCTTGGCCAGGGCCTCAGCGCGGTTGAGGTAGACTTCCCCAAGGCGCGAGATGAGGGGAGAGTGCAGGTGGCTCTCCTCACCCTCGCGGGAGCACTTGGTGATGTAGAACATTGGGTAGGCTCTATTGAGGGCGATCTTGTAGTCCAGCAGACCTGTGTACACCTTGCCATCGCTGTAGGTGATGCGGTAGCGCCCTTCGGAGGCATTGACGGGCGTGAGCTCGTAGCTCTTGGTCTGCTTGGCGCCGCCGACGGTGACCTCCTCGGTCGCGGTGATCTTACTACCTGTGCGCTGGATCGGGAGCTGGAGGTAGTTTTGGTCGCCGCTCTGCTCGGTCTTGATGAAGCGCAGTACCTCGACATTGCCCTCCTCATAGACGGGCTCGATGAAGGCGGCGCGGGCGTCTACGATGCGACGGTTGTGGTCGGGTCGGTAGTCGTTGCGCCCCGTCTCGTCGAGCATCTGGAGGTACTTGGCACTGGCGTACATCTCACCCCAGCCCATGCCGCCGATATTGGCGTACATCCCCCCGACGCCGTAGTAGTGATCGTAGCCTGAGTACTCGGATGCGAGGCGACGGATGACGAAGATGGACTCCTTGTTGGACTGCGGGAGGATCCTCGGGTAGCGCATGAAGTCCTCACGTGAGAGGAGCTGGTACTGGCCGCTGGCGATGACCTTGGTGGCGTAGTCGACCGCTAGCTGGGCGTACTGCGCGTTCGGCTGCTCCCAGGTGCCGCTCATGTAGAGGTAGACGCGGGAGAGGATCGCCTGGGCAGCGCCCTTGGAGGCATAGCTGGGGTCGCCCTCGCTGACGGGCAGCAGTTCCTCAGCCTTCGTAAGGTCGGCGATGATCTGCTTGTAGCTCTCGGCCACGGTAGCACGGTCGGGGAGGGTGAACTTGCCGAAGACATTATCGGGCGTGCCATTGACTAGCGGTACGCCGAGGTTCTTCTCGGGATCCTGGTAGTAGGGACGTCCATAGGCGCGCACTAGGTAGTAGTAGAGCAGGCCGCGTACGAAGTAGCACTCGCCGACGCGTGCCTTGACGGCGGCATCGGTGGAGGCCTCGTAGAGCTTGATCGTATTGGAGGCCTGGGCTATGGCCTTGTAGCTATTGTCCCAGAAGGACTGCAGGCGGTAGTTATTGGGCGTACGGTTGAAGGTGATGAACTCGAAGAAGGCGTCGGTCGAGGCCCCACGTATCATGATGTTGTCACCCGCGTACTCGCCGCAGCGGTGCATGGGGTCGCTCCAGGCCTTGAGCTGGGCGTAGACCCCGCGTACCATACCGTCGATGGCCTCTTCGGGGGACTCGGTGATACGCGAGGAGGACATGTGTCCCTTGGGCTCGCGGTCTATGGAGCAGGCTACGAGCAGCCCTGAGGCTAGCAGGAGCGTGAGTATCTTATTCATATCGTAGGATGCAGACTAGGTTAGAGGGAAAGGTTGAGCCCGAAGACGACCTTGCGTACAGGAGGGTAGACCCCAGGCAAAGTCGTGCCCATGACGGTACCCGAGGAGGAGGGCAGCTCGGGGTCGACGCCGGAGTACTTGGTGAAGGTCAGGAGGTTCTCGGCGTTGACGTACAGGCGCAGCGACTGGATCTTGAGCTGCGGCAGGGAGAAGTTGTAGCCGAGGGATAGGCTGCGGAGCTTGAGGAAGGAGGCGTCCTCGAGGTAGCGAGAGGAGGCCTTGTTGCCGCCATCCTTATTGTTGTAGAGGGCGCGGGGGTGGGTGGCCTCATCGCCTGCCTTCTGCCAGCGCGACCAGCCTGGGCGCAGGACCATCTGATTGCGGTCAGCGTAGGCAAGATCGGAGTCGTACTCCTGGCGCGAGTAGTTGTAGATCTGTCCGCCGAGGGAGTAGCCGAAGGCCAGTGCGAAGTCGAGCTGACGCCAGCGCAGGTTGGTCGAGAAGCCCCCGAAGAGCTTGGGGGCAGCGTTGCCGAGCTTGTAGTAGTCAGCCTCGGCGTAGTTCTTGGTCACGACCTTGCCGCCCTTGCCATCGTCCTTGTACCACTGGGGGCGTCCGTCCTCCTTGTTGACGCCTGCCCACTCCTTCATATAGTAGGTGTCGATGGGCGAGCCGATCTCCAGGATGCGGGAGGCCGTACCCGAGATGCCCGTACCGTCACCGATGATCACGGGCTTGGCTACGAACTGACCTGTCGTGGCGTCGTACTGGCGGAAGATGTCGGTCAGCTTGTTGGCGTTGTGCCCGAGGTTGGCGTCGAGGCTCCAGGTAAAGTCCTTGCTACGGATGACGTCGCCGCCGATGGCGAATTCGACCCCACGATTGTCCATCTTCCCGATGTTGCGGTAGATGTTGGTGACGCCGATGAGGCCCGTTACGGGGACGTTGTAGAGGATGTTGTCGGTCTTCTTGGAGTAGAGGTCGAGGTTGAAGTGCAGGCGGTTATCCCAGAGCGAAGCATCGATCCCGAAGCCCGTCGTATAGGTGCGCTCCCAGGTGAGGTCGGGGTTGCCGAGCTGGGAGATGAGCATCCCGGGGCGGCCGTCGTAGTTGGCCGAGACGGAGTAGAGGTCGTACTGGGGATAGAGGGCCTCGGGGCGGTTCCCAGCCGAGCCGTAGGAGAGACGGAGCTTGAGCTGGTCGACACCCTGGAGGTGGAACCACGACTCGCGGTGGACGTTCCACCCGCCACTGATGGAGAAGAGCGTGCCGTACTTGGCATTGGAGCCGAGGTTGGAGGCGCCGTCACGACGGATCGAGCCCTCGAGGAGGTAGCGCCCGTCGTAGCTGTAGCGGGCGTTGGCGAAGACGGACTGCACGGCCCACTCCGCGATGCCGCCGCGGGCACGCTCGGGCTTGGCCGTGATGTCCAGCACCTCGAAGCCAGGGATGAAGCCTATGCCGTAGGCGTCGAGTGTCTTGCCCCAGTAGTCGTTGTACTCATAGGCCAGCAGCCCGTTGAGGCTGTGCTTGTCCCAGCTGTTGCTGGTCAGTAGCTTCTGGTTGGTGTACTTGCGCAGCACCTCAGCGCGGTACTCGGTGATACGTCCGTTGACGCTCTCGCCCGCGCTGGAGCGTGGGTCGGAGTAGCTGCGGCTAGCGTGGTGCACGTACTTGAGGTTGTTGACCGAGGAGAAGGTGAGCCAGGGCGTGAGGCGCAGGTCGAGGTCGAGGCTGCCCATGAACTCGTAGTTGCGCGCGTCGCCATGGTTCCACTGCAGGTCACGGATGTAGTTGGTGCCCGTACGGTTCACCCAGCCGCTGTAGCGGTGCGGTACGGGCTTGCCGTCCTTGTCGTAGGGGCTATCCCAGGGGAGCATGGAGTACATGGCCGTGACGGAGTACTGGCGGTCGTCCGTCGTCTGCATTGCCCCGCTGATGGAGGGGCGTATCGTCAGGGCCTCGAAGGGTCGGTAGTTGGTCTTGGAGCGGAAGTTGAAGCGCTGGTAGTCGAAGCCCTTGACGGCGCCCTGCTCCTTGTAGTAGCCGATGGAGAAGAAGGAGTTGAGGCTCTCGCTACCGCCCTGCATGGAGAGGCTGTAGTCCTGGGTCACGCCGGTGCGTGTGGCGAGCTTCCACCAGTCGAAGTTATCGTTGCGGAGCTCGGGCTTCCAGCGGTCGAACTTCAGTGCCTCGGGGTTCTGCACCGAGGCGAAGTAGTCGTAGAGCTCTGCGCCCGTCATCATGCGCTGATTGCCATTGTGCAGCATGCTGACGCCCGCACGTAGGGCGGCCGATACCTTGACCTTGCCCGAGCGGCTGCTCTTGGTCGTGACGACGACGACCCCATTGGCCCCAGCCGATCCGTAGATGGCGGTGGAGGCGGCGTCCTTGAGGACGGTCACGGCCTCGATGTCCTGTGGACTGAGCTGGCCGGGGTCGTCCCCGACGATGACGCCATCGATGACCCAGAGGGGGCGCGTATTCCCGTTGAGCGTGGCCTGCCCACGGATGACGACGGCGGCGCTGGAGCCTGGCTGTGCCGAGCCTGGGGCGACATAGACGCCTGGAGCCTTACCATTGAGGAGGTTGGCCACAGAGGGCGTGGTGAGGTCCTTGAGCTTGGAGTCCTTGAGGCTGATCATCGCCCCGGTGAGGCTCTCCTTGCGCTGGGTGGTGTAGCCGAGCACGACCAGCTCGCCGAGGGTACGGGCGTTCTCCTTGAGCTTGATCGTCTGCGACCCGCTGGTGGCGCTCACCTCGATCGTCTGGTAGCCGATGCAGGAGATGACGAGCACGCTGCCCGGGGCTGCGGCGAGGCTGTAGCGCCCCTGCACGTCGGTGACGGTGCCGAGGTGCCTATTGCCCTTGACGGTGATGCTGGCGCCGATGATGGCTTCACCACTCTGGGCGTCTACGACCTGGCCGCGTAGCTTGGCGCTGTTGGTGCTCTGCTGCTCGGGCTGAGCGGAGCTGCCGCTGCTCGGGGAGGCCTGTAGCCCCAGAGGGAGGAGTCCCGGGAGGAGCAGGGCTAGGACGAGGCTCTTGCGCAGGCTCGCTCTAGCGAAGGGAAGTAATTGGTTCTTCATCGTTTGTTCTAGCCGTTAGTGTTAGTGTAGGACTTAGATAGAGCAAATGTAGAGTCTTTGCCGCAGCCTCACAAGGCTCTTTTCCTTAGAATCTTAAGGAAGCACCCGCCCACTGGCGAAGCCCTTCGCCGCAGCCCTTCCCCGCCCCTGAAGGATATCCCTCACGGCGCTGACTGACGTCCCTCAGCGCCGCGACTGGCGCCCCTCAGCGGACTGACTGATATCCCTCACGGAGCTGGGGGCTAGCGCCCAGCCCGCTGGCGCCTCGGGCGGGGTAGATCGAGGCTCAGGCGAGGGCTACAGCAGCGCCCTTCGGCAAAGGCGCTCTGAGCCCTAGGCTCGTGGGCTCGACTATGTTTCGTATCTTTGTAGCCGCTAGGGCAGGACAGACGCTGCCTTGGTGATAACCAAAGCCTTAAATAGGCATTAACTCATTATTACTTCCTCTATGAAAAGTCTTACGACTTCGCTCCTGCTCTTTGTGGGGGCAACGGGTGTGGCCTCTGCTGCAGGGCATCCCACCTTCGCAGACTCCATTCGCCACATCGATAGCGTGCTCATCACGGCACGTGCGCGCCAGGAGATCAGCATCAACCCGCTGGGCGTGCCCGAGCGCAAGGTGCCGATGACGATCAATAAGGTCTCGGGCGTGACGCTCCAGCAGCGTGCCATCACGCAGCTCGGGGACGCCCTGCGCTTCACCCCCGCGGTGCAGAACCGCAAGACCTATGGCGCCTTCAACGAGATCGCCGTCCGTGGCTTCAACCGCGCCGTCTATATGGTCGACGGCGTGCGTGACGAGCGCTCCATGGTCAACTCCAATCCCTTCATCAACCTCTACAACGTAGAGCGCATCGAGGTCCTCAAGGGCCCCGCCTCTGTCCTCTATGGCTATGCCAATGCTGGGGGGATCATCAACGTCGTGCGTCGCGCTCCGAGCGATAGCCTCACCCTCGGGGCTCACCTGCGCTACGGCAGCCTCGGCTACTACGACCTCGGCGTGCACGCAGGCGGCCAGCTGGCGCGCGGGCTCAACATCTACGCAGGGGGCTTCCACGCGGGCGGCGACCAGTGGCGTCATACCCAGGATACGCAGAATAGCCTCTTCACGGCGCTGAGCTACACCAAGGGCGCGCATAGCTTCGTCCTCCGCCTTGAGGGCTTCTACGACTACTTCGGTACGGAGACGGGGCTGCCCGCACTGATGCCTGCCGATATGTACCGCGTCAGTGATGACCAGCTCTTCGCTCGTAAGGACGAGCTGCGTCCTGGCCTCGACCGCAGCTGGCGCTACAATGACCAGTCGGACTTCATGTACCACAGCGGCGCTAATGCCTCGCTCAAGTGGACCTACAACTTCGGCTCGGGCTGGCGTCTCTCCGACTACCTCTCCGGTAGCTACGACGACATCGACTACTTCAGCACCGAGACCATGAGCTGGCCTACGAGCCGCACGGCAGGGGCTAAGTACGGCTACTACAGCAAGGCCGCCGACGGGACGAAGACCTACTACGACCTGGATCACCTCATCTACGACAGCAACCTGCGCTTCTCCCACATCACGCAGATCATGCAGAACACGCTGGACCTGACGGGCAGCTTCGCCCTCGGCTCTATCGTCAACAACCTGCGTCTGGGCTACAGCACGACCTACATGCACCGCACGAGCTACTCGGGCTACAACGATGATGACATCTGGGGCCCAAGCCGTAGCATCGACGCTGCTGGTGAGGTCGTCTACCCCCAGGGACGCGTCCTCAACCCCGACTTCAACGGTGGGCTAATGAGCAAGTTCAGCCAGGCCAGCCCCAACCGCACCTGGGTGCACGGCTTCTCGCTGAGCGACGTCGTCGAGCTGACGCCGCAGCTCAAGGCGATGCTCGCCCTGCGCTACGACCTCTATAGCTACAAGAGCACCAAGAGCCGCGTGGCGACCATCAACGGCGAGCGCCGTCATGACACCGTCAAGGACGACCAGTGGCTCTCGGTGAGCCCTCAGGAGCTGAGCTATCGTGGCGGGCTCGTATGGCTGCCTACGGAGTCGCTGAGCTTCTACGGCTCGATCGGTAGCTTCTTCGCTCCCGACCAGACGCTGAGCCTCAACCCCGCTACGCAGCGCTTCTATGACAAGGACGGCCAGGCCGTCACCGAGCGTCGCAATGGCTACTACTTCGAGCCTCGCCGCGGCTATCAGGCCGAGCTGGGCGCCAAGTACACCCTCGGCGAGCTCCTTGACCTAAGCCTCTCGGGCTACTTCATCCGCCAGCAGAACGAGGTCGTCCGCACGACGCAGACCGAGCAGGTGGGTGGGGCTACGAAGAGCTACAGCGTCTCGGCACAGATCGGTGCGACCGAGAGCAAGGGCTTCGAGGCCGAGGCTACGCTGCGTCCCGCCGCTGGTCTCAGCCTCAGCGCAGGCTACGGCTACACGGATGCCGCCATCGCCGACGTCAATGAGACGCCCGTCAGCAAGCTCTTCAACATCAAGAAGGGCACGCCGCTGGCTTGGGTGCCCAAGCATACCCTCTACACCTATGGGGGCTATGAGCTGCAGCGCGGCGCCCTGCGTGGCCTCGGGCTCAACTATAGCCTGACCTACCGCAGCGAGATGTACTACAACGTTGGCGCGGGCCGTACGTTCGACCCCACGACGCAGCTCGACCTCGGTGCTAGCTACCGTCTGCCCTACGGCATCAGCCTCGAGCTGCAGGTGCGCAACGTCCTCGGGACGAAGTCCTGGGCCTCTACGCTGGGCACGCAGCTGATGCCTGCCGAGCCTACCAACGCGCTCGTGACGCTTCGCTACCAGCTCTAGTCGGGTAAGCGCTGCCGCTAGACCTTAGCCCGCCTGGGCAAGGCTAGCGGCGGAGCTCTTCCCCTAGATAGACCAAAAGCGCTGCGGCTGACCGCTCCCCTCTCGTAGGGGGCAGTCAGCCGCAGCGCTTTTATGTGTACTAGGGTGGGGCTAGCCTCGGGCTAGTGTCCCGCGAAGGCCTCCGTGATGGGATGACCGATGCAGCCCGAGGGGTACTGCGTCTTGAGCAGCGCCGCCAGCGTAGCGGCGATGTCGGTGATGTAGGTCTCGCGGTAGAGGTGCCCTGGGCGGATGCCGCGGCCCATGAAGATCAGGGGGATGTGCGTGTCGTAGGGCGACCAGACGCCGTGGCTGGTGCCGAGGGCGCGCTTGCCACTGCTGCGGCCGTACCAGCCTGGGTCAGCGACGATGAAGATCTCTCCGCTGCGTCCCTTGCGGTAGCCGTTGATGATGCGCTCGCGGATGGCCTGTGGGGCGGTCGCCAGCTGCGCCTCCTCGGCGGGGATGACGAAGGCTGCCCCCGGCAGACGCTCACGCAGGGAGGCGCTGACGGCACGGATGAGGGCCATGCGGTCGATGCCGAGGGAGTCGATGCGGGGATTGTTGAAGAAGACCTGATAGTTCGCCACGCGGGTGACCAGTGCTAGATTCTGCCCCGTGAAGGCACGTGCCGTAGAGTCGGCGATCTTCAGGGCGCGGTCGGTGCGCAGGCCGCTGCCGGGGAGCTTATGCTCCTGCTCGAAGGTGAGGTTGTGCCCCGCGGCGTGGTCTGCCGTCAGGACGAAGATGTAGCCGTCCTTGCCCACGCGCTGGTCCAGATAGCTGAGGAAGTCCGCCAGGTCGCGGTCCAGACGCAGGTAGGTGTCCTCCGTCTCGATGGCGAAGGTACCGTAGTGGTGCCCTACGTAGTCGGTCGCGGAGTGGCTCATGGCGAGGAAGTCCGTCTCCTCAGGACGGCTGCCCAGCTGCTCGCCCTCGATGGCAGCCTTAGCCATCTCGAAGGTCAGCGTATTGCCAAAGGGTGTGGTGCGGATGACGCCCTTGCCGAGCTCCTGCAGCAGCCTTGCCGTGGGCAGCGGTAGGGTAGGGGGCACCTCGCCCTTCTTACCCCAGGGGTTCTCGTAGTTGTTTTGGTCGGGCGAGCTCTCCTTATAGCTGTCGATGGGGAAGAGTGGGTGCCAGTTGTCCTTCAAGAGGGCGGTGATGCGGTCGCGCTCGTTGAAGCGCTTGACCCACTCGGGCAGCTCCTGCATGTAGTAGCTGCTGGTGATGAAGTGCCCCGTAGCATCGTCGAGCCAGTAGGCCCCGTTGGTCGTGTGGCCTGCGGGCAGGATGGAGGCGCGGTCCTTGATGGCTACACCTATGGTCTTGCTGCGGAAGTTGGAGGCGATGCGCAGCTCGTCGGCGATGGTCGTCGAGAGAAGGTTGCGGGGCGACATCTGCCCGCTCTTGCCGTTGGGCGCGCCGACGGTGGTCACGCTACGATCCTCCGTGCAGTAGATGGGGGCGTGGTCCTTGACGAAGTCATTGCCCGCGATGCCGTGGATGGCAGGTACGCTGCCCGTGTGTACGGAGCTATGCCCGATGGCGGTGACGCTGGGCAGGTAGTTGATGCGGGTGTTCTCGCAGTTGAAGCCCTGGGTAAGCAGGCGCTTGAAGCCGCCCTCGACGAAGCGCGCTTGATAGCGGTAGAGATAGTCCCAGGTCATCTGGTCGACCATCATCGTCACCACCAGGCGCGGGCGGCCGTGCTGTGGGGTGACCTGGTGCGTGGCCTGCTTCGTGCTGGCCTTGCGCTGTGCCTGGGCGGTGCTGCCTAGGGCAAGGAGCCCTAGGGCTAGGGTGCAGAGTCGGTAGTACTGATGTGTCATAGCTGTCGTGTGGCTATAGGGGTGAGCGAGTCCCGAGGGCAGGCGCTGAGTGGCTCCGCCCTAGGGCTAGGGGTTAGGCAAGCTGGAGCTCCAGCGAGGTCCAGCGCTGGCGGCTACGCTGGGAGATGAGGCTGAGGCCGAGCTCCGCGCCGCGGGCGATGAGCTGCGGGGCATCCTCCTCGTAGAAGCCGCTGAGGACGAGGCGTGCCCCCGGAGCCATGACGGCACGGTAGCGGGGCATATCCTCCAGGAGGATGTTGCGGGTGATGTTCGCCAGGATCAGGTCGTAGGGCGCCTTGCCCTCGAGGCTGGAGGCGTCGCCGCAGATCATCTCCTGGATGGTGACACCACTGAGCTGGGCGTTCTCCTGGACGTTGTCGTAGGCCCAGGGATCGATGTCGATGGCGGTGAGGTGACGGGCGCCGCGCTTCAGGGCGATGATGCCGAGGATGCCGGTGCCGCAGCCCATGTCCAGCACGCGCAGCCCGGTGAGGTCGTGCTCCAGCAGCCAGCTCCCGACCAGCGCAGTGGTCTCGTGGTTGCCTGTGCCGAAGGCCATCTTGGGCTCGATGATGACCTCCAGCGGGATCTCAGGACGGGGTGCGTGGAAGGGGGCACGTACGAGGCAGGCCTCCTCGCCCAAGACGATGGGCTGGAAGTAGTGCTTCTCCCACTCCTCATTCCAGTTGATGTCGGGCATCTGCTCGCTGCTGTAGCTGAGCTCCACGCCCTCAAGAATAGGTGTCGAGAGCAGCTCCGTGAGCGCCTCGTTGCCCTCGATGAGCTCGGTGGGAATATAGGCCAGCAGGTGCTCGCCGTCCTGGCTGTCGAAGCTGTCGAAGCCTACGGAGGCGAGCTCCGAGGCTAGGAGGTCAAAGAGGACCTCCGTCTCGAGCGTCTCCGGGCGACGGACGACGCTGAGGGTATAGCAGGTGTATTGCATCCTTGAGATCTAAGTGTCGGGGTGATGTCTCTTGGCTAGCCCAGCACCTCGCGTAGCACTTCGTCCATGGCCGAGGCCGTGCGGTCGAAGTCCTCAGCACTGTGCGCCATCGAGAGGAAGATACATTCGTACTGGGAGGGCGGTAGGTAGATGCCGCGGGCGATCATGCCACGGAAGTAGCGCGCATAGGTCTCGGTGTCGCTCTCACGCGCCTCGGCGTTGCTTCGGACGCCGCCAGGACGGAAGAAGATGGTCGAGAGCGAGCCCACGCGATTGTAGCTCAGCCGATCGCTGTAGTGCTCGAGGATGGGGCGGATGCGGGCTTCGAAGGCAAGGCCCTGCGCCTCCAGACGCTCGTAGAAGTCGGGGGCGGCGAGCTCACGTAGCATCGTGATACCAGCTGCCAGAGCCAGTGGGTTGCCCGAGAGCGTCCCTGCCTGATAGACATTGCCCAGCGGGGCAAGCCTATCCATAATGTCGGCGCGACCTCCGAAGGCGCCCACAGGCAGCCCACCGCCGATGATCTTCCCCAGGCAAGTCAGGTCGGGGCGTATGCCGTAGAGCTCCTGCGCCCCGCCGCGTGCTGCGCGGAAGCCGCTGATGACCTCGTCGAAGATCAGCAGGATGCCCTCCTCCTCGGTGAGCTGACGTAGCCCCTGGAGGAAGCCCGGCTGGGGAGGGATGAGCCCCATGTTCCCCATGATGGGCTCGAGGATGACCGCGGCGACCTCCCCGCGGTGTGCCTCGAGCACTGCTCTGACGCTCTCGAGATCATTGTACTGAGCGACCAGTGTGTCCTCTGCTGTACGGGCGGTGACGCCTGCGCTGGAGGTCTGTCCGAAGGTCGCCAGCCCCGAGCCCGCCGAGATGAGGAAGCTGTCGGCATGCCCATGATAGCAGCCCTCGAACTTCAGGATCTTGTCCCTGCCCGTGAAGCCACGCGCTAGACGCACGGCGCTCATCGTAGCCTCGGTCCCCGAGTTCACCATGCGTACGCGCTCCACGGAGGGGAAGAACTGCGTGCAGATCAGCTCGGCCATCTCGACCTCGCGGGCATTGCAGGCGCCGTAGCTGGTGCCGCGATGCAGCTCGCGCTCGATCGCCTCGAGGATGGGCGGATAGGCGTGCCCGAGGAGTAGGGGCCCCCAGGAGGAGATGTAGTCGATATACTCGTTGCCATCGACGTCGTAGATGTGTGCCCCCTTGCCGTGCTCTATGTAGCGCGGCGTCAGGCCTACCGAGCGGAAGGCGCGCACGGGGCTATTGACCCCGCCGGGGATATACTGTGAGGCGCGCTCGAAGAGGGCCTCGGAGAGCTCTGTCCTTTGTGTCATTAGTCTCGGATGAAGAAGGAGGCAGGCTGAGGCGTTGACCTCGACCTGCCTCCACTCGAATACCTATGTATAGGGCAAAATTAGGCTAAAAAGCCCACATAGCCCTGGGGCTACTGTATGACCAGCTCATCGAGGAAGATGAAGTGCCCCGCGGAGCGCTGGTTAGCGGCCTTGACGCGTACGTAGCGAGCCCGCTCGGCGATGGGGAAGGAGAAGGTCTCGAAGCTCGGGAGGAAGTCCCCGTCGTCGGTCGTCGTCACGCGCTGGCCGAGGCTGCGCCAGTTCGTCCCGTCATCGCTGAGGAGCAGCTCGACGTGGTGCGGCATATAGACCCACTGCATCTTCTCCTGCATGAACTTGGCGAAGACATGCCGTAGCGCCTTCGTCTCCCCAAGGTCGACGGTCACGTCCAGCGGCATGGTGAAGCCCTGCCAGAGGCCATCGAGGTAGGTCGGTGTGCCACGTAGGCCGTCTACGAGAGCGCGGGCGCCGCCTGCGGGATACTTGGGATTCCACTGGCAGCCCTCATTGTAGT
Organism: Porphyromonas sp. oral taxon 275; assembly: GCF_018127745.1. Classification (NCBI taxonomy): domain Bacteria; kingdom Pseudomonadati; phylum Bacteroidota; class Bacteroidia; order Bacteroidales; family Porphyromonadaceae; genus Porphyromonas; species Porphyromonas sp. oral taxon 275. The sequence continues at coordinate 255,674 of NZ_CP072333.1, forward strand.
AGATAGGTCGGCCGATACCGAGGTGGTAGTCCGTGCGGTAGCTGACCTCGGGGAAGTCCAGTGCCTTGCCGTCACGGAAGAGGCGTGCCACCAGCAGGATGGAGTCGCGCGAGCTGATGCGCTCGCCCGTATAGAGGCGCGAGGAGGCCGTGGGCATCGTGCCGTCGGTGGTGTAGCGGATCTCGGCCGAGGGCTGCTCGCTGGAGAGGCACAGCGCTACCTCACGGCGTGCCGTGTCGATCTCGCTGTAGACGGCGATACGCTTGAGCGGGTAGCTATTGATGCCTCGAGCCTTCAGCCCAGGCAGCTGGGCGGCTACGCGGCGTAGGAAGTCGGGGTAGCTGCGTTCCGCCTGAGGCGTCCAGCCGATCTCGGCGATAGCCAGCAGACGAGGGAAGAGCATGTAGGCGGCGTGCTGCTCGTCCTCTACGTACTCCGTCCAGAGGTTGCCCTGCACGCCGAGGATGTACTGCTGCTCGGCGGGGCTGAGGACGGCGGGGGTGGGGTTGTAGGAATAGGTCTTCTCCAGTGGGGTGAAGCCGCCGATAGCGCGGGGCTCGCCCTTGCTCTCACGCTGGTAGAAGTCGAGATAGACGTAGTTGCCTGGGGTCATGACGACCTTGTGCCCTGCCTTGGCCGCGGTGATACCGCCCTCCTCACCGCGCCAGCTCATCACGGCGGCGTTGGGGGCGAGGCCGCCCATCAGGATCTCATCCCAGCCGATGAGCTGGCGGCCCTTGCCGTTGAGGTAGCGCTCGATGCGGCGGATCATGTAGCTCTGCAGCTCGTGCTCGTCCTTGAGGCCCTCCTGCTTCATGCGGGCGCGGCAGTCGGGGCAGCTGCCCCAGTGGTTCATCGCGGCCTCGTCGCCACCGATGTGGATGTAGTAGGAGGGGAAGAGCTCCAGCACCTCGCCGAGGATGTCCTCGAAGAAGCGGAAGGTACTCTCCCGCCCGATGCAGACGTCCGTAGCGTCGAAGGTCCACTTGCCCTTACAGGTCAGCTCGGGGTAGGCGGCAGGCAGCTCATTGCTGTGCCCCGGGAGCTCGATCTCGGGCACGATGGTGATGCCGAGGCGGGCGGCATGGGCTACGACGCGGCGGATGTCGTCCTTGGTGTAGGCGCCGCCGTAGGCTCCGGGCGTGCCCTCATCGACGAAGCGGCGATCGTGCTGCCACCAGCTGTCCCAGTCGGCGATGGTGCGCCAGGCGGCCTTCTTCGTCAGCAGGGGGTACTTCTCCGAGGGGAAGCGCCAGCCGCCGCCATCGACCAGGTGCCAGTGGAAGCGGTTCATCTTGTAGCGCGCCATCTCGTCCAGCAGCTGGATGATGAAGTCGGCGGACATGAAGTGGCGCGATACGTCGAGCATGATCCCGCGCCAGGCGAAGCGTGCCGAGTCCGTGATGGAGAGCTGCGGCAGGCGGCGTCCGTACTGCCCGACGAGCTGCAGCAGCGTCTGCCCGCCCTGCAGGAGGGCGCTGCTGTCTTTGGCTAGGAGCTGCATGCCGCGCGGGCCGACGCTGAGGCGGTAGGCCTCGCGTCCCGCGAGGCGCCGATCCAGGCGCACAGAGAGCAGAGGAGCCTTGGTCGTGGCCTTGACCTTGATCCCCGCCTGCTGGCTGAGCTGGGTCTGGATGACCTGAGGCAGGAGCGGCGAGACCGTCAGGGTCGTGGGGAGCTGAGCGTGCCCTGCGCCCCAGGTGATGGAGGCGGGACGTGGGATCAGACGGAGGCTGTCGGCAGGAGCCGCCGTGAGGGGCGCTGTGCCGAGGAGGAGGCCAAGAGCACCGAGGGCGATGCCCGCGGCTCGTCTGAGGCTAGAGGTCTGTATCTTCATCTTCGTATATAATAGGTGATGTGTCTATAGGGTCTAGGGGGCATCGGTCTCGGTGGGCTGTCGACGGAAGAGCAGGCGGAAGGCCTCCTCCACGGTCTTGACCCCTACGAGGCGGATCTTGCGCCCTGGGGCGTCGGCGATGTGGCTGAGGTTGCCCTCGGGCAGGAGGATGGCGCGGAAGCCGATACGCTCGGCCTCGAGGATACGCTGCTCGATGCGCGCCACGGGACGTACCTCGCCCGATAGCCCGACCTCGCCCGTGAGGCAGACGCCCTCGGGGAGTGCTAGGTCGAGGCTAGAGGAGAGGACGGCCGTGATGACGGCCAGGTCGCTGGCGGGGTCGCTGAGGCGGATGCCGCCAGCGATGTTGAGGAAGACGTCCTTCTGTATGAGCTTGAAGCCTGCACGCTTCTCTAGCACCGCCAGCAGCATGTTCATACGCTTGGTATCGAAGCCCGTGGAGGAGCGCTGCGGGGTGGCGTAGACGGCCGAGCTGACCAGGGCCTGCGTCTCGATGAGGAAGGGGCGCACGCCCTCCATGGCGGCGGCTACAGCCACGCCACTGAGGCGCATGTCGGAGCTGGTCATCAGGTGCTCGGAGGGATTCTCCACGGGGCGCAGACCCGTCTGACGCATCTCGTAGATGCCCAGCTCGGCAGTGCTGCCGAAGCGGTTCTTCTGTCCGCGCAGGATGCGGTACATGTAGTGTTTGTCGCCGTCGAACTGCAGCACCACGTCCACCGTGTGCTCCAGCACCTTGGGCCCTGCGATGCTGCCCTCCTTGGTGATATGGCCGATGACGATGACGGGCACGCCCTCGGTCTTGCAGTATTTGAGCAGGGCCGTGGCGCACTCGCGTATCTGCGAGACGCTGCCTGGGGAGCTCTCGCTGAGCTCGGTCTGTATGGTCTGTATGGAGTCTATGACGAGGAGGTCGGGCTGCAGCTCCTCGGCGGTGTGGAGGATCTTCTCTAGGCTCGTCTCGGCATAGATCATCATGTCGTCGCCGCTACCGCCGCCGATACGGTCGGCGCGCATCTTGAGCTGGTTGAGGCTCTCCTCGCCCGAGACGTAGAGCGTGCGTAGCGGCAGCCTGAGGACGGTCTGCAGCACCAGCGTAGACTTGCCGATGCCGGGCTCGCCCCCGATGAGGACGAAGGCGCCCTCGACGAGCCCGCCGCCGAGGACGCGGTTGAGCTCGGGATCGCCCATGTCGATGCGCAGCTCCTCGCGGTGCTGGATGTCCGCTAGACGCACGGGGCGCGCGCTGGGAGCTGCCTTGGGGCTGTAGCCAGGGGTCGTTTCCTTCTTGCTGACGACGATCTCTTCCTCCTCTATGCTGTTCCACGTGCCGCACTGCGAGCAGTAGCCCTGCCACTTGGGGTACTGGGCTCCGCACTCTGCGCAGTGGTAAATGGTCTTTTTCTTCGCCATAACGCAAAGGTAGTGAGGATATCGCAAAGCGCCGCCGAGCGCCCCGCCCCGCCTCTGCTGTGCGCCTGGTGGTACTCAGGCTGGAATACTCCCTTGACCCAGTGTCTGTGGGGAGCTCCTCTGTGCTAGCCTTAGAGGCAGGAGCTTAGGGGGAATAGCCTTGGCTCGGTGGCTGTGGGGGCTCCTCTATGCTAGCCTTGGGAGGCAAGAGTGTAGGGAGGTGCTTGTTCGGCTGCTTGCCTACGGCTCTCCGACGGTGCTAAGCCCCAATAGGGGCGACCCACTCAAAGCCCAGGGTGCGCAGCCCTGCAAGGGCGACCAAACCCTGGGTAAGCTGCAGCCACAAGGGCAGAGCCCTACAGGGGCGACCCTCAATAGGCTCGGAGCATCGTAGCACTAAGCTAGCCGTAGTCCTCGATCGTATTGTGGGTCGCCCCCGAGGGGCTTCTTGATAATATCAGACCTCTACCCAGGGTTCCGTCAGGCTTACAGCCTTCCCTCACCCTGGGCTTTGGATGGGTCGCCCCCGAGGGGCTTGCCTGTCTATTCGCAGCCTATTGAGGACGGGTGGGAGCTACGGGTAGCCCTGCATATCTGCCTCGGGGGGTATACTTTGTTCTTTGGTCTGCGCGTAGCGAGCTGCAGCGCCCGAGCCGCCTGCAACTTACCTTCCAGCGTGCGCCGCCAGGGCGCACGCTAGGACGAGGGATGTCCCCGAGCGGAGGCCGCCTAGGCTGCGGCGGGAGGCCGAGCTAAGGTGGGGCGGGAGAAGTTATATTACTTTGGGCGGATTGTTATATAACTTCTGCCCGAATATTATATAACTTTCTGCGCATTCTTATATTGCTTTCCCCGCAATATTATATTACTTTGCTCCCTCCCCCTAGGCTGTCGCTTCGCTGCCCCTTATCCTTCGGCTGGACGTGCTCTATCCCTCAGCTCGCTGGGGCGCTTCGCGGCAGAGGCTAGGCGAACTGTCGGCGGTGGCTCCGAGGCTCGGGGAAGCTCCCCTGAGGTGCGGCACTCGGCTACTCCTTATTTATATATAGGCTGGCGGAGGGCTGGGGTGGGGTAGCTGGGGGCTAAGATCGGAGCTCCAGCGCGACTAATCCGAGGGCGGCGCTTACCTAAAAGTGAGGACGCCTCGGCCCGAGCCCGTCCCTAGCTCTAGGTATATATGCTAAAGAATGCGTATTTTTGTATCCAAATAATTTAACTAAACAATTCATCATTCACGTGTTATGCCGAACATTATCACGATAAAGAAGGGGCTCACGCTCAATCTGAAAGGGAAGGCACCTGAGGAACAGCTCGCACCAGTGGCTGCAGCTAGCTCCTACGCTGTCGTCCCCGAGGACTATGTGGGCTTTGTCCCCAAGGTGATCGTTCAGCCAGGGATGCGCGTGCTGGCAGGGGAAGCTCTGCTGGCGCATAAGGCTCATCCCGAGCTCAAACTGACCTCCCCCGTCAGCGGTGAGGTCGTCGCCGTCCACAGAGGCGAGAAGCGCAAGGTACTCAGCGTAGAGGTACGCCCCGAGGCGACCATCGAGTACAAGGAGTACGCCACGGCTGACGCCCTCAGCATGGAGCGCAGCCAGCTGCTGTCGCTGCTGCTGGAGAGTGGTATGTTCAGCTTCTTCAAGCAGCGCCCCTACGACCGCATCGCCAACCCTCTGGATACGCCCCGTGATATCTTCGTCACGGCGAACCTGACGGCTCCGCTGGCGCCTAAGTTCGCCTACCTCGTCAAAGGACGTGAGCACGAGCTGCAGCTGGCACTCGATGCGCTCACGCGCCTGACCCCAGGTAAGGTCTACCTCGGCGTCGGGACGGGCGAGCTGACGGGCATCCGCACGGTAGAGCGCGTAGAGGTACGTGGCCCACACCCTGCAGGGCTGGTCGGCGTACTGATCAATCACACGGCACCTGTCAATAAGGGCGAGGTCGTCTGGACGCTCAAGGCTACGGACCTCCTCGTCATCGGCCGCTTCCTCAAGACGGGTCGCGTAGACTTCTCCCGCACCATTGCCCTGACGGGCTCGGAGGCTAAGGAGCTGGGCTACGTCAAGGTGCTGCCTGGGGCACGCTTCGAGGAGGTGCTCGCAGGGCGTCTAGCGAAGAAGGACAGCCACGAGCGTATCATCGAGGGTGATGTCTTCACTGGGGTGAAGGTAGATGAGGCCCACGAGCGCATGAGCTTCGGCATCGACCAGATCACCATCATCCCCGAGGGGGACGACCAGCACGAGGTGCTGGGCTGGGCACTGCCTCGCTTCAAGCAGTTCAGCATGAGCCGCACCTACTTCTCCTGGCTGATGCCAGGTAAGGAGTACGCGCTGGATGCGCGTATCAAGGGTGGACGTCGCGCCATGATCATGAGTGGTCAGTACGACAGCGTCTTCCCTATGGACATCTACCCTGAGTTCCTACTCAAGAGCCTCATCGCCTTCAATATCGATGATATGGAGGCACGTGGTATCTACGAGGTGGCGCCCGAGGACTTCTCGGTCTGCGAGTTCGTGGACACGTCCAAGATACCCCTGCAGCAGCTCGTGCGCCAGGGGCTGGATGAGCTCTACAAGGAAATGAACTAACCCCCAGGTTTCACTTATTAAAGGACAACGACCTTGAACGCTTTAAGAAAACAAATCGATAAGATCAAGCCAGCCTTCACTAAGGGTGGTCGCTTCGCGGCCTTGGAGTCTGTCTTCGATGGCTTCGAGACCTTCCTGTTCGTCCCGAACACGACCTCGAAGCGTCGTGGCGTGCATGTGCATGACGCCATAGACAGCAAGCGCACGATGAGCGTGGTGATCTTCGCCCTGCTACCTGCACTCCTCTTCGGGATGTACAACATCGGGCTGCAGCACAATATAGCCATCGGGCAGGAGTCCAGCTTCTGGGCTACCTTCCTCTACGGGCTCCTCTCGGTACTGCCACAGATCGTGGTTTCCTACGTCGTGGGTCTGGGGATCGAGTTCATCATCGCTCAGCTCAAGCATGAGGAGATCCAGGAGGGCTTCCTGGTGACGGGGATTCTGATCCCCATGATCATCCCTGTGGAGACGCCCCTGTGGATGATCGCTGTAGCTACGGCCTTCGCTGTGGTCTTCGCTAAGGAGGTCTTCGGTGGTACGGGCTACAATGTCTTCAACGTCGCGCTGGTGACGCGTGCCTTCCTCTTCTTCTCCTACCCCGCAGCTATGTCGGGCGACAGCGTCTGGGTACGCTTGGGCTCGAGCTTCGGCTTCGGTGGCGAGGGTAAGGTCGTGGACGGCTTCTCGGGCGCTACGCCTCTGGGGCAGATCGCTGCTGCCAAGGACGCACTGCCTGACATCCACAACACGCTCGGCGGTGCACTCACCGACTGGGATGCCTTCCTTGGCTTCCTCCCTGGCTCTGTAGGTGAGGTCTCCACGCTGGCTATCCTCATCGGCGCCCTTATCCTCATCTTCACGGGGATCGCTAGCTACAAGATCATGGTATCGGGCGTTGTAGGGGTCTTCGCTATGGCCTCGCTCTTCAACGCTATCGGCGCTACGCCTGCCATGCAGGTCTCGGCACTGCACCATCTCCTCTATGGGGGCTTCGCCTTCGGGATCGTCTTCATGGCTACCGACCCTGTGACGGCTGCACGCACCGAGGCGGGTAAGTGGGTCTATGGCTTCTTCGTTGGGGTCATGGTCGTCTTCATCCGTGTGCTCAATGCGGGCTACGCTGAGGGTATGATGCTCGCCATCCTGCTGATGAATACCTTCGCTCCCCTCATCGACTACATCGTCGTAGAGCGCAACGTCAACAAGCGTAAGGCACGTCTCGCAGTAGCTAAGAACTAAGACAGCAGCAACACACGATGGATACAAACAAGAACTCATACGTGATCATCTACGCATCCGTGATGGTCATCCTCGCCGCGGTCTTCCTAGCCGGGGCGAACATCCTGCTCAAGCCTTCGCAGGAGGAGAACGCTCGTATCGATAAGATGGAGCAGATCCTGCGCGCCCTCGGGCAGACGCCCTCCAAGGCCGATGTCATCTCGACCTACGAGGGGCTGATCAAGAAGGAACTCCTAGTCAACGCCGAGGGACAGGTCGTCCAGTCCTTCGAGGGCGGGGAGATCGGTAAGAGCGCAGCCTTCAACGCCAATACCGAGCTCGACTACAAGCTCATCGCCAAGGGCGAGCAGCGTGACCTGCCCGTCTGGGTCGCTCAGGTCGAGGGTAAGACCGTCTACGTCCTGCCGCTCAACGGCGCTGGGCTGTGGAATAAGATCTGGGGCTACATCGCGGTAGACGCCGCTGACCACTCTACGGTCACGGGAGCAGACTTCGGCAACGCAGGGGAGACCCCAGGGCTCGGTGCCGAGATCTCTACGCCGCACTTCTCTGCCGAATTCCAGGGCAAGCAGCTCTTCCGTGAAGGTAAGTTCACGGGCATCGCTGTCGTCAAGCCCGGGCAGAAGGTGGACGATAAGGACTATGTCGACGGCATCTCGGGCGGTACGCTCACCAGCAACGGCGTCCACGACATGCTGCACCATAGCCTCGCTCCCTTCCAAAAGTTCCTCGAAACCTATAACGCTCAGTAGCTATGTCTCTCTGGAATAAAAAGAATAAAGAAACCCTTCTCGGTCCGCTGAGCAAGAACAATCCCATCATGGTGCAGATGCTCGGCATCTGCTCCGCCCTTGCTGTGACCTCCAAGCTGGAGCCCGCCCTCGTCATGGGGCTGTCGGTGACCATCGTCGTGGCCTTCGCCAACGTGGTGATCTCGCTCCTGCGTAAGGGGATCCCCAACCGCATCCGCATCATCGTACAGCTGGTGGTCGCCGCTACGCTCGTGACGCTGGTCAGTGAGGTCCTCAAGGCCTACGCCTACGACGTCAGCAAGCAGCTCTCCGTCTTCGTCGGGCTGATCATCACCAACTGTATCCTCATGGGTCGTCTGGAGGCCTTCGCCCTTGGTAATGGTCCCTGGGAGTCCTTCCTCGATGGGGTCGGTAACGGCCTCGGCTACGCCATCGTGCTGGCTGTCGTCGGCTTCTTCCGTGAGCTACTGGGCTCGGGGACGCTGCTGGGCTTCCACGTCATCCCTCAGTCGCTCTACGCTACCGATGGTATCCATGGCTACGTCAATAATGGCCTGATGATCCTGCCCCCGATGGCACTCATCTCCGTGGCTGTCCTCATCTGGATCCACCGCTCCTACAACAAGGAGCTGCAGGAAAACTAACATCTCCCACGCCTACCAGTAGTATCAAGAAAGAATGGATACATTAGCCTTATTCTTCCGGTCGATCTTCGTCGACAATATGATCTTCGCCTACTACCTAGGGATGTGTTCGTTCCTGGCGGTATCGAAGAACGTAAAGACCTCCTTTGGTCTGGGACTAGCGGTCATCTTCATCCTCACCTTCACGCTGCCGATCAACTACCTTCTGGAGACCAAGGTCTTCAAGCAGGGAGCTCTCGACTGGCTGCTCGGTCCTGAGGCTGCGAGCATCGACCTCTCCTTCCTCTCCTTCATCATCTTCATCGCTGTCATCGCTGCCTTCACGCAGCTGGTAGAGATGCTCGTCGAGCGCTTCAGCCCTTCGCTCTATGCCTCGCTGGGGATCTTCCTCCCGCTGATCGCTGTGAACTGCGCTATCCTCGGGGGCTCGCTCTTCATGCAGCAGCGTGAGTTCCCCACTATCGGGGAGGCTACCGTCTATGGCTTCGGCTCCGGTATCGGCTGGATGCTGGCTATCGTCGGTATGGCAGCTATCCGTGAGAAGCTCCAGTACTCGGACGTACCCAAGCCCCTGCGTGGTCTAGGGATCACCTTCATCATCACGGCGCTGATGGGTATGGCCTTCCTCAGCTTCTCGGGTGTCAAGATGTAATAGCGAAGTCTCTAAGTAATGAATACAACCATCATACTCATCAGCGTAGCAGTCTTCCTGCTGCTGACGCTGCTGCTCGTCATCGTGCTGCTCGTCGCTAAGAGCAAGCTCGTCCCCTCGGGCAATGTCAAGCTCACCATCAACGGGGAGAAGGAGGCTGAGGTGCCCATCGGGGGTACCCTGCTGAACACCCTGCAGAGTGAGAATATCTACCTCTCCAGCGCCTGCGGTGGTAGTGGTTCCTGCGGTCAGTGCCGCTGCCGCGTCGTCGAGGGCGGCGGTGAGATCCTCCCCACGGAGAAGGGTTTCTTCTCCCGCAAGGAGCAGTCCGAGCACTGGCGCCTAGCCTGCCAGACCAAGGTCAAGGAGGACATGGAGGTCATCGTCCCCGAGGAGGTCTTCGGCGTCAAGGAATGGGAATGCGAGGTCATTTCCAACCGCAACGTTTCTACCTTCATCAAGGAGTTCGTCGTCAAGCTGCCTGAGGGCGAGGTCATGAACTTCAAGAGCGGTAGCTACGCACAGATCACCATCCCTCCCTACGATATCAAGTATTCGGACTATGATATCGATGAGAAGTTCCGCAGTGACTGGGATCACTTCGATATGTGGAGCCTGACGTGTAAGAACGACATGGAGACCATCCGTGCCTACTCTATGGCCAACTATCCTGCCGAAGGGAACATCATCACCCTCAACGTGCGTATCGCCACGCCTCCTATGGACCGCGCGACGCACAAGTGGATGAACGTCTCGCCAGGGATCTCCTCCTCCTACATCTTCTCCCTCAAGCCTGGGGACAAGGTGCGCATGAGTGGTCCTTACGGGGACTTCCATATCCAGGATACGGATGCTGAGATGCTCTACATCGGTGGTGGTGCAGGTATGGCACCGCTGCGCGCCCAGATCCTCCACCTCTTCCGCACGCTCCACACGAGCCGCAAGGTATCCTACTGGTACGGCGCGCGTAGCAAGAAGGAGATCTTCTACGAAGAGGACTTCCGCGAGATCGAGAAGCAGTTCCCCAACTTCAGCTTCCACATCGCCCTCTCCGATCCTCAGCCTGAGGACAACTGGACGGGCTACACCGGCTTCATCCACCAGGTCATCCTCGACAACTACCTCAAGGATCATGAGGCTCCCGAGGATATCGAGTACTACATGTGCGGCCCTGGCCCCATGGCCAATGCCGTCAAGGCGATGCTGGAGAACCTCGGCGTAGAGCGCTCGCAGCTCTTCTTCGACGACTTCGGCGGCTAGCCGTCCCTCGGCCCAGGTTTGGGCTAGAGAAACAGAACTTGCCCTCGGGCAATGCACAGCGCCCCCTGCAGTCTCGCACTGCAGGGGGCGCTGTCTTTAGGGCTGGCCTTGGGGGATTGGGGTCGTGCGGCCGCTTTAGCCTGGGGCACCTCGTATACAGCTCCGTCCTTGCCCCCGCCCTTCTTCTCGGAGCGCTCTCGAGGGGAGGGAGCGCGGGCTAAGGCAAGGGAGAAGGATAAAGTCTAGGGGGAGCAGCCGTGCGCCGTGCTAGACGCTGGGCTGCTCCCCCTAGAGCTTGAGCGGATGTGTGTGGATGGGCGGCGGGGCTGAGGTGCTAGCCGCGGGCAGCCTGCAGGGCCTCGAGGCGTAGCGTCAGGTCGATGAAGGACTCCACGCCCAGCTGCTCGGGGCGCTTGCCGAAGATCGGGTCGCTGTAGTCGTAGTCGGGCCCGAAGAGTCCCTTGAGCGAATTGCGTAGCGTCTTGCGTCGCTGGTTGAAGCCCGTCTTGACGACCGTCTTGAAGAGGCTCTCCGAGCAGCCGAGGCTCTGGCGCTGATTGCGGATGAGGCGGATGACGCCGCTCTTGACCTTGGGGGGCGGATTGAAGACGTGCTCGTCGACGGTGAAGAGGTACTCGACGTCGTACCAGGCCTGCAGCAGCACGCTCAGGATGCCGTAGTCCTTGTTGCCCGGAGGGGAGGCCAGGCGCTGGGCGACCTCGCGCTGCAGCATCCCCGCGCAGTAGGGGATGCGCTCGCGGTAGTCGAGCAGGCGGAAGAAGATCTGAGAGGAGATATTGTAGGGGTAGTTGCCGATCAGGCTGAAGGGTCCATTGGGCATATAGTCCTCTATGGAGAGCTGGAGGAAGTCGCCCGAGATGATGCGCCCCTCGAGCTGAGGGAAGTGCTCCCCGAGGTAGGCCACGGACTCCTGGTCGAGCTCGATGACGCGCGTGTCGAAGCCTAGGGCGAGGAGGTACTGGGTGAGGACGCCCATCCCAGGGCCTATCTCGAGGATAGGTAGCTCACGGTAGTCCTCGAGGGAGCGGGCGATGCGCTCGGCGATGCTGAGGTCGGTGAGGAAGTGCTGCCCGAGGGCTTTCTTTGCTTTTACTTGCTGCATGTATCGTGGTGAATGCTTAGTCCTGTTGTAGAGCGCTAAAATACCACAATTAGACGATAGTCAGCACCTAGCAGCTTGAGGGTCAAGCTCGAGGGGCGCTGCGAAGCGCTCCTTTTCGCTGCTCGCCTTGGGCCTTCTGCAGGGGACGAAGTAGCTCCCAAGCGCCCCCAATGCAACCCAAGACGAAGCATGTCGCTAGACGAGACGGGAGGCTTAGCTCAGGTATGCTCGCCGCCTAAGGAGCTCTCATCTGCGCCTCGTCAAGCCAAGCAAAGCGTGCTGCTCCTGCCGCTGCTTCCTGCGACTATAGGAGGAGGCCTCGGGAGGGATACCAGTGGGCGCTCTGAGGGGCGTCAGTGACGGGCGTGAGGGACGTCAGTCAGCACGCCCACTGATATCCCTCACGGAGCAGGGGGCGGGTGCTTGGGTTCCTTGCCTGATAGCGGGAGGCTTGCCTTGGGTAGGGGAGGGCGAAGAGCTTGGTCTAGGATGGGATGGCTGCACCGCGTCTTATGAGCGCTTCTGCATTCGACTGTAAGGGTAAAAGGCCGTCCAATCGGGGCGGCATTACTGATACGCTAGGCCTGCTCCCTACCTGCGTATCCTAGCTTGGTAGGTTAGGGGAGGGCTTCGGTCGAACGAGCTTGAGGTGGCGGCTCGGGGGCGGCCTGGTCGGCTGTCTTGTCTTGGGGGCTGAGGCGCTGGGTCGTGGCTGCTGGAGGAGCCGCTCGTAGGAGGCCGCGGCAGGGCGCTGCGGGGTGAATGGCGAAAACTTAGTACATTTGCCTCTGCCAAGGCATATATATAATAGCATAAGGAGCTGTGTGCCCGCCGCCTCGGTGCAGACCCCAGCGCGGCAGAGAGCACATACACAGATATGAAGACCAATCCTACGACAAAGGCCGTCCTCTGGGTCGTCATCCCGCTGCTCATCGGCGGGCTGGGCTTTTGGGGACTCTACCGAGAGACCGACTGGCGCGAGCTGGGGCAGACGCTGAGCAGCGAGGTACGCTACCCAGTACTCCTCTTCAGCCTCCTCTTCGGCCTGATGAGCAACCTCTGTCGTGGTCTGCGCTGGGAGCTGCTCGTGGCTCCACTGGCGACGGACGGCGCGCCGCCGCGGCGTATCAATACCATCTGCACCGTCCTCGGCTCCTACACCGTGAACATGGGCATCCCTCGCTCGGGCGAGGTGTGGCGCTGCGTCGAGCTGGAGCGTAGGGAGCAGATCCCCTTCGCGCAGCTCTTCGGTACGCTCATCGTAGACCGTCTGGTGGATGTCCTCATGCTGGGGCTGATCCTCGTGGGGATCGTGGCCTCGAGCACGGATTTCTTTAGAGATTACTTCGCTCAGCACCCCGAGGTGCTCGAGGCGCTGGTGGGCTTTGCCCACAGCCCCTGGATGCTCGTCCTCATCGCCCTCGGGCTGGGGAGCGTGGCGCTGGTGGCGTGGCTGCTGCGCTATCGCCCCGAGGGGCGCGTGGCGCACTTCCTCCGCCAGCTGTGGCAGGGCGGGATGAGTATACGCCAGATGCCCCACCGCGGGCGCTTCCTGCTGCTGACGGTGCTCATCTGGATTGGCTACTTCTGCTACTTCTACTTTGCCCTCTTCGCCTTCCCCGCCACGGAGCACCTGCCCCTCTCGGTCGCTGGCATCGCCTTTGCCCTGAGCAGCATGTCGGTGATCGTACCCGTGCAGGCAGGGATGGGCGCCTGGCATGCGGCCGTCATCGCGACCTTCACCACCTTCGGCATGGCCCTGCAGCCCGCGCAGGACTTCGCCTTCATCGTCCACACGGCACAGACCCTGTGGATCACGCTCTGCGGGCTCATCGCTATCCTTGCGCTCCCGATCATCAACAGGCACTACGTGCGCCAGCGCTTCGCCACGGAGCATACTACACCTTAATAATGAATGACTATGGCAACAGAGATTAAGACCCTAGCGCCCGCCGCCGTGTGGGGCTACTTCTACGATCTGACGCAGATCCCTCGCCCCACGGGGCATACCCTCGCCGCTCAGGACTATGTCCTAGCGCTGGCCGCCCGTCTAGGGCTCAAGGCCGAGCGGCATGCTGTGGGGAATGTACTGGTGCACAAGCCCGCTACGGCAGGCCTGGAGCAGCGCCCCGTCGTGACGCTACAGGCGCACCTCGACATGGTGCCACAGAAGAATAGTCACGTGCAGCACGACTTCGTCACCGACCCCATAGACGCCTATATCGACGGCGAGTGGGTCACGGCACGCGATACGACCCTCGGCGCGGATAACGGCATCGGGGTAGCCTACATGATGGCAGTCCTCGCGGATAACACGCTCCGCCACGGCCCGATCGAGGCCCTCTTCACCATCGACGAGGAGGTCGGCATGGTCGGGGCGCACGGCCTGCAGCCCGGCTTCTCCAAGGGGCAGATCCTCATCAACCTCGATAGCGAGGACGAGGGGCAGCTCTTCGTAGGCTGTGCAGGTGCCGTGGATGTCAAGGTCTCGCTCGAGTACAAGGATCAGGAGCCGACCCCCGAGGGCGACATCGCTGTACGCATCGCCTTGACGGGACTCAAGGGTGGGCACTCGGGGACGGATATCATCCTCGGCCGTGCTAATGCCAATAAGCAGCTGGCGCGCTTCCTCAAGGAGGCCATCGCTAGCTATGGTGCCCGCCTCGTCAGCTTCGACGGCGGCTCGCTGCGCAATGCCATCCCACGTGAGGCCTTCGCCGTGGTCACGATCCCCGAGGCTGAGGCCGATGGGCTGTGGGAGTTCGCCTCCGACTTCGCCGACCAGTTGCGGGTAGAGTTCCGCGGCGTCGAGGAGACGATCAGCCTCACACTGGAGCGCACCGAGCTCCCCGCCACAGTCGTCCCCGAGGAGATACAGGATGCACTGATCAATGCTGTGGTGGCCTGCGTCAACGGCCCCCAGAGCATGCTCACCGAGTTCCCCGGTATCGTCGAGTCCTCGACCAATATGGCGCGCGTGCTGCTGGAGGCAGGGCACTTCTCGGCTACCTTCCTCGTGCGCAGCTCTTCGGATAGCCGCAAGATGGAGGTAGCTGGTGCCATCGAGAGCGCCTTCAACCTCGCAGGCGCCGAGGTGGACTATTCGGCAGGCTACGGTGGCTGGGCGCCCAACGCCTCCTCGCCCATCCTCGGGACGCTGCGAAAGGCCTACGAGGAGGTGACGGGCCAGACGCCCGAGGTCACCATCATCCATGCTGGGCTGGAGTGCGGCATCCTGCAGGGCGTCATGCCCGAGGCCGATATGATCTCCTTCGGCCCCGATATCCGCGCTCCGCATTCGCCCGACGAGCGCGTCTCCATAGCTTCGGTAGAGCGCTGCTGGCATATCCTTACCAAGGCGCTGGAGCAGGTCTAAGCACAATCATCAAGGTATATAGATATAGAAGTAAATGAGTAAAACAGCTTATGTATTCCCCGGTCAGGGCGCACAGTTCGTCGGCATGGGGAAGGAGCTCTACGAGAGCCACCCCCTAGCGAAGGAACTCTTCGAGAAGGCCAACGAGATCCTCGGCTTCCGCATCACGGACATCATGTTCGACGGGACGGACGAGGAGCTGAAGCAGACCAAGGTCACGCAGCCCGCCGTCTTCCTCCACTCCGTCATCCGTGCGCTCTGCCTCGGCGACGAGTTCCAGCCCGATATGGTCGCTGGTCACTCGCTGGGTGAGTTCTCCGCGCTGGTGGCTGCTGGAGCCCTGAGCTTCGAGGACGGTCTGCGCCTCGTGTCCAAGCGTGCGCTGGCGATGCAGGCAGCCTGTGAGCTGCAGCCCAGCACGATGGCAGCCGTCCTTGGCCTGCCCGACGAGCGCGTCACGGAGATCGTGGCGAGCATTCAGGATGAGGTCGTCGTCGCGGCGAACTTCAACTGCCCTGGTCAGCTCGTCATCTCGGGGACTGTCGCAGGTGTCGATAAGGCCTGCGAGCTCCTCAAGGAGGCCGGTGCTAAGCGCGCCCTCAAGCTCAATGTCGGGGGTGCCTTCCACTCCCCACTGATGGAGCCTGCACGCCTCGAGCTGCAGCGCGCCATCGAGGGCACCGAGTTCCACAAGCCCCGCTGCCCCATCTATCAGAATGTCCCCGCTAGCGCAGTCAACTGCACCCATGGCATCAAGAAGAACCTCATCGCTCAGCTCACAGCGCCCGTACGCTGGACGGAGAGCGTCCGTGCCATGGTCGCTGACGGTGCTACGACCTTCATCGAGGTAGGCCCAGGTGCCGTCCTGCAGGGGCTCGTCAAAAAGATCGCTCCAGAGGTCGCTACCGAGGGATGCCAGTAGCTTGATGAGGCCGTGAGCCTTGTGCTAGCTTACCCGTCGCACGAGGTCTCAGCCCGCCCGCTAGGCTCTTAGACAAAGGGACTTAGCCCATCTAAGTGGGCTAAGTCCCTTTTTTTTCTTTTCTTAGTAGCCGAATTGAGTCTTTATGCAGCTCTGTGCGTAGCGCTTTACCCTGCTGCTGGGGCTGCTTCCTTGGGCTCTATGGTAGACCTCTTGGGCTCGGGTAATTAGCCTCTGTCCCTCGGCTCCCGCATAATTTGAAAGTGTACAAATGAGAACGTTGATCTACGCCCTAGCCTTGATGGGCGGCCTCCTTTTGACCTCCTGTGGTAGCGCCCGCGAGGTGCTCTACATGCAGGACTTGACCCAAGTCGATCAGGATAGCATGACGGTGATTGAACTGGCGCAGCGTGCCCCCGCACTCCGCGTCGCCCCCGATGACCGCATCTCCATCGTCGTCAGCAGTAAGGACCCCGAGCTTGCTACGCAGTTCAACCTCCCCGTGGTGACCAACCGCGTGGGGATGGAGAGTGGCTTTGGCAGTACTAATCCTTCGGTGTCGACCTATGTTGTAGCTCCTGATGGTACGATTGACTTCCCCGTGCTGGGACGTATTAAGGTAGCGGGTAAGGATAGACATGGGATAGCCACCGACATCAAGCAGCGCATCATCGCGGGTGGACTACTCAAGGACCCCGTGGTGACGGTAGAGATGACCAACCTCTACGTGTCCATCCTGGGTGAGGTACAGCGTCCAGGGCGTTACGCCTTCGACCGTGATAAGATGACCATCTTGGATGCCTTCAGCCTCGCGGGGGACCTCACGATCTACGGACGTCGTGACCGCATCCTGCTCCTGCGCCAGGAGGGGGATCAGCAGGTGGCCTACCGCCTCGACCTGCGCTCGGCGAGTAATCTCATGGCCTCCCCAGCCTACTACCTCAAAGCGGGTGACGTCATCTATGTCGACCCTAATAACTATCGTGCGCGCCAGGCCACGGTCAATGGAAACAATGTCCTCTCGACGTCCTTCTGGATCTCGCTGGCTTCGCTCGCTACCAGCGTAGCACTGCTCATCATCCGTCGTTAATACTAGCTCTACATGAATACCGACCAAATGCAGCAGCCGGAGTCGCTGGAGTCCTCCATTAGTCTCCCCGATCTCCTTAAGCTCTTCCTCTCGCACTGGCGCTGGTTCCTGCTCTCACTGGTGATCTTCCTGTCGCTGGGGATGCTGTACCTCAGCATCACGCAGCCAGTCTACACACGCTCCACCTCTATCCTGATCAAGGAGGATAAGGAAAACAGTGCCTCCACTGGGGATCTTAGCGCCTTCCAGAACCTCGGCCTCTTCCAGGGCTCGTCGAAGGTGCAGAATGAGCTGATCACCATCCAGTCGCCCGTCATCATCACCGAGGTCGTACGTCGCCTTGGACTGAATGTCAACTACAGTGTCCGCACGGGTCTACGCTCCCATACGCTCTATGGTACCGAGCTACCGCTGCGCCTGCAGCTCCTCGACCATGATCCCGAGGAGGGGAGTAGCCTCGTCCTCAGCCCCTCTACGGATGGGGGGCTGGTGCTGGATCAGTTCGTCTCCGCAGGGGAGAAGCTCCAGCAGGCACCTATCAAGGCGCGCTATGGCGACACCATCAAGAGCCCTATTGGTCGACTCCTCGTCCTCCCCGTGCAGGGCGTCTCCGCTCAGCTCCCTCAGGAGGTCAAGGTCTCCATCGCTCGCATCGACGATACCGCCAATGGGGTGCTTTCAGGATTGAAGGGAACCTTGGTCGATGATAAGTCTACCGTCATCCAGCTGACCTACAACGACGTCTCCGCCCAGCGTGCCGAGGACATCCTCTCTACCATCGTCTCGGTCTACAACGAGCTGTGGGTGGAGGACAAGAACCAGGTCGCGGTCTCGACCTCACGATTCATCGATGAGCGTCTCGATGTCATCCAGCGTGACCTGGGTGCAGTCGACGGGGATATCTCTAAGTTCAAGAGCCGTAACCTCCTGCCCAACGTCGATGAGGTCACCCGCCTCGTCCTCGATAAGAGCAAGGACGCCGAAGCGCAGCTTCTCCTACTGAGCAACCAGATCTCTATGGCGCGCTACATCCGCTCCTACATCCTCGACGAGCGTAACCAGTGGCGCGTGCTGCCTGCCAACTCTGGCATCGGTAGCGATCATGTAGAGAGCCTCATTGGCGAGTACAACAAGAACCTCATCCTCTACAACCGTCTCAAGGCCAATAGTAGTGAGGCGAACCCCCGCGTGCTGGACCTCGAGCATACGCTCACCGAGCTCCGTAGCGCAGTGTCCAAGAGCCTGGATAACGTCATCGTCTCCCTCTCCACGCAGATCAACAGCCTTCAGGCGAGCGAGCAGCGCAATACCTCCCGCATTGCCTCTAGCCCCGAGCAGGCCAAGTATCTGATCTCCATCGAGCGTCAGCAGAAGATTAAGGAGGCCCTCTACCTCTACCTGCTGCAGAAGCGTGAGGAGACGCAGCTCAAGCAGTCCTTCGCTGCCTACAATACGCGCGTCATCACGCCCCCTATGGGTTCGCGTAAGCCCTCCTCGCCCATCACGCGCAACATCCTCCTGGCGAGCTTCGTGCTCGGTCTTATCCTGCCTGCTGTCGCCATCTTCGCTATTGACGCCTTCGATACAAAGCTCCGCGGCCGTAAGGATGCTGAGGTCCTCTCGATACCCTACCTCGGGCAGATCCCCGACATGAATAAGTATCGTAGCCTGAGGACGCGCCTGGCACAGCGCTTTGGCCGCCTGCCCCACGACTCCAATAGAGTGCGTCCCGTGGTGGTCACGGCAGCGGGTGGAGACCAGATGAACGAGGCCTTCCGCATCCTCCGTACGAATATCCAGTACATGCTCCCGAAGGATCGTGCCCAGGTCGTCATGCTCAGCTCCATCAATCCAGCCAGCGGTAAGACCTTCATCACGCTGAACCTCGCCAATAGCTTTGCGCTCAAGGGCAAGCGTGTCGCTGTCCTGGACCTTGACCTACGCCGAGCGCTGCTCTCGCTCTACATCAACCGCCCCAAGCCCGGGCTCTCCTCCTTCCTCAATGGGGAGATCAGTAAGATCTCGGAGCTGCGCTACACGCATCCCGATATGCCGGGGCTGGATATCTATCCTGTAGGGATCATCCCGCCTAACCCCGCTGAGCTGCTCTCGACCGAGCGCCTCTCCGAGCTCCTTGATCAGCTGCGCCCGCACTACGACCTCATCCTGATCGACTGCCCGCCTGCAGAGATCGTGGCCGATGCCAGCATCATCACCGAGGTGGTGGATATGACGCTCTTCGTCCTACGTGTCGGCGTACTGGATAAGCGCCTGCTCCCCGAGCTGGAGCGCTTCTACCGCGAGAACAAGTATCGCCAGATGACCTACGTCGTCAACGGCGTCGACCAGCTCAGCAGCAAGTACGGCTACAACTACGGCTATGGTGACTACTATGCCAAGAGCAAGTAGCCGCGCGCTCCACTGATCCGCATACCCTAGTGAGCCTACGACTTCCCCTCTCGGGGGGGCGGTCGCAGGCTCGCTCTCTTTATACCTCTTACCCGAGTCCCTCGCAGCCCATCGTACGGGTGTGAGGCTCTAGTCCCTCAGGGCTTGGGCTGGCAAGCGTGCCGCCTGCAGCTGAGCCTGCCTAAGTCTAGAGGACAAGGAGCGCTGCTACGCTGAGCGGCAGGTGACTCTACCTTATCTCCTTCCTAATGAAGATCAAGTACTACACGCTATCTCTTCTTGCGGCGGCTGCACTCCTGCCGCTGCAGGCTCTGGCACAGAATGCCAAGCCCTTCGTCGTCCCCGAGCTCACCAGCTGGCAGGGGGGCGAGGGTAAGTTCAGCCCCTCGGGACGTATCGTCCTCGCCTCGAAGTCCAAGGCGCTCCGCTCTGCTGCCGAGGCGCTCGCCGCCGACTACCAACAGATGTTTGGCCAGCGCCTGCAGCTCGTCTCGGGACGGGCACAGGCTGGGGACATCGTCTTTGCCCTCAGCAGCGATAGCTCCCTCGGAGAGGAGGGCTACCAGCTGGATATCCGTCAGCAGACGACCGTCCGTGCCCGCACCGCGCAGGGCGCCTACTGGGCGACGCGTACGCTGCTCCAGCTCTCGGAGCAGGATGCTCAGCGTCAGCTCCCCCAGGGCAGCACGACCGACATCCCGCAGTATGCGCTGCGTGGCTTTATGCTGGACGTAGGGCGCAAGTACATCCCCATCGACTACCTGCGTCAGCTGGTCAAGGTGCTCGCCTATTACAAGATGAATACGCTGCAGCTGCACCTCAATGACAATGGCTTCAAGCAGTACTTCGGCAACGACTGGGCGAAGACCTCCGCAGCCTTCCGCCTCGAGAGCACGACCTTCCCTGGGCTAGCACCTAAGGGCGCCTCCTACTCTAAGCGCGAGTTCATCGACCTGCAGCTGCAGGCCGAGGCGCAGCACGTGGACATCATCCCTGAGATCGACGTCCCCGCCCATACGCTGGCCTTCGCACACTACCGTCCCGAGCTTGCGTCCAAGGATCAGGGGGATGACCACCTGGACATCTTCAATCCGAAGACCTACGAGTTCATCGATGCGCTCTTCCGCGAGTACCTCGCGGGCCCCAATCCCGTCTTCCGCAGCAAGCACTTCAATATCGGTACCGACGAGTATAGCAATGCTACCGAGGAGCTGCGTGAGAAGTTCCGTGCCTTCACCGACCGCTATGTGCGCTACGTGGAGAGCTTCGGCAAGCAGGCCTACCTCTGGGGGTCGCTGAAGCACGCCTACGGCAAGACGCCCGTCAAGCTGGATAAGGCTGTCGTCCTGGCTTGGTCGCGCGACTTCCTCGATGCCTCGGCAGCGCGCAAGGAGGGACAGCGCCTGGTCAGCATTCCCGACGGCTATACCTATATCGTCCCTGCGGCGGGCTACTACTATGACTACCTAGACACCAAGCTGCTCTACGATAAGTACACCCCAGCGTTGATGGATCGCAGCACGCGCTTCGAGGAGCAGGACAGCTGCATCCTCGGGGGGATGTTCGCCGTGTGGAATGACCACTACGGCAATGGGATCTCGGTCAAGGATATCCACCATCGCATCATGCACGCCCTGCCCTATATGGCGCTCAAGACCTGGACGGCAGGCAAGACCGCTGTACCCTACGAGACTATGCAGCGCCTGAGCCCCACGCTCAGCGAGGCCCCCGGCGTGCATGAGCTCGGCCTGTGGGCTAAGGGCGAGCAGCGTGAGGTGCTGCATCTGGAACGCCTGCAGCCAGGGGCGAAGCTCGGCACTAAGCTCCCCGAGATCGGCTACGACTACTCGGTGAGCTTCACCGTCGAGCCCCGTGAGGAGGCTAAGGGCACGGTGCTCCTCTCGAGCCCCACGGCTAAGGTCTACCTCTCGGATCCGCGTCAGGGCCTTCTAGGCTTCGCGCGTGATGGCTATCTCAATACCTTCCGCTACCGCCTGCCTCAGTCGGGTAGCAAGGTGACGATCACCATCGAGGGCGACAATGAGGGTACGAGCCTCTACGTCGATGGCCGCCTGCGTGAGCGCCTCAGCCGTCAGACGCTCTACGCGCAGCCTGTCGGGGGAGATCCCGCACTTCGTCTCGACCAGCAGTACGAGGCGCCTGACAAGTTTGCCCCCGAGGTCTACCAGGTGCCCCAGCGTGGCCGTATGTTCTATGTACGTACGCTGGTCTTCCCCCTTGAGGAGGCTGGGCAGTTCAAGAGCACGGTGACGGATCTACGAGTGCTGAACTATAAGCCTAAGCGCTAGCCTGCGCGTCCTAAGGCCCAAGGAGGGGTGCCCGCTCTATACTGTAGAGCGGGCACCCCTCCTTACTTATATATAGGATGGTGGTGTGGAATGATAGGCTGTAGGTCTCGGGTAGGGGAGGAGCCCAGTCGAGGACTTGGGCTAAGGGCGGCGAGTAGTCGTGCGGATCGTAGCTGTCGCCCGCACTGGATAGAATGAATAAGCCTCAGGAAGGAGCCCACGCGTAGGCCGAGCGATGCCCGTCCACCATGACACTCCACCTGAGGCGTATCCACTAAATTATACGGCAAGAACCGACTTGCTCCCTTGATTTGAAAGAGTGAGCACCCTCTTTGGGGAATCAATTCCAGCGCGCCGCCCCCTTGCGGGCTCGGTCACAGCTGTAGCTTTCCTCGAAGCATAAGATAGGCCTTGCAGGTCTTCTGGCTCGCATACCTTGTCTCAGCCCCTACCTTCCCAGTGACACAGAACCACCAGTGGCGCTCCCCAGCCTCATCAGCCTCGGAGCTCGGAGCTAAGCTGTATGATATGCACACAGCAGCGGGACTGCTCGAGATTCACACTCGATTCCCTTTTAAGCCCACCACACGGCACACAGAATGTGTGGTGAGCACAAAGCCTTCACAAAGATAAGAAAAGTACACAGATATCCCCCCACCGCCTATCCCAAATCTTCGCAAAGATCGGGGGCAGCGGTGGGGGGATAGTCTTTAGAGCGCTCGGGCGGAGGCCGCTAGAGGCTCAGCGAGGTGGTGAACTGCACGTTGCGCCCCTCGGCAGGGATGAACTGTGTGCTATTGATCACCGTGCGGTAGTAGCTCTCGTTGAAGAGGTTATTCACATTGAGCTGCATGCGTACCCCCTCCATCGCCTCGAAGGTCAGCACCATGTGGGCGACGGTGTAGCTGGGTACCTTGATGAGGTTGGTGTCATCCGAATAGTAGTCGCCGTTGTACTCCAGTCCGAAGCCCAGACGCATCGAGCCTGGGCTATGGCGGTGTGCCCCTAGCGTGTTGAAGAAGGCCCAGCTCGTGAGCTTGCTGCGGGGGACGCGCGTCAGGCGGTTGCCTGCCATGACCTCTCGGGTGAAGTGACTGGAGGTGAACTCAGCGATGCGTGCGTCCGTCAATGAGTAGCCGAGGCTGAAGTCGAAGAAGTGCGAGGGTACGTAGCTCAGATCGAGCTCTACGCCCTTGCTGACGGAGGCTCCGACGGCACCCCCGATCTTGCGACCATCGGCTGCGACGCCGAGGTTGGTACGCACGAGGTTCTCCAGGCGGATGTGGTAGGCTGCGGCGCTGAGCGAGAGCTGAGAGCCTAGGTCGAGGTGCAGCCCCACCTCCCACTGACGGCCCTGCATGGGCTTGAAGCTCTTGAGCTCCTCGGGGCTCATCTCCTTCCCGTCGGGATTCATATAGACGACCTCGGGAGAGAGGGAGATCAGCTGAGGCTTGAAGAAGCTCGAGAGCGAGGCATAGACGTTGAAGCTCTTGGTGAAGTTGTACACCGCACCGAGGCGATAGGTCAGGGCGGTATTGGTCAGCTTCTGATCCGTCGTGCGGTCGAGGCGCTCACGGTCGTTGGTGTTGTAGATGCCGTAGTCGCGGTAGAAGTTGTCCAGGCGCAGCCCTGCTAGCAGCGAGAGCTTATCCCAGGTCATGAAGTCCTGTACCGAGAGGCTATTGACTACGTCCTTGAAGACCTGCATACGGCTGTACTTCGTGTAGATAGGTCCCTGATCAAGGACAGGATCCGTCAGTGTGACGATGGAGCCGACGCCTGGCCCCGTGTAGGTGGCACGGTCGAGGCGGCGTAGGTCGAGGAAGGAGAAGTTATAGGCTGCCAGTAGGGCATGATGTGTGGCGCCGAGCTCGGCGCGCCCTGTCAGCTCCAGTTGGTTCTGTGCCGTTAGGGTCCCGTAGGCGAAGGCAAAGCCGTCACGGCGTACACGGTCGATCAGGATGGGTACCTTCGTCGTGCCGTCTAGGTAGTAGTGCTTGGCCCCCGTAGCCTCGCTGCCCGTCAGGTAGTTCAGCCCGTCGGTGGAGTAGTAGTTGAGGCTGTCGTAGGAGAAGAAGGAGCGGTTCGTCAGCTGCCAGCTCTTATCGATCTTGTACTGATACTTGGCCTGGAGCTTCACCGTCTTGTTGGAGAGGAACTCGTTGGGATCGGTGTAGGCACGTGAATGGGGCTCGCTGCTGGGGAAGCTGCCCATCTTGTAGGCGAGCTGGTCGGTGGCGCTGTCGTAGACGTCCCACGCCAGATGAGGCTGCCCGTAGTCGCCGCGGAAGCGATCGCGACTGAGGATAAGCGATAGACCGAGGCGGTGCTTGGGGTGGATGCGGTAGTCGATGGCGGCGTAGGCATTGGCCTGCTTAGTGTAGTTGCCACGCCAGCCGTCGCTGTCGAGATACTCGACGTCGGCGCGTGCGTTGAGCTTCTTGCTTAGGGCACCCGTTGCGCCCGCTGTCACGCGATTCGTCCCCCAGCTGCCCCTGGTGTAGCTCGCCTCGTAGCTGGCTCGGGATCTGGGCTGCTTATTGATGATGTTGACGACGCCACCGAGGGCCGAGTGGCCTACGCTCATGGAGGCGGCACCCTTGAGCACCTCGATGTGGTCTACTGCGGCCATCCCCGTCAGGGGGGCGGACTGCCAGAGGGCATGCCGCTCATCGCGCATCCCGTCTGTCAGGACGACGGACTCGTAGAAGCCACGTAGGAAGAACATGTGGAAGCCTCCGTAGTCCTTGATCGCGTTGACGCCAGGGATGTCACGCATGGCCTGCGCAGGGTCGGTGAAGCCCATCAGCTGGATCTTCTCCAGAGGAAGGATGTTGGTCGTCAGGGGCACCTCGCGCTGCGCTGCAGGGATCTTGAGGACGGCGTTGGGGGCGTAGACACGTGCCCCGTGTACGATGACCTCGCCCAGCATCTGTGTGCTGTCGAAGGGGCCTTTTGACTGAGCCTGCACGGTCAGGGGCAGCGCAAGCAAGAGAAGTAGCGACTTCTTCATACTCAATTAAGGTCTTGGGTTAGATAAATGTCTTGGCGCTGTGAGGAGGATCGAAGCATGCTCTATAGCCCTCCGAGCGCAGTGCAAAGGTAAGGAATCCGGCTCGTCTAGAGTGCTTTCCGTCTGCTGACTGCTTGTGTGCTGCCCCCTGCTCTCCTAGGCAGGCGCGGCGATTTGGCTGCTCGGGCGGAGCGAAGGGACTAAGGTGGACGAAGGAAGTGCCTGATGGAGCCGAGAAAAGTAATATAATAATCGGAGAAAAGTAATATAACTTTTGGCGAAAAGTTATATAATATTCTGCGGAAAGTTATATAATATTTTTCCGAAAGTTATATAATAATTCCCGAGAAGTTATATAATATTCCGAGCGAAGTAATATAAGATCTTGGCCGAAGTAATATAACTTCGGTGAGGAACTTATACTACTTAGCGCGCCAAATTATATGGTTTCTCCCGCCAAGATCAGTACCTTTGCTCCAGGTAACGCTTATGTCTCCTCGCGAGGCCTAGCCTCCGCCCGCGCCGAGATCCGTATCGGAGGCCCTAATCTATACGATATCATGGCAAGCAAAGCTATGCAGTACGTCCTGACCGAGCGTAAGTTCGTCCTCGGCAAGCACGCAGGGAAGGTCATGCAGGTGGCTAAGCCCACGGGCCGCCGCTGCGTGGACTTCGAGCGTTTCTGCGAACTCGTCGCCCGCGGCACTACCCTCAACTACGTCGAAGTACAGGCCGTGCTCAACCTCGCTGCCGATATGGCACGCGAACTGGTAGCGCAGGGCGAGATCGTCGACTATGGTCGCCTCGGACGACTCAAGCCCACCTTCAAGAGCAAGGCCGTAGAGCTCGGTCAGCCCTTCAACCCCAATGTCCACATCGAGCGCCCCGCCGTCACGCTCCTTCCTTCCAAGCAGTACTTCTCCCTCCACGACGTCAGCTACGAGCGTGTGGATCACGCGGGGCACAAGCAGCCTAAGAAATAGCCGCCCGCGCCTCGGCGAGGCTCACCACGCTCCTTGGGCGAAGGGGCGCAGCTGCTCGAGGCAAGCTAGCATACCTACACTGAATACACAGAGCTACTATGAAGCGATTCCTTACCCTCTTCTTGCTCCTCTTCACGCTAGGGCTCTCGGCCCAGCAGTCCGAGCTCATCGAGCTACGCGGCCGCCTCGTGGAGCGCGGCACGGAGCGCCCCATCGTCTCGGCCATCCTGAGCCTCGAGCCCAGCACGCCGCTGCCCGAGTATAGCGCGCTGCAGGCCGTCAGCGATGACAAGGGCTACTTCGTCCTCGCCGCTCCGCGTGGGCAGTACGCGCTCCTCCTGCAGTATCAGGGGCAGCGGCAGACGCTGCTCAAGGCGCTCGAGCTCACCGCGCCCCGCGACCTCGGGGTGCTGCATCCCGAGATCACACGCCAGCTGAGCGCCGTCGAGGTGACGGCCCAGGCGCCTACCTTCCGCTATCAGGGCAGCCGTGTGGTCATCTCCGGCTCCCAGTGGAAGCAGGCCGCAGGCGGTACCGCGCTGACGATGCTACGGCAGCTGCCCGGCATCACCCAGCACGGAGACCAGCTGCCGCTGCTCTATGGCTTCACCGAGATGGCTATCTATATAGATGGCCGCAGCACCAGTCACGCGCCGGTCGGCTCCGTCCTTGCCTTCCTCCAGAACCTGCCGATGGAGCAGGTCGAGAGCATTGAGCTGATCCTGCAGCCTATGGGGAGCTTCGACCGCGCCCCTGGGATCAACATACGCCGCCGCCGTCAGCTCAAGGACATGATGCTGCTCTTTGGACAAGGGAGGCTCGCCCAGCAGCACTACCTCTCGGGGCACCTCGCCCTGCGCCTCGACCTAGAGCGCGGGCGGCACAGAGGCTACGGCTACTACAGCTTCAGCTCCCGTCACCGCCTGGAGACGCTGGATCTCACGCTCCGCGGGCGCGACTATCAGGACCGTCAGGAGCAGCGTCCGCTCCAGGTGCATCAGCTGGGGCTGGGCGATGAGCTGCAGCTGACCCAGGAGCAGCACCTAGGGCTGCAGCTGCTCTACACGCGGACAGGAGACAAGCTTTACCACGGGAGCACGCTGCGCCAGCTCCAGGCGCAGCAGCTCTACTCGACGCTCTACCATCAGCTGCAGCGGGAACACTTCATCTGGGAGACCTCCACGGAGCTCAGTCTGCACGGGGACGAACTGTCCTACCCAGGGCGTCAGCTCGATGGCGCCCCAGCAGGTATGGGAGATAATTCCCTCGAGCGGTGCGAGCGCAGCACGCTCTATCAGTTCAAGTCAGCCATAGGCGCGATGCTTACCGAGAGCCTGCAGCTCAGCACTGGGGTCGAGCTCCAGGGGCTCGGGCACCGTCATCGCTACCAGCGCCAGAGCGAGGAGGGACGCGCCTCCGAGCACTATCTGCGTGGCTTCGCTACGCTCAATCAGACGGTCGGCGCCTTCTCCTGGGAGCTGAGCCTGAGCCTGCTGACGGAGCGCCGACGCATCGAGCCCGCCGCGCCCTCAGGCACTCCCGTCCTCGACTACAAGCAGGACAAGGTCTACTTCACCCCCTCCTTCTTCCTCGCCTATCAGCTCGCGCCACGCCATCGCCTGGAGCTGCAGCTCCTCAGCGACAAGGAGCGTCCCCAGCTCGGGAAGCTCATGCCCTATGAGGGCTCAGTGAGCTCGCACCTCACCCGCACGGGGAACCCCGAGCTGCGCACTGCCCTCTGGCATCAGCTGCAGCTGGCCTATAGCTACCGCCGCGCCGCACGCCTCGAGCTCAGCTATCGCGATATGCGCCATCCGCTGGTGGAGGCGCTGGACGGGCTGACCCTTCGCCCGACGAACCTCGACTACACGCGCTACCTGCGTGCCCTCATCGCTCTGCCCCTACCCCTGTATCAGTCCAAGGGCTTCAGCTGGTGGGCACAGACCTACCTCGTCGGGCAGCGTCAGTGGGATGCGGGCTCGGTGCTGGGGACGCCCTTCTCCGCTGTGACGAATGCCGGCTACCTCATGCACAAGCATCAGCTGGGCCTCGCCGATAGCTGGTACCTAGATCTGAGCTTCACCTACTACAGTGCGCTACGCTACCAGCTCTTCGCCATGCAGCCGCAGTACTTTGTCGATGGCAGCCTCAGCCACGTGCGTGGGCCGCTGCGCATCGAGCTCGCGACGCATGACCTCTTCGGGACGAACAAGGCTCGCGGCCGCTATGATGTCGGCGCCACCCAGCTGGACTTCGTCAATAAGTGGTATACGCCACAGGTCTCCCTGAGCCTCTACTACAGCTTTGGCTCGCGTAAGCTGAAGGAGAACAAGCTGCGCCAGGAAGAGCAAGCAGACCGTCTCCGCAGCGGCGCCGAGGATGGCCTCCAGGTGACGACAGGCCGCTAGCCCCGTCCTCCGCCTTTCCCTTTGCCTCACGCGCCCTAGCGTAGGGCCTCAACAAAGCATCGCCGCCGCACTACTCCGAGAGCAGTACGGCGGCGATGTTTTTAGGGGGGCAGGCGGCGGAGTGCCGTCCGCGTATGGGGCGCTCCTTAGCGCTCGGGGCGGAAGCCGATGACCGTCAGCGGTAGCACGGGAGCTGCATCGCCGAAGGCTAGGTCCCCGACGGAGACGAGTGCGATCTTGAGGTAGAGCTTCGTCCCCTCCTGCTTGGCGGAGCGCAGCTCGAAGCGGGGGCGCTTCAGCCACAGGTCACGGGCAGCTCCGCGCTGCTCATTGCCGCCGTAGATCACTTGCGCCTTCTCGTCCCAAGTGAGGTCGACGAGGCTGCGGCTGACCTTGAGGCCGAACTGTAGGTACTCCTCGCGCAGCCAGCTCCCTTGGCGCTGCTTGAGACGCTGCAGTAGGCTGGCCTCGTCCGTAGCGCCCTTGGCTAGGCTGTAGAGCTTCGTTCCTAGCTCCGACTTGTGGACGACGGTGAGCTCCGAGCCGAGGCCGCTGAGGGCCTTGAAACCCGAGGCCTCGTAGCTCAGTACGGCTAGGATGTCGTCGCCCGTCGTACCGATGCGCGTCACCTGCACGCGGAAGCTGAGGCTGCGGCTCGTCTCGGACTGCTGCTTGCTCCCCGAGATGAGCTGCACGGCATACTTGCTGCGGTCGTAGCTGAGGAGCTCGCCCATGTAGACATCTAGGTACTCATAGACGCCAGCTAGGTAATGCTTGGGGGCGAAGTCCGACTGCAGCTGGACGAACTGGCCGAAGTAGGCGTGGCGGTCGAAGGGCAGGTAGAGCTGCTCACTCGGTACGCCCTTGTAGCTCAGGACGAGGGCGAACTGACCTCTGCTCCCCTCCGTGGGCTGGTAGCTGAGGGACTGGAGCTTGAGCTCCTTGCGCTCTGCCTCCGTGAGGGTGTAGGTCTTACCCTCGACGCTGGAGCTCGTGAGCTTCAGTAGGGGTAGGAGCTGCTCGAGACCGATGGCCTCCTTCTTGCCCTCGGCGTAGTAGGCGTCGAAGGGCAGGGCCTTGAGGTACTGGGCGGCGGTCACCGACCAAGCTGCCTGCAGGCGCTTGGCTAGGGTGTAGTCACTGGGACGCTCCTGCTTGGGTTCGTTGGGCTTGGGGGTGTCGGGTTGCTTAGGCTCCGTGGGCTGCTCGGGCTTCTTCGGCTCTTCGGGCTTGGGCTGCTCTTTCTTCGGGTCCTCGGGCTTAGGCTGAGGAGTGGGCTCGTCCTTGCGGCAGCTTGCTAGGAGCGTTAGGGCGGCAAGTCCGTACACTAGATGCTTCTTCATACTCATAATCAACGTACAAAGGTAAAGAATTGTTATAAAAGGAGCGCTGCCGTGGTCATGAAGCCACAGCAGCGCTCCTTGCCTTTCCTCGGGCTAAGGCCTCAGTCCGCTGGGGTGTTTGTCGGCTAGGCTCTAGCTCCCGAGGGCAGGTGAAGCCCTAGCAAGTGGGCGGACTGTCTCGTGCAGGGAGCCCAGCGGCGTGCGGGAAGTCCAGTGCCGCTCCGTATGCCTTGTTCTAGCTCTCTGAAGGATATCCCTCAGCCTTCTGACTGATATCCCTCAGCGGCGTCACGGACGTCGCTCAGCGCGCTGACTGATATCCCTTACGAGCCCTCTGCCTTAGTTCGCCCCTAGATGCAGCGAGCCCTACAGAGGCGATAGCTCGGGCGAGCGGCTGATCCCGCTGCTCTGGCTATCGCCTCTGTAGGGCTCTTGGCTTGGGCGCTAGAGAAGGCGCCTAGATCGCGCTACCCTTAGGGGACTAGCGACGCGGCTGCGTCCCCATCTGGATCTCGAGCTTGCCGCCAGCCTTCAGCTCAGCATGGCCGAAGCGCAGCTCGCGCGTGATGTCGCGGCCGTTGATCTTGGCCGACTGGACGTACTTGGCCTCTTTGCTATTGCCCTTGACCTCGATGACGAACTTACCCCCAGACAGCTGGAGTGTCGCCTTATCCACCAGTGGGCGGCCGATGACGTACTCTGCCTTACCCGGGCATACCTGGTAGAAGCCGAGCGAGCTGAGGATATACCAGGCCGACATCTGCCCGCAGTCCTCGTTGCCGATGATGCCCTCGGGCGTCGGCTGGTAGAAGTGGCGGAGGACGGTGTCGAGGATGGCCTGGCCCTTATGCGGGCTGTCGGTATAGTTGTAGAGGTAGGCGATGTGGTGGCTGGGCTCATTGCCGTGGGCGTACTGCCCGATAAGGCCCGTGATGTCGCCCGACTGCTCGGCGCCGTCGATGCGCGAGGAGGTGGTGAAGAGGGTGTCGAGGTTGGTCTCCAGCACCTGCTTGCCGCCCATCAGCTTGAGGAAGCCCTCCATGTCGTGCGGCGCGTAGAAGCTCCACTGGTAGGCATTACCCTCGGTGTAGTCGCTCTTCTCGTGGGCGGAGAAGCGGGGATTGAAGGGCGTGCGGAAGCTGCCATCACCCATCACGGGGCGCATCAGGCGCGTCTCGTGGTCCCAGTAGCGTCTGTAGTAGAGGCCGCGCTTGTCGTACTCCTTGGCTACGTCCTTGAGGCCCGCTGCCTCGGCGATACGCGCGATGCACCAGTCGTCGTAGGCCATCTCGACGCCCCAGCTGACGCTCTCGGGTACGGAGTCGGCGGGCACGAAGCCGTAGCGCTCCTTGTAGTAGGGGTGACGGGTGATGAGGTCGAGCTCTCGGGTGCCGGCGAATTTGCGTGCCAGATCCTCGCGGTAGATGCTGCTGCGCTGGGCAGCCTCCGTCCACAGCTTAAGGTCTTCGCCCGAGGCCAGGCCCTTGGCCACGAGGTCCGCTAGGACGCTCACCGAGTGGTAGCCCGGCATGCAGCCCGTATAGTTGGAGGCCAGCGGCCAGCGCGGCAGGATCGTCCCCTCCTGGTAGTCACTGATGAGGCTGCGTCCGTAGCGTAGGGCGCGCTCGGGCTCGATGATCGTCAGCAGCGGGTGCAGCGCACGGTAGGTATCCCAGAGGGAGAAGACGGTATAGTGCCCGTCGGAGGGGTCGGCATTGCGGTGGAGCTGCTTGTCCATGCCACGGAAGGTGCCATCGACGTCCTGGTAATTATAGGGCGCGATGTGGGCATGGTATAGGGCGGTGTAGAAGTTGCGCAGCACGGAGCTATCCGCGGTCTCGATCTCGATCTTGCTGAGGACCTCGCTCCAGATGCGGCGGCTCTCCAGGTGCACGGCGTCGAAGTCCCAGTGGGGGAGCTCCGTGGCGAGGTTCTTCTCTGCCTGCTCGGGCGAGCTGGGGGAGATGCCGACCTTCACCAGCACGGGCTCGGAGCCCTGGGGGAGGTAGAGGTGCAGCTTGAGGTCGGCCGTGTCGCCGCTGGTGCTGTAGCCTGCCTGGATGTGGCTACGCTGGCCGTCGCGCCAGAGGGCGAGGCTATCTACGGGGCGACTGAGGTGCAGGGTGTAGCTCAGCTGGTGATGCTCCGCCCAGCCCTTGGTATAGTAGGTGCCGCGGATGGTGGAGTCATTGACCAGCTCGAGGTCATTGCCTACGACCTTATGCCCCCAGTTGGGCTGGAGGATATGCCCGAGGTCCAGGAGCAGCTTGCGGTCGGTGCTGTCGCTGTAGGTGGCGCGCATGAGGCCGACGCGCTCCGTGCTGGTGAGCTCGGTACGGATGCCGAAGTTCGCCAGCTCTACGGCATAGTAGCCAGGGCTGGCCTTCTCGTCCTTCTTGGCAAAGCGTGCTACGGGCTTGAGGCTATCTACGCCGCTGTAGGGCAGGACGGCGACGTCACCGAGGTCCCCCACGCCCGTACCTGAGAGATGGGTGAGGCTGAAGGCGTAGATGGTGCTGTCGGTCGCGTGGTAGCCGCTGCTGGCATCCCAGCCGATGAGGTGCGTGTCGGGGCTGAACTGCACCATCGCATTGGGGCGAGTAGCCCCAGGGAAGGTGTGCCCGTGCTCCCCCGTGCCGATGAAGGGATCGACGAAGGAGAGCAGACGGTCGCTAGGCCCGGGCTGCTGGCTCGAGGTGGAGCAGGCGCTGAGGCCGGCAAGGGCGAGGGCCAGCAGAGGGAGCTGGCGAAGTCTATGCTTGGTCTGTGGCTGCATGAGGATATGGGTTTAGCCTTGGGCGGCGAAGGTAGCGGCGAAGAGCCGCATCTGTCGGAGCATGGCGACGAGCCCGTTGGAGCGCGTCGGGGAGAGGTGCTCGGAGAGGCCGATCTCCTTGATGAAGTACAGCTCGCTATTGATGATATCCTCGGGGCGCTGGTCATCCAGCACGCGCAGCAGGAGGCTGACGATCCCCTTGACAATGAGGGCATCGCTCTCCCCGCGGTAGTGGACACGCTCGCCATCGTAGCTGGCGGTGATCCACACACGGCTCTGGCAGCCCTCGATGAGGTTGGTCGGCGTCTTGTCCGTCTCGGGTAGCGGCGCTAGCTCGCCCCCGAGGTCGATGAGCAGCGCATAGCGATCCATCCAGTCATCGAGTGCTGCGAAGTCCTCGATGATCTCGTCCTGTAGTTCCTTGATTGTTGGCATTGCCTAGTTCTTACTTGCGTTTAGAGTTCGTCCCTTAGGGTCGTGGCTACGGTCTCACCTACGGTACGCAGGGTCTCGATCGAGATGATGTTGAGGTCATCCTGCTGGGTGTGCCAGTGGCTGCCGAAGCCCGTGGGGCGCGTAGGGTCGTAGTTGATGATGTCCACCGATGGGATGCCGAGCTCGCGGATCACGGGGATGTGGTCGTCCGTCATCGCTGAGCCCTCGGCCTGGACGAAGTAGCTGCCCCAGCCGAGCTGTGCCGCCGTCTGCCAGAGGGCCGAGAGGAGCGGACGGGCGAACTGCTTGGAGGCCGTCTCCCAGTAGAAGCGCGCCCCCTGGGCCCCGACCATGTCGAGGAGGATGCCGTAGCGTGCCGTGTAGCCCGCGTGGTGGGGCTGCTTCGCCCAGTGCTGCGCGCCGAGGCACCAGCTGTCGTCATCCCCGCCGCGGCCGCCATCCTCGAGGTCGAAGAAGACGAAGTCCAGCGCCTTGCCCGAGGGCTGTAGCGCCTCCTGACGCGCGAGCTCCAGCAGCACAGCTACCCCGCTGGCGCCGTCGTCGGCACCGAGGATGGGCTGGCTCTGGGCGCTGCTGCTGGCGTCCTGATCGGCTACCTGGCGGGTATCCCAGTGCGCCATTAGCAGGAGGCGATCCTTAGCCTCGGGCTGCAGGGTGGCGATGATGTTGGTTCCCTCAGCGACCTTGCCGTAGTAGTCCTTTCCCTCGAAGCGCTGCAGAGTCACCGTGTAGCCCCAGCTGCGTAGCTTATCCTCGATCCAGCGGGCGCAGCGTGTGTGGGCCTCGCTCCCAGGGGTGCGGGGGCCCATCTGTACCTGCGCCACGACGTAGCTGTAGGCCGAGTCGGCCGAGAAGGGAGCGGCCTTGCGCTCGGGGCTAGGCTGGCTCTCGGTCTGCTCCTGGCTCTGTGCGCGGGAGCCGCCGCAGGCCCCGAGGCCGAGCAGGATGAGGGCGAGGCTGGAGCAGAGGAATGGCTTGAGTAGCTTCATAGTCAGGGGGGCTAGAATACGGAGGCCTTGTTGGGCTCGATGATGAGCTCCTCGAGGCCGCGCTTGGGTACGTGGTGGCGCCCCTCGGCGTCCCGCCAGTAGCGAGGCTCTTCGCCAGGACGTAGCTCCTCGAGGATGGGCTCCTCGGCGGGCTTGCCTAGGGCTACGATCGCGTTGATCGAGAGGTGCTGCGGCAGGTCGTACATGCGGGCGATGTCCCCACGACCATGCGGGGAGAAGATGCACATACCGTAGCCAGCCTCGGTAGCCAGCAGGCCGAGCGCCTCGAGCTGTATGCCCTCGTCGAAGCGCGCGGCGGGTGCTAGATGCGTGTCCACCAGCTGGATGAGGTAGGCCGTAGGGCGCTCGCCCACGGCGGGACCCTCCCAGTCGGGGAGCATGGCAGCCCAGCGCATCAGGCCTGTGAGCCAGTGGCACTGCTCGGGATCGGTGACGACGATGTACTTGAGGGGCTGGATGTTGCGCCCTGAGGCCGTATGACGGATGACGTTGATCCAGCGGATGAGCTGGAGGCGCTCGATGGGCTGCTGCTCGTCGAAGCGGCGGCAGGTGCGGTTGCGTCGGATGAGTGTCTCGATAGGGGACATAGCTATAGGGGTGTAGTGTGATTAGTGCTGAGGGAGGGCGAAGAGGCGGCGAGCATTGGCCGTCGTTGCCTCGACGAGGCGCTCCTCGGGGATGCCGTAGCAGTCTGCCAGGTAGCTGGCCGTGTAGGGGAGGTAGCTGGGCTCGTTGCGCCGTCCGCGCTTGGGCACGGGCGCCAGATAGGGGGCGTCGGTCTCGATGAGGAGGCGCTCCAGCGGGATGCGGGTGATGTAGTCGCGTAGGTCGCTATTCTTGAAGGTCACCACGCCATTGATCCCGACGTAGAAGCCCTCGAAGCTCAGCGCCTCCACGAGCTCCTCCTCCGTGCCCGTGAAGCTGTGGAAGACCCCGCGCAGCCCGGGTAGGGCGAGCTCGCGCAGTAGGGCGAAGGCGTCGGCGAAGGCCTCACGGATATGTAGGATCACGGGCAGTCCGCGCTGGTGCGCCCAGCGGAGCTGTGTGGCGAAGGCCTCCAGCTGCTGCTCCCTGTAGCTCGTGTCCCAGTGGTAGTCTAGCCCAATCTCCCCGAGGGCTACGATGGGGTAGCCGTCGAGGCGCTCCTCGACGTAGGCTAGCTCACGCAGGTAGTCCTCCCCCACAGAGGTGGGGTGCAGGCCTGCCGTAGGGTAGAGGAAGTCGGGGTAGCGCTGAGCGAGCGCCCAGAGACGCTCCCAGCTGGAGGAGTCCACGGCGGGCAGCACCATCTGCTCGATGCCAGCGGTGCGGGCACGCTCCAGCATGGCCTCTAGATCCTCGGCGAAGTCCTCCGAATAGACATGGGTATGGCTGTCGATCATAGGGGGTTGGCTAGTGCGTACGTCCCGAGAGGCTGTCGAAGAGCAAGCGTAGGGGACCGAAGTGCTCGGCCTCTAGCGTGGGGACGCTCGTGCTGAGCGCCTCGAGCTCGCTGTAGGCCGACTGGCTCAGACGCGCCACCTCGCCCTCGGCATAGGCGCGTACCCCTACGGCGTCGTAGAGGGCACGTACCTCGGCGATGCGTCCCTTGCGCTCCTCGGGGCTGAGGTCGAGCAGGCGCTGGAGCTCCTCGCGCTGGGCGCCCTGGAGTTGCTCCTGGGTGTAGAGCAGCAGGAGTGTCTTCTTGGCGTTGACGATGTCGCCGCCTATGGGCTTGCCGAAGGTCGCCTCATCGCCGTAGACGTCCAGTAGGTCATCCTGTATCTGGAAGGCCAGACCCAGCTCGACGCCGATGCGGTAGAGGCGCTCGGCGGCCTCGGTGCTGGCGCCGCCTAGGAGGGCGCCGATCTGGAGCGAGGCGCCCAGCAGGACGGAGGTTTTCAGACGGATCATCTCGAGGTACTCCGCCACGGTGACATCGCTACGGTGCTCGAAGTCCATGTCCAGCTGCTGCCCCACGCACACCTCGAGCGCCATGCGGCTGAAGAGGCCGAAGAGCTCGGGCTGCAGGGCCTTCGCCTCGAGCTCGCCGAGTGCGGCGTAGGCCTCGATGCACATCGCGTCGCCCGAGAGGATAGCGGTATTGTCATCCCACTTGCGGTAGACGGTCTCCTGACCGCGGCGCAGGGGCGAGCGGTCCATCAGGTCGTCGTGTAGGAGCGTGAAGTTGTGGAAGATCTCCAGCGCCGCCGCTGCAGGGAGCGCCTCGTGCCAGCGCTCGGGGGCGAAGGCATAGGCTGCTGCGAGGCAGAGCATGGGGCGGATGCGCTTGCCGCCGAGCTGGAGCGTGTATTCGATGGGGGCAAAGAGGCCCTGGGGCTGGCGCTCCGCGAAGCCTCGTGCCTTGAGGCTGGTGCGCACGGCTGCCTGGAGCTCCTGTAGTATCTTCTTGTCTTGGGCTGTAGCCATCGTGTGGGATGCTTAGGGGGCGTAGCCTCGGCAGCGCCTTCCTAAAGAAAAGGGGGGCGGAAGGGACTGCCTACGGCTACATCATATATAGTATAGACAAAGATACGATATCTAGGCAAGACGGCAGGGGGAGGAGCAAAGCAAGGAGCGCATCGTAGTGGGACTATGATGCGCTCCTCTAGGCTTGGCGGTATGGACGGGACTCGAACCCGCGACCCCCTGCGTGACAGGCAGGTATTCTAACCAGCTGAACTACCACACCAGCTCTGTTTGCTCTGCAAAGGTAGATAAAATAATGATACGCTCCAAATTCGCCCGAGGCCGCCGCTGTTAAGCGCTTCGCCCTCAGCCTTCGGGAGGCTGGACGGGCTGCTGAGGCTAGAGTGTGCATGCGGCTCCGTGCTTGGTCTCGCAGCGCTTTGCCTAGGCCTCAGACGAAGCGCTCTGTAGGCTGATAGGCGACGCGGCAGCGCTACCTCCGAGCTAGGATCGAAGGAGGACAGCGCTGCGTTCCAAGG
The DNA here is from genome assembly GCF_018127745.1 of Porphyromonas sp. oral taxon 275. NCBI lineage: Bacteria > Pseudomonadati > Bacteroidota > Bacteroidia > Bacteroidales > Porphyromonadaceae > Porphyromonas > Porphyromonas sp. oral taxon 275. The sequence goes on from NZ_CP072333.1 coordinate 292,234, forward strand.
GAGACGAGGAGCTCGACCCAAGGGGGACGACGCGCTCCCCTAAGGGGCGCCGAGTAAAGTAATATAAGAATGCGCGCTGACTGACGCCAGTCAGCGCGCTGAGGGATAAGGGGGAGGACGAAAAGTAATATAAGAAAACCCGCTACCCCCTGGCTCGGCCTCGGCTGCGAGCCTGCTCGGGTGCCCGGGAGGGGTCGCTTGGAGGCTTGGGCGGCTTCGCTCGGGGCTCCGTGGGGAGTGCCTTGGGACGCTCGCTTGATCTAGGGTGGGGCGTGCTGCGTCCTCGGGGAGCGAAGGTCGCGGCGCTGCGGGGCAGGGCGTGCGCCCTGGTCGCGGAGTGGGCTCTGTGGCGTGGGTGTGTGGTGGTTTATCTCCCTTGAGGAGAGGTGGCTAGCTGATGGGGAAGGCCGTCTAACTACGGCAATGCGCGCGGGGATTTGCGCATTTCGCAAGTTTGTATTACCTTTGCAGTGCAAACGAAAGGATGCAACACTCTTCCTTAGCTCAGTTGGTTAGAGCATCTGACTGTTAATCAGAGGGTCCTTGGTTCAAGCCCAAGAGGAAGAGCAAAGCCAGGCGCTCCGCAATCACCAGTGATTGCGGAGCGCTTCCTTTATATCCCTAGCCTAAGAGCCCGAGGCCTCTCCAGACGGCCTCCCCGCGGGCTAGGGAAAAAGCGATCGCCCCACAGCGAGCAGCCCAAGCTGGGTGCTGCGCTGTGGGGCGATCTTGCTAGGAAGGCTCTGGCGGGTAAGGCTAGCGAGCTCTGTCCCGCGAGGGATAGGGGCTAGGACTTCTTGCTGAGCTTGGGCTGGATGTACATCTGCTCGATGCCGAGGTAGGTACCCTGCGTCAGGCGGTTGGAGCTGGAGCGGACGAAGCCATAGGAGGCCCAGGTCTGCTCACTGGCGATCTTGAACTTCTCGGCGAAGACGAGCTTACCCTCACGCGTGATGGAGATGAGGACGGGCTCGCGGGTACCGAGTATCATGTTCTTGTGCTCGTTGGTGAAGTCATCAGCCGCGAGGACGGTGACGATGTACACGGGCTTGGCGCCTGTGGTGACCGTCTTGACGACCTTACCGTTCAGCAGCTCCAGTGCTCTGCCTGGGGTGAAGCTAGCCTCCCAGGTGTAGATGCCGTCGACGATGACGCTGGCCTGGGTCTTCGTCACCTCCTTGATCACGAGGGTAGAGGTGAAGGGTACCATAGCGCCAGACGCATCGAGGGTGAGCGCCGTCTGGGTGTAGGTACCGGTGATGTCGGCCAGCGAGGCCTGTGTGACCTCCAGCGAGTCGACGTGCCCTGCCCCCTTGGCGATGACCCAGCCCGTGCGGGGGGTCTTCGTCGTATTGGCCGCAGCCTCGATGTGCAGCTGCTTGCCGCTCGTCGAGACCTTGATCCAGTCGGCAGAGGCGGTATAGGAGACCTGGACGTTGGAGGCGACCTTGATGGTCTTGTCGATCGCTTCGTCACCGCCTACCATGGCCTGCTCCTTGGGCAGCCCGAAGATGATGCCCTCCTGCATGATGTTCAGGGCGATGGAGTCCCCCTTGCTATCCTTGACGACGAGCTGCGTATTGCGCGACTCGAGCTGATCATTGCTCGTGGTGCTGAGGGTGATGGTCGAGCCCTGTACGGCGACCTTGAGCCAGGAGTCACGGCTGTAGACCGTGGCGGGAGCCTGATCCAGGCGCACCGTCGAGCTACCTGCCTCCACGGGGAGGTAGGTCTTAGCCTCGAGGATGCTGAAGGGGGCCTCGGTCGTGGAGGGAGCAGGCTCGTCGCTCTTGCAGGCCGCTAGCAGTGCGGCCAGCCCGAGGAAGGGGATGAGGCGTGTCTTATTCATATACTTCTTAGTTCTAACCATGAGATGAATGTAGGGCAGCCTTTAGTTGCTCTTCTTGAGGAACTGGATATTCTCCATCGCGATGGGGAAGACGTAGTGACCATTCTTGTCCACCACGGGCTTGAGGTCCTCACCGTAGGCGACGCCGAAGAAGGAGTCTACCTTGCCATCGGCCATCTCACTGCCCTCGGCGATGGCCTGCTGCTGGTCTTCGTCCCAGGTGAAGGTGATGCTGTGGTCGGTGGAGAGGAGCTTGCGCCCATCGGCTAGCGAGATGGGGATGAGGACGACACCACCAGCGTACTTATTCGTCGGGTCGTGTAGCGGCTGACCGACGAAGGTGATCGTACCCGTAGCGGGATCGTAGGGGAGGATGAGCTTGTAGTCGACGCCACGGAAGTTGAGCGTACCCTTGAGCGTATTGGCCTTGTCGCCCGCCTCGAGGGTGAGGGTGGTGGGCTTACGCCAGCCGCGGATCGGATTGTGACGCATCGTCCAGGTACCGTACCAGAAGTCGATCGGCTTGTGGCTCTTGGGGATAAAGAGCTGGATCGTCAGTCCGCCCGAGGTGAAGCGCTTCTTCTCGCTGTCCCAGGCGAAGCTCTGGTAGCTCTTGCCCCCGAGGACGAGGGGACGCTGGAGCGTGATGCCCTTCTCGTGGAAGGTGTAGGCGATGTCATGGTTCTTACCCTCCAGCGTCGCCGTGAGGTGACGGCTGGTGGTATTGATCTCGCCCTTTGCTAGAGGCTTACCGTCGAGGATGAAGTCATAGGTATTGGCTGTCATCTCCTCACGGACGGAGAGCATCCCGAGGAGGAGCTCCTCGAAGCTGCTCTTCTCCGGCAGGCGCGTCAGCAGCATCTCATTGCCCCACTTCTTCCCCACCAGGCGTATGCTGTCGGTGGAGGTAGAGAGGATGGCGAACTCATAGTCGCCCTGTATCCCCTCGGGGTGCCCGAGCGAGGCCGAGGCCAGCGGATGGAGCACGGCGTTGAAGGTGGGGAAGGTGAGCACAGGGCCCTGGTCCTTGACGATGGCGTACTCCGTCGTGGAGGCCAGCTCGGGGTCGCCATTGTCACCCATGATGGTCACGTGCCCGCCAGCGAACTTCATCAGGAGCGTGAAGCCCGGTCCCGAGTAGTCGCGCCCAGCATAGTACTGCAGGCGCCAGCCCCCAGGGGCGGACTCCAGTAGCTCGCGGTCCTTGGCGACGAGCTCGTCAATGCGGGCGGCAGCAGAGCGGTCGAAGATCTCCTTGCTGTCCTTGAGACAGGAGGGCAGCAGCAGGAGTGCCAGCAGCCCGAGGAGCGTATAGAGAGATTTCTTGTGCATAGCTAGTTCAGTTTGTTGAGCTCAAGGGAGGAGATTTGGCTACCTCGGCGCAGGACGACATCGCGCAGCTCGTCGAGGTCGAGGCCCCAGCTGCTGAGGGTGTAGTCCTTCACCAGGGCGAGCTTCTGCGTGATGAGTGCTGCCCCGTGCGTCCCTGCATCCGAGAGAGCCTTGGCCCAGCGCTGCGGTGTGTAGGTGACGTAGTTGGAGAGCATCTCGGCGAAGTCCTCAGCCGGATCCTGCATGGCGTAGGGGGTGATGAAGCCCGCACGCAGGGCGTTGCGGTCCGTCGTGTTGATCCAGTCGCCACTGACGTAGCCGGACTTGGTGACCTGCTCGAAGGAGGTGTTGTAGGGCTTCTTCTGATTGAGGATGTGGGTGAACTCGTGGTGCATCGTGTGGAAGTAGTAGAGTGTCATCTCCTCATAGTCGCTGAGCGTCTCATTGCTCAGGGAGTTGACCTTCCCCAGGATGACCTTGTAGCCCCCGTCGGCGCTCCCGATGATCTCGGTGCGCTGGCGCGTGTAGCCCGGCGTACCGATGGCCACCAGCAGGCGAGGCGCATTGCGCTGCATGAACTCAGGGCCGAGGACCTCGGCGTAGGCATCGAACCACAGGTACTTGGTGATGATGGCGAGCTTCGCCGTCTTGGCCGAGTCTGCGGGGATGAAGTGGTAGCTGAGGTCGGTCTCAGCATCCTCTAGCTTGTACTTGAAGCGTATGTTGTAGGGGACACGATAGTTCTTCTCCAGCCACTGCTCGAAGGCGTTCTTGGCCTCGGGCTGTATGGGGAAGATCGTAGGATCGTTGGGCTTGTCCTCCGAGCAGGCAGCTACACCGAGCAGCAGACCTAGAGCGAGGAGTCCTTGATATAGATACTTCATAGGGCAGTAGCTTAATTGGTTTTAGCGCCGTTGCGTGGGTTGGGCTCGAGCTGAGCCGAGATCACATCCTGCGGGATCTGGATCGCCAGACGTGGGTCGCGTGCCTCCATCTTGTCCGTCACGGCCTCGACGGCATTGCTGACGTTGACGCGGCGGCGGTAGATGGTGATGCCGTAGCGCTTGATGTCCTGCATGCGCAGCCCCTCGTGGATGGTGAGGATGCGGCGCAGCTGAAGGATGGCCTGCAGCAGAGGCTCCTGCGTGGTGGCCTCGAGGGCGGGCGTCACGTGCAGCTCCTTGCGGGGCGTGGGATGCTCGGGGGTGTAGTACTTCACGCCCTTGTAGAAGTCCTGGATGCCCTGTAGGGTGAGCTTGACGCCCTTCTTGGAGAAGACGCTGAGCTCGAGGTTGAGGTCAGCCAGTGCCTCCTCGTAGCGACCCAACAGCGCCTTGGCCTCGGCACGTACCATGAGGGTCTCGTCCGTGGTGAAGATCGTGTAGGTCGAGTAGGGGATCCCGATACCGGCTACACGGTCGACGTACTTGGCGGTGTAGGGCTGCTTGCGGATGGCGTACTTGGACACGCCGTTGTTGTTCACGACGGTGTAGTTCAGCACGTCGCCGCTTGCCCCCCAGGGGCCGTCGGTCTGCAGGGTCTCCGTGGTGGAGATGAGGGCACCGTGGGCGTACTTGCTCCCGCGGAGGATGGGGATGCTGAGGCCGCCCCACTCGGTAGCCACTGCCTGCAGGAGAATGTTGGCCTTGACGGAGGACTGTACGAAGGCATTGGGCTGCACGTTGCCCGAGAGCCCAGTCTTACTCCACGCAGCCCAGTCACGTAGGTTGGTCGCGGGGTTGGAGCCGAGGGTGGCATCGGCGTGCTCGATGGCCTTGGCGTACTGACGCGCATAGAGGTAGAAGCGTGCCGCGAAGGCATGCGCCGCCTGTGCCGTGAAGTGGTACTTAGGCTGGCTGTACTGGGCATTGGCTAGTCCAGCGAGGCCCTCGGTGAGGTCCTGCTCGATGCGCTTGTAGAGCTGCTCCAGCGTGCCGCGCTTGTAGAGGACACGGCCTGGGTGTACCTCGGGCTCCTCGGGATAGGGGAGGCCGAGGTCCTTGGCAGCCGTCTTGGGGGAGTAGGCCTGGCAGAAGACATTAGCCAGCTGGAACATGGCGTAGGCGCGGCAGAGCTTAGCCTCTGCTACCTGCGCGCTGTACTCATCTTTGTTCTTGGCCTCGCTGATGTGCTTGAGCACCTCGTTGCAGACGGTGACGGCCGTGTAGTGGGCGTCCCAGAGCTGCTGGGGCGTCTCCTGCTCACGGATCTCGGTGATGTCCGCCCAGCGGTAGGCCTGCTCCTGGAAGGGGCTATTGGCACTCCAGTTTGTGTAGTCCTGCTCGTCCGTGTTGTCCGAGTACATCTCCAGCAGATAGGCGGGGTGCCCCTCGGGGTAGGCCGAGATGAGGAACTTGGCCGCGTCGCTAGGGCTATGCAGCTCCATGCGGTTGTCGGGGTACTTGTCGAGGTACTGGCCGCAGCTGGCCAGCCCGAGCCCTAGGGCGAGCGAAGCTATGATGATGCTACTTCTATTCATTGTAGGGTATGTCATTAGAGTCCGACCTTGAGCGTGAGGGTGAACTGGCGTGGCGTAGGCGAGGCCACCCCACCGGTGTTGAAGAACTCAGGATCCTGTCCGTTGAGCTTCTTGTCGGCGTAGAGCAGGAGCAGGTTCGTCGCCTGCAGCTTGACCGAGGCGCTACGCAGGGGCGTGGTCTTGAGCATGCGGCTGGGCAGATCGTAGCTGAGCGAGATCTCCTTCAGACGGATGAAGTCACCCTTAGCGATGCGCGCCGTGGAGTAGTTGTAGCCGTTGTAGGCGTAGCGCAGGTTGTTGTTGCTGGCGTACTGACGGCGGCTCAGGATGGCGGGGACGTCGGTCTTCTGCTCATTGCCCGCAGCCTGCCAGCGGTTGACGAAGTCATGCGTCATCGAGGCCATGTCGCCGTAGTAGGCACGGAACTTGGGGTCGAGGCGCACGACGTTGCCGAAGGCATAGGTGAGGAAGATGTTTAGGTTGAAGCCCTTGTAGGAGAAGACATTGCCCAGAGATCCCGTGTGCGTGGGGTCGGTCGGGCCTTCGTACTTGAGGAAGTCGGTCTTGTTGCGCTCCTGGAAGTTGATGTTGTCTGTGGTGACCTGACCCTTCTCATTGATCAGCTGAGGGATCCCCTTGTTGTTGAGCCCAGCGAAGGGGATGGAGAAAAGGGCACGTGCGGGGTAGCCCTTCTTGGCGAAGCCATTCCCGCTGACGAGCTCGATGACCTGACCCTGGTTGTAGAGCTTGGTGATCTCGGAGTGGGTGTAGGAGTAGATGAAGCTGGTCGTCCAGTTGAAGTCCTTCGTCTTGATGTTGCTCGAGGTGATGCTCAGCTCAAGACCGCTGGAGTTCATCTCCGCGACGTTGGCAGGACGGATGACCGTACCGCCGATACCCTGCGTGATCATAGGGCCCATCTCGTCGAAGTTGCGGCGTGTGTAGGCGTCGAAGGAGAGGCTGAGGCGATCCTGCCAGAGCCCAGCATCGAAGCCCACGTTCAGCTCGTTCTTCTTCTCGTAGGTCAGGTCAGCGTTCCCCAGCTGCTCGATGCCGATCCCTGGCTCCTGGTCTTCGGCGAAGAGGCGGAAGGGGGTGTAGGACTTGAGGATGGTTGTAGAGCTGCTGTAGCTGGGGTCGGGAGGCGTCCCCGTGAGGCTATAGGAGAGGCGCAGCGTCAGGTGCGACAGCGGGTCGAGGTGACGGAAGAAGGACTCCTCGTGCACGTTCCACGCTCCGGAGACGTTCCATGTGGACATCCAGCGCGCGTTGCTGCTACGTCCCAGCTGGTTGGATCCCTCGTAGCGGTAGGTACCGTTGAGGACGTAGCGACCGCGCCAGGAGTAGGTAGCGTTGCTGTAGAAGGCTACTGTGCGGTAGTTGGTGTTGGTGAGGCTGTAGTAGTTGTTGCCATCCTCTACCTGCTTCTTGAAGTACTGGTAGGGGTAGAAGGGCGTCTCCCCTGCGGAGTACTGGAGCCCCCAGCCAGTGAAGGCCGTGCGGTGACGCTGGATGTTGGTCGTCTCCATCCCGCCGAAGAGGTTCAGCGTGTGGGCGTCGAAGGTGCGGTTGTAGTTGGCCGTAGCGCGGAAGTCGTAGTTGCTCATGCGGTTCTCGCCCTTGTGCATGAAGCCACCGTTGGGCAGTACCGTGCTGGGCAGGTCGTAGGGGCGGTCTGGATCGCGGTAGAGGTACTTATTGCCCTCGCGGATCACGCTATTGGGCATGGCGCGGTAGGCCATGGCCTGATTGGACTTGTCGCGGACGTTGTGCTGCTGCGAGGCGGCCGTGTGCTTGAAGGCACCGAGCAGCGTGAGCTCGAGGCCGCGCAGGGGCTTGAAGCGGAGCTCGGCCTGGAACTTGGCATCCAGCACGTCCAGGTCGATGTAGTTATTCTCCAACTCGTTGAAGATGTTGAAGGGAGCGTAGTTCGCGGTGTAGTATTCGCGGGGGTCAAGGACACGCGAGGTATTGGTGGCGTAGGAGTAGGGGTTGATGTCGAAGTCGCGCTTGACCTCACCGCCTACAACGTCTACATCCTGCCCGAGGGTCCCTGGGGCACGCTGATTACGATAGGAGGCACCGCCGATGATGTTCAGCGAAAGGCTCTTCAGCAGGTGCTGCGTGACGTTGACGTTCGCCGTGTAGCGCTTGACCTGGCTCTGCTTGTACCACCCTGGATCGATGAGGGCGGAGGCGGAGGCGTAGTAGTTACTCTTGGCCGTACCGCCGCTCATGCTCACCGAGTGGGTCTGCATGATGGCTGGGGTGAAGAGCTCCTGGAACCAGTTGGTATTGCGGCGCTCGGCACGCTGCAGGTAGGCGTTCTCCGCCTCCGTGGTGTTGTCAAGCATGAAGCTGCGGGTCTTGGGATTGTAGGTGTTGATCAGCTCATACATCTTCCCGTAGACGCCGTAGTCGCTGCCGTTGAGGACCTCGGCGAAGTTCAGCCAGCCCTTCTCACGCAGCTCGCGGTAGATACCCATCTGCTGCTGCGAGTTGAGGATGTCGAAGTTGCGGTAGCTGGGGATGAGGCGGCTGGTGTACTCACCCGTGTAGTTGAAGTGGGCCTGGCCCTGCTTCCCCTTCTTGGTGGTCACGACGATGACGCCGGCCATGGCGCGTGCCCCGTAGATGGAGGTCGCGGAGCCGTCCTTCAGTACCTGGAAGCTCTCGATGTCATCGGCGTTGAGCCCAGCGATGGCGGAGCTGATCAGCGTCTCGGGATTCCCTGACGCCAGGTCATCGGCACCGACGTTGGAGACGTCCTCCATGATGACGCCGTCGACGACCCAGAGGGGCTTGGAGCTCCCGTAGATCGAGGTGGCACCACGGACGCGGATCTTGGGCGCTGTCCCGAAGGTCCCTGAGACGTTCTGCACGGAGACCCCTGCGGCACGCCCTTCGAGGGCGCGGGCGGCGTCGGGTACCCCGTCGAGCTTCGCCTGGTCGCCGCCGAGCTTGGCGGAGGCTCCGGTGAAGAGGCGCTTATCGACCTTCGTCAGCCCGGTGACGACGACCTTGTCGAGGGTTTTGTCGGCGGGCTCGAGGACGATCTTCATCTTGTCCTTGATGTGTACCTCCTGGGTGAGGTAGCCGATGTAGGAGATGCGCAGGGTCTTGGAGCCTGCGGGGACGGTGAGCTTGAAGCTCCCGTCGAGTCCTACGGTGATCCCTACCTTGCTGTGCTCCTTGACGACGACGGAGGCGCCGACGGCAGCCTCGTTGTCGGGCGCGGTCACGACAGTCCCAGTCACGGTCTGCTGTGCCAGTGCAGGCAGCAGCCCGAGGAGCAAGGTGAGAAAGAAGAGGGTAAGTTTCTTCATTCGTGCGTTGGTCTGAGATTAATGTATACTGCTAATTAAAGGTGATGAGCGACCGCCCCCTCTCTCGAGTGGTGATCGCTCATCGCTATATCTATGCTTAGGGCTAGGTCTCAGTGTGTCTAGGGCGCTCCCGAGGGGGCGTGTCAAGACCTATCCGGGAGGGTGCAGGGATAATGGGGAGGAGCTATCACCCGAGTCGGGCAATAGCCTACGCATTCGTCCATGCAGGTGTGTGCTTAGTTCCTTCAACATTGCTTGATTCTGTGCCCCTAATCGGGCAGGTGGTGGCCCTTTATTTGGGCTTCACGCTACAAAACTACACAAAACTACCGAATAATAGGTACACCCAAGTCTTCACGCCGCGCTTAGCTCAATTGCTCTAAGTGGCCCGCTTGCCTAGGGCTTAGCCTCCGCCTTATGCCTCTAGGGCGGAGGCCTTTTTTGCTCCCCCCGCGAGCCCCTATGGGATCGGGTTGAGGAAGCTGCCGAGCGGCGAGCTGCTAAGGCTAAGAATGCTGCGGCTAGATCTCCTCGCTCCCACGCAAAGCGTGCTCGCTCCCTTCTGGGCTCCTGCGCCTACTCCTTCGCAAAGCTCTAGGGGAGCAGGGCGAAGTGCTCCAGGAGACTGCTCGAAGGGGGATGCCCGCCTTGCTCAGAGGCTGCCCCCCTGCGCTGGTCAGCGTGGGGGAGCAAACAAGGAACCCCGCTCTGCTAGCCTCGAGGCTAGACGGAGCGGGGTTCCCCACAACAACTAACTAACTATATAAATAGGATTCCCGCGCGCGGGAGCGGCCTTAGCGGAAGACCAGCTTGCCCTCGGCTGCGTCCAGTGTGATGACGCTGGCGCGGTCGACAGCCCCCGAGAGGATGCTCTTGGAGAGCTCGTTGAGCACCGTGTGCTGGATGACACGGCGTACGGGGCGCGCACCGAATTCAGGGTCGTAGCCCTCGGTAGCGATCCACTCGACGGCTGCGGGCGTGTAGTGCAGCTCGATGCCGTTGGTGGCCAGCAGGCGTGCCGTGCTGTCGAGCTGCAGGCGTACGATCTGGTCGATCTCGCGACGGCGCAGCGGGGTGAAGACGATGGTCTCGTCGATACGGTTGAGGAACTCAGGGCGTATCGTGCGCTTGAGCATGTCGAGGACGAGGTCACGTGTCTGGTCGATGGCCTCCTGCTCCTTGCCCTCCTCGAGGTGGCTGAGGCGCTCGCGGATGAGGTCGGAGCCCATATTGCTGGTCATGATGATGATGGTGTTCTTGAAGTTCACCAAGCGACCCTTATTGTCGGTCAGTCGACCATCATCGAGGACCTGCAGCAGGACGTTGAAGACATCGGGGTGCGCCTTCTCGATCTCGTCGAAGAGGACGACGGAGTAAGGCTTGCGGCGTATGGCCTCGGTCAGCTGACCGCCTTCGTCATAGCCTACATAGCCCGGAGGTGCACCGATGAGGCGGGTGGCGGAGAACTTCTCCTGGTACTCGCTCATGTCAATACGCGTCAGCATCGTCTCGTCATCGAAGAGTACCTCCGCCAGAGCCTTCGCCAGCTCCGTCTTACCGACCCCCGTCGTGCCGAGGAAGATAAAGGAGCCGATCGGGCGCTTGGGGTCCTGCAGCCCTGCACGGCTGCGGCGTACGGCGTCGGCTACGGCGGCGATGGCCTGCTCCTGCCCGATGACGCGCTTGTGCAGCTCGTCCTCTAGGTGCAGCAGCTTCTCACGCTCGCTCTGCAGCATCTTCCCTACGGGGATCCCCGTCCAGCGGGAGACGATGTCGGCGATGTCCTCGGCGCCTACCTCCTCGCGGATGAGGGCGCCCTCGCCCTGTGCCTGGCGCAGCTCGTCCTGCACCTGGGCGATCTCACGCTCCTTGTCCTTGAGTAGGCCGTAGCGGATCTCGGCTACGCGGCCGTAGTCGCCGGACTGCTCGGCCTTGTCGGCCTCGTAGCGCAGCTGCTCGATGTCGATCTTGGCCTGCTGGATGCGGTTGATGAGCTCCTGCTCGTGCATCCACTTAGCCTTGTCGCCTGCCTCCTGCTCCTTGAGCTCGGCGATCTCCTTGTTGAGCTGACTGAGCTTCTCCTCGTCCTGCTCGCGGCGTATGGCCTCGCGCTCGATCTCGAGCTGGGTGATGCGTCGCCCGATCTCGTCGAGCCCCTCGGGGAGGGAGTCGATCTGCATACGTAGGCGGGCGGCAGCCTCGTCCATGAGGTCAATGGCCTTGTCGGGCAGGAAGCGGTCGGTGATGTAGCGGTCGGAGAGGCGGACGGCAGCGATGATCGCATCGTCCTTGATACGCACCTTGTGGTGGTTCTCATACTTCTCCTTCAGCCCACGGAGGATGGAGATGGAGCTGGCCTCGTCGGGCTCATTGACCATGACCATCTGGAAGCGGCGCTCCAGGGCCTTGTCCTTCTCGAAGTACTTCTGGTACTCATCGAGGGTCGTGGCCCCGATGCTGCGGAGCTCGCCACGGGCTAGGGCAGGCTTGAGGATATTGGCGGCGTCCATAGCCCCCTCACCCTTACCAGCCCCCACGAGGGTGTGGATCTCGTCGATGAAGAGGATGATCTCGCCCTCGCTCTTGGTGACCTCGGTGACGACGGCCTTGAGACGCTCCTCGAACTCACCCTTGTACTTCGCCCCAGCGATCAGCGCGCCCATGTCGAGCGAGTAGACCTGCTTGCTGCGGAGGTTCTCGGGGACGTCGCCACGTACGATACGATAGGCGAGGCCTTCGGCGATGGCGGTCTTACCGACACCAGGTTCCCCGATGAGGATAGGATTGTTCTTGGTGCGGCGCGAGAGGATCTGCAGCACGCGGCGTATCTCGTCGTCGCGGCCGATGACGGGGTCTAGCTTGCCCTCACGTGCCCGCTGGCAGAGGTTGATGGCGTACTTGCTGAGGGAGTTGTACTGCTCCTCGGCGTGCTGGCTGGTGACGCGTCCGCCCTTGCGGAGCTCCTCGATTGCTAGGCGCAGCTCCTTGGTCTGTACACCGAGGTCGCTCTTGAGGAGGCGGGCCACGGGGCTATCCACCTCGACGAGTGCGAGGAAGAGGTGCTCGAGGGCGACGTACTCGTCCTTCATCTGGGAGGCGATATCCTCGGCCTTGTCCAGTACCTTGTTGGTCTCGCTGGAGAGGTAGGGGTCGCCCCCCGATACCTTGGGCAGGGCGGCGATGAGCTTGTCGGTAGCCTCCTCGAGGCGAGGACGGCTGACGCTGAGCTTAGCCAGGAGGAAGTCCACGAGGCTATCGCCTAGCTCAAGCAGGCTCTTCAGAAGGTGGGCAGGCTCGAGAGCCTGCTGGCCCTGGCGGCGAGCCAGCTCGAGGGCTGACTGCAGGGCTTCTTGGCTCTTGATCGTATACTTGTTGATATTCATATTCGCTGTCTGTTTGCTTGTTTTATGCTCTTGTTCGTACTGCTCGTACACCAGGACTAGGGCAAGCTGTGTGCCGTATCTTGATGTGGTGACATAATGGCTTGTTTTGGCGGATATTCTGCTGGTTCAGGCTTTTGTTTATGACATAATGGCTGTTTTGTGTCGCTTGGGAGGCTTTGTGCACCTCATCGCAGCGCTGCTGAGGGGACGAAGTGAGGGCGGTGACTGCGTTGTGGGGCAAGCGCTTGGTGCGGAAGGCGGTCGGGGCTTGGGCTAAGGGGCGTGCGGGGTGAGGCTCTAGCGGGAGAGGCTGAGGGAGGGGACTGATGCTGGCGCTAGTTGGCTGGGCCTGCGGTGAGGGATATCCCTCGGCGGGCTGACTGATGTCCCTCAGTCGCCTGATGGGCGTCCCTCAGAGGACTGATGGATATCCCTCAGCTGGGGCGTCCCTTCGCTCTTGACCAGGGCCTACGCTTGTCTGCCTAGGGTGGGCTCTGTGGATGGAGGAAGGGTGGGGGAGGAAGGGCCTCGGATGAGGCGCGTCGTGTAGTGCATCGCCCAGAAGAGGCTGGCTGTGCTGCCCCTCTGGGCGGCAAGAAGTGCTGTGTATGCTGCTGTAAAGATATACATAAATAGGTTACGCGCGCGAGGGTGGTGCGCTGGGAGGCTCGGAGTAAGGGGTGGGGAGATTTGTCAAACTATGTAAAGGTTTGGTCACGAACCTTATTCCTCGTATCTTTGGGCTCGGCGTCTCCTCCCTACACTAGGGGGCGTCCCTAAGGTGGAGTCAGCTTACGTATCTCAGTTTTATCATATGAAGAAAGTATTACTATTCCTCATGAGCCTCCTGCTCTGCGTGGCCTCGGCTACGGCACAGGGTAGGGCGGTGAGCGGTATCGTCAAGGATGCTGCCGATCATGAGCCCCTGATCGGAGCCTCGGTGAAGGTCAAGGGAGCAACAGGACAGGGTGCTGTGACCGATATCAATGGTCGCTTTGCCCTCAAGGGCGTCCGCTCGGGCGCTACGCTCGTAGTGACCTACATCGGCTATACCACCAAGGAAGTCGTCGTGGGCAACCAGGCTGAGCTCGTCATCGAGCTGAGCAGTGCGGACAAGATGACGGAGGCCGTCGTCGTGACCGCCCTCGGGATCAAGCGCTCGCAGAAGGCGCTTAGCTACAACGTCCAGGAGGTCAAGAGCGACGCTCTGACGACCGTCAAGGACGCTAACTTCATGAACAGCCTCAACGGTAAGGTGGCTGGGGTCAGCATCAACGCCTCCTCCTCGGGGCTCGGTGGTGCTACGCGTGTCGTCATGCGTGGGCCTAAGTCCATCTTCTCCGGCAATAGCGCCCTCTATGTGGTAGACGGTATCCCCATCATCAACACCAACGGTGGTGCTACCGAAGGCCGCTTCGGCGCACAGCCCAAGGGGGAAGGCATCTCGGACATCAACCCTGATGACATCGAGTCCATCAGCGTCCTCTCCGGTCCTGCCGCTGCTGCCCTCTACGGTGCGAGCGCTGCCCAGGGGGTCATCATGGTGACCACCAAGAAGGGTAAGGATGGCCGCGTGTCGGTGATGCTGTCCAATAGCAGCAGCTTCTCCCGCCCCTTCGTGATGCCTCGCTTCCAGAATCAGTACATCAACTCTCCAGGCGATAACAAGAGCTGGGGCGATGAGGCTGCTTCTCCCTATGGCACCTTCAACCCCGCTGACTTCTTCAATACCGGGTCCAACATTCAGAACACTGCTTCGCTGACCATCGGTAATGCCAAGAACTAGACCTATCTCTCCCTTGGGACGACCAATGCCGCTGGGATCATCCCCAACAATAAGTACGATCGCTACAACTTCAGCTTCCGCAATACGACCAAGTTCCTGGACGATAAGCTGACGCTTGACTTTGGCTTCAACTACATCAAGCAGGGCGACCAGAACCTCACGGCTCAGGGTGAGTATGACAACCCCATCGTACCCCTCTACCTCTTCCCTCGCGGGGAGAACTTCGACGGCGTACGCACCTTCGAGGTCTATGACCCCACGCGTAAGATCTACGTCCAGAACTGGAACTACGGGGATGCCTACTCCATGCAGAACCCCTACTGGATGACGCGCCGCATGCTGACGACCAATAGCAAGAACCGCTACATGGTCAACGCCTCGGCCAAGTGGCAGATCGCCGACTGGATCGACCTGACGGGTCGTGCCCGCGCCGACGTCGCCAACAGCTTCGACCAGGTCAAGCGCTACGCCTCGACCTCTACGCTGCGCGCAGTATCGCCCTACGGCTTCTACTCCTATAATAAGAACAACAACACGGCGCTCTACGGAGACCTGATGGCCAACATCAACAAGAAGTTCGATGACATCAGCCTCTCGGCCAACGTCGGTATCTCTACCAACCGCAGCTACTACGATGCCCACGGCTTCCAGGGTGGTCTGCGCTCCATCTCCAACGTCTTCGACCCCAACCAGATCGCCTATGAGCAGGGCGGGAAGCAGGCGCCTATCTACGGCGAGACCTCGCACGTGACCAACTCGGCCTTCGCAAGTGTCGAGACGGGCTGGCGCAACATGCTCTTCCTCACCCTCACGGGTCGTAGCGACTGGGACTCCGCCCTCGCGTTCACGACGGGGAACCCCTTCTTCTACCCCTCGGTAGGTCTCTCGGGCGTCATCTCGCAGATGGTCAAGCTGCCCGACTGGGTCAACTACCTCAAGACGCGCGTATCGTGGGCTAAGGTGGGTTCGCCTATCCCCGCACAGCTCTCCTCGCCTTTCCGCTACGAGTTCGACTCCTCGACGCAGAGCTACAAGACGGTGACCTATAAGTTCCCCGAGGACTTCAAGCCTGAGCTGACCTACTCCTGGGAAGCTGGGGTGACGGGTAAGTTCTTCCACAACAAGCTGAGCGTAGAGGCTACGGTCTACCAGTCCAACACGAAGAACCAGACCTTCCTGCGTCCGCTCTCTGCTGCTGGTGCTGGCTACGATAGCGAGTACATCCAGGCCGGGGACGTCCGCAACCGCGGGATCGAGCTCTCCATCGGCTGGACGAGCCAGCTTGGCAAGGTCGAGTGGTCTACCACGGGTACCTTCAGCGCGAACCAGAACCGCATCGTCTCCCTCCTGCCCGATCCTAAGGCTACCATCGAGAAGGGTGGTCTCTCGGGTGCTGGCATCTACCTCCGTCAGGGTGGTACGATGGGTGACGTCTACACCAATACCGACATCCTGCGTACCCCCGAGGGGCTGCCTGATGTCAGCTCGGGCAACATCAAGCCTACGACGCTCTCCACGCCCGTCTACAAGGGCTCAGTACTGCCTGATGCCAACCTCGGCTGGGTCAACGACTTCACCTGGCGCGGCCTCAACGTCGGCTTCATGATCACGGCACGTCTGGGCGGTATCGTCCTCTCGCAGACGCAGGCCATCCTCGACGAGTACGGCGTATCCGAGCACTCTGCTAAGGTGCGTCAGGCTGGTGGGGTAGCCGTCGGCAACGGTAAGATCTCGGCGCGCGACTACTTCTCCGTAGTCGGTGGCTCCTCGCCTCTGTGGTCGGAGTACATCTACGACGCGACCAACGTACGCCTGCAGGAGGCTCATCTCGGCTATACGATGCCCAAGAAGCTCCTCGGCGATAAGGTCCGCCTGACGCTGGGTCTGACGGCGCGCAACCTGCTGATGATCTACAACAAGGCTCCCTTCGACCCCGAGCTCACGGCCTCGACGGGTACCTACTACCAGGGCTTCGACTACTTCATGCTGCCTAGCCTGCGTAACCTCGGCTTCAGCGTTAAGCTCCAGTTCTAAGCTCCTCTAACAACATGTATCTTATGAAGATCAATCATATCAAGGGGCTCGCCTGCATGAGCCTGGCGCTCGCCCTGGCCTCCTGTACGTCAGGCTTCGAGGACATCAACCGTCCTGGGGGGAAGCTCGACAAGGAGTCGCTTGGCCGCGAGAACTACAATATCTCCTCCTTCCTCATCCAGCTGGAGAACGTCTCCTTCCCTGAGCAGGAGAATGACTACCAGATGAACTTCGACCTCATCGGGAACTACCTCGGCCGCTTCTTCACCTACGCCAACGACGGCTTCACCTCGAAGAACTACGCGCGCCTCAATGCTAAGGCGGGGTGGATCAGTGCTGCCTTTGGCCCTCTGACGAAGGCCAAGAGTGCCTTCGCTGAGATCGAGGGCCTAGCCAAGCCCGAGGAGCTCAACTATAACTGGGCGCTTATCCTGCGTGCGCATGCCTTCCTGATGCTGACGGATAAGTTCGGCCCGATGCCCTTCGGGCTCGACCCAAAGAATCCCTCGGCCTACAACAGCCAGGAGCAGATCTACAAGCAGCTCATCGCTGACCTCACGGTCGCTGCTCGCAACCTCAAGGCCTTCGCCCTGGCGAATCCCTCGGCGCGCGTCAATGAGGCGGCTGATAAGATCTACGGTGGGGACTTCTCCAAGTGGTATCGTCTGGCCAATTCGCTCAAGCTGCGTATGGCCGTGCGTATGCGCTACGCTGCTCCTACGCTGGCTAAGCAGTACGCCGAGGAGGCTGTCGCTGATGGTGTCATCGAGAGCGCTGCCGACAACCTCTACATGAGCTACACCCCTCGTGGGCTGTACAAGACCTCTGTAGAGTGGGGCGATAGCCGTGCTGCTGCCGACATCGACTCCTACATGAATGGCTACAACGATCCTCGTATCAGCAAGTACTTCGCGGCTCCTGCCGAGGGGGCTAAGCGCACCCTTCAGGGCTGTCTCGCAGCTGCTGAGATCACGTCCAAGAATAAAGCGGATGCGATCTACTCCGCAGCCGTCGCTTCGCCCAACTCCCGTGACCCCTGGCTCACGGCTGCCGAGATGTGGTTCTGCCGTGCAGAGGGTGCTCTGGCTGGCTGGACGGGCATGGGCGCTACGGTACAGGAGGCCTATGAACGCGGCGTCAAGGAGTCCTTCGCTCAGTGGGGTGTGGATGGCGCAGTCTCCTACCTGCAGAGCGAGCGACAGCCTGCTGCCTACACGGATGCTGTCGGTGGCTTCGGTCGCGACATGTCCGCAGTGAGCACCATCACGCCCAAGTGGGACAGCAGTGCCAGCACTGAGGAGCAGCTCGAGCGTATCATCACGCAGAAGTGGATCGCCCTCTACCCCAACGGGCAGGAGGCTTGGTCTGAGATCCGCCGCACGGGCTATCCCAAGGTCTTCGACCTGCCCGTCGATACGGGTACGGGCCTGCAGGTGCCGAACCGCATCCCTTACGATCCCAACGAGCAGACGCGTAATGCCGCTGCCTACCGTGCAGGGGTAGCCCTCCTCGGTGGTCCCGACGACTACACGACGCGCCTCTGGTGGCAGAAGAAGTAACCTCTCCCAAGCACAACGATTAAGAATAATGAAGACTAAGAATATCCTAACGCTTGCGCTTGGGCTGCTCTCGCTGGCCTCTTGCAGCAAGTGGACCGACATGGAGATTCAGCACCCGACGAACCTCACCGAGTCCAACCACTCGGAGGAGTACTATCAGCAGCTGCGCAAGTACAAGGAGAGCGATCACCAGATCGCCTTCTCCTACTACAGCGCCTGGACTGGTGTCGGGGTGAACATGCAGAGCTCCCTTATGGGGCTCCCCGACTCCGTCGACCTCGTCTCCCTCTGGGGAGGCTGGCGCAATCCAACTGAGGCGCAGCTGGCTGACCTCCGCGCCGCACAGTCCAAGAAGGGCCTCAAGGCCATGATCTGCTTCCTCGTCCTCGATATGGGTGCTGGCATCACGCCCGACCCCACCGCCGAGGAGAAGAAGGCGCTGGCGAAGGATGAGTCCTGGACGCATAAGTACTGGGGCTGGTCCACGGCCTCGACCGACGCAGGCAAGGCGGCTCGCCGTGCTGCTGTCGTCAAGTACGCCAATGCGATCTGCGACCTCATCGAGAAGTACGGCTACGATGGCTTCGACATCGACGCCGAGCCCAACTATTCGCACCCCTTCGGCACGAACTACGAGCTCTGGCGTACCGACGTAGAGAAGGGCGTACCTACGCTGATGACGCTCTTCGTCGAGACCCTCGGGAAGCGTATGGGCCCTCTGGCGGAGACCGAGGCTGGACGTAAGCGCATCCTCGCCATCGACGGTGAGCCCGACGCGCTGCCCGCCACGCACGCCAAGTACTTCAACTACTTCATCATCCAGGCCTACAACAACTACCAGTCCACGAGTAACCCGCACTTCCGCAACGCCCTCACCAAGTTCAAGGACGTCATGAGTGCCGAGGAGATCTGCAAGAAGAGCATCTTCGTCGTGAACTTCGAGTCGGGTGCTACCAAGGGTGGTGAAGTCGGCGAAGGGCAGATCCTAGCCTTCGCCCTGCAGAACCCCGTCGTCGATGGCGTCACCTATCGCAAGGGCGGTGTCGGTGCCTTCCGCGTCGACCTCGAGTACGGCATCAAGACCCCCGACGTCGTCAATGGTATCGACATGTCGCCCGTCAAGGGGCTTTCCTACCCCTGGTGGCGTCGTGCTATCCAGCTGATGAACCCTATTATTAAGTAGCCAAGCACAGCAAGTATGAAGATCAAGTATACGCTGCTGGCCCTTGCAGCTAGCACGGCGCTCCTCGCCTCCTGTCAGGATGCGAAGCTGAGCAGTCAGTCCGATAGAGCCTACATCGCCCAGACGGCGACGCAGGCGGGACGCATCGGCTCGATCACCCTCGGTGAGGATGGCGCGAGCATCGACCTCAACGTACGTCTCTCCGACGTGCAGACGGGCGACCAGAGCTACACGCTCGAGCTGAGCCAGGAGGCCCTGGATCAGTACAACAAGCGCAATAAGACCAGCTACACGCTGCTGCCCGCAGCACAGGTGACGATCCCCGGCTCGGAGGTCGTCATCAAGGCGGGCTCCGTCTTCTCGGATCCTCTGACGGTCAAGCTCAAGCCTCTGACCACGGAGCAGAGCAAGAGCGGGAAGAAGTACGCTGTAGCCTTCCGCCTCACGCCTAAGGGGGGCTCGCTCCCCGTCGTCGAGGGTGCTGATACCTATGTCTATGGGCTCAAGACGGTGACCGTCACCACGGCTCCTATCCTCGGTACCTACAAGGGTCAGTATTACAAGGCTAAGGCTGTGGGCCTGCCTGTCGTCGAGCTCCCTCGCTTCACCATCGAGATGCGCGTCAATATGAATGGCTTCAGACGCAACAACCAGGCGCTCTTCGGCTCCTTCCACTCCGGCAGCGAGATCTATATGCGCTTCGGGGATGCCAACCCGCCCTACAACTACCTCAACATCAAGTTCGGGGCAGGGGGACAGATCGACCGGACCTTCGATGGCGCACAGCCCAACACCTGGTACCACATCGCCCTCGTCTACGATGGTGCTCAGGCTAGACTCTACGTCAACGGTGCTCTGATCACCACGACGGATAAGCCCGCAGGTCGTGTCTTCACCCTGGCTGAGACGCTGCACATCGCTGGCTCGGGTATGACCTGGTTCGTCAATAGCTGTATGTTCAGCGAGCTGCGCATCTGGAACGTCGTCCGTACGCCCGAGCAGCTCAAGGACAATGAGTACGTCGTCGATCCTTCGACCCCAGGCCTGCTCCACTACTGGCGCATGGACGAAGGTCAGGGCCGCGAGTTCGCCAACTCGGTTAAGGGCATGCCTTCCCTCAAGGTCATGGACGGCTACGACAAGGATCAGACGCCCGTCTGGGTCAGCAACGTCCGCTCCGACGGTCAGGGCACGACGCGTGTCCCCTAGTTTTTTCTTCGCCTAGAGTCCCTCGGCTGGGCTCGATGAGTTCCCAGCCGAGGCTCTAGACGCTATTAGGTATTGTTACAATGAAGCAAAGCATCATCTATACGCTGGCGCTGATCACCCTCGGGCTGGGTAGCTGCCAGAAGCCCTTCGAGCTGGACTCGCCACTGACGCCCAGCACCGAGCAGTCGAGCTCTAGCTCTTCGCTCGCCTACCTCAAGGCTGCGGACCTGGACTATAGCTCTAAGCGCGAGGTGATCTCCGTAGCACAGCACGGCGATGACCTCTCCGTCTTCGGGGATCAGCAGGTCTATGTCTATCTCTCCAAGCCCGCTACCGAGGACGTCCGCGTCTCGCTGGCTCTGGACCGCTCGGAGGCTGCACTCGAGGCCTTCACCAAGGGCCTCACTGAGAACCCCGGCTACAAGATCGCCGAGGAAGGCTACGCCAAGCTCGAGAACGCCGAGGTCGTCATCCCTAAGGGGCAGCTCAAGAGCTCCAAGCCCGTCCTCGTCAAGGCGGGGGCTAAGTACGCCGAGCTCTCCAAGGCTACGGCTGGCTCTGAGTACCGCCTCATCGCCCTGCGCCTGGATAAGGTCGCCGAGGGTGTGGCTGCCCCCAGCAAGGAGCGCGCCCGCCTCTTCCTCCCCGTCGAGAAGGAATACACCAATATCCTGATGGACCAGGAGGCTCCTAAGGGCTCGAAGGTAGATGTCAATCTCCTCGACTACGAAGTCTCTAGTGCCTACACGGGCTACGGCAAGGAAGCGCTCTACGATGGTACGGGTGACTTCTGGTACGCTGCCTTTGGCGACCAGGCTCCTTGGTTCTCCGCTACGCTGCAGAGCGGCACGCGCAAGTTCACTGGCGTACGAGTTAGCGTACTCGTGAGCTACTTCGCCATCGCTCGCGAATGGACGATCTACACGACTACCGACGGTGAGACGTGGAATGCTCAGGGCGTAGTCCAGGGCTACGAGATCAACCAGAAGGGCGATGTCACCATCCACTTCGTATCGCCCATCGTGGCTAAGGGCATCAAGCTCGCAGCTACGCGCCGCGGTCTGAGTGGTTGTGCCGTCAAGGAATTCGAGCTCTACGCCCAGGACTAATCCTCCTGCCTAAGAGCTAAGCAATAAGGAGCGCCCCCTCGCTGCACTACCGCAGTGAGGGGGCGCTTCCCTTTTTCCCTTTCCTCCTTCTCTATTTCTCCCTTCCCTCTCCACTCACCCTTCGTTCTCCTCGCTACAGCGAGCTCTCCTCTCGCTATCTAAGTCCTTACCCCTTGGCTCTCCCTTACGAGGTGCAGTACTCCTTGTTCGCCCTTCGCCTTCCCATCAGTGTGCTCGGCGGAGGCACGGGCGGCGAGATCAGCAGCGTCGTCGTCCTCCACCACATCTTCGCCCATTGCTGCATCGGTAAGTTTAGGGCAGCCGTTCAGCGGCGACGAGACGTGCTAGCGAGAGGAGTGAGAGGATAGATAATCGTACTCACGCTCATAACGCTCGCGTCTGGTGAGGTCCTTTGGTGAGGGGGAGGACAAGCGCGAAAGGTCCATGTTGTGACGGAGGTCATGCAGCTTAACCGCTCTCGCTAGAGGATGCTCCCCTATGGCCCGAATATACGAGCCCCTATCGGGGGAATTGTGATGATTGAGTAGCTGTAGTGCTGTGGCCAATTCCTCCCTGTCTTCTTTTCCTAAGCTTTGTTGTGCCTCTTTTTCCAGTAAAGCAAGGGTCTCCTCTACTGTGTGAGGAGTATCCTCACTGGCGTCATGGAGATAACCCACGACTTGCTCTTGCCACCTTCGCCCCATAGCGGCAACCGTAGAGAGATGCCCCTCGAAGTAGTCCAGCCCAGCCTTATCGACCTGCCCCTTATGCAAGCGCCTAGCTAGCGCTGCTGCTGATGTTATCCAAATGTTCTTCTCCATAGATCAACTTTTCTTAGGAAGCACTGCGATGAATGATGAGCGTAAGGCCTTAGGGACGACACCCAAGGCCATTGTTTTTATAGCGACAAAGGGTATCCCACTCGTGTTGCAGGGCACCGAGTGCTTCCGAGTAAAGCCCAGTATCTCCTGCTCGAGCTCGCTCAGAGGGCACTATTGGGATCAGTTCCCTATTCCGTGGGAATGTCCTAAGCCTAATGTGTGATGCTTATTCGTGGAGTCGCAGGGGAATTAACTCATCCGCTTGTCAGTGCTAGCAAATATAGGAATAGAAATCTATTACCTCCCCCGAGAAGGGATGTAGCTCCCAATCTACACCAGCGTTACACCCGAATAGACAAACTTCTGGTCTTTACCTTGTATTATGCTCATCGACCAGTAGGAGCCAGCTAACAAGTAGCAGCGAAAAGGGGAAGACGCTCACCGCGACCACCTTCCCCTTTTCTTGGAGCCTTCTTCCTTAGCTGCATAAATGCCACCTATCCTAAGGGCTAGGCTCGTTAATACTGCATCTCTACTACCCCTCTGAATACCTACACACCAAAACTAGGATACGTACACGTCGAAGCGAAGCTAGCAAGGCAGCGCGAGATAAGTCCTGCGCCAATGAGCCCCGCACAGCAAGAGAAGGCCTCCGAGGGGTATCAGTCAGCGCGCTGAGGTACGTCAGTCAGAGGGCTGAGCGATAGCAGTCAGCTCCGTGAGGGATATCCCTCGCGGAGCTGGAGCAAGGCAGTCAGTTTGCGGCAGCAGGCTTGTCGCCTTGGGGTAGGGCTGCCTGTCATTGGCTGTAGGCCTGTTCGTCTTTTGTAGAGGGGCTGGGGGAGCTTGGGGAGAGGCTGGAGGGGCAGGCCATCGAGGCGGGCTGGCGGGGTGGGGCGGCTAGAGGGAGAGGCGGCCGTCGAGGAGGCGCCAGAGGACGAAGTCCTGCCAGTCGGTCAAGATATGGAAGCAGAGGCCTACGCCCAGCACCCGCAGCCACCACGGCCATCCGAGGCGCTCGTAGGGCAGCACACAGAGCAGCGCGTATAGCAGCACAAAGGGCCAGGAGTGCAGCAGGTGGAAGCCCACACTACAGCGCTCAGGGTCGAAGATTGGCCGCACCAGCAGATGATCGAGGTCGATCGCCATCGTCGCGAGCAGCAGCAGATATACACGGAGGCGTGAGCGCTGGGGCCACAGCGCGGCTAGGAAGTAAGGCGCGACGAGGTGCAGCCCGTAGTGGGCGAGGAGCTTGAGTAGTGGGAGCATAGAGTGTGGCTATTGCTTAGGCTTCATGCCAAAGATACGTAAGATGCACCATAGCGCTGAGCGGGCGACGCTCTTTGCCTAATGCTTAGGACTCGGAGGACGGTGCGTAAGATCTGCCACAGCGCCGAGTCGGGAGCACTGAGGGAGCTTGAGAGACACGCCTTCTCACCCTTTTTCGTACGCTACTAAGCCCCTTGCGCGTCCTAGAGAAGTAAGCCGTCTAGCGCCTCGGGATAGGGCGGGCTGTAGGGGGCTTGCCTCGGAGTATGGCGCTGGGAGGTGAAAAGGAAGAGCTTAGCTAGCTTGTGGAAGCGTGCCTCGGGATAGGGCGGGCTGCAGGGGCCGGCCTTGGAGTGTAGCGCTGGGAGGTGAAGAGGGAGAGCTTAGCTAGCTTGTGGAAGCGCGTCTTGGGATAGGGTAGGCTGCAGGGGGGCTTGCCTCGGGGGGAGGGACTTGGGGTAGATGCGGGAGGGGCTTGCTCTGTCTGTTGGCTTCCTTTATCAGCCGTGTAGCAGCCCTTACCTTATTATAGGGATAGGAAGAAAGCAGCGCCGCGGGCGCTCGCAGAGGCCTCGGGAGAGGACTAGGCGAGCGCCCGCGGCGCTTAACAGTTAGGGGTGGGGAGGGACTACATCATGCCGCCCATACCCCCCATAGCGGGGTTCATGGCTGGCATAGCAGGGCCTTCCTCCTTCTTGTCGGCGATGACGCACTCGGTCGTGAGGAACATGCCCGCGATGGAGGCGGCGTTCTCCAGAGCGACGCGCGTGACCTTAGCAGGGTCGATGACACCTGAGGTGTAGAGGTTCTCGAACTTGTCCTGACGCGCGTTGTAGCCGAAGTCACCTTCGCCATCCTTGACGCGCTGTACGATGACAGCCCCTTCCTTACCCGCGTTGGCCACGATCTGGCGCAGGGGCTCCTCGATGGCGCGGCGGATGATCTCGATACCCGTCGTCTCGTCGTCGTTCTCTCCGACGAGGCCTTCGAGGGCACGGACAGCGCGCAGGTAGGCCGTACCGCCCCCAGGGACGGTGCCCTCCTCGACGGCAGCACGCGTAGCGCTGAGCGCGTCATCGACACGGTCCTTCTTCTCCTTCATCTCGACTTCGCTGGGCGCACCTACGTAGAGGACAGCTACGCCACCAGAGAGCTTCGCGAGGCGCTCCTGGAGCTTCTCGCGGTCGTAGTCGGAGCTGGTGTTAGCAATCTGAGCCTTGATCTGAGCTGCGCGCTCGCGGATAGCCTCCTTGTCACCTGCGCCGTTGACGATGGTCGTATTGTCCTTGTCCACGCTGACCTTCTCGGCCTTGCCAAGCATCTCGAGGGTCACAGCGTCGATCTTCAGGCCCGTCTCCTCGCTGATGACTACGCCGCCCGTGAGGATGGCGATGTCCTGAAGCATGGCCTTGCGGCGGTCGCCGAAGCCAGGAGCCTTGACGGCGCAGACCTTGAGGCCGCCACGCAGGCGGTTCACGACGAGCGTAGCCAGCGCCTCGCTATCGATGTCCTCGGCGATGATCAGTAGGGGACGACCCGTCTGGACGGTCTGCTCGAGGATGGGAAGGATCTCCTTGAGCGTAGAGATCTTCTTGTCGTAGATGAGCAGGTAGGGGTTCTCCAGCTGCGCCTCCATCTTCTCGGAGTTCGTCACGAAGTAAGGGGAGATGTAGCCGCGATCGAACTGCATGCCCTCGACTACCTCTACGGTCGTCTCGATGCCCTTAGCCTCCTCGACGGTGATGACGCCCTCCTTGCTGACCTTGCGCATCGCCTCGGCGATGAGCTGGCCGATCTGTTCGTCACCGTTGGCCGAGATCTTAGCCACGTGCTCGATCTTCTCGAAGTCGTCGCCGACCTCCTGTGCCATGGAGCGGATCTCGCTGACGATCTTGGCCACGGCCTTGTCGATACCGCGCTTGAGGTCCATGGGGTTGGCCCCTGCGGTGACGTTCTTGAGCCCGACGCCGATGATGCTCTGGGCGAGGATGGTGGCGGTCGTCGTGCCGTCACCTGCATCGTCGTTGGTCTTCGAGGCTACTTCCTTGACGAGCTGAGCACCCATGTTCTCGAAGGGATCCTCTAGCTCTACCTCCTTGGCCACGGACACGCCGTCCTTGGTGATGTGGGGTGCGCCGTAGGTCTTAGAGAGGATGACGTTGCGCCCCTTGGGGCCGAGGGTTACCTTGACGGCGTTAGCCAGGGCGTCTACGCCACGCTTGAGGCTCTCGCGAGCCTCTATGTCGAATTTAATTTCCTTTGCCATGATCTTGTATGCTTGGATAGCTGTGTACTTCTATGTGTCTGCTGTGCTGGGGGCTAGAGCGTAGCGAGGACGTCGGACTGACGCATGATGAGATACTTCTCACCCTCGTGCTCGATCTCGGTGCCCGCGTACTTGCCGTAGAGGACGGTGTCGCCTGCCTTGAGGACCATTTCCTCGTCCTTGGTGCCGCCGCCGACGGCTACGACTTCGCCCTTGAGGGGCTTTTCCTTGGCGGAGTCGGGGATGATGATCCCGCTGGTGGTCTTCTCTTCCTGTGCAGCAGGGCGTACGAGGACGCGATCTGCCAGTGGCTTGATGCTCATAGTCTGTATTCTATTAGATGTTATTTGTCACTTGTGTCGGTGGGCGCGGCCTTGGGGGCGGGCGCTCGACCATGGAGGGCGTGGGCAAAGGCTATGCCAAAGGAGCGAAGCTCCGCTGTGGGCTGCCAAGATGGCAGAGTATCTGCAAAGCACTTGTCTTCCCTGGGTCAGCAGGGCGGTACGGACTGCCTTCGCCGCTGAGGAGCCTTGTACTCTAGGCGTGCTCTGAGCGAGGTCTGCCGCGGCTCGGGCTTAGGGAGGGGCACCCTTTAAGGATATCCCTCAGGGTGCTGAGGGGTATCAGTGGGCGCCCTGAGGGACGTCCGTCAGGAGGCTGAGGGATATCAGTCAGCGAGGGGAGGTAAGGGGTGGGGGAGAAGCGCTGCCGTGAGGGGAGTGGGGCGAAGGAAGGGACGGAGCTGCCCCAGGAGGCGGAGCGGCCGCGCGCGTGACGCGTCCCTGCTCTACGTAGAAATGCGTAAATTTGTACCCTCTAGCGTGCTGGGGCTAGGGCCTCCCGCCCTGACCCTAGCGCGTCTGACATGCGTATACATATATAATATAGATAGACCTCACGAAGCCATTATGGACTTAGCTACGAAGTACAGCCCCGAGGCTGTGGAGAGCCGCTGGTATCAATACTGGATGGAGCACAAGCTCTTCCACTCGAGCCCCGATGCTCGTCCTGCCTATACCATCGTCATCCCTCCGCCCAATGTGACGGGGGTGCTGCACATGGGGCACATGCTCAATAACAGCATCCAGGACATCCTGGTACGCCGTGCGCGTATGCGTGGCTTCAACGCCTGCTGGGTCCCCGGCACCGACCACGCCTCCATCGCTACGGAGGCCAAGGTCGTCGGGCGTCTGGCCGCTCAGGGCATACAGAAGACCGACCTGACGCGTGAGGCCTTCCTCGAGCACGCCTGGGACTGGACGCGTGAGCATGGGGGCATCATCCTCGAGCAGCTCAAGCGCCTCGGTGCCTCCTGCGACTGGGAGCGCACGGCCTTCACCATGGACGAGGAGCGCTCGCAGAGCGTCATCGACGTCTTCGTAGACCTCTACCGCAAGGGACTCATCTACCGCGGCGTTCGCGTCGTCAACTGGGACCCCAAGGCGCAGACGGCACTCAGCGACGAGGAGGTCATCTATCAGGAGCAGCAGGGCAAGCTCTACTACCTCCGCTACTTCGTCGAGGGCGAGGATCGCTACGTGGTCGTAGCTACGACCCGCCCCGAGACGATCATGGGCGACACCGCGGTGTGTATCAACCCCAATGATGAGCGCTACCGCGACCTCAAGGGCAAGCGCCTCATCGTACCCCTCGTAGGTCGCTCGGTGCCCATCATCGAGGACGAATATGTAGACATAGAGTTCGGTACGGGTTGCCTCAAGGTGACGCCGGCCCACGACATCAATGACTACGTGCTCGGGCAGAAGCATCAGCTCGAGACGATCGATATCTTCAATAATGACGGGAGTCTCAATCAGCACGGCGGCGCCTATGCTGGGATGGATCGCTTCGATGTGCGCAAGCAGATCGAGCTCGACCTCCAGGCAGCTGGCCTGATGGAGAAGGTCGAGGCCTATACGAATAAGGTAGGGCACTCCGAGCGTACCTTCGTCCCCATCGAGCCCAAGCTGTCGATGCAGTGGTTCCTCAAGATGGAGACCCTCGCCAAGCCTGCTCTCGATGCGGTGATGCAGGACGAGGTCAAGCTCCATCCTGCGAAGTTCAAGAACACCTACCGCTACTGGATGGAGAACATCAAGGACTGGTGCATCAGCCGCCAGCTCTGGTGGGGGCATCGCATCCCAGCCTATTACCTCCCCAGTGGGGGCTTCGTCGTCGCTGCCAGCGATGAGGAGGCGCTGCGTCTGGCACAGGAGCAGGATCCCAGCCTCACGGCGGCAGACCTTGTCCGCGAGAGTGACTGCCTGGATACCTGGTTCTCCTCTTGGCTGTGGCCGATCACGGTCTTCGCCCCTGCGCTGAGCGAGGGGAACAAGGAGCTCGACTACTACTACCCGACCTCCGACCTCGTGACGGGTCCCGATATCCTCTTCTTCTGGGTGGCACGTATGATCATGGCGGGCTACGAGTTCCAGGGCAAGAAGCCCTTCGAGAACGTCTATCTGACGGGGATCGTGCGCGACAATCAGGGCCGCAAGATGTCCAAGACATTGGGCAACTCCCCCGACCCGCTCGACCTGATCGACAAGTACGGCGCCGACGGCGTGCGTATGGGGCTCATCATGAGCGCGCCAGCGGGGAATGATATCCTCTTCGACGAGAGCCTCTGCGAGCAGGGGCGCAACTTCTGCAACAAGCTCTGGAACGCCTTCCGCCTCGTCAAGGGCTGGACGGCAGACGCCGTCGTAGCTCCGCAGCCCGAGGCCTCGCGCCTGGCGAGCTACTGGATGCGCCAGGTGCTCAACGAGGCGGCCACCGAGCTGGAAGACCTCTTCGCCAAGTACCGCATCAGCGAGGCGCTGACGCTCGTCTACAAGCTCATCCGTGACGACTTCAGCTCCTACTACCTCGAGCTGATCAAGCCCGCCTACGGCACGCCCATCGACCAGCAGACCTGCCAGGAGGCGCTGGACTTTTTCGACGAGGTACTGCGCATCCTGCATCCCTTCATGCCCTTCATCACCGAGGAGCTATGGCAGAGCCTCAGCCCCCGTGCCGAGGGCGAGAGCATCATGTACGCCCAGCAGCGTGCCGCCGAGGCTGTCGACACGGCCTTCCTCAGCCGCTTCGCTGCCGTACAGGAGGTCATCACCGCCGTGCGTAGCCTGCGCACCAGCAAGAACCTCTCCCCCCGCGAGGAGCTGACCCTCGAGGTCTCCCCCAGCTACAGCACGGAGCTGGACGAGGTGCTGACCAAGATGGCAGGCCTAGCGACCATCGACCGCTCGGGGCAGCGTAGCGAGGGCGCAGTGAGCTTCATGGTCGGGACGGACGAATTCGCCGTACCCATGGCTGCCTACATCAATGTAGAGGAGGAGCTGGCCAAGCTGCGTGCCGACCTCGAGTACCAGCAGAAGTTCCTCGCTGGGGTGACGAAGAAGCTGAGCAACGAGAGCTTCGTGGCGAAGGCGCCCGAGGCCGTCATCGCCCTCGAGCGTAAGAAGCAGGCCGACTGCGAGAGCCGTATCGCCACCATCGAGCAGAGCATCCGCCAGCTGGAGGGCAAGTAATGCAGACCCCACTCACCGAGCATCCCGACTACACGTCCCAGCACCACCCCTTGGCTATCCATATAGGGGAGGTGCTGGAGGCGAAGGTCGGCAAGCGCCTGCCACGCCCTATCCTCCGCACGCTGGAGCGTATCATCCACCAGCGGGAGATCAATGATGTCCTCTACCGCTACGGGCATCTCGAGGGTCGGGACTTCCTGGCGGGGCTGATGCAGGAGTTCCGCCTGACGACCGAGTGGGTACACCCCGAGCGCCTGCCCGAGAATGGGCGCTGCATCTTCGTCTGCAATCATCCCCTCGGTGGCATGGACGGCATCACCCTCTGCCACATGCTCGGGGAGCGCTACGGCGCCGTGCGCTACATGGTCTCGGATCTCCTCTACTACCTCAAGCCCCTACAGCCTGTCTTCCTCCCCGTCAATAATCGGCAGGGCGCGCAGGCTCGCGGCGCTATCCAGCTGATGCAGGAGGCGCTGGAGGGCGATGCGCCTATCGGCAGCTTCCCCGCAGGCTCCTGCTCTCGTATCTTCGATGGGCAGCTGCAGGACAGACCTTGGCACAAGACTTTCGTCAGCCAGGCGATCAACTACCAGCGCGACGTCGTGCCGCTGCACTTCGTCGGGCGCAACTCCCGCCACTTCTACTGGGTGTGGCACCTCAAGAACGCCTTGCGCATGAAGTTCGACCCAGGACAGGCCTTGCTGCCTGATGAGCTCTTCCGCGCTCGGGGCAGCCACTACACCGTCCTCGTCGGGGAGCCCATCTCCTGGCAGAGCCTCAGAGACAGCACGCTGACGCCGCTCGAGGAGGCGCAGCGCATCCGCGCCCTGAGCTACCAGCTCCGCGAGGAATACGACCGCACGCACCGCTAAGTGCATACTATGTACACCACACCGATCATCGCACCCATAGATAAGGCGCTGATACGTGCCGAGCTGACGCCCGACAAGCTCCTGCGCCAGACCAACAAAGGGGGCAACGAGCTCTACGTCTTCCACGCCCTGAGCGCTCCGCATACCATGCGTGAGATCGGGCGCCTACGTGAGGAGGCCTTCCGCTACTACGGCGGCGGCACGGGTAAGGATTGTGATATTGATAGCTTTGACTTAGATCCCGAGGGCTATCGACAGCTCATCGTATGGGATCCCGCAGAGGAGGCCATCCTCGGCGGTTACCGCTTCGTCTTCGGCGACGAAGTGGGCTATGATGCCGCCACGGGCAAGCCACGGCTCGCGACGGCAGAGATGTTCGACTTCAGTCCGCGCTTCCTCAGCGACTACCTACCTTATACTATAGAGCTGGGCCGCTCCTTTGTCTCGCTGCCCTACCAGTCTACGCGTATGGGGGCCAAGAGCCTCTTCGCCCTCGACAACCTCTGGGACGGGCTGGGCGCACTGACGGTGCTCAACCCCGAGATGCGCTACTTCTACGGCAAGGTGACGATGTATAAGGACTACGATCGGCACGTGCGCAACCTCATCCTCTACTTCCTCTCGCAGCACTTCCCCGACCCTGAGCAGCTCGTCACGCCGACTGAGCCGCTGCCGATAGAGGTCGATGAGGCGGAGGTGCGGGAGCTCTTCCAGCTCGAGGACTTCGCCTCGGACTACCGCTCCCTCAACCGTGCGGTGCGTGCCCTAGGGCTCAACATCCCGCCGCTCGTCAGTGCCTACATGGCGCTCTCCCCCGAGATGCGCGTCTTCGGCACGGCGATCAACCATGAGTTCGGCCTTGTCGAGGAGACGGGTATACTCATAGCCATCGACACCATCATCCCCTCCAAGCGGAGCCGACACATAGAGACCTTCGAGCCCGCGGAGGCACAGAGTGACCTGCTATGGACGAACATCTCAAGACGGGTGCGCTTGGTGAAGAGCTAGCCTGCCGCTACCTCGAGGCCAAGGGCTACAGCATCCTGGAGCGCAACTGGCGCTCGGGGCATCGCGAGCTGGACCTCATCGCTCAGCGTGGCCCGACGCTGGCCATCGTCGAGGTCAAGACCCGCAGCGCGGGCAGCCTCCTCAGGGCTCGCGACAGCGTCAGTCAGCGTAAGCAGTCCCTCCTCATCCAGGCTGCCGACCACTACGTACGTACCCGAGGCCTCGAGCTGGACGTACGCTACGACATCATCGCCATAGATATCGCCAGCGACCGCAGCTACACGCTGGAGCACATCGAGGCTGCCTTCTACCCGCGTCTAGGCAGTCACCGCCGCTCACGCCGCTCCGCGACTAAGCCCCACAAGTAGATGATCGCGCTCTCGACTCCCGTCGGCCTCCCGCCCGCGCCGCCTAGACTCAGCTATGGTCAGGCTGTGATGAGCCTCGGCTCCTGCTTCAGCCAGAGCATCGCCACACGCCTCAGAGCTGGCGCGCTGGACGTCCTGGTCAATCCCTTCGGCATTCAGTACAACCCACTCTCCATCGCCGCTGCGCTGGAGCGTATCCTTGAAGACCGTCCCTTCGAGGCGGACGAACTCGTGAAGACCAGCGGCGGCTACGCCTCGCTCCTGCATCACGGCAGCTTCACCCGCCGCCGACGGGAGGATGCGCTGGAGCTGATGAACTCCCGCCTCGAGCGTGCCGCGGCTCAGCTCCAGCGCCTGGACTTCCTCCTCCTTACCTGGGGCACGAGCTACGTCTACCGCTGGGGCGAGACGGGCCGTGTGGTGAGCAATTGCCACAAGCTCCCCGAGCGGCTCTTCCACCGCCAGCGCGTGAGCCTCGACGAGCTCGCGGCGTGCTGGCTGCCGCTGCTGGAGTGCCTCTTCGCCCTACGTCCCGAGCTCCAGATCATCACCACGGTCAGCCCTGTGCGCCACCTGCGCGATGGAGCGGTGGGCAATGCGCGAAGCAAGGCCACGCTCCTGCTGCTCTCCGAGCTCCTCGCGGAGCGCTACCCCGAGCAGCTGCACTACTTCCCCTCCTATGAGCTGATGATGGATGAGCTGCGGGACTACCGCTACTACGCCGAGGACATGACGCACCCCTCAGAGCTGGGCGAGCGCCTTATCGCCGAGCGCCTCACCCAGTGGTGGCTCAGCCCCGAGGCGCAGCGAGGCATCACTGAGGCGGAGCGCCTCCTCAGTGAGCTGCGCCACCGTCCTCTCTCCAGCGAGCCCGAGGCGCACCGTGAGCGGCTGGAGCGCCTGGAGGCTAAGCTCGCCGCCTTCTACCGCAAATATCCCTCCGCCCTAGACCTAGCAGCACTCGTATGAACTCCTCCCTAGCTCCCAGCCTTAGCCCCCAGCAGATTGTCCAGCTCCTCGGCGCCAGGACCGAAGCCCTGCCCTACGCACGTCCTGTGCAGTGGCTGCTCACCGATAGCCGCTCGCTGACCTCGCCCCGCGATAGCCTCTTCGTCGCGCTGCGTACGGAGTCGGGCGACGGGCAGCGCTATGTCGCGGAGCTCTATGAGGCGGGCGTCCGCCACTTCCTCCTGCATGAAGGGAGCCTCCAGGCAAGTGCCTATCCCGAGGCCAACTGCTACTTCGTCCCCGACACGCTGGCGGCGCTGCAGCTTTTGGCGGCCGCGCATCGTGCCTCCCTCCCCGCGCTGCAGCTCGTGGCTATCACGGGCAGCTACGGCAAGACCATCGTCAAGGAGCTCCTCTATCAGCTCCTCTCGCCGCGCTACAGCTGCTACCGCAGTCCACGCAGCTACAATTCACAGCTCGGCGTGGCACTCTCGCTGCTGGGGCTGAGAGCCGAGCACGAGCTGGCCTTCATCGAGGCGGGCATCTCGCAGCCTGGGGAGATGGCAGCGCTTGCGGCGATGATCCAGCCCGAGGTCGGTGTCTTCACAGGGCTGGGCAGTGCCCATCAGGAGCACTTCGCCTCCATGGAGCAGAAGCTCGAGGAGAAGCTCCAGCTCTTCGCCTCCGCGCGCTGCATCATCTACCCCAAGGATAAGGGCTGGATCAGCGCGCGTATCGAGGAGCGCTACCCCGCGGAGCGCCTCCGCAGCTGGAGCTACCAGGATCCCAAGGCCACACTCTATATCCCCCATAGCCTCACCCATGCCGATCGCTGCGAGCTGACCTGCATCTACAGGCAGCAGGCCTACGAGCTGGTGCTGCCCTTCACGGACGCTGCCTATATCGAGGACGCGCTGACGGCGCTCTGTCTCGTGGCGGAGCTTGCCCCTGAGCTCCTCGGCGAAGCGAGCCTCTGCAGTAGGCTGCGCCCCGTGAGCATGCGCCTCGAGGTCAAGGAGGGCGCGCGGGGCTGCACGCTGATCAATGACTACTACAGCTGCGACCTGCAGAGCCTGCCGATAGCGCTGGATTTCCTGCGTCGCCGTGCCGATAGCTCGGGGATGCGCCGCGTGCTCGTCCTCTCCGATATAGAGGGCAGTGGGCTGAGCGATGAGGAGCTCTATGGCGAGGTCGCCCGCTACCTCAGGGACTACGAGGTCCAGGAGCTCTATCTCGTCGGGCCGCGTAGTAGCGGGGAGGCGAAGCGCTTCGACTTTATCCCCTGCTCCTGCTATCCCGATACGGAGACGCTCCTGGGCTCGCGCGTGCTGGAGCAGCTCTCGGGCGTCTGCCTGCTACTCAAGGGGGCGCGGCGCTTTGCCTTCGAGCGCCTCTACCGCAGCCTCTCGGCGCACGTGCACCAGACGGTGCTGGATGTCGACCTCAGCGCCGTCGTCTCCAACCTCAATCACTACCGCAGCCTCCTGCCCCCAGGACATCCCCTGATCTGCATGATCAAGGCCGATGGCTATGGCGTCGGGGCGGTCGAGCTGGCGCGTACGCTGCAGGAGCACCGCGTGGACTACCTCGCTGTGGCCGTAGCTGATGAGGGGCGCGAGCTCCGCGAGGGGGGCATCAGCACGCATATCATGGTGATGAACCCCGAGCTCAGCACGGCCGATACGCTCTTCGAGCAGCGCCTCGAGCCCGAGGTCTATAGCTTCGCCCTTCTGGAGGGGCTGGCGCGCGCTGCCGAGGCGCACGGGCTCAGCGACTACCCGATACATATCAAGGTGGATAGCGGCATGCACCGCCTCGGCTTCTCGGCCGAAGATATCCCCGAGCTGGCCGCGCAGCTGGCGCAGCTCCCTGCGCTGAGAGTCAGCAGCATCTTCTCCCACTTCGCTGCCTCCGACGAGGGCGAGGCGAAGCGCTCCTTCACCGAGGGGCAGTACCGCTACCTGCTGGGGGCGGCCGAGGAGCTTAGCCAGCGGCTGGGCTACCGCCCGCGCTACCATATCCTCAATACGGCGGGCATAGAGCGCTACCCCGAGTACGCGCTGGATATGGCGCGCCTCGGCCTCGGCCTCTACGGCATCAGCCCCACGCAGCTGCCCGGCACGACGCCTATAGCGCGCCTCTCGACCGTCATCCTGCAGCTGCGCGAGCTCCCTGCGGGCGAATGTGTCGGCTACGGCTGCCGTGGGCTGACGCAGCGCCCCGCACGCATCGCCGTCATCCCGATAGGCTATGCCGATGGTTTCAGCCGTAGGCTCAGCAATGGCGCCTATGCGGTCTCCGTGCACGGCGTCCTCTGCCCGACCATAGGCAACGTGTGTATGGATGCCTGTATGATCGACGTCACCGAGGTGCCCGAGGTCGCCGAGGGGGACGAAGTGCTCATCTTCGGCGAAGAGCCTCGCCCCATTCAAGCCCTCAGCGCGGCCCTCGACACCATCCCCTACGAGGTGCTGACGACACTCTCCCCCCGCATCCAGCGCCGCTACTGGCGTGAGTAGGCTAGGGCTCTGACGCTGCTCCTCGGCACGGCGCTGCCCCTCGTCCTCCCTTCCTCCCGCTTTGCTCACTACATATATATACTATACGATGCAGCTCCCGAGTCTCCTTCGCCGCCTAGGCCTCG
Organism: Porphyromonas sp. oral taxon 275; assembly: GCF_018127745.1. Classification (NCBI taxonomy): domain Bacteria; kingdom Pseudomonadati; phylum Bacteroidota; class Bacteroidia; order Bacteroidales; family Porphyromonadaceae; genus Porphyromonas; species Porphyromonas sp. oral taxon 275. The sequence goes on from NZ_CP072333.1 coordinate 327,209, forward strand.
CCCTTGCTGTCCTAGGTCTCGCCCTCGAGGTGCAGGCTCAGACGCCCGCAGCAGTGCGCCCCTCCTATGCCGAGCTCGTGGATCCCCTTACGGGGACGCTGAGCAGCTACGAGCTCAGTGCGGGCAATACCTACCCCGTCATCTCCCGCCCCTGGGGGATGAATAGCTGGACGCCCCAGACGGGGAAGATGGGCGACGGCTGGCAGTACACCTACACGGCTCAGAAGCTCTGCGGCATCAAGCAGACGCACCAGCCCAGCCCCTGGATCGGGGACTACGGACAGTTCGCCTTCCTCCCTATGGTCGGTGCCTCCCCGCGCTTCGGCGATGAGGAGCGCGCCTCGCACTTCAGCCACAGGGCCGAGCGGGCACACCCCTACAGCTATGAGGTCTATCTGGCGGACTACGATACCCAGCTGCGCCTAGCGCCTACCGAGCGCGCTGCCGTCTGCGAGATCACCTACCCGAGCTATAGCAAGCCCGAGGAGCGCTGGCTCGTCATCGACGCCTACGATGGGGGCAGCGAGCTGAGGCAGACCTCACCGCGGACGCTCGTGGGCGTCAGTCGGCGCAATAGCGGGGGCGTGCCCGCGGGCTTCGGCTGCTACTTCATCTTCACCTTCGAGGAGCCCATCAGCCTTGTCCAGTTCAAGGAGATCAAGGGTGAGGGGGGCACGCGGGCGCTCGCTGCCGTACGGCTCTCCTCCACCAAGCCCCAGCAGCGCCTCTGGGTCGCCTCCTCCTTCATCAGCCCCGAGCAGGCGGAGCTCAACCTCCAGGAGACCGCGGGGCGCGACTTCGCCACCATCGCCCGTGAGGGCAAGGCCGTGTGGAATGAGCTGCTGGGACGCCTCGCCGTAGAGGACGAGCACCCCGAGCGGATGCGCACCTTCTACAGCATGCTCTACCGCTGCCTGCTCTTCCCGCGCCGCTTTTGGGAGCGCAACGCGGCGGGCGAGATCATCCACTACAGCCCCTACAATGGTCAGGTACTGCCCGGCTACATGTACACCGATACGGGCTACTGGGATACCTTCCGCGCGCTGATGCCCCTGATCAATCTCGTCTACCCCGACGAGGCAGGGCCTATGGCCGAGGGGCTGATGAACGCCTATCGCGAGAGTGGCTTCCTGCCCGAGTGGGCGAGCCCAGGGCACAGAGACTGCATGGTGGGGAATAACTCCGCCTCCGTCCTCGCTGACGCCTATCTCAAGGGGCTGGGGCGCCTTGAGGCCAAGGAAGTCGTCGCGGCGCTACTGCATGGGGCGAGTGCCGAGCATCCCACGATCGGCTCCACGGGGCGCAAGGGCTATCAGTACTACAATAAGCTCGGCTACATCCCCAGCGATGTCGGAATCAAGGAGCACGCTGCCCGCAGCCTCGAGTATGCCTACGCCGACTGGTGCATCGCCGAGGTGCTGCGACGCACGGGGGCGCCGAAGAAGCTGGAGGCCCTCTACCGCGCACGCAGCCAGAACTATCGCAAGCTCTACAACCCAGCCCTGGGGTGGATGCAGGGACGCAAGGCCGACGGCAGCTGGCAGCAGCCCTTCTCGGTCTACAAGTGGGGCGATGCCTTCACCGAGGGCAACGCGCTACACTACACCTGGTCGGTCTTCCACGACGTCCCAGGGCTCATGCGGCTGATGGGCGGTGCTGCGGGCTTCACGGCGCGCCTGGATAGTATCTTCTCCCTGCCGCCCCTCTTCGACGAGAGCTACTACGGCTTCGTCATCCACGAGATCCGTGAGATGCAGCTGATGAATATGGGCAACTACGCCCACGGTAATCAGCCCATACAGCACATGATCTACCTCTACGACTATGCGGGCAGGCCGCAGCGCACGCAGTGGTGGGTGCGTGAGGTCATGGAGCGCCTCTATAGCGCACGTCCCGATGGCTACTGCGGCGATGAGGACAACGGCCAGACCTCGGCCTGGTACGTCTTCTCGGCCCTGGGCTTCTACCCCGTCAATCCCGTCTCGGGCGAATATGCGCTGGGGATACCCTACTTCCGCCGCGTACGTCTGCAGCGCCCTGGGGCTAAGTCCTTCGTCATCACGGCCGACCGCCCCGAGGGGCGCTACGTGCGGCGGACGCTCCTCGGGGAGCAGCCGCTAGCGAAGCCCTTCCTCAGCTATCAGAGCATCCTCGAGGGTGGGCACCTGCACTTCGAACTCACGCCCCAGGCCGAGCCTTAGCAGGCCTCCCGCCTCGCGCAGCTCGTCCCGATCTTGAAGGGTACGGCCTTATCCCTCTAGCTCCCGAAGCCCGCGACTGGACGCCTCCAGCCGCGGGCTTCCTTCGTTTACGCGCGGGCTAGCCTTGAGGGGAGCAAGCCCGCTGCCCGTGCCCGTGGCGGACTGCGGCTAGCGGGGGAGGCCTCGTGAGGGATATCCGTCAGTCCTTTGAGGGACGCCAGTCGCGGGCGTGGGGGATATCCATCAGTGAGCTGAGGGATATCCCTCATGGGCGCTGGGGCTGGGGGGCACCTCGCGTGGAAGCCTTTGGCGCGGGTGCAGCCCCTTGGTGAGGCCTGTGGGAGCGGCCTTGGCGGCCAAGCTGGGGGGCGGGATGAGGCTCGAGAGTCAGCCGAGGGAAGGTGCAGTGGGGGACTTTTCGTATTTTTGCCCCATGCGCCAGATTGCTTGAATCCTCCCTAGCGCAGCACGATAGACGACCCAATGGCAAAGACTACCCCCAGCAGCAAGCAGGCTGCCCTGAGCGGCGACCGCCAGGATACGAGCACCAGCATCCTCCTTCACCACGTACGTGTCAATAACCTCAAGAACATAGACCTCGAGATCCCCCGCGGCAAGCTCGTCGTCGTCACCGGGGTCAGCGGCTCGGGCAAGAGTTCGCTGGCCTTCGACACGCTCTATGCCGAGGGGCAGCGCCGCTATGTGGAGAGCCTCTCGAGCTACGCCCGCCAGTTCGTCGGCCGCATGGCCAAGCCCGAGGCCGACTGGATCCGTGGGCTGCCGCCCGCCATCGCCATCGAGCAGCGCGTCGTCAGCCGCAATCCCCGCTCCACCGTAGCGACCTCGACCGAGATCTACGAGTATATGCGCCTCCTATGGGCGCGTGTCGGGAAGACCATCTCCCCCAGCTCGGGACAGGAGGTGCGCAAGCATACCGTCCCCGACGTGCTGGGCTATATCCGTCAGCTGCCCGTGGGGAGCCGTGTCTACCTCATCACGCCGCTCATCCTCCCGAAGGGGCGCAAGCTCGCCGCGCACCTAGAGATCCAGCTGCAGCAGGGCTACAGCCGTCTGTGGCGCAGCGATCAGGGCGTCGTGCCCATCGACGAGGCGCTCGTATGGCCCGACAAGGAGGCCAAGCACTGCTGGCTGCTCATTGACCGTCTGGCCGTGGGGGATGACCTCAGCGCGGTGGATCGCCTCGGGGAGTCGGTAGAGACGGCCTTCTTCGAGGGACGCGGCAGCTGCAGCCTCGCCGTCGAGCGCATGGAGGGTGGCGAGCGCCAGGAGGCGGTGCTGGTGCCCTTTAGCAATGTCTTCGAGGCCGACGGACGCGTCTTCCAGGAGCCGAGCCCTGAGATGTTCAGCTTCAATAATCCCATAGGTGCCTGCCCCGAGTGTGAGGGCTTCGGTATGGTCGTCGGCATCGATGAGCGCCTAGTGATCCCCGACCCCACGCTCTCGGTCTACGAGGATGCTGTAGCCTGCTGGCGGGGCATGGTCTCCTCGGAGTGGAAGAACTTCTTCATCGGTCTCTCGGATCAGGAGGGCTTCCCCATCCACAAGCCCTACAAGGACCTCACGGCTCGGCAGCGCGAGCAGCTGTGGGAGGGACTGCCGAGCAAGCAGTACGGCCCCGTAGGGATCAACCCTTACTTCGCCTCGCTGCGTAGCCAGCTGCACAAGATCCAGAACCGCGTCCGCATCGCCCACTTCACGGGCAAGACGGTATGCCCGAGCTGCCATGGCGGACGCCTCAAGCCCGATGCCCTCTGCGTGCAGGTGGGCGGGAAGAACATCGCCGAGGTCGTCAGCCTGACCCTCTGGGAGGCACGGCGCTTCTTCGATGAGCTTGAGCTAAGTCCCGCAGATCAGCTCATCGCCAAGCGCCTCCTACACGAGATACGCTCCCGCCTCGGCTTCCTTGACGAGGTAGGCCTAGGCTACCTCACCCTAGACCGCCTCTCCAATAGCCTCTCGGGCGGGGAGAGCCAGCGTGTGACGCTCGCCACTCAGCTCGGCAGTAGCCTCGTCGGCTCGCTCTACGTGCTCGACGAGCCCAGCATAGGCCTGCACCAGCGCGACACCGAGCGGTTGATACGCGTCGTCAAGCGTCTGCGTGACCTGGGGAATACGGTGGTCGTCGTCGAGCACGATGAGGAGATGATGCGCGCCGCCGACTACATCGTGGACATAGGCCCCGATGCAGGTATCCACGGCGGCCAGGTCGTCTACGCAGGTGATGCCTCGGCCATCACGTGCGAGACGCCCGGCTACACGGCCGCCTACCTCACGGGACGTGAGCAGATCCCCCTGCCCAGCGTGCGCCGCGGCTGGACGAGCTTCCTCGAGGTCAAGGGCGCCCGTCGGCACAACCTCAAGGAGGTGGATGTGCGCTTCCCCCTGCACACGCTCACCGTCGTCAGTGGCGTCAGCGGCTCGGGCAAGAGTACGCTGGTGCGTGACCTCTTCTACGAGGGTGTCAGCCGCAAGCTAGGGCGCGAACCCATGACGGAGCTCGAGCTCACGTCCATCACGGGCGACTGGCGCGAGATCGAGCAGGTGGAGTATGTAGACCAGAACAACATCGGCCGCAGCTCCCGCTCCAATCCTGTGACCTACGTCGGTGCCTTCGATACCATCCGTGACCTCTACGCAGGCCTCCCCCTGTCGAAGCAGATGGGCTACAAGCCCTATTACTTCAGCTTCAATAAGGAGGGCGGACGCTGCGAGACCTGTCAGGGCGCTGGTGAGATCACCATCGAGATGCAGTTCATGGCCGATATCCACCTCACCTGCGAGGCCTGCGGCGGCAAGCGCTTCCGCAAGGAGCTCCTCGAGGTCGAGTACTGCGGAACGAATATCTCCCAGCTGCTGGAGCTGAGCGTGGACGAGGCCGTGGACTTCTTCGCCGAGCACCGCGAGCAGTCCCCCCTCTCGGATCGCATTATCAATCAGCTCCGTCCGCTGCAGCGCGTAGGCCTCGGGTACATCAAGCTCGGACAGTCGGGCTCGACGCTCTCGGGCGGGGAGAACCAGCGTGTCAAGCTCGCCTACTACCTAGGTAAGGGAAGGAAGCTGCCGACGCTCTTCATCTTCGACGAGCCGACCACGGGCCTGCACTTCCACGATATACGCACGCTGCTGGGCTCTCTGGAGGCGCTGGTCGACCAGGGGCACTCGGTGATCGTGGTTGAGCATAACCTTGAGGTCATCAAGGCCGCGGACTGGGTCATTGACCTCGGCCCCGAGGGGGGTAAGGGTGGTGGCTACATCGTGGCCGAGGGGACGCCCGAGGAGCTGGCCGCGCATCCCGACTCGGCTACGGGGCGCTACCTGCGTCCGCTGCTGGAGGCGGCAGGCAGAGCGCCGAAGCCCCGATAAGGCTGCTCCGCCTCGTCCTCGGGCGAGGCCCACAAGACACTAAGCCCTATAGGGGCGTTCCGAGCTGAGGCTTAGCCTGTGGGACGCCCCTATAGGGCTTAGCTGTCTTCTAGCGATAGGCCGGGGGAGTATTCTTATAATATATTCCCCCGAATCTTATATTAGTTTTCGCTAGATCTTATATCATTTTCCGTGACTTCTTATATCACTTTCTCCCACTTCTTATATCACTTGGCTCCCGCTCCCTAGGCTCGGAGCGCGCCGCGCCTTAGCTCGGGGCAGCCTCCCCCTTGTCCCTCGGTCGCCTCCCTCCGCACGCTTGGCAGCCTTCCTCCCTTATCCCTCGGTAGGCTCCGCGAGGCAGGTGCCCTTGCTCCGCCTTATCCTTGCTCGGCCCGCCGAGCCTCCCCGGAGCGCGCTGCTACACCTATGTAGCTAGCTATATATAGGTAGGCAGAAGGGTCCTTTTCCTTTGACTTGACTATTCTGTACCTATTTGTGGGGAGAGGTGTTGGGACGATTACGCCTTTTTTTCGCCAATAATGGTGCTTCATATACCTAATTGAGTTATCTTTGTGGAGGCAAGGCACGGCCTGGCGCCTAGGCTCTGCTTCGGGGATACCACGGAGCCTACTGCACCTCGGCTCTATAGCGCCTGCCGACAAGGGCATAAACTAAGTAGAATCAAACTAATAATAAACTCTATGTCGTGGTTAATCAAATCCTCGATCGGCCGTAAGCTCGTGATGAGTATCTCAGGACTTGCGCTGATCCTGTTCCTGACCTTCCACATGTCGATGAACCTCGTAGCTCTCTTCAGCGAGGAGGGCTATAACGCGGTATGTGAATTCCTCGGAGCTAACTGGTACGCGCTGGTAGCCTCAATGGGGCTGGCCGTACTCTTCGTCGTGCACATCGTCTATGCCTTCATCCTGACGCTGCAGAACCTCAAGGCACGCGGCAACGACCGCTACGCCGTCATCGACAAGCCTAAGGGCGTCGAGTGGGCCTCGCAGAACATGATGGTACTGGGTGTCGTCGTCGTCCTCGGGCTCCTGCTGCACCTCTTCAACTTCTGGGCGAAGATGCAGCTGGCAGAGCTCCTCGGGCAGCATGACCTCGGGATCGCGGGTGTGAGCGGGCCTACCGACGGTGCTGGTCTCATCCGCTATACCTTCTCCAACCCCATCTTCGTAGTCCTCTACCTCGTATGGCTGGGTGCTCTGTGGTTCCACCTCTCGCATGGCTTCTGGAGCTCGCTGCACACCATCGGCTTCGATAACAAGATCTGGTTCGAGCGCCTGCGTTGCATCTCCAATGTCTACACGACGATCATCGTCCTCGGCTTCGCAGTCGTGGTCGTATGGTACTACCTGCAGAGTCTCTGCGGTGGGGTCTGCCCCTTCTAATGCCTGTAGTTATCCACTCCAGTACCTATATATAGCATATGTCTAAGATAGATTCCAAGATCCCTGCCGGCCCATTAGCTGACAAGTGGACTAATTATAAAGACCATCAGAAGCTCGTCAACCCCGCCAACAAGCGCCGCCTCGACATCATCGTCGTCGGTACCGGGCTCGCTGGGGCATCGGCTGCCGCATCGCTGGCAGAGATGGGCTTCAACGTGCTGAACTTCTGCATCCAGGACTCGCCCCGTCGTGCGCACTCCATCGCTGCCCAGGGGGGGATCAACGCTGCTAAGAACTATCAGAATGACGGGGACTCGGTCTACCGCCTCTTCTACGATACGATCAAGGGGGGGGACTACCGTGCTCGTGAGGCCAACGTCTACCGCCTGGCAGAGGTCGCCAACAGTATCATAGACCAGTGCGTAGCACAGGGTGTACCCTTCGCTCGTGAGTACAGCGGTCTTCTGGACAACCGTTCCTTCGGGGGCGCTCAGGTATCACGTACCTTCTATGCTCGTGGTCAGACGGGGCAGCAGCTGCTGCTTGGCGCTTACTCCGCCCTGAGTCGCCAGGTCGGTAAGGGCTCGGTCAAGCTCTACACGCGCCACGAGATGCTCGACGTCGTCATCATTGACGGACGTGCCCGAGGGATCATCGCCCGCAACCTCGTGACGGGTAAGATCGAGCGCTTCGCTGCTCACGCTGTCGTCATCGGTACGGGCGGCTACGGCAATGCCTTCTTCCTCTCCACGAACGCTATGGCCTCCAACGGCTCGGCTGCCTGGCAGTGCTACAAGAAGGGCGCCTACTTCGCGAACCCCTGTATGGCGCAGATCCACCCGACCTGTATCCCCGTACATGGCGAGTTCCAGTCCAAGCTGACGCTGATGTCCGAGTCGCTGCGTAACGACGGTCGCATCTGGGTACCCAAGAACATCGAGGATGCCAAGAAGCTGCAGGCTGGTACGCTCCGCCCCACTCAGATCAAGGAAGAGGATCGTGACTACTACCTCGAGCGCCGCTACCCCGCCTTCGGGAACCTCGTGCCTCGTGACGTAGCGAGCCGCGCAGCCAAGGAGCGCTGCGACGCTGGCTATGGGGTGAACAACACCGGCCTAGCCGTCTTCCTCGACTTCTCCTCCGCCATCCAGCGTCTGGGTAAGGACGTCGTAGAGGCCCGCTATGGTAACCTCTTCCAGATGTACGAGAAGATCACCAACGACAATCCCTACGAGACGCCGATGATGATCTACCCTGCCATCCACTACACCATGGGCGGTATCTGGGTCGACTACGAGCTGATGACCTCCGTGCCCGGGCTCTTCGCTATCGGGGAGGCCAACTTCTCTGACCACGGTGCCAACCGCCTCGGGGCTTCGGCGCTGATGCAGGGTCTGGCCGACGGCTACTTCGTCCTGCCGTACACGATCCAGAACTATCTGGCCGACCAGATCCAGGTTCCCCGCTTCAGCACGGACCGTCCAGAGTTCGACGAGGCAGAGAAGGGCATCCAGGATCGCATCGCTCGCCTGATGAGCATCAAGGGCTCGCAGTCTGTCGACAGCCTGCACAAGAAGCTCGGCCACATCATGTGGGACTTCGTCGGCATGGGCCGTGAGCGTGAAGGCCTAGAGAAGGCGATCGTAGCGCTCAAGGAGCTGAAGAAGGAGTTCTGGAGCGATGTGCGCATCCCCGGTAAGGCCGATGACCTCAACGTCGAGCTGGAGAAGGCACTGCGACTGGCTGACTTCATCGAGATCGGCGAACTGATGGCCCGCGACGCTCACGACCGAGAGGAGAGCTGCGGTGGTCACTTCCGCCTCGAGCATCAGACGCCTGAGGGCGAGGCACTGCGTCACGACGACCAGTTCGCCTACGTCTCCTGCTGGGAATACCAGGGCGAGGATCAGGATCCCGTCCTGCTCAAGGAGTCTCTGGACTACGAGTTCGTCGTCCGTCAGCAGCGTAACTACAAGAACTAACCCCAAGCCACTCTATCGGTACAATGGATAAGAATATCAATATCAAGGTAAAGGTCTGGCGCCAGCGCGGTCCCGAGGCAAAGGGTGCGTTCGAGATGTATGACCTCAAGAATATATCCCAGGGCAGCTCGTTCCTAGAGATGCTCGACATCCTCAACGAGCAGCTGGTACGCGAGGGCAAGGAGCCCGTCGTCTTCGACCACGACTGCCGTGAAGGGATCTGCGGTATGTGCTCGCTCTACATCAATGGGCATCCTCACGGACCCGATGACAGCATCACGACCTGTCAGCTGCATATGCGTCGCTTCGACGAAGGCGACACGATCACCATCGAGCCTTGGCGCTCGGCGGGCTTCCCCATCATCCGCGACCTTATGGTAGACCGCTCGGCCTACGACAAGATCATCCAGGCGGGGGGCTTCGTATCGGTCAATACGGGTGGTGTGCCTGACGCCAACGCGATCGCCATCCCCAAGGCGGACGCTGATATGGCTATGGACGCTGCTGCCTGCATCGGCTGTGGTGCCTGTGCTGCGGCATGTAAGAACGGCTCGGCTATGCTCTTCGTCTCGGCGAAGGTCAGCCAGCTTGCGCTCCTGCCTCAGGGGCGTGTCGAGGCTGCTCGCCGTGCTAAGGCGATGGTCGCGAAGATGGACGAACTGGGCTTCGGGAACTGTACCAACACGCGTGCCTGCGAGGTAGAGTGCCCCAAGAACATCTCTATCTCGAACATCGCACGCCTCAACCGCGAGTTCCTCTCCGCTAAGTTCAAGGACTAGTCCCGCGCAGCACGTGCCGCCTGTGCGGCTAGTGCTGCCTCCCAATACCAGCCGCGCCTGCGACCATCTCCCGATGGCTGCAGGCGCGGTTCTCTTTTATTCCAGGAGGAGGGAGCTCCCTCCTCCTGGGGCTCTGTTGTAGCTTAGAGGAGGAGTGGAGAATGGGAGGAGGTGAGCTCGGGGGATAAGGCGCGATGCTCGCTGCCCTTAGCTTGAAGGGGCTTGGGCGCTAAGGCACGGCACTCCTTCTAATAGGAAGGGTTGGGGCTAGGGCAGGGAGAAGCCTTGGGATGGAGGAGGGGGAATGGCGCGCTGGGCTAGCTGAGTGAGGCTGGATAGGGTGGTAGAGTGAGGCTTTAGCTTGGGTGATAGAGATCGTAGAGCTTAGCAGAGTGAGACGGCTAAGTGGGGAGAGTGACGGGCGGGCTTAGGTGTGATCGGGTGCAGGGCTCTAGGGGGTGATCGTTGCTGTGGGGGATAGAGGGAGCTGAAGGAGGAGGGCCGCTAGGGGCGGGAGATGAGGAAGGCATAGGCGAGGTGCTCCGCGCCCGACTCTTCGCAGCGGATGGAGAGGAGGTAGGAGCTGCCTGCGGGGAGGCCGAGGCGGTCGAAGAAGCTCCGCGGATCGGTGCAGAGGACCTCCAGCCAAGCATGGCTGCCGCTGCTCTCCCCTTGATGGATGCTTTGCCCCGTGAGGTCGTAGACGATCCAGCTACAGAGGGCTGTGGGGTGCTCCGCCAGCCAGCTGCGCAGAGCTCGTGGGCTACGTTCGTCCGTCTCCGAGCTACCTTCGTCCCCGCCTCCCGCGCTGGGGGGCTTGGGCTGCTGCTGACGCTGGAGGCTGACGCTATTGGGCTGCCCTGGGCTGGCATAGCCTGCAGCTGCGAGCGCGGGGAGCCACTGCGCCGACTCCCAGGGGGCGCTGAGGTCGACGCGCTCCCAGGCGACATCCTTCTTCGTCTTCAGCCCTCGCGGGAGGCTGCTGCTGTCGTAGACGAACTTATCCACCACGAGCTCCTCGCCCTCCTTGATCAGCGCTACGACGCCCCGACTATTGACGAGGCGCGGTAGGCCGAGGCGAAGGACTAGGTCTCTCGCGAGGCGGGGATAGCGCTCGGTGAGGCGCTGGGGCTCGGAGCAGAGCACGATGTAGCTGTGCGGCGGGAGCTCGACGTCGGGGAGACGGACGCCCTGGACGCGCGTTTCCTCCTTGCCGACGGCCAGCAAGTAGTCCCCGAGCGTGCAGGGCTGATCGCTCGGGTTGTAGAGCTCGACGTACTCGGCGCTCGAGGGGCTGGGTGCAGCCATCACTTCGCTGAGTAGGGGATGCGCTAGGGCGAGTTGGGGGAGGGTGAGCCCAAGGACTAGGAGGAGCTTGCGGGGGTGCATGGTAGTGTGCTGTAGAAGTAAGGCAAAGAAGTTGGTCGGGAGTAATGCGGGCTAAGGCCCGCGCCTAGGGGCCGCTCTGTGAGGGATATCCCTCAGCGGATTGACTGATAGCCCTCAGGTGTGTGAGGGACGTCCCTCAGCCTCGTGACTGATAGCCCTCGGAGGCGCTCCCCTTATGCTTGTGTCTTGCTGGGAAGAGGGACTCCCTTCACCTACATCAAGGTGAGGGAGGGGAAGAGGAGGGTATTAGGACTTGGCTTAGAGTTGGCTGCGAGGGGCAGGCCGAGCTTCGGAAGGAGGTGCGAGGGTAGGGCTGGTGCCGCCTTAGTCCTCCGTGGTCGGGTCGTCCTCGGGTGCGGCATCCTTAGGCGGGCTTGCGGCTCGGGGGTGGGCGGCGTAGAGCTTGCGCAGCTGCTCGAAGGAGGTATGCGTGTAGCGCACGGTCGTGGAGACGGAGTTGTGCCCCATCAGTTCGCGCAGCAGCATGAGGTCGCCTCCAGCGTTGAGCATGTCGGTGGCGAAGGAGTGGCGCAGGGCATGGGCTCCGCGACGGGTGAGCTTCGGCACGTCGCGTAGAGCGGCGTGCACCACGCGGTAGATAGCGCTGTCGGAGAGCGGCTTGCCTCGCGAGGAGAGGAGGAAGTGCGGGCTGTCGCCGAAGATCTGGGTACGCTCGCCTCGCCAGCGCTCGATGGCCTCCGCGAGCTGCTCGCCGAAGGGGACGATACGCTCCTTGCGCCCCTTACCCAGCACCTTGAGCTGACGCTGTCGGGTGTCGACATCGCCGTCGGCGAGCCCTGCCAGTTCGCTGCGTCGCAGCCCGCACTCGTAGAGCATCGCCAGGATCAGGCGGTCGCGTACGGCCTGCCAGTCTTCGCCGGGCTCCTGCGGCTCGTCGATGAGGCGGTTCAGTTCCTCGGTGGGGACGTAGACGGGCAGAGGCTTGTCGGCCTTCGGGGGGCGCAGCTGCTGGATGGGGCTTCGGCGGAGCAGGCCGAGCTTGATGAGGTAGCGGTAGAAGCTCTTCACCGAGGAGAGGTACTTGCCCACGGAGGAGGCTTTGACCCCTGCATCGAGGCTGGAGGAGAGCCAGCCGCGCACCAGATCGAGGTCGCCCTCGCTCGGGGTGAAGGGCTCGGCGAGGCGCTCCTCGGCATAGCGGCGGTAGCGCTCCAGGTCACGGCTGTAGCTGGACACCGTCCTGGGGGAGGCGTCCAGCTCGTAGCGCAGGTAGTCCTCGAAGCGCTGGAAGAGGTCGGGCTCGGTACTCATCGGAGAGGTCGGGACAAAGGGTAGGAGGGGGACGAAGGGCTGTAAGGCAGGATACCTTCGTCCTCGTCCAAGAGCTGGCGAAGCTAGGGGGCGACGCGGGTGAGGCTCCAGCTGCCGTCCTCCTGCAGCTCGTAGACGAAGCGGTCGTGTAGGCGGCTGTCGCGTCCCTGCCACAGCTCGATGCGGTGCGGCGTCACGGCATAGCCGCCCCAGCTGTCGGGGCGGGGCACTTCGCGGCCGACGAACTTGAGGCTCTCGGCGGCAAAGCGCATCATGATCCACTCGCGCGAGGGGATGGGCTGGCTCTGCGGGGAGATGCGCGCGCCGATGCGGCTCTTGTAGGGGCGCATGGCGAAGTAGGCGTCACTCTCTGCGGCGGGGAGCCGCTCGATCGTGCCCTCGACGTGGATCTGACGCTCTAGCTCGTGCCAGAGGAAGGTTAGCGCTACGCGTGGGTTGGCGGCGATCTGTCGCCCCTTGCGACTCTCGTAGCCGGTGTAGAAGACGAAGCGCCCGCCGAGGACTTCCTTCAGCAGGACGGTGCGTATACTGGGCTGGCCCTCGGGGCTCGCCGTGCCCACGAGCATCGCCGTAGGCTCGTAGACGCGGCTCTCTATGGCCTCGCGGAGCCAGCGCTCGACCATGGGGAGGGGCTCGGCGGGGAGCTCGCTGCGGCTGAGGCTGCGGCTGGAGTACTCGCGTCGGATATGCTCGAGGTGAAGATCTTCATTCATGTCTGTCCTTGGTCTAGGTAGGGGGCAAAGCAAGCAGGGGATAGCACCGAGTGCTCGGTGCTATCCCCTGCCTATGCTGGTTGCTATTAGATGAAGGTGGCGAACTCCTCCATTGAGTTGCGCACCTTCTTCATCTGGCCCATCCAGTCGCGCTCGGGATCAGCGTAGCCGAGGTAGAGGAGGCAGACGCTACGTAGGCCCTTGGAGGGCAGGTCGAGCAGCTCGTCGACGAGCTTGGGGTCGAAGCCGCCGATGGGCGTGCTGTCGATGCGGAGCTCTGCAGCCTGTGCCAGCGCCATCCCCAGGGCGATGTAGGCCTGGTTCGCAGCGTGCTGGTACTGCTCCTCCTTATCCATCTCGCCGAACTTCTCCTTGAGCATGTCGGTGTAGCGCTTGAAGCGTCCGCGCACCAGCCCGCGCTCGTCGGTCGTGAGGTCATAGATGGCGTCGATGCGCTCGGGCGTGTATTCGTCCCAGGCGGCGAAGACGATGACGTGGGAGCACTCACGCATGCAGTCGGGGTTGAGGGCCCCTGCGACCATCTTCTCCTTGAGGTCCTGGTCGCCGACGACGATGAGGCGGAACTGCTGCAGCCCCGAGGAGGTGGGGGCGAGGCGGGCAGCCTCGACGATCTTCATCAGATCCTCCTGGGAGAGCTTCTTCGTGGGGTCGTATGCCTTGACGGCGTGCCGCCAGTGTAGGTCTTCGATAAGTGACATAGTCTGCTGTATTTAATGATGGATGATGTTATTGTTTAGGGCGTAGTTCTTTGAAGAGCTGCTCCCATTGCTTCATAATTACATCTAGGGCAAAGCGCTCCGAATTGGCTCGTGCTGCTCGCCCCATCGCTTGACGGAGTTCATCGCTTTCGATGAGTTGTCGCAGATGTTGAGCAAAGGCCTTTTTATCCCCGGGGTTAACGAGGAAGCCATCTTCTCCGTGACGAATAATATCTCTAGGGCCGCAAGGGCAGGCATAAGAGACAACGGGTAAGCCACAAGTCTCGGCCTCTACCAAGACCAAGCCAAAGCCTTCGTATGTAGATGGCATTGCGAAGATAGATGCACTGAGGTAGTGCTCCTGGATATTATTACTGAAGGGTAGGAGCTCGACCTGATCTTCTATGCCAACACTGCGTATGGCCTCCTTAATCTCTTCCTTTGACTCTCCGTCACCTACTATGTGGAGCTTCCAGTCAGGGTATTCCTTGGCAATCATCCCCCAAATGTGGACTAACTCAGTGAAGTTCTTCTGTCCAGTGAGGCGCCCAGTGGCTAGGATGACCTTATTGGTTAGGGGAGATACTACATCGGACTCTATGGTCCGGGGGTTGTAGATGACACTAGCATTAGGACAGTGACTACAGAGTGCTTTGTCTTCCTCGGTGAGGACGACTAATCTGTCGTATCGCTGGTCATGATACCGCTGTTGGCGTACCGCCTGTAGGCTCCACTGAGTACGAAGCCAGTACTTGAGTCTGGAAAGAAGAGGGAGCTTGTTATTCTTATCATAGAAGGTGGGGAAACGGGCGATAGGAGCATACAAGAAGTTGTGATGCTCCACGATCTTGGCGCTACCATCCTCGATCCTATGTAAGAAGCCAGCTTCATGCCACCCTGCTGCGATTGTGATGTCTGGTCTAAGCTTGAGGAGTAATTCGCGTAGCCTTTGCTCATGAAGCTTGGGCTTGGATCTGTTCCCCCTATACTGAGTGATAAAGGAGGCCCCAGGCATTATGTAGTTTATGTCAAGGTCAATATGCTTGATGTTTGGCTCCAGGCTATAGTAGGAAGGACGTCCATTGTGGCCAGTCGTGATCAGATACACATCGTGTCCGTGCTGAGCTAGCCAATTGGCCTTGACCGTTGTCGTTCGTTCGATCCCGCCTACGGTATAGGTGCCGAAAAGACAATACGCGATTTTCATACTGAGATAGTTTAAACTGGTGATTCCCGTCTTCTGAGACTACTTCTGGAGGCTCGGGGCTTGTTGCTGAGGGCGGGCTAGGGATGCTGGGGGTGGTCCTGCTCGACGTAGTCGATGAAGGCCTTGTTCACCAGGTGGGAGCCGCCGGGGGTGGGGTAGTCGCCGCTGAAGTACCAGTCGCCGTGGTGGTGGGGGATGGCCTCATGCAGCCCCTCGAGGCTCTGGAAGACCAGCTCGACCTCGGCGCGGGTATCCTCGGGGCGCAAGAGCTCGACCATCTTGGCCGAGATCTCCTCGGGGCTGAAGGGGGCGTAGATCGCCTTGACGACGTTCTCTACCTCCTCCGTCTCGGGGCGCTGGCGTAGCTCGAGGGCGCGCTGGTACTGCTGCTCGATGAGGGTCTCCATACCGCGCTCCTTGATCAGGGCGATGGCGGCACGGAAGGCAATGAACTCCTTCATCTTGCTCATGTCGATGCCGTAGTAGTCGGGGTAGCGTACCTGTGGGCAGCTGGAGACGATGACGATCTTGCGCGGGGAGAGGCGGTCGAGGATGCCGATGATACTTTGGCGCAGGGTCGTCCCACGCACGATGCTGTCGTCGATGACCACGAGGCTATCGAGGCCAGGGCGTACCGTGCCGTAGGTGATGTCGTAGACGTGGGCGGCGAGCTCATTACGGCTCTTGCCCTCGGAGATGAAGGTGCGGAGCTTGATGTCCTTGATGGCGACCTTCTCGCTGCGGATGCTCAAGGCGAGGATCTGGCGTAGCTCCTCGGTGCTCAGCTGACGCCCTGACTGCAGCAGGCGTAGCTTCTCCTCGTTGAGGTGCTCGTTGAGTCCCTCCAGCATGCCGTAGTAGGCGACCTCGGCGGTGTTGGGGATGAAGGAGAAGACGGCGTGCTCGAGGTCACCTCCCAGAGCGCGTAGGATGGCGGGCGTGAGCAGGCGGCCGAGGGCCTTACGCTCCTGGTAGATGTCCTTGTCACTGCCCCGGGAGAAGTAGATGCGCTCGAAGGAGCAGGCCTGCTGCTGCCGTGGGTCGACGATCTGCTCGAGGCGTACCTCGGCCTGGCGGTTCACCAGCAGCGCCTGCCCGGGCAGCAGCTCCTGAACCTGCTCGCTGGCGATATTCATCACCGTCTGGATGACGGGGCGCTCGGACGCTAGGACGACGATCTCCTCATCTACATAGTAGAAGGCGGGACGTATGCCCCAGGGGTCGCGCATGGCATAGCTCTCGCCGCTGCCCGTCTGGCCGCACATGACGAAGCCGCCATCCCATAGCGGGGCGCACTGGCGCAGGACGTTGGCCAGGTCGATACGCTCCTCGATGTAGTGGGTGATGTCCATGCCCTCGAGCCCAAAGGTACGGCTCTGGACGAAGAGACGCTCTACCTCGCGGTCGAGGCGGTGCCCGATTTGCTCCAGCAGGATGTGCATGTCGGAGACGTGACGCGGGTGCTGGCCTACGGAGGTGATGGCGTCGAAGATCTGTGAGACGTTGGTGAGGTTGAAGTTACCGCAGATCGTCAAGCACTTGGCTCGCCAGTTATTGCGGCGGATCATGGGGTGGACGAAGGTCAGTCCGCTCTTGCCCGTGGTGCTGTAGCGTAGGTGACCCATCATGCAGTTGCCCGCATAGGGGAGGTGCTCCTCGGCGTAGATGGGGTCGGCGAGCTGCTCGCGGGGGACCGCTCCGAGGGCGCTGTGCACGGTGTCGAAGATCTCCTGGATGGCTCCTGTGCCCTCGGCGCGCTCACGGAAGAGGTACTCCTCGCCAGGCTGGGTGCCGAGCTTGACCACGGCGAGGCCTGCACCCTCCTGCCCTCGATTGTGCTGCTTCTCCATCAGGAGATACAGCTTGTTGAGTCCATACATCCACGTGCCGTACTTCTCCTGGTAGTAGGAGAGGGGCTTGCGAAGGCGTATCATGGCTACGCCACATTCATGCTTGAGCGGTTCCATCGTCGGTCTGTCCTTTGGCTCTTGTCTCTTAGTGTTTAGGTCAGCAAGCGACAGCTGCTCGCCCTCGGTAGGGCTGGAGTAGCGTGCCGCTTGCTGTCGTTGGGCTTATCTAGGGATTGAGGTGTCAGCCTGGTCCTTGGGGAGGGCTAGCGCTTGCGCTGGGCCTTGCGCTGCTGCTCCTGCTGTAGGCGCTGTGCCTCCTCGAGGCGCTGCATCCACTTGCTCTTCTTGCGGGGCTTCTTCTTGTTCTCCTCCAGCTGCGCCAGGAGCTTGTCCTCGTTGAGCGTCCAGCGGAAGGCGAAGTACTGCGCGATGGTGATGAGCGTGGAGACGAAGTAGTAGTAGCTCAGCGCCGAGGCGTTCTGGTTGAACATGAAGAAGAACATGATGCTCATGATGTAGGGCATCATCTGCATCCCGGCCATACCCTCGCCCGAGGTCGGCGTCTGCGTCATCGTATAGCGGGTATAGACGACGTTGGTCACGGTCATCAGCAGACAGAAGAGGCTGAGGTGGTTGCCGAGGAAGGAGGAGATGATGGGGATGTTGGCATTCCAGGATACGATGGCGTCGTAGGTGGAGAGGTCATCGGCCCAGAGGAAGCCCTCGCCGCGCAGTAGGATCGATGTAGGGAAGTACATGTAGAGCGCGATGAGGAAGGGCATCTGCAGCAGCATCGGCAGGCAGCCACTCATGGGGCTGGCTCCAGCCGAGCGGTAGAGGTTCATCGTCTCGGTCTGGCGCTTCATCATCGCCTCCTGCTCCTTGCCGGGGTACTTGGCATTGATGGCCTCGATCTGTGGGCGTAGGACGCGCATCTTGGCCTGCGAGAGGTAGCTCTTGTTGGTGAAGGGCCAGAGGAGTAGCTTGATGGCGAGCGTCATCAGGAAGATGATGAGTCCCCAGTTCGACAGGTAGCGGGAGAGGAAGGTCACCAGCGGGATGATCATGTACTGATTGATCCAGCGGAAGAGGCTTATCCCGAGGTAGACGAGGTGATCCAGCTGGAGCTCCTCACCCTCGACAGCCCCTGCGTCGTAGCCCTTGAGGAGCTCGTAGTCGTTGGGGCCGAAGAAGAAGGTAAGGGGAGCGGTAGGCTCAGCGCTGCGGAGGCTGAAGGGGATGGAGCTCTGGAGCTGTGCGCGGCGCACGTAGCCCGAGCCCTCAGCCTCAGCCTGTAGCGTCAGCTGGTTGCCCTCGAGGCCGCCCTGCTGCTGGATGAGCACGCTGCTGAAGTACTTGTCCTTGAAGGCCACCCACTGCAGGCGCTGCTGTACCTCCTGCTGCTCCTCGCTGCTGGTCTCCAGACGCTCTACGTCTCCCTTAGGGAAGTGATAGTAGATACCGCTGTACTGACCCTCGAACTTCCACGACTGCTCCTGCTGGGGCATGCGCTGCGACCACTCGAGCTCCTGCATCGTCATGTTGGCAGGCAGGAGGTGATGGAGGTCCTTGCCCGCTAGGCGTAGCGAGAGGCGGTAGTCGTCCTTAGCTAGCGTATAGATGTAGTCAAGGTAGGCGGCCGAGTCGATGCGCATACGCAGCACGGCGCTGCTGTCGCTGTGGCTGACGAGCTCGAAGGAAGCGTCGGCCGTGTTGACGATCGTATTTGACAGCGTGCGCAGGGGGAGGTTGAGGCGCGCGTCGCCCTTACGGAAGAGCTGCACGGGCTTCTTGGCCTGGTCCTGATACTTGGCGAGCGTAGCCTCTACGGGGGCGGCTCCCTTGGTGGAGAGCTTGACCGAGAGCAGCGCATTGCGTAGCTCTACGACCTGCTCAGGCTGGGACGTGAGGTAGGGGGGGCGCACGCTCGTGCTGTCAGCACTCGTCGTGGCGAGGGCCTGCTGCTGGTGGGCCGCGGGCTGTGCGGGCTTCTTAGCCGCGGCCTGCTCGCTGCGCTGGCGCTCGGCGATCTGCTCCGGCGTGGGCTGCTGGAGCCAGGTGAAGCCGATGAGGACAAGCCCGATGAGGAGGGCTCCGATCAGTGTATTTCTATCCATTAATCTAACTAAGGCCTGCAGCCACCGCCCCGACGATCGAGGGGGCGGCGTGCTGTAGCACTAATACTATCTAAAGCCGTTTGTCGGCTCCTTTGTTCGCGTCCCTAGCCTAAGACCTCCGTGTGGTAGTCGATGGCTGCGCGGACGAAGCTCATGAAGAGGGGGCTGGGGTGCAGCACCGTGCTGCTGTACTCGGGGTGGTACTGCACGCCGACGTACCAGCGATGCTCGGGGAGCTCGACCGTCTCGACGAGCCCCGTGTCGGGGTTCTCCCCAGCGCAGAGCATGCCCGCACGCTCGAAGTCCTCGCGGTACTGGCTGTTGAACTCGAAGCGGTGGCGGTGGCGCTCACGGACGAACTCCTTGCCGTAGGCTGCGGCGATCTTGGAGCCAGGACGCAGGACGCAGTCGTAGCCGCCGAGGCGCATAGAGCCGCCGAGCTCGGAGACGGTCTTCTGCTCCTCCATCAGGTCCACGACCTTGTGCGTGGAGGAGGGGTCGATCTCCGTGGTGTGGGCATCGGCCCAGCCGAGGACGTTGCGGGCGTACTCGATGACCATGCACTGCATGCCGAGGCAGATCCCGAGGGTGGGGATATTATGCTCGCGCGTGTAGCGCAGAGCGACGAACTTGCCCTCCACGCCGCGCGCACCGAAGCCTGGGGCGATGACGACCCCGTCGAGGCCCTCCAGCAGCTCGGCGACATTCTCGGGCGTCACCTTCTCGCTGTGGATGGAGATCAGGCGGAGCTTGCGCCCGTTGTAGGTCGCAGCCTGCAGCAGGGATTCGTCGATGGACTTGTAGGCGTCCTGTAGCTCCACGTACTTACCTACGAGTCCGATGCGTACCTCCTCGGTGGCCTGCTCGCGCAGGGAGAGGAAGTGCTTCCAGGGCTTGAGCTCGGGCGTGGACTCCTCGGGCGTGATGCCGCACTTCTTCAATACGATCTCGTCGAGGTGCTGTGCCTGCAGGGCCAGCGGTACCTGATAGATGGTGGGGACGTCGACGCTCTGCACGACGCTCTCGGGGGAGACGTTGCAGAAGAGGGCCACCTTGCGCAGGATGTCGCTACCGAGGCTGTGCTCGGTGCGCAGCACGAGGATGTCGGGCTGGATACCCACCTCCTGCAGCTGCTTGACGGAGTGCTGGGTGGGCTTGGTCTTGACCTCACCTGCGGCGGCGATGTAGGGCACGTAGGTCAGGTGCAGGCAGAGGCAGCTCTGCCCCAGCTCCCACTTCAGCTGGCGTACGCTCTCTAGGAAGGGGAGGGACTCGATGTCGCCGACGGTGCCACCGATCTCGGTGATGACGAAGTCGTACTGCTTCTTGATGCCGAGCAGCTTGACGTTGCGCTTGATCTCGTCGGTGATGTGGGGGATGACCTGTACGGTCTTGCCGAGGTAGTCGCCCTGACGCTCCTTGCGGATGACGTTCTGGTAGATGCGTCCCGTGGTGATGTTGTTGGCGCGCGAGGTGGCTACATCGAGGAAGCGCTCGTAGTGCCCGAGGTCGAGGTCAGCCTCATGTCCATCGTCCGTGACGTAGCATTCGCCGTGCTCGTAGGGGTTGAGCGTCCCTGGGTCGATATTGATGTAGGGGTCAAACTTCTGTATCGTGACGCTGTAGCCACGTGCCTGGAGTAGCTTGCCCAGAGAGGCGGCTACGATCCCTTTACCCAGGGAGGAGACGACGCCTCCCGTGACGAAGATGTACTTTGTTTCCACTGCCGTTATGCGCTATATATAACAATGAGTAGTCGCTTGGGCGGGCTGCGGGGAGCCTTCGCTCACCTATCATCTACCCAAGATACGCCACAAAGATACATCATTGTCGTGAGTCCTAGCCCTCCGAGCAGCTATGCACGCCGCGCCTTCGGAGGCTATTCTCGTGCTCTGCCCTCGCCCGCACCGAGCTGAGGGATTAGCTGCTCTGCTGCTCCGCCTGGGCTCGCAGCCGCATGCGAGCTAAGGGGCAACAAGATTTCTTATATAATATCCCGAAGAATCTTATATAATATTCCGACAAATGTTATATAACTTCTGCTCCGATATTATATAATATTCCTCGAGATATTCTATTACTTTTCTCCCTTCCACCTAGCTGTCAGTTCCGCCTTACGCGTGTCGGGCCTCCTTCCCGCATAGCAGGGGCTAGGCTGAGCCGAGAGGCTAAGGACTACTGCTTGTTCTTTGGGAGGGTTGTCCACAGTAGCCTCGGGCTGCAGCCCCGAATGAGCCTAGGGTGGAGGCTGCTTTGTGTGGTGCAAAAGTTTGATGCGCGAAAGATGCTGCTTGTTAAAAATATTTATTGTAACTTCGCGCCCCAGAGAGCGTGCTTACTAACTGACTTCATTTCTCACCGTGCTTTGCCAAGTAGCTGGCGCAAGTCGTATGGAGTCCATGGGAGCACCCTAAAAAAGAAGCTTACATTAGTCACTAAACAATCATTCAATGAAAGCAACAAGACCCCTACTATTGCTTGCCCTGCTGGTGGTATTTGGATCCTGCTCCAAGGCCACTGATGAGCCTGTAGCCCCAAGCCCTAGCTCCAGCGATCAGCCGCTCAAGATCGCCCTGAGCGGTGAAATCGAGATGCCCGAGGTCGACGCTCAGACGGCGCGCGATCTGATCCTGACTGAAGGAACCAATAGCTCTGGTAAGCGCATCATTACTCCTTACTTCACCGATAGCCGCCTTCCGGCCATCCTCTGTATCTACGATGACTTCGGGGGGATGAGCCTCTCGCGTGTCTTCATCGATGTTACCCCTGCTACGAGCAGCAATGGTAAGCTGGTGAGCCGCTTCCGCTACTATGGAGGTCTAGACCAGGGAAAGTTTAAGGTCCGCGGTGCGAACCAACAGTTCAAGTCTGGAAATAAGGTCTCCTACAAGCAAGACCCAAGTAACTCTGGGGTCTACGTAGGGCTCTTCGTAGGTCTTGACCCCAATGGTGGTGAAGATACTTCCCTTGATATCGGTGAGAGTAGCATAAGCTATACCCACGGTGGCTGGGAAACCAAGCTCGGTCAGCAGGTAGACTATACATCTAATGGACCTAACCGCAGTGCTACCCGCATCATCTTCGGTACGACGAGCGAGCGTAAGGGTACCGAAACTGTCGAGATTGCTGGAGAAAAGGTCACCCGTGTCCTCTACGAGCATCATCCTCTGAAGTTCGTTAACGACAAGACCATCTTCGACAGGGCTCCAGATGCTCGCCATCCTAACCCTGACACCCGCGATAATGTCCTCACGGTAAATGACCTCAAGCTCACTATGCGCGGAGCCCTCCTCGAGGTCGCGGTAGAGAACTGGGGTACGGCTGACGTCAATGTCGGCGGTGTACGTGTCGGCACATTCGGTGGTGGTAAGGTTGAGTTCTCTGCCCCTACCGCGAAGAAGATCACACGTAAGAATCAGTACGGCCAGACGAATACCTTCTGGGAAGTAGATACGCCTCCTATGGTGACCCCCGCTAGCACTACGGAGAAGTACGATATCAAGTTCTACGATGCTGTCCGCCTAGAGGGTAAGGATCCCAGAAGTGAGAAGGTCGCTTCTATGAAGAAGATCGTCTACCTGCCCTTCGTCAACACCGTAACGGGTCGGGTGCAGAATCCAGGTACCCTCGAGATCTTCTATAACCAGACTACGGGTGCTACCGAGCAGAAGACTGTAGGTACAGCTGTCCGTGGGCTGAAGAAGCAGGGGATTCTCGTCTCGAAGAAGTTCATGATTAACTAGTAACGAAGATACACGCAAGAGATATGAAGAAGCAAGCCTATACGCAGCCCGAGATCGAGCTCCTCAAGCTCCAGGGTGAGCCTAGTCTTCTCGTGGACTTCTCTGTCGGAGGCAGCCTTGATGACATCGAGGATGCAGGGGAATGGGATGATAACGCCTACGCTCCAGGTAAGAGCTGGTAGTCCTCTTCACACGAAGAAAGCAAAGAGCGCGGGGCGCTACCTCCCATCTGGGGGTAGCGCCCCGCCTGCATTAGGGGGCTCGCGCGAGCGCTCCTTAGATCTGTTCCCCGCTCGGGGCGCCTTCGCCCCCGCGGGCGTTGCGGGGTGCGAACTATCTAGGGGGGCAGGCTGTTCTACTCACAGCTAATTCCCTCACCTAAGACAAATAGAATATGGCAACAGTAACGTTCAAGAATCAGCTCACCGTCACTCTCAACGGTCAGCTCCCCGCCGTGGGCAGCATCGCCCCTAACTTCGCCGCTACCAAGGCAGACCTCAGCGACGTCCACCTCGAGGACTGGCGTGGTCAGCGCGTGGTGCTCAACATCTTCCCCAGCGTCGACACGGGCGTCTGCGCTGCCACCGTACGCCGCTTCAACGCCGAGGCCGCCGCGCTGGAGAACACCGCCGTCCTCTGCCTCTCCAAGGACCTACCCTTCGCGCTCAACCGCTTCTGCGGTGCTGAAGGCCTAGACAAGGTCGTGCCCCTCTCTACCTTCCGCTGCAACTGCTTCACCGACGGCTACGGCCTGCTGCAGACGGACGGCCCGCTGCGCGGCCTGCTGGCCCGTGCTGTCGTCGTTATCGACACCGATGGCAAGGTCCTCTACACGGAGCTCGTCCCCGAGATCACTGAGGAGCCCAACTATGAGGCTGCGCTGGCTGTGCTGAAGAAGTAAGCTCGCCCTCCGCGCGTTCTAATTAAGGCCAAGGGGCGGCACCACGATCGTGGTGCCGCCCCTTGGCCTTTTGCTTACTTAATTAGGCGGGCGCCTTAGCTGGTCGTGCTAGGCGAGCGCCTTGGCTCTCGGCTGCTAGAAGAGGTAGTCCAGTCGGAGCGCCCGAGGACGCCGAGCTCATCGCGCTTCTGGGCGGGGATGCATAGGTCGAGGGAGCGGGTGGGCTCGGTGAGCTTGGTGTAGAGGGCTGTGGCCTCGGAGCTGCGCTACGTCTCCTCGTCGTGGCGCGGGCCAGCAGCAGCTCAGCCTTGCCTGCGTCACGGCTCTTGGGATAGGCACGGACGTAGTTCTCTAGCGCGGCGATGGTGCCCTCCTTATCCTTCTTGTGCTCTCGAGGGAGAGGTCCTACAGGTGGGCGCCTTCCTCCTCGGAGGGGCTGAGCGTCCCTGGGTTGATATTGATGTAGGGGTCAAACTTCTGTATCGTGATGCTGTAGCCACGTGCCTGGAGTAGCTTGCCTAGAGAGGCGGCTATGATCCTTTTCCCCAGGGGCGAGACGCCGCCGCGGCATGAACTCCTCTTGAACTACCTCCCCAGCAGCTCGCAGCCTGACTTGCAGGAGGACGAAGGCCCCGAGCAGCCTTGTACGCCGCGCCTTCGGAGGCTCTTCTCGTGCTCTGCCCTCGCCCGCACCGAGCTGAGGGATTAGCTGCTCTGCTGCTCCGCCTGGGCTCGCAGCCGCATGCGAGCTAAGGGGCAACAAGATTTCTTATATAACATCCCGAAGAATCTTATATAATATTCCGACAAATGTTATATAACTTCTGCTCCGATATTATATAATACTCCTCGAGATATTCTATTACTTTTCTCCCTTCCACCTAGCTGTCAGCTCTGCCTCACGCGTGTCGCGCTGCGCTGGCATCAGCCTCGGAGCGCGGCATCAGCCTGGGGAACGCGAGCCAAGACCAGGGGCAAACGTGTAGAAAAACATAAATCGGAGCGAGCTGTGTAAAGCATTGGCAGTGTGCTCCCAGCGTGATTCTGGGGGCTTCGGACTTGCTTCGTGAAAAGTTAGGTGCAAGAAATAAAATTGTTGTTAAAAAAGATTTATCGTAACTTCGCCATACAGAGAACGTGCTCACTAACTGATTTCGACGACTGCCTAGCCCCTTTCTCCCACTCTAGGCAGCTAGTATGGAGGAGGTGCGGGGTACGGGATCGTAAACGTACTATATACACTAAATTACTATTCAATGAAAGCAACAAGACCTCTTCTATTGCTTGCCCTGCTCGCATTACTCGGGTCCTGCTCCAAGGCTACTGATGAGCCCGTAGCCCCAGGCGCAGGTACTGCCTCCAGTGATCAACCGCTCAAGATCGCCCTGAGCGGTCAGATCGAGCTGCCCGAGGTCGACGCTCAGACGGCCCGAGAATTGTTCCTAGAACAAGGTGAAACTAGCACGGGTAAGCGCATCATTACTCCCTTTTTTTACGAGGCTAATCTCCCTGCGATCCTCTGTATCTATGATGATTTTGGGGCGATGAGCCTCTCGCGTGTCTTACTTACTGTCGTTCCTGCTACGAGCAGTAATGGTAAGATGGTGAACTACTTCCGCTACTATGGTGGGCTGGACCAGGGTAAGTTCCAGGTGCGCAGAGATAACCAAACGAGTAAGGCGGGTGCTAAGGTCTCCTACAAACAGGATCCAAATAACTCTGGGGTCTACGTAGGCCTCTTCATCGGTCTTGATCCCAATGGCGGTGAAGATACCTCCCTCGATATCGGAGAGAGTAGCATAAGCTATACCCACGGTGGCTGGGAAACCAGGCTGAATCATATGATAGACTACGTCTCTAAAGGCCCTAATCGCGAAGCCACCCGTATTATCTTCGGTACGACGAGTGAGCGTACGGGTACGGAGACTGTCGAGATTGCTGGAGACAAGGTAACCCGTGTCCTCTACGAGCATCATCCTCTAAAGTTTGCTAACGACAAGACCGTCTTCGACAGGGCTCCTGATGCTCGTCACCCCAACCCTAAGACCTATGACAATGTCCTCACGGGGAATGACCTCAAGCTCGCTATGCGTGGAGCCCTCGTCGAGGTTACGATAGAGAACCAGAGTACGGCTGATGTCAATGTTGGCGGGGTCCGTGTCGGGGATTTCGGTGGTCGACAGGTTGAATTCTCTGCTCCTACATCGAAGAAGATCACACGTAAGAATCAGTACGGCCAGACGAATACCTTCTGGGAAGTAGATACGCCTCCTATGGTGACTCCTGCCAATACCACGGAGAAGTACGATATCAAGTTCTACGATGCTGTCCGCTTGCCTCAGAAGGATACCAAGGATGGTCCGATCGCCTCTGTGAAGAAGATCGTCTATCTGCCCTTCGTCAATACTGTCACGGGACTGAAACAGACCCCAGGTACCCTTGAGGTCTTCTACAACCAGACTACAGGAGCTACCGAACAGAAGACCGTAGGCGGTGCTGTCCGTCCACTGAAGAAGCAGGGGATACTTGTCTCGAAGAAGTTCACCATCAACTAGTAATGAACATACATGCAGTAGATATGAAGAAGCAAGCCTATACGCAGCCCGAGATCGAGCTCCTCAAGCTCCAGGGCGAGCCTAGTCTTCTTGTGGACTTCTCTGTCGGAGGTAGCCTTGACGATATCGAGGATGCAGGGGAGTGGGATGATAACTCCTACGCTCCAGGTCAAAGCTGGTAGTCCTCTCCACACGAAGAAAGCAAAGAGCGCGGGGCGCTACCTCCTAGATGGGGGTAGCGCCCCGCCTGCATTGGGGGGATCGCGCGAGCGCTCCTTAGATCTGTTCCCCGCTCTTGGCGCCTTCGCCCCTAACTTCGCCGCTACCAAGGCAGACCTCAGCGACGTCCATCTCGAGGACTGGCGTGGTCAGCGCGTGGTGCTCAACATCTTCCCCAGCGTCGACACGGGCGTCTGCGCTGCCACCGTACGCCGCTTCAACGCCGAGGCTGCCGCACTGGAGAACACCGCCGTCCTCTGCCTCTCCAAGGACCTACCCTTCGCCCTCAACCGCTTCTGCGGTGCTGAAGGCCTAGACAAGGTCGTAACTCTCTCGGCTTTCCGCTGCAACTGCTTCACCGACGGCTACGGCCTGCTGCAGACCGACGGCCCGCTGCGCGGCCTGCTGGCGCGTGCCGTCGTCGTCATCGACACCGATGGCAAGATCCTCTACACAGAGCTCGTCCCCGAGGTCACCGAGGAGCCCAACTATGAGGCTGCGCTGGCTGTGCTGAAGAAGTAAGCTCGCCCTCCGCGCGTTCTAATTAAGGCCAAGGGGCGGCACCACGATCGTGGTGCCGCCCCTTGGCCTTTTGCTTACTTGGCTAGGCGGGTAGGCTTAGCTGGTCGTGCTAGGTGAGCGCCTTAGCCCTCGGCTGCTAGAAGAGATACTGCAGGCCGAGGAGCGCCGTGAGGGGCTGCTGGCGGTAGCCATACCACTGGGTGGCGCCCGTCAGGAGCTGCGCGCGCAGCTCGGCCGTCAGAGAGAAGCGCGAGGAGACGCGATAGATAGCCTCGCCATGCAGGACGTGCTGGGGCTTGAGCCGCACTACCTGCCCCGCGAGGTCGTAGCTGCTCGTGGCGGTAGCGAACTCATAGCCTACGCGTAGCTGGGTATGGGGGATACTCTGCAGCTCGAGGAGCGCCGAGAGCGTCCACTCGGGGCGTCCCGTCAGGAGGTCGCTCGCCTGCTGGTAGTCCTTATGCTCCGCAGCCAGCGAGGCGGTGAAGAGCCCTTCGTGGCGGTAGCTCAGCGCAGCCCCGATCGAGAGGTCCTGATAGCCCGCATAGTAGGGGACGAAGCCTAGCGCGAGCGGAGCCGTAGCGCCCTGAGGTAGGGAGACGTTGACCATGGAGACCGGACGCCACTGCGCGGCGTGGCGGTATGAGCTGTAGCCTACCCAGGCCTCAGCGCTGAAGCGATCCTGGAGCAGGGTCTTGGCCGAGAGCTTGACCCAGCTGCGACGCTCCAGCAGCTCAGGGTAGCTGGTGGGGCTGAGGTAGGGCATCTCGCGGCTGAGGAGCTGACCTCGGAGCTGGGCGTAGTGCTCGGCGTCGGACTCGAGGCGGAGGCTGAAGGCTGAGCCGTAGCTGAGGCGGGCATCGACCTTGGGGAAGAGGTAGAGCTGCGCTCCCGAGGGATCACTGCCGTTGGTGAGGCGAAGGCCCCCACGCAGGTCCCAGCGCCAGTCGTCCGAGAGGTCGCCGTAGGAGATGTAGGGGGCGACGCTGAGGCTAGAGCGGGAGGCATCGGGCAGCACCTGCTGCTGGCTCAGCTGCTGGTAGCTGGGGCGGTAGTAGCTGAGCGCCCCATAGATGCCGAGGCGCGCCGTGCTGGAGAGCCTGTGGGAGAGCTGCAGGGAGAGGCGCGGTGCGAGTTCGCTGGCCTCGTAGCTATAGCTCTGCAGGAGGGCCTCGGTGTACTTCGTCGAGGCGTAGTCGAGGCTGAAGCCCAGGTCATAGAGCCAGTCCTCAGAGGCGATCTCGGGGGTAGCCAGGCGCGCGCTCAGGCGGAAGTGCTGCGTGGCCTGCTCGGGGTCCTCGATGGTGGTCTGCGAGCCGAGTGGGGGCTGGGTCGGGGCTGTCGTCTGCTCGTAGGTAGCACGTCCGTAGTAGTTGGTCTTGTAGCGGCCGAGCTCGGCTCCGAGCTCGAGGCTAGGCAGGTCGAAGCGGTGGAGGTAGCGGGCGCCGAGCAGCCACTGCTGCTGGCGGGCTGTCCCCTGACCGGCGAGGACGTCGTAGCCGAGGCGTGCCTGCGTCCAGTCGAAGCGCCCGAGCACGTCCAGCTCATCGCGCTCCTGGGCGAGGATGCGGTAGCCTGCGCCGAGGCGTAGGGTGGTGCTGACCCCGCCGCGGGCGGTGAGGTAGCCGCGCTGCTCGGAGCGGGCAAAGCCGCCCTGCATCGGGGCCAGCGCGCGCAGCGGGCTCAGCAGAAGGCTGGCGCCGAGGCCCCGGTCCTCATAGCTGTAGCGGGGCTCGCTGACGCGGGGAGCAGGGAGGCTCAGCGAGAGATCCTGGGGCTGGCGCGTCGAGAGGGTCAGCTCCTCCTGCGTCATGACGGTGAGCTCGCGGCGCAGGGTGTCGGCGCGCTTGGGGCTCTCGGTCTGTGCGCTCAGAGGGAGGGCAGCGCTGCCGCCGAGGATTAAGGCTAAGGGGAGGATATGCTGCTTCTTCATACTCATCATACTTATTTGTAGCTAGCGAGGCGCTCGGAGATCATCCGCTGGATGTCCTCCTCGCTGCCCTTATAGTTGTCACGCAGGCTCTCGACGTACTGCTTGGCTAGGTAGGTCTCACCCGTGCGCTGGTAGCAGTCTGCCAGGAGCAGGAAGGCGCGGGCGAGCCAGTACTGCTGGGTGGTGCCTGCGGCGATGAAGCTGTCGAGGCTCTTGCGTGCCTCGGCAGGCTTGCCCGAGCGTAGGAGGAGATCGGCATGGCGCACGATGCCCTCTGCGCCCTCGGGGCTGTCGCCCTGCTTCAGAAGCGCCTCGTAGGTCTTCAGTGCCTGGCCGGTGGCGCCGCTGGCCTCTTCGCTCTTCCCCTTGATGAGGATGAGGGCGCTGCGTGCGCTCGTGCCGAGGTCGCTGCGCTTCAGCAGTTCGCTCGTCACCGCAAGGCTGCGCTTGTAGTCCTTCGCCTCGTGGGCCGAGACAGCGAGCTGGACGCCGTAGCGGATCTTCTGCGGAGCCTCGAGCCCTTCCAGAGCGTAGAGCTTGGACCAGGAGGCGGTGCTGGCGGCGAGCTTGCCCTCGCTCTTCTGGAGTCGTGCCAGTGCCTCGAGGGCGGGGATGCGGAGGTCGAGGGAGCGAGCGGGCTCGGCGAGCTTGGTGTAGAGGGCCGTGGCCTCGGAGCTGCGCTGCGTCTCCTCGTAGTGGCGGGCCAGCAGTAGCTCGGCCTTGCCTGCGTCGCGGCTCTTGGGGTAGGCACGGACGTAGTTCTCTAGCGCAGCGATGGTGCCCTCCTTGTCCTTCTTGTACTTGCTCTCGAGGGAGAGGTACTGCAGGTGGGCGCCTTCCTCCTCGGAGGGGCTCAGCTGCTTGCCGAGGGTGGAGGCGTAGGCGCTGTACTCGTCTACGCGGTCTAGGTCGATGTAGATGTTCTTGAGGTCGGAGAGTGCGGAGCGTGCCTCCTCGCTTTCGGGGTAGCGTGCGATGAGGTCCTTGTAGGCCTTGATGGCCTCCTCGTGGCGGCCTGCGTTGTAGGAGACCATCCCGAGCTCGAGGGCGCCGAGGCGGGCATAGCTCGTCTCGGGGTAGCGCTGGATGAGCTGGGAGAAGGTACGCTGCGCCTCGGTGACGGGTGCCTTGCTCAGGATCTGCGCGCGGCCCTTGTCATAGAGCACCTCGGGCAGGTGGGCGGACTCGGGGTATAGGCGAGCCAGTAGGTCGAGCGACTCGATCTGCTTGGCATAGTTGCCCCAGCGTCCCTGGATGGCGGCCATGCGGTAGAGGGCCTCGTCGTTGCCGCCTGGTGCGAGCTCGTTGGCGGCGCGGTAGTCCTCGAGAGCCTCCTTGCTGCGGTGCTGTACGAGGTAGCTGTCGGCACGGCGGCAGAGGGCGTCTACACGGCGGGCTGTGGGCTCACTCGCGGCCTGGCTGAGGTAGCTGGTGAAGGCACGCTGTGCCTCGCTGTAGCGCTTCGCATTGTAGTAGGCGTAGCCCTCGACATAGGCGCTGAGGGGTACGCTGAACTGGGCGCTGCGGCTGTGCTGCACGTCGCGGGCGGACTCGGCGTAGCGCCCCTCCTGCAGGTAGGTGAGGGCACGCAGTAGGTAGCACTGAGCGGTATAGTCGGGCTGTGTGGCGAGCTTGATACCCTCGGAGAGGCGCTGCTCGGCCTCGGCATAGCGCCCCTTGTTGAAGGCATCCTCCCCGAGGCGCAGCAGGACGTACTGCTTGGCCTCGTCGAGGTCACGGCTCTGGAGCTGCAGGCGCTGCAGGGTTGCCAGCGACTGGCTGTAGTCCTTGTTGGTGAGGAAGAGGCGCTTCATCAGCCCCAGCACCTCGGCGTGGTGCTTGGACTGGGGGTACTCCTTGACGAAGGCCTCGGCGGCGCGTACGGTCTGGCCGAAGTTAGCCCGCTGCGTCTGGTACTGCAGCAGTACGCCGTTGTAGAGGGCGGCCTCACGCAGCTGGCGGTCGGCGGCGGGGTGTGCGGCAGCGCGGCTGAAGGCTAGGGCGGCAGCGCTGGACTGGCCGAGCTTCAGGAGGCTGTTGGCCTGGACGAAGAGCGTCTTGGCCCCGTAGTCCCCAGCCTTGTCGGTCTCTACGCCTTCAAGGGCCTTGAGGGTCTCGTCGTAGCGGCCTAGGGCGTAGAGCGAGGCGCCGAGGGCGTAGCGCTCCCCAGCGTTCGGCTCGTAGCCGCTCTCCGAGAGGAGGGGCTGCAGGTAGCGCACCGCCTCGGCATAGGAGCCGAGGGCGAAGTGTGCCTGTCCCTGGGCGCCGCGGATGTCGGGGCGGGAGGCGAGGCTGGGGTAGCTACGCAGTAGGGGCTGGGTAGCGCTCAGCGCAGCCTCGGGCTGGAGGGTGGCGAACTGTAAGAGGACGAGCTGGCAGGCAGCCTCGGGGCGCAGCGCCTCGGGGTAGCTCTCGGGACGGAAGAGCTCACGGGCGAGCTCCGTCTTCCCCTCCAGCTGGGCAATGGTGCCGAGGTAGAGGGTGGCCTGAGCTCCGACGAGGCCGCCATCAAGGTCGGCCGCCTGCTCTAGGGCTGCCTTGGCCTCTGCGAGCTGCTCCATGCCGCGCCTATCCTTCAGGAGGCTGTAGCCGAGGGCCAGCTGTAGCTGGGCGGCCTCACGTGGGGCGAGGGCCGAGAGGGGGACGCGGCGAAGTTCCTCCTGCGCTACCGAGTAGTGCCCTTGCTCGAGGTAGATGAGCCCCAGGAGCAGCTGGGCCTCGGCACGGTCGAGGCTCTGCGGATGCTCGGTGAGGAAGCGATTGACCAGCTCCTCGGGGCGGTCGGTACGCTGGAGCATCAGTGTGGAGAGCATCTGGCGGTAGGCAGCGTGCTCCCGCTCTAGCGGTAGGCGACCTAGCTGGGGGAGGTCGTGGAGATAGCCTAGATAGTTGGCCGAGGCATAGTCCTGGTGCAGCTGAGCAGTCTCGAGGAGGCTACGGCTGGGATCCGTCGTCTGCGCCTGGAGGCTTGCCAGCGAGCCGAGGCAGGCCAGGCAAAGGACGAGGCGTCTATAGTTCGTTGACTTCATTCGTGTATAGGGCTAGGGTGGGAGGGCGAGGTCGGTAGCGCGGGCGAGGCTTAGACCTCGAGGGTCATCAGTTCGTCGGCTGCGGTCGTCTCGGGGAAGAGGGCGCGTGCCTCCTCCAGCAGAGGAGTGGCATCGCTATAGCGTGCGGAGTAGTGTCCTATGAGGAGGCGCCCTACGCCCGAGGCGCGAGCGATCTCGGCGGCCTGCTCGGCCGTGCTGTGCCCCGTCTCGGCGGCGCGTGCGGCTCGCTCGTGGGGGAAGGTCGCCTCGTGGTAGAGGAGGTCGACCCCCTGCAGGAGGGGGATGAGGGCAGGGCGATAGGCCGTGTCGGAGCAGTAGGCGTAGCTGCGACCTGCCTTGGCGGGGCGCGTCAGCCGTGCGTTGGGGATGAGCTGCCCCTCAGGCGTCGTGTAGTCGGCGCCCTCACGCAGGGCCTTGAAGGCGCTGACGGGTACGCCGTAGAAGTCACAGGAGGCGCGGTCGATATGCCGCTCGAGGCCCCGCTCACGGAAGAGGTAGCCCGTGCAGGGCATGCGGTGGTCTAGTGGGAGGCTGCTCACCGTGAGGGAGCGATCCTCATAGACGGGGCCTGCCTGCCTATCGTCGAGGGTATGCACCTCGATCTCATAGCCGAGCCAGCTCGTGCTGGAGCTGATGAAGGGGGCGAGGTAGTCGGCGATGCCGTGCGGCCCGTAGATGGGCAGAGCGCGGCGCCGTCCCAGCAGGCTGAGCGTCGAGAGTAGCCCGGGCAGCCCGTAGCAGTGATCGCCGTGCAGGTGGGAGATGAAGACCGCGACGAGCCGACCGAAGTCCAGCCGTAGGGCACGCCACTGGCGCTGCGCTCCCTCACCGCAGTCGATGAGGAAGAGCTTGTCGCGGTAGGCGAGGACCTGAGCACTGGGATAGTGCCGTGTCGTAGGCAGCGCCGAGCCGCAGCCGAGGATGTGTACGCGGAAGTCACTCATGGGGCTAGGGACGCGCCTTACTTAAAGAAGGCGCGGTAGACGTCATTGCCGTTGGCGTAGAGCATCAGCAGCATCAGGAGCACGAGCCCTACGGTCTGGATAGAGGTCATTGCCTTGTCGCTAAGGGGCTTGCGGCGGATCATCTCGATGATGATGAAGAGGATATGCCCGCCGTCCAGCGCAGGGATGGGGAGGATGTTCATCACCGCCAGGATGATGGAGAGGAAGGCCGTGATGCTCCAGAAGCTCTGCCAGTCGAAGCTCGAGGGGAAGAGCTTGCCCATCGTGCCTAGGCCGCCCATCTGCTTGGCGCCCTCCTTGGTGAAGATGTACTTCAGCCCCCCGACGTAGCTGGAGATGGCCTGTGTGGCGCGGTCGAAGCCTGCGGGGATAGCGCTGAGGACATTGTAGTGCACCGTCTCGATGGGGTAGATCGCCTCGATGGGGCGCAGCTGGATACCTAGACGACCCTCGGTGTCGACCTTGGCCGAGAGCTCGTGGAGGCCGTCGGGGCGCTCTACGGTGAGGCGCACCTCCTGCCCCTTGTGCTCGTGCAGCGCAGCGATCACCTGGCTGAGGTCACCCGTGGACTGGCCAGCGACAGCGACGACGCGGTCGCCCACCTGCAGCCCACTGCCCTCGGCGGGGCTACCTGCGGGGAGCTCGTCGATGATGAAGGGCATGCGGAGCGAGCCGAAGCCTTCCTCTGCCTTGAGGATACGGCGCATCATGTCCTCGGGTACAGCGATGACCTTGGTCTCCGTCCCGCGGCGTACCTCGACCTCACGTGCCTTGACCAGCGAGGAGAGGAAGCGGCTGTCCAGCACGTTGGGCGCCTCGGTATCGTCCACGCGGAGGATGACGTCGCCGTCGACGAAGCCCACGGCCTCAGCGGTGGCGGAGAACTCCATGCCGGCCGAGACCTTGTCGCTGTGCAGCACCTTCGTGCCCCAGGTCAGCGAGATAGCTGCGTAGATGATGAAGGCTAGGATGACGTTGAAGATGACGCCGCCGGCCATGATCATCAGGCGGGCGAAGGCGCTCTTGCTACGGAACTCGTCGGGCTTGGGCTCACTGGCCATGCTCTCGGTGTCCATACTCTCGTCGATCATCCCTGCGATCTTGCAGTAGCCTCCGAGGGGTAGCCAGCCGAGGCCGTAGGTCGTGCCGCTGCGTTTGCTCGTCCACTTGGCGAGCGAGAACCAGGGGTTGAAGAAGAGGTAGAACTTCTCTACGCGCGCCCCGAAGAAGCGTGCCATCGAGTAGTGTCCGAGCTCGTGGATGAAGACGAGGATCGAGAGGGAGAGGAGGAGCTGAAGTATCCGAATTGCTATATCCATGCTTGTCTATTGATTGTAGTGGGGGAGGGCCTCGAGGCTACGACGGCGTACGTCGCTGTCTACTGCGCTCAGGGTCTCGAGGTCGTACTGGGCGGCGGGGCTGGTGCTGTGCAGCATGTCGGCGATGAGGCGGCTCATGGCGCGGAAGCCAAGGCGTCCCTCGAGGAAGGCTGCGACGGCGATCTCGTTGGCAGCGTTGAGCACGCAGGGCGCCGTGCCCCCGAGCTCTATGGCCTCGTAGGCGAGGGCTAGGTTGGGGAAGGCCTCCAGATCGGGGCGCTCGAAGGTGAAGCTCCAGTCGGCGAAGCTGAGGCGCGGGTAGTCATTGCTCATACGCTCGCTAAGGCCGAGGGCGTAGCTGATCGGCAGGCGCATATCGGCCTGCCCGAGCTGTGCCTTGACCGAGCCGTCGCAGAACTGTACCATCGAGTGGATGATGCTCTGCGGGTGCACCACGACCTCGATGTCCTGGGGCGCGGTGTCGAAGAGCCAGCGCGCCTCGATCATCTCCAGCCCCTTGTTCATCAGCGAGGCCGAGTCGATGGTGACCTTAGCGCCCATGACCCAGTTGGGGTGCTTGAGGGCCTGCTGGGGCGTGACGCGCTCCAGTGCCTCGGGGCTCCAGCCTCTGAAGGGGCCGCCCGAGGCCGTCAGCAGGATGCGCTCTAGGGCGCGGCGCTCGGCACGGCTGTCGCAGCTCGACTCCCCGACGAGGCACTGGTAGATGGCCGAGTGCTCCGAGTCTACGGGGATGATGCGGGCGCCGTACTGGGCCGAGAGGCGCATGATCAGTTCGCCCGCCACGACGAGCGTCTCCTTGTTGGATAGGGCGATGGTCTTGCCTGCCTTGATGGCGGCGAGCGTGGGGCGTAGTCCCGAGTAGCCGACCATGGCCGTCAGGACGACCTCGACCTCGGGGCGCTGTACGACCTCCTCGATGGCCTCGGCGCCCGTGAGCACCTCGATCCCGAGGGGGTCGAGGGCCTCGCGTACCTCGGGGTAGTAGCGCTCGTCGGCGATGACGACTGCCTGCGGACGAAATTCCCTAGCCTGTGCGATGAGCAGCTCGGCCGAGCTGCGGGCGACCAGCACGCTGGCCTCGAGCTCGTCGGCGTGGCTGCGGATGACCTCCAGCGCCTGCGTCCCTATGGAGCCCGTCGAGCCGAGGATCGCTATCTGTCGTCTCTGCTCCATCAGGCGGTGGGGCTAGCTAGTGTGACCAGGTGGACGAGGGTCTCGGCGGCACGGCACATCGTGTCGAGGGAGGCGTATTCGTAGGGGCCGTGGAAGTTCGCCCCGCCCGTGAAGAGGTTGGGGCAGGGGAGGCCCATGTAGCTGAGGCGTGCGCCGTCCGTCCCGCCGCGTATGGGGCGTACCAGCGGAGCTACGCCTGCGCGCAGCATGGCCTCCTTGGCACGCTCCAGCCACTCGGCATGGGGCGCGACCTGCTCATACATATTGTAGTAGCTATCCTCTAGCTCTACGCGGATGGCGGTATGGCCGTAGGCCTTGTTGATCTCGGTGGCGATCTTGGTGAGCAGCTCCTTCTTCTCCTCGAAGGTCGCCCGATCGTGATCCCGTATGATGTACTCGGCGTAGGCCTCGCTGACGTCGCCGCGTAGCTCCGTCAGGTGGTAGAAGCCCTGGTAGCCCTCGGTGAACTCGGGGCGTGCCATGTGGGGCAGGGCTGCGTGCAGGAGGTAGACGACCTCGAGGGCGTTGATCAGCTTGCCCTTGGCGTAGCCTGGGTGGATGCTGCGGCCTGTGGCGTAGACCCTGGCCGTGGCGGCGTTGAAGTTCTCATACTCCAGCTCGCCCTCCTTACCGCCGTCGACGGTGAAGGCGAAGTCTGCCCCGAAGGCGGGGACATCGAAGTAGTCGACGCCCTTGCCGATCTCCTCGTCGGGGGTGAAAGCGATACACAGCGCGCCGTGCTCCAGCTCGGGGTGCTCCATGAGGTAGCGCACGGCCTCCATAATCTCCGCGACGCCTGCCTTGTCATCCGCCCCCAGCAGCGTCGTGCCGTCGGTGGTGATGAGGGTGTCGCCGATGAGCTCGCGCAGCTCGGGGAATTCGCGCGGGTCGAGCACCGCCCGCTCTCCGAGCGCGATGACCTCTCCGCCGTAGTCCTCGATGACCTGGGGCTGCACCTCGCGTCCCGAGCAGTCGGGGCTGGTGTCTACGTGTGCGATGAGCCCCAGGGCAGGGGCTGCCTCATGGCCAGGGCTCGCAGGGATGCGTGCCACGACATAGCCCCGCTCCTCGAGGCGTACCTCAGGCACGCCGAGCTCGACCAGCTCGTCTCGGAGGAGGCGCAGCAGGTCGAGCTGGCAGGCGGTAGAGGGATAGGTACTGCTCTTGGGGTCGCTCTGCGTATGGATACGCACGTAGCGGATGAAGCGCTCCAGCAGTCGGGGGCGTAGCTCGTCAGCTATAGTCATTGCTTCTCTTGATGTAGCTCCGCGTAGCGCTGCTCTAGTCCGAGACGATAGTAGACATTGCCCAGCAGCTCACGCACCTGATCAGGGGAGCGCTTGTAGGCTGCCTCCAGATGGGGCAGGGACTGGCGGAAGTAGTCCTTGGCCTTGTGCTCGTCGAGCTTCGTCGCTAGGGGATTAGCCAGCAGGCTTACGGCTTGGTTGTAGTATACTTGCCCGAGATTGAAGAGGGCATCATAGTTGTCAGGGCTTAGCTTCAGCACCTGCTTGTAGACTTCGGTAGCGTGCACCCAGTCCTGAGCCATGAAGTAGACGTTGCCGCGTAGCACCAGGAGGTTGGGATTGGTGGGGGCTGCCTTGATGGCCTCGTCGATGAGGGCGACGGCAGCCTTGTAGTTGCCCTGCGCCTGGTGGATGGAGATGAGCTTGCCGAAGAAGAAGGTCGTCTTCGGGAAGCGCCGAGCTCCCTCCTCCAGCAGCGGGAGTGCGCCGAGGGTGTCCTGCTGCGCCAGATGGCTGCGGGCGATGAACTGGTAGACCTCGTTCTGATTGGTCGAGAGGTCGCGGTACTCCTTCCCGAGGCGAATGACCTCGGGGTAGAGCTTGCCCGTGTAGGCCGAGACGAGGGCGTAGTAGGCGAGGTTGGCCGTCGTGCTGTCAGCCTTCAGCACGCGCTCGCCTGCGGGGAGTAGGAGGCGCTGTGCCTGCAGGGCGTAGTCGAAGGCACGGCTGGCGCGCGCGTAGTCCTTATGGTCGAGGTAGAAGAGCCCCGCGTCGTACATCTTCGGCGCGTCCTCCTTCAGGAAGTCCTGGATACGCTTGGTGAAGCGTGGCTGGACGCGTCCCTGCGCGTTGGGGCGCTGGTCGAGCGAGTCGGCCCGCAGCCAGGCGGGGAGCTCATCGACGACGTGGCGAAACATCGTCGCCGTATCCCCAGGGATGCCAGGGGTCGTCAGCTTGCGGTACTCAGCCTTGTAGAGCTGGTGGTCTACCAGCCCGCGGATATAGTAGGTATAGGGGTCTGCCTTGGTCTCTTCGTGAGCCTCGGCCAGCCCCAGCAGGCGGCGTATCTCGGAGTAATTAGGCTTCTCTGCCTGGAGGAGACGCTCGGCTGCACGCACGTGAGTGCGCTGTGCCCAGCCGCTCATCGGAGCCAGTAGACACAGGGCAGCTACGTAGCCAAATATTTTCTTCATCGTAGAGTCGTCTATCTATTAGGTAGCGATGAGCTCTGCCCACCTATGCGGGCTACCCGAGTTCATCTCTATAATAACTCGCTGAGGGGCATGTCTGGTATATCCCCTCGCTATAGAGACAAAGATACTACAATACTCCCTAAGCGTCACGGAATAGGCGCCTCGTGCGGCACGGCGAGGGTTGGGGCTAAGCCCCCTAGAGCCAGCGAGGATGGCCAGGTGTGGAGCGCCTCGGCGTGGGCTCGGGAGCGGTCTAGCTCCCGCACTGGGAGCTCGTAGCGTGGCGACAGCCTTGTCCTAGCTCCGTGAGGGATATCCCTGAGCCCTGCTCACTGGTATCCCTCAGCACTCTGACGGACGCCCCTCAGTGCCCTGATTGATATCCCTCACGAGGCCTCCTTGCACAGGTGCACCTCGCTGAGGCCTTAGGGACGCCCTTCCTCTCCGCTGAGGTGAAGGACGAGTGTGAGGAGTGCGCTGGTGCAGAGCGCTTTGGGCGGGGCGGGGCGCCGAGTCTTGGCCTGGCTTGGGTATTCCTAGGAGAATTGCTACATTTGCCTCGTAAAGAGCACTTGTACGCTCTATACCCAGGGCTCCATGAGAAGCGCACCTGGCCGTAATAGAAAACGCAACACAAGTAGACGAACTCTTACTCAATTAACATCAAGATCGAGGTATGAAAAACATCCTGATTATCGGCTCTACGGGGCAGATAGGTACGGAGCTAGCCCTCACCCTACGCAAACACTATCCCACCGTTGTCGTCGGCTACATCCCCTCAGCACCCCCTCATGGCGAGCTGCTCGAGACCGGGCCTAGCGAAGTCGTAGACATCACCAACGCCGCGCAGATCGCCGAGGTCGTGCGCCGCTACAAGATCGACACCATCTACAACCTGGCCGCACTGCTGAGCGCTGTGGCCGAGGCCAAGCCCCAGCTGGCATGGAAGATCGGCCTCGGAGGCCTCTTCAACGTGCTGGAGGTCGCCCGCGAGGAAGGCTGCGCTGTCTTCACCCCGAGCTCCATCGGCTCCTTTGGCCCCGAGACCCCGCGCGACATGACGCCCCAGGACACCATCCAGCGCCCCAAGACCATGTACGGGGTGACCAAGGTGTCAGGTGAGCTGCTCAGCGACTACTACCACAAGCGCTTCGGCGTCGATACGCGCTCGGTACGCTTCCCAGGGCTGATCTCCAATGTAGCGCCTCCAGGGGGCGGCACGACGGACTACGCCGTAGATATTTACTACGCTGCCGTGCGTGAGGGTAAGTTTGCCTGCCCGCTCAAGCCCGGTACCTACATGGATATGATGTACATGCCCGATGCCCTGCGTGCCTGCATGGAGCTGATGGAGGCGGACCCCAGCCGCCTGCTGCACCGCAATTCCTTCAACATCACGGCCATGAGCTTCGACCCCGAGGGTATCGCTGCCTCGATCCGCGAGCTCATCCCCAGCTTCGAGCTGCACTACGAGCTCGATCCACTGCGTCAGGGCATCGCTGACTCCTGGCCCAACTCCCTAGACGATAGCTGCGCGCGCAGCGAGTGGGACTGGAAGCCCCAGTACGACCTGCCGGCCATGACGCGCGATATGATCGAGACGATCCGCCGCAAGGGCTAGCCCCCTCACGGACCCGAGATATAAGGAGAGCGCCCGACTGCTATGCTAGCAGTCGGGCGCTCTATTTGTATGCCTTGCTCTGGGGGCTCAGTCCTCATCTACGGGGATCGGGGCCGGCGGAGGGCTCGTGGTGGCGAGCTGCCGCAGGATGGGTAGGCACTTCAGCGGGGGAAAGTGGTGCAGGTGCAGGCGGTAGTAGTCCAGCAGCAGGTCGAGGATGCGGGCGCGCTGCAGCCTATTGAGCGGGTAGCCATACAAGCGCTCGTAGCTCATCCGAAGCAGAGCAGGCACGGCCGCGTACTCCTCGGGGCTGAGGCGATAGGCGCCTGGGCTAGGGACGAAGCGCAGCTCCGAGAGGTCGAAGAAGCGCCCTAGGCAAGGCTCCTCCGGCAGCTCGGGCGTGAGGCCGAAGTACTCCAGCAGCTGGATGAGGAAGCTGAGGTGGAAGTTCGCCACGCCTTGCTCCAGCCCTTCCCAGAGCTGCAGCGAGTGGCTGATGAAGTGGTAGAGCTCGGGCTCGGGGCTCGGGGTGCGGAGGATGCGGTAGAGGAACTCGCTGAGGAAGATGGCCTGTGCGCCCTTGGCAGGGTGCGTCTGTAGGCTGTGGTGGAGGCAGAGGCCACGGGCTTCCTGGATCTTGTAGAGCTCGCCGCGGCTTTGCTTCTTGAGGATCAGCTCTACCTCTGCCAGCGGGCGCAGTAGCTCCCGTATGGGCTGCCGACGCTGGCGCCGCTCGGGTACGAGGACGCCTACAGCCCCTGCCTCGCGTGTGTAGAGCTGGTAGATGCTGTAGCTGTCGCTGTAGCGCGTGCGGTGGAGGACGATGGCGGGAGTGCTGAGGGCCTGCATGAGCGGAGCCTAGTGAGCGGCGTGAAGGAGTGTTGAGGAGCTGCCTTAATGAGTGCTGAGGCGCTGCCTTGATGAGTGCTGAGAAGCTACCTTAATAAGTACTTGGGGCGGCTGCGAAGGACTAGAAATGACGAAGCCCCTACCGCTGGCAGCCCGCGTGGGGCTAACCAGGAGTAGGGGCTCGTCGCTAGAGGGATCGTCTCGGATCGCTAAGCTAGGCGCTTAGTCTACCTGGACGACGAGGATCTTCGAGTTGCTCCAGAAGGCCTCGCTATTCTTGATGTGGAGGACGAGTTGCTTGTCACTGCCGGGCAGGAGCTCGTAGGAGCTAGCGGGGTGCACGGTCAGGAGGCGGGCCTTGCGGCTGTAGAGCGGCAGCTGCGAGAGGTCGCGGCGGTCGGTCTTCGTGAAGTAGCTCATATTAGCCTGCTCGGTGGCTACGCGGCCGCCCT
The DNA here is from genome assembly GCF_018127745.1 of Porphyromonas sp. oral taxon 275. Classification (NCBI taxonomy): domain Bacteria; kingdom Pseudomonadati; phylum Bacteroidota; class Bacteroidia; order Bacteroidales; family Porphyromonadaceae; genus Porphyromonas; species Porphyromonas sp. oral taxon 275. Next base: position 368,015 of record NZ_CP072333.1, read on the forward strand.
GTAGGATCTTCATGTCCTTGAGGTCGCCCTTGGTACCGATGCAGTAGCGTACGGTGTTGAGCTCCTTGTCCTGGCTCGCCAGAGCCGCTGCCTGCTGTGCGGTAGCTGCGTTGAGGCGATCGACGTCACTCATGCGCTGCGTGAGCATGGAGTCCAGCAGACCGATGGCGAGGTTCTTACGCTCGAGCTCCTCGGTGAGGGTCTGCACGCGCTGCTTCTGCACCTCGAGCTCCTTGCGGAGCGCCGCGATGGTGGCCTGCAGGCGACGGTTCTGTCCGCCGCTCTTCTCGAGCTTCTCGGTCAGGGCATTGATGGCGTCGTTGCTGGCGCGGAGCTTGTCGTTGATCAGGAGCATATTGTCCTTGATGCGATCGCGCTCCGAGCGGCGGATGTCGCCCTTCATGGGGTTGACGTTGATCATCCCCTCGACCGAGGAGATCTCCTGGAAGTTGGTCAGGACGCTTGCCACGAGGGAGTCAGTCTCGTGGAGCTCGGACTCGTAGTTCTGGTTGACGATGGCGAGCGAGTCGTACTGAGCCTTCAGTGTCTTATACTCACTCGAGTTCGTCGAGCAGGATGCTAGGCCCAGTGAAAGTAGGCCAGCAAAGATCAGGATCTTCTTCATACACGTGAGATTATTTACTTATTCCACTTTTTAGAGCGCCGTAGTCGCTTGCGCTCCTCTTCGCTGAGTGGCTTGCTGTCGTCTATTGGGGGCTCCTTTTCACCCTCAAATGTACTATTTCTTCCGATAATAAGCACAAACTCCCCCCGCGGCTCGTGCTGGGTGAAGTGCTGGATGAGCTCCGCGAGGGTGCCGCGTACCGCCTCTTCGTAGAGCTTGGTGAGCTCCCGCACGGCCGCCACCTGCGTGTCGGCGGCGAAGTGCTCGGCCAGCTGCTCGAGGGTCTTGAGGAGGCGGTGAGGGGACTCGTAGAGGATCATCGTGTGGTCGCGCTGGGCGAGCTCACGGAGCTTGGTCTGCCGCCCCTTCTTGGCGGGGAGGAAGCCCTCGAAGCTGAAGCGATCGGAGGGCAAGCCCGAGATGACGAGCGCGGGGACGAAGGCCGTAGCCCCTGGGAGGCACTCGACCTCGATGCTACGCTCCAGGCAGGCACGCACTAGGAGGTAGCCGGGGTCGGAGATGGCGGGGGTGCCCGCGTCGGTGATGAGGGCTACCTCGCCCTCCTGCTCGATGCGGTCGCAGAGGCGCTCCAGGGCCTGATGCTCATTGTACTTGTGGTAGCTCTGCATCGGGCACTTGATCTCGTAGTGCTGTAGGAGTAGCCCCGAGGTGCGCGTATCCTCGGCGAGGATGAGCGGGACGCTGCGCAGCACCTTGAGGGCGCGTAGGGTGATGTCCTCGAGGTTGCCTATAGGGGTGGGCACTAGGATGAGCTTGGGCATAGGGCGGGGCTTATTGGTTCATGCGCTTGATGATGCTGTAGGCCTCGTAGAGCCCGAGCTCGCCTGCACGGCTGAGGTCACGCGTCCCCTCGGCGACCTTACCCTGAGCGTAGTAGAGGAGGCCGCGGTTGAAGTAGGCCTCAGCGAAGCTCGCGCTGAGCTCTATGGCCTTGTTGTAGTCCTCGAGGGCGCGGGTCTGCTCCCCTGAGCGCAGGTAGAGGTTGGCCCTATTATAGTAGCCGTAGGCGAAGCCTGGGGCGAGCTGTAGGAGCTGGTTGAGGTCGAGCAGCGGCGGGTGCTCCAGCAGGGCGCTGGGGCGGCGTGGGGCACTCGGCACGGTGATCGGCTGTCCACCGACGGTAGCTGCCGAGCGGATGAGCTGCTGCTCGGTGCTCGTGCTGGGCTCGGCCTGACGGCTCTGCAGCGCCTGCGAGCGGCGCACGGAGGCTGCGGCACGCGCTAGGTATGCTATAGAAAGTTTGGGGTCGATACTCAGGGCGCGGGTGAAGTCTAGGATCGCCTGGTCGAGGTCCTGAAGCAGGGCGTAGTCGATGCCTCGGCGTAGGTAGAGCTCGGCCTGATCCTCGCCGAGCTCCGAGAGCTGACGGATGTCGGCGTGCAGCGCCTGGATCTGCTTCTCGCCGAGCTGTAGGCTGCGCTCCTCGAGGAGGATGCGTGGGGCGCGGCGGTCGCGCTGCCTGAGGCGGCTATTGAGCTGGTCGAGGAGGCTGGAGTAGAAGACGCGGCTCTGGTTGCCATCCTTATCCACCTCGGTGAAGTAGCTGAGGTGCACGTCCTGCTTGGGCTGCAGCTGCTGCTCTACGTCCTGCACGCGGCCGCGCAGCTGACTGCTGTAGCTGGGGCGCTCGGCGCCCGTCTCGGGCTTGGTCTCGACGAGGAGGCCATACTTCTCGATCGCCTCGTCGGTCTCGCTACGGGTCTTGCTGGGCTTGCTGTTGGTCTTGGCCTGCTGCGTGGCCTGCTTGCGGTAGCGGGCGTTGTTGCTTAGGTCGAAGACGTGCAGCTGGTCCTGCGTGGCGCCCTTCGTATCCCCGAGACGCTGCCTGAGGGCAGCACGCGCTACGAAGCCCTCGGAGAAGATGGGGTAGACGCGGAGTACCTCATTGAGGTCGCTGAGGGCGGCACGCAGACGGCCCACGCGCTCGAGGAGCAGGGCGCGGTTGTAGCGTGCGATGTGGTTCTTCGGCTCGAGCTGGAGCAGCTTGTCCCAGTCGGTGATCGCCAGGCTGTATTCGCCGACCTGCATGCGCAGCAGGGCGCGGTTATTCAGCGCCGCACGCTCCGAGGGGCTGAGGCGTAGGGCCTCGCTGTAGTCCTCCATAGCGCCCCGCAGGTCATTCTGGTGGTAGCGCATGATGGCCCTATTGACATAGAGGCTAGCAGAGGCGCTTCCCCGACCGATGACGTAGTCTAGGTCACGGATGCTGGAGCTGTAGTCCTGGCGGGCTGCGGCGATCTGGGCGCGCAGCAGGTAGGCAGGGCTGTAGGCGCTGTCGAGCTCCAGGAGCTGCCCGAGGCGCTGCTGTGCCAATAGCGTGTCCTGCCGCTCTAGGGCGGACTGCGCTAGGAAGCGGTAGGCCTCGCGGCTCTTGGGGGCGAAGCGCAGCATCTGATAGGCGGCGCTGTCGGCCTCCTGGTACTTCTTCTCCTCCAGCAGCGCCAGCGTGAGGTTGTGGTGCATGCCCTGGTCGGCGGGGGAGAGGCTCAGCCCCTGACGGAAGTCCTTCGTCGCCGCTGGGTAGTCCTTGCTCGCCAGGTGTGCGATCCCTCGGATGAGGTAGGCTCGGCTCAGAAGGGGGTTACGCTCTAGCGCTAGGCTGGCATCGGCTGAGGCCCCAGCGTAGTCGTCGAGGCTGATCTTGGCGATGGAGCGGTAGAGGTAGGGCTCAGCCATCCAGGGGCGTAGGCCGATGACCTGGTTGAAGTAGCCCATCGAGACGATGTAGTCCTTGAAGTAGATCGCATTGCGCCCTATGTTCAAGACCTGATCCACATCGATCTGGGCGCGGAGCAGGCTGCTCGCACCGAGGAGGGCTAGGGCTAGAAGTAGGGGCTTACGCATGGAGGCAGCGGGGCTAAGGGGGTGAGGCGGGGCTTACTTACGCTTCTGAGGGGCAGTGACGGTGCGGTAGTGTGCACTCACCTTACCCTTCTGTAGGTTGGTCAGCTTGCCCTTGATGAGCTGGCGGCGGATGGCGGCGATCTTGTCCGTGAAGAGCACGCCCTCGATGTGGTCGTACTCGTGCTGGATGACGCGGGCAGCGAAGCCGGAGTAGGTCTCGCGGTGTGGCTCGAAGTTCGCATCCACGTACTCGATGGTGATCGTGGCCGGGCGGGTGACGCGCTCGTGGATGCCTGGGATGCTGAGGCAGCCCTCATCCTCGGCCAGCGTCTCCTCGCTGCTCTCTACGATACGAGCATTGATGAAGGTCTGCTTGAGCCCCTTGCACTCGGGGTAGCTCTCGGCCATGGGATCGGCGTCGATGACGAAGAGGCGAATGGCGCGCCCGATCTGAGGCGCCGCTAGCCCGATGCCATCGGAGAAGTACATAGTCTCCCACATGTCCTCGAGGAGCTGCTGTAGGCCCACATAGTCGGGGCTGATGTCGGCGCCGACCTCGCGTAGGACGGGGTGACCGTAGATATAAATAGGTAGTTTCATAGCGAGTCAATATCTGCTCTGTATAATCTAACGTATGGGATCCCTATCCTAGGGTAGCTGTATGGGCCCGAGGCCATCGCGCTGCTCGAGGTAGCTCTGCAGGATGATGACGGCGCTGACCTCGTCGACGAGCCCCTTGTCCTGCTGGCGGCGCATCTTGCCTATGCCTGCCTCGCGTATGGTACGCTGCGCTAGGACCGAGGTGAAGCGCTCGTCCTGATAGACGATCTTGAGCTGGGGCTGTGCCTGCTGCAGGCGGGTGACGAAGGGGCGGATGTATTTCATCGATTCGGACTCCTGACCCTGCATCTGGCGGGGGTAGCCCATCACGAGTAGATCCACGGGCTCGCGGCTGAGGTAGTCGGCGAGCCAGTCCAGTAGCTGGTGTGTGGGTATCGTCCCCAGCCCGCCTGGTACGAGCTGTAGGGTGTCGGTAGCCGCTACGCCGCAGCGCTTGCGTCCGAAATCAATAGCTAATATCCTTCCCATAGTTGTAGACACAAAGATACAAAAGCTAGGGGGATCGCCTGCCGCGCGCCTCGGGCTTCGTCCCCAGCGCCTCCCAAGGCTGCCCGCCCTCGTCCTCCGCCTCACACGCCTATAGTCTAAGGACGTCCCCTCGTGCGTGTCCTATGAAATGGCGAAGTGTGCCGCTGCGGTCTCACGACCGCTTTGAGGGTCGCCCCTGTAGGGCTCTGTCCTTTTGTCTGTAGTTTACCCAGGGTTTGGTCGCCCTTACAGGGCTGCGCACCCTGGGCTTTGAGGGGGTTGCCCCTTTAGGGGCTTTGCTCCTCCTCTTGGCGCATAGCCTCCTAAGTGTCTCCCTTCCGCTGCGTCATACCCTTAGTTCATGCTAGAGAAGTCCTCTCTTATCGCTAAGCTATGTTCTATCTAGCTCTCGAGCTTAGTCTGCATGCCAGCCCAAGGCTGCCCGCCCTCGTCCTCCGCCTCGCACGCCTATAGTCTAAGGACGTCCCCCTTGCGTGTGTCCTATGAAATGGCGAAGTATGCCGCTGCGGCCTCACGACCGCTTTGAGGGTCGCCCCTGTAGGGCTCTGTCCTTTTGTCTGTAGTTTACCCAGGGTTTGGTCGCCCTTACAGGGCTGCGCACCCTGGGCTTTGAGGGGGTCGCCCCTCTAGGGGCTTTGCTCCTCCGCTTGGCACATAGCCTCCTAAGTGTCTCCCTTCCGCTGCGTGATACCCTTAGTTTATGCTAGAGAAGTCCTCTCTTATCGCTAAGCTATGCCTCACCTTGTTCCATAGTTTGCGCCTATAGAGTGTCTTTGGCGTCTATTTTCTTGCTCTCTTCACGCCCTCCTCGTAACACCTACAGCTTTGCTGCCTTCGGCTTAGCTTTGTTCTTGGTAAGGGATAGGCGGAGGTGCAAGCCCCAGCGGGGCGACCCCTTCAAAGCCCAGGGTGCGCAGCCCTGTAAGGGCGACCAAACCCTGGGTAAGGTGGAGGCAATAAGGATAGAGCCCTACAGGGACGCCCCCCCAAACAACTAAGGATGGTCAGTGCTATTCCATAGTTCGTGCCTACAGGGTGTTTTTTGCCTCTATTTTCTTGCTCTCTTGACGTCCTCCCCGTAACACCTACAGCTTTGCTGCCTTCGGGTTAGCTTCGTTCTTGGTAAGGGATAGGCGGAGGGGCAAGCCCCAGCGGGGCGACCCCTTCAAAGCCCAGGGGTGCGTAGCCCTGCAAGGGCAACCAAACCCTGGGTAAGGTGGAGGCAATAAAGACAGAGCCCTACAGGGGCGCCCCCCCCAACGACTAAGGATGGTCAGTGCTGATGCTGGTTCGCCTTATCGGGGCGTGCTTCCGTGCTGGCTGCTACCCTTTGGTGCGCTGCACTGAGGGGCTTGCCTTCGTCCGAGGAGGCTCTGCGGGAGCTGAGGGAAGGCTGTGACGGAGCTGACCGACGGGTCGGACTGGGAAAAGTAATATAATATTTGGGGAGAAATAATATAATTTTTGCCAAAAAGTAATATAATAATTTGCCGAAAGTAATATAAGAACTGCGGAAAAGTTATATTATATTTTTCACCCACCCTTAGCCCTCAGCTCGGTCGCACTAGGGGCGAAGGGCTGCGATCAGCTGGGCGCAGCACGCTGAGCACCCGCTGTGAGAGGGCTTCGCCTTGCGCTGTGGCCTACTGAGGCTAGGGGAGAAGAGAGGGAGGAGCAAGAAGACAGAAAGCCCGCGGGGGCGACAGGCTGCTGTGCACTGTCGCCCCCGCGGGCTTGGGATAGGGCTGCTCGGAGCGCTAGAGGTCGAGCTGATGGTAGGCGCGGCTGATCTGGGGGAGGAGGTCGCCCGCTACGAGGCTGCGCTGGCTCTGCTTGCCCGAGTAGAGCTCAGCAGCGAGTCCGTGCAGGTGCACCCCGATCATGGCGGCCGTCATGCTCGAGCGGTACTGCGCGAGCAGGCCGATGATGAGGCCGTAGAGTACCTGCTGGCAGCCTGGGCGCGAGAGGGCGCTATTGCCCGTCACATCGAAGAGGACTGAGCCGCTAGGCAGACAGATCGCCGTGCTCTCGCCGCGTAGGATGAGGCAGACGTCGAGCTGTGCCGCCAGTTCCTTAGCCTCGCGCAGACGCTCTGCATCCGAGCTGTGGCGCGTGGTGAGCTGGTCGAAGCTGAATTCGTCCGCCACGAGGATAGAGTTCGGCGGGATGAGCGGCAGCAGTTCGCGGTGCTTGGTGAAGAGCCGCAGCGCGTCCTCCGCCAGCAGGAAGGGGCGTGTCGCAGCGAGCGTGAGGAGGGACTGGAGGCGTCCCGCAGCCTGCTCGCTCGTGCCGAAGCCGCTGGTCACAGCGATAGCCGTATAGCTCGAGAGGTACTGCTGGTAGCTCTCGAAGCTGCCGCTGGTGATGCGTAGCTCGGGCAGCATGAGCTGGAGCTGGAGGGCCTCCTCCTTGGGGATGGAGAGCTCGAGCGAAGCGAGCCCCGAGCGCTGAGCCGCACGTGCCAGCAGCAGCGCCGAGCCTGCATAGCCAGGCTGGAGGATGGGGACGAAGACCCGAGGGGGAAGGGTGCCGTAGCCCTCGAGGGGACGGCTCTGCAGCTCGGTAGTCACCGAGCTATCCTCGATGAGGTGGTACTGGACGGGGATACCCTCCTCGGCGGCAGCACTGATACCGAGGGGGATGTGACGCCACTCCCCGACATAGGGCTTATGCTCCTTGAAGAAGAAGGCGAGCTTCGGGCTATCGAAGGCGATGGTGCGCTCGGCACGGAAGATCTCCCGATGCTGGTTCCCCGAGTTCTCCTCGGCGAAGAGACCCGAGGGGATCTCGATGCTCACGCGGCGCGCCTTGCTGGCATTGAGGTACTGGATGAGCTGCTGGTAGCCGCCCGAGAGGGGCGTAGAGAGCTCTGCGCCGAAGATACCATCGATCACCACATCCTCGCTGCTGAGGTTGACCTTGAGCAGCGACTCGTAGATAGGCGTGAAGAGGAGTCCCTCCGCCTCCATCAGCGGGAGTAGCTCCTCCACCTCGGGGGAGATCTTGCCCGCGCTATAGATGAGGTAGACCGAGACGCGGTAGCCGCGGTCGAAGAGCAGGCGTGCCGTCCTCAGCGCATAGGCCCCGCAGCGCCCCGCTCCAGCCCAGACGTAGACCATGCGTACGCCGCGCTGGTAGTGGCGGACGAACTCCTGGACGAAGGCGCTAGCAGCACGATCGATGTGGTCACGACTCGTCAGCCCGTCGAGCTCGAGCGCCCGCTGGTAGAGCAGGGGGAGCTGCTTGCCGGTGAAGATCTTCTGCATGAGCCCGCCCTCCTGCTAGTCCATGGTGCCGCGTACGATACCTCGCTCGGAGGAGCGTACGAAGTCGAGGATGAGCTGGCGCTCGTAGGTGTCGGGGATCTCCTCCTCGATGACCTTGAAGGCCTCGCTATTGTTGAGCCCGCGCTGATAGAGGGTGCGGTAGATGTCGTTGATGCGGAAGATCTGCTCGTTGGTGAAGCCGCGACGACGCAGCCCCACGATGTTGATCCCGCAGTAGACGATAGGGTCGCGACCGATGAGCGTGTAGGGAGGGATGTCCTTATTGACACGGCTACCGCCCTGGAGCATGACGTGCTTGGAGATGCGGACGAACTGGTGCACCAGCGAGCCACCGCTGAGGATGGCGTAGTCGTCGACCTCTACCTCACCCGCTACCTGCGTAGCATTGCCGAGGATGACATGGTCGCCGAGGACGCAGTCGTGGGCGACGTGCGAGTAGGCCATCAGGAGGCAGTGGCTGCCGACGACGGTCTTACCCTTGGAGGCGGTACCACGATTGACGGTAGCACACTCGCGGACGCTGACGTGATCGCCGAGGATGGCGAGGCTCTCCTCACCAGCGTACTTGAGGTCCTGAGGGATACCGCCGATGACGGCCCCTGGGTGGATGTGGCAGTGCTTACCCAGGCGCGAGCCGCTCTTGATGACGGCGCCGCTCTCGATGATACAGCCTTCGCCGAGCTCCGTATTGGCCTCGATGACGGCGAAGGGATGCACGAGGACGCCTTCGCCGAGCTTAGCCTCGGGAGACACAGAGGCTAGGGGACTGATTTGCTGCTGTGACATAGTCTAGCATATAGGGCGCCGTGCAGACGCTCCCCCTCTGAGGAGGACAGCGCCTGCACGACGGTGGGTTACTTATTCTTGACGACCTGAGCCATGAACTCAGCCTCGCAGACGAGCTTCTCGCCGACGAAGGCTAGACCGCGCATATTCGCCACGCCGCGACGCACCTCGGTAATGAGGCGGAGCTTGAAGACGAGGGTGTCGCCTGGGACGACCTTCTGGCGGAACTTCACGTTGTCTATCTTCATGAAGTAGGTAGAGTAGCGCTCGGGGTCCTCCACCTGGCTGAGGATGAGTAGCCCCCCGACCTGAGCCATGGCCTCGACCTGCAGGACGCCGGGCATGACGGGCTCGCTGGGGAAGTGGCCCTGGAAGAAGGGCTCGTTGCCCGAGACGCTCTTGACACCTACGATATAGTCCGCGCCGATCTCGATGATCTTGTCCACCATGAGGAAGGGGTAGCGGTGGGGCAGACGCTCACGCACCTGGTTGACATCCAGCAGCGGCGTGGCGTTGGGGTCGTAGAGCGGGGCCTGCGCTTCGTTGAGCTTGATATCCTTGCGGATCTTCAGGCCCATCTCGTTGTTGATCTTATGCCCGGGGCAGAAGGCGATGATACGCCCGACGATGGGACGGCCGATGAGGGCGAGGTCTCCGAGGACATCGAGCAGCTTGTGACGGGCAGGCTCGTTGGGGAAGATGATGGGGCTGTTATTGATGTAGCCCAGCTCGGGGGCTACCTTGCGCGCTACGCCCATCAGGTCGCAGATCTTGTCGAGCTGCGTCTGCTCCATAGGCTGGTCGTAGATCACGAGGGCGTTGTCGAGGTCGCCGCCCTTGATGAGGTTGTGCTCCAGCAGCGTCTCCACCTCGCGCACGAAGACGAAGGTGCGGCTGGCGGAGATCTCCTGGTCGAAGTCTTCCAGCGACTCCAGGGAGGCGAACTGATTGCTCAGCACAGGCGAGTCGAAGGACACGTGCACGTCCACGCCGAACTTGCTGTCGGGTAGCAGGATGATGCGCGAGCGGCCATCGCTAGACGAGACCTCCTGGCGCTGCTTGACGATGTAGGGCTCGACGGGGAGCTCCTGCTCGACAAGGCCGACGCGGTCGATAGCCTCGATGTAGTGCTTGGCACTGCCGTCGAGGATAGGGAACTCAGGGGCGTTGACCTCGATGAGGCAGTTGTCCACGCCCTTGGCATAGAGTGCTGCCATAGCGTGCTCGATGGTGCTGACGGCGGCTGAGCCCTTGATGAGGACGGTGCCGCGCTCGGTGCCCTTGACGAACTCAGAGAGGGCGGGGATCTCGGGCATGCCCTCCAGATCCGTGCGGCGGATGACGCGACCCGTGCCAGCAGGCGCGGGATGGAAGTTGATCTCGATATTTAGACCCGTGTGGAGGCCCTTCCCCGTGAGGGCGAAGGAGCTGGCGAGCGTCTGTTGCTTCTTCATATACCTTGTGTTAGTTCGTTGCTGATGCTTGCTTAAGAGCAGCGAGCTCCTTCTCGAGGGCCTGCAGGCGGCGGTACATCTCGGGGAGCTTGGGCTGGAGGACGAAGCTCCGCATGGCGTCACGCAGCGGCATCGCAGGTGAGCCCATGAGCGTGCTGCCATCGGGGGTGTTGCTGATGACCCCTGCCTGTCCGCCCATCTCTACGCGGTCGCCGATGGTGATGTGCCCACCGATGCCGACCTGCCCGCCGAACTTGCCCCACTGCCCGATCTGGCTGGAGCCAGCCACCCCGACCTGTGCAGCCATGACGGTGTGGGCCCCGACGGAGCAGTTGTGCGCGATCTGGACGAGGTTGTCTAGCTTGACGCCGCGGCCGATGCGCGTGCTGCCCATGACGGCCCGGTCGATGCAGGTATTGGCGCCTACCTCTACGTCGTCCTCGAGGATGACCTTACCCAGCTGAGGGATCTTGTGGTAGCCGTCGGCCTCGGGTGCGAAGCCGAAGCCATCGGCGCCGATGACGGCCCCCGCGTGGATGATGCAGCGTGCGCCGATCTCCACGCCGTGGTAGAGCGTAGCATGGGGGTAGACGATGGAGTCCTCCCCGAGCTGCACCCCAGCACCGATGTAGGCGTGGGGGTAGATGAGCGAGCCCTTGCCGATGCGTGCCCCTGCTTCAATAACGGCGAAGGCCCCGATATAGACATCTTCGCCCAGCTCTACGCCCTCGGCGATAGCGGCCTGAGGGGAGATGCCCTCGGGGCGGGGCTTCTGCTGCTGCTCGACCAGCTGCATGAGCTTGGCTAGAGCAGCGTAGGGGTCGGCCACGCGGATCAGCGTCGCCTTGACCTCCTGGCGGGGGGCAAAGTCCTTGCTGACGAGTAGGATGGTGGCCTCGGTGCTGTAGGCGTAGGCTTCGTACTTAGGGTTGGCGAGGAAGGCTAGGTCGCCTGCCTTCGCGCTCTCGATCTTGCCGAAGTCGGAGACGAGGGCGGCGCTGTCGCCCTCGATGATGCCATCGAGGAGGGGGGCTATCTGTGCGGCGCTGAACTGCATTGCTTCGTACTGTCGTAGCTATGGATAGGGGAGCTGGTCGCTGGGGGCTAAGCCTCGACGAGCTTGTTCTTGATGAGGATCTCGGCCATCTGATGTCGGAGCTTCTCGGCCTCGGCCGCTGCGGCGCTGGCGAAGGCCTCGGTATGGTCGGCGTAGATGATGCTACGCGAGGCGTTGACCAGTAGGCCGCACTGCTCGTTGAGGCCGTAGCGGGCTACTTCCTCGAGGCTACCGTTCTGCGAGCCGACGCCTGGTACGAGGAGGAAGGAGTCGGGTACGATGGCACGTACACGCTCCAGCATGGCGGCCTTGGTAGCGCCGACGACGTACATCAGCTGCTCGCTGTCGCCCCATTCCTTGCTCTTCTCGAGGACCTGCTCGAAGAGCGCCTTGCCCTCCTTGTCCTCGGTGAGCTGGAAGTCGAAGGCCCCCTCATTGGAGGTCAGTGCCAGCAGGACGACCCAGTGGCCCGTGTACTTGAGGAAGGGCTGTACGCTATCGCTGCCCATGTAGGGGGCGATGGTCAGGGCGTCGACCTTGAGGTGCTCGAAGAAGCTGCGTGCATACATGTCGCTGGTGTTGCCGATGTCGCCACGCTTGGCGTCGGCGATGATGAACTGCTCGGGATATTCGCTCTGCAGGTAGGCGACGGTCTTCTCGAAGGCCTTGATGCCGAAGCTGCCCATGCTCTCATAGAAGGCTAGGTTGGGCTTGTAGGCGACGCAGAGGTGCGCCGTGGCATCGATGATACGCTTGTTGAAGGCAAAGATAGGGTCATCCTCATCCTGTAGGAACTGTGGGATCTTCCTTACGTCGGTATCGAGTCCGATGCAGAGGAAGGAGCGCTTGCGTTGAATCTCCTTGAAGAGTTCGTTCTTGGTCATGATAATAGCTGTATGCGGGGCGCGGCCTCTAGAGGGCGGCCTCCTTCATTCGTTCGATGTTCTCAGCGATGATCAGCTCGTCGATGATGGGCTGTATCTCCCCGCCCATGATGGCGGCCAGATTGTAGAGCGTGAGGTTGATGCGGTGGTCGGTGACGCGCCCCTGCGGGTAGTTGTAGGTGCGGATCTTGGCCGAGCGGTCGCCGGTGGAGACCATCGTCTTGCGGCGGGCTGCGATAGCCTCGTTGTGCTTGGTCAGCTCGATGTCGTAGAGCTTGGTGCGCAGCATCTGCATGGCCAGCTCACGGTTGGCTAGCTGGGTACGTGCCTGCTGGCAGACGACGACGATGCCCGTAGGCTTGTGCGTCAGCTGCACCTTGGTCTCGACCTTATTGACGTTCTGTCCACCAGCGCCCCCCGAGCGTGCGGTCTGCATCTCGATGTCGGCGGGGTTGAGCACGACGTCCACCTCCTCGGCCTCGGGGAGGACAGCCACGGAGGCTGCGGAGGTGTGTACGCGCCCCTGAGTCTCGGTCTCGGGCACACGCTGTACGCGGTGCACGCCGCTCTCATACTTGAGGATGCCGTAGACGCCATCGCCCGTGACAGTGAAGATGATTTCCTTGTAGCCGCCTGCGGTGCCCTCGCTCATGCTGGTGACCTCGGTCGTCCAGCCGCGGCTCTCGCAGTAGCGCACGTACATCTTATATAGGTCTCCAGCGAAGAGCGCTGCCTCGTCGCCGCCCGTACCGCCACGGATCTCCATGACGACGTTCTTGGCGTCCTCGGGGTCTGCGGGGATGAGCAGGAGCTTGATCTCCTCCTCGAGGGCGGGGATACGCTCCTCTGCCTCCTGCATCATCTCGCGTGCCATCGCACGCAGCTCGGGGTCGCTCTCGCTCTCGAGCGTCTCGCGGCCCTCGCTGATGTTGCCCAGGAGGTTCCGATACTCCTTACCCTTATCTAATATCCGCTCTAGGTCACGATACTCCTTACTGAGCTTCATGAATCGCTTCTGATCGGCGATGATGTCGGGCGCGGTGATGAGGGTCGTGATCTCCTGGAACCGTATCTCGAGGCTCTCTATACGACTTAGCAGGTCGTTCTCTGTTGCCATGTATATCGCTGTGTGGGTTGCTGTCTAATTCTTATTCGTAGCTGAGGGTGCCGTAGGGGGAGTGTATCGTGAGCTGCTTGCGCTCGGCGGCCTCCACGCGCCCTATGATCTGAGCCTCTACGCCGAAGCTCTGGGAGATCTCGATGATGCGTGCTGCATCCTCGGGGGCTACATAGAGCTCCATGCGGTGCCCCATGTTGAAGACCTTGTACATCTCCTGCCACGGCGTGCCGCTCTCCTGCTGTATGAGCTCGAAGAGGGGCGGCGTGGGGAATAGATTGTCCTTGATGACGTGCACCGCGTCGACGAAGTGCAGCACCTTGGTCTGCGCTCCGCCCGAGCAGTGTACCATGCCGTGGATGCGTGGACGGAGCTCGTCCAGCACCTGGCGGATGATGGGGGCGTAGGTGCGGGTGGGGGAGAGGATGAGGCGCCCTGCGTCGAGGGGTGTCCCTGCGATGGGCTCGGTGAGCTCGCGCGTGCCGCTGTAGACGAGTTCGTCGGGCGTAGCGGCATCGTAGCTCTCGGGGTAGCGGGCGGCCAGCGCATGCGTCAGCACGTCGTGGCGAGCCGAGGTCAGGCCGTTGCTGCCCATGCCGCCGTTGTACTCGCGCTCGTAGCTGGCCTGTCCGTAGGAGGCCAGGCCGACGATGACGTCGCCGGGACGAATGCGCGCGTTGTCGATGACGTCACTGCGGTGCATGCGGCAGGTGACGGTGCTGTCGACGATGATGGTACGCACCAGGTCGCCCACGTCGGCTGTCTCTCCGCCCGTGGCGTAGACGCCTATGCCCTGCTCGCGCAGCTCTGCCAGCAGCTCCTCGGTGCCGTTGATGATGGCGGCGATGACTTCGCCTGGGATGAGGTGCTTATTGCGCCCTATGGTGGAGGATACGAGGATGCCATCGACGGCGCCCACGCAGAGCAGGTCGTCGATGTTCATGATCAGCGCATCCTGCGCGATGCCCTTCCATACGGAGAGGTCTCCCGTCTCGCGCCAGTAGAGGTAGGCCAGCGAGGACTTGGTGCCTGCGCCGTCGGCGTGCATGATGTTGCAGTACTCGGGGTCACCGCCGAGGATGTCGGGGATGATCTTGCAGAAGGCCTTAGGGTAGAGTCCCTTGTCTACGTTCTTGATGGCGGCATGGACGTCCTCCTTGCTGGCGGAGACGCCGCGCTGCATATAGCGTTCGTTCATATTCGGTGCGTGGTCACGAGGCAGCCGCTATCGCAGACGAAGGACATCGCCTTCCTCTGGGACGTAGTCGCCATCCTTATTGTTGAGCTTGTATAGTCGGTCCAGACGGATGCCGTAGCGCTGCGCGATGTCGTGCATGGAGTCTCCGATGCGGACGGTGTAGGTGCTGTAGCGTGGGGTGGCCTCCGTGTTCTTCGTCTCGAGGTAGACGATGTCGCCCTCGCTGAGGGGGTAGTCCAGCGGCGTATCGTTGTACTTAGCGAGCTTCTTGGCAGGGATGCCCATGTCCTCGGCGATGCGCTCGTAGCTGTCGTTCTGATCCGCCAGTACATACAGCAGGCCGTAGCTGATGTAGGCACGGCGCTGGGGCTGGTCGTAGTGACGCTCGGGGCGGCGCGGGCTGCGGGAGCTGCGCGCCTCGGCACCAGTATACCAGCTGGGGGTATTGCCGTGGTCGAAGGTGTAGAGCTCGTAGTCCTCGATGACCTTGATGAGCATGTTGGCGTAGCCCTTGTTGGTCGCGTAGCCACAGAGCTGTAGCCCCTGGGCCCAGCCGCGGTAGTCATCGTAGCGCAGGGCGAAGAGGCGCTGGTAGCGCTTGCCCTTGAGGAAGGCAGAGTGGTCCTCGTAGGATTCTCTCGCTGAGGGGTAGGAGCGGAAGCAGTCGTTGGGGCGGTCGTCCTTGTGATAGGTGCGCTTGCCCGTCCAGCTGTTGTGGCACTTGATGCCGAAGTGGTTGTTATGCTCCAGCGCCAGCATGCTGGAGCCAGCGCCCGTCTCGATGAGCCCCTGCGCCAGGGTGATGCTGGCGGGGATGGCGTAGCGATCCATCTGTCGCTTGGCCTCGGGGCTGAAGCTCCGTATATAGTCCATGTAGGACTGCTTACGCGGGGTCTGTGCGGAGAGCGTGACGAGGCTAAGGAGGCTCAGACAGAGGGCGAGGGCCATGCTGTAGAGACTCCGTGCGCGGCTGAGTGCGGGGCAATTATTCATCTATCTATAACTGTCGGACGTAGCTAAGAAATAGCTATATACGAGCACAAAGATACGAATAATGGACTAATCCCTTGAGCCGCGCCTAGCAGCCTCTCCTAGGGCTAGATAGCGCTGTAGGGTGCCTCGGAAGGGCGCTTTGCACTGCCTCGCGACGATGCTCCCAGTAGGCCCGCTGCGTCTCGGGAGTCGGGGTGGAGCTTCTCCCGAGCTATCCCTCGAGGCTCCTGACGGATATCCCTCAGCTCGCTGACCGACGTCCCTCACGGCGCTGACCGATACCCCTCGCGGGGCTGAGGGATATCGGTCGGGAGGCTTAGGACTAAGGCCGCCGCGCGCTCGCCCCTCGGGCGGGGAGCGCTAGCATGGGCGAGAACTCGTACCTTTGTGTACAGCCCTGCCACAGCGCGGGCTAGCCCTTAGGGCAAGGACCTCACCTAGCTAACCCTAGACATATATAATATGAGTAGCAAGCGCATCATCCCCTCCTCCGAGCTGATCATCAATGCCGATGGCTCGGTCTTCCACCTGCATCTGCGTCCCGAGCAGCTCGCCGATAAGGTCTTCCTCGTCGGAGACCCCGCGCGTGTCGATATGGTGGCCTCCCGCTTCGAGCGCATCGAGTGCAATGTGTCGAGCCGTGAGTTCCACACCATCACGGGCTACTATCAAGGCAAGCGCATCACCGTCGTCAGCCACGGCATAGGTACGGACAACATCGACATCGTGCTCAACGAGCTCGACGCCCTGGCCAACATCGACTTCGAGACGCGCCAGATCAAGGATGAGCTACGCCAGCTGACGCTGGTGCGTGTCGGCACCTCGGGCGGCCTGCAGGACGAGACGCCCATCGGCAGCTACGTGGCGGCGGTGCACTCTGTCGGCTTCGACGGCGTGCTCTACTTCTACGCTGATAGCCAGCGGGTGCGTCATCGTGCCTTCGAGGAGGCGCTGATCCAGCAGCTGGACTGGCAGCTAGAGGGCCTGCGTCCCTACGTCGTGCCAGCAGATCCCTCCCTCATCGAGCAGATCTGCGGCAGCGATATCCTGCGCGGGAACACCATAGCGGCCAACGGCTTCTACGGCCCTCAGGGACGCCAGCTGCGCCTCGCGCTGCAGGACCCTGGGCTCAATGCCAAGATCCAGGCCTTCGACCACGAGGGGCTGCGCCTGACCAACTACGAGATGGAGAGCTCTTCGCTCGCGGGGCTGGCGGCCCTGATGGGGCACCGCGCTATGACGGTCTGCTGCATCATCGCCGGGCGCAAGGCGCAGAACATGAATACCGACTATAAGGGCAGCATCGAGGGGCTCATCGACCTCGTCCTCGAGCGTATCTAGCCGCGCGGGGCGCTATGTCGGCACTCCCTGCTTCGCTGCCCGCGCTCGCCCTCGCCTTCGTCGGCGGAGGGCTGGGCAGCGTGCTGCGCTACCTGCTGGGGCTCCTCGGGGCTCAGCTCCTCGGGCAGCCCAGCCCGTGGATGACCTGGGGGATCAACCTTCTCGGTTCGCTCGCCCTCGGCTACCTCCTTGGGCTCTCGGATCGCACGCTAGGCTCGTGGAGCCCCGAGCTGCGTATCCTCCTCGGCGCGGGCTTCTGTGGCGGCTTCACCACCTTCTCTACCTTCTCAGCCGAGGCGCTGGGACTGCTTCGCTCGGCGGCCTATCTCGAGGCTGCCCTCTACATCCTGCTCAGCGTCGCGCTGGGGCTAGGGGCTAGTCTCCTCGGGCTCCGGCTGGCGCAGGGCTAGTATCTCACGACCATGATCCTACTGGACGATCTCTATCAGCTCTATCTCGAGCACCCTACGGTATCGACCGATACGCGGCGCCTTAGCCCGGGCTGTATCTTCTTTGCCCTCAAGGGGGCGAACTTCGACGGTAACCGCTACGCGCGCCAGGCGCTCGAGGCGGGGGCGGCCTACGCCGTGCTGGACGATCCCGAGCAGCTCATCGACGAGCGCACCCTCCTCGTGGAGGATGTCCTCACGAGCCTGCAGCAGCTGGCCGCCCACCACAGACGGCAGCTGGGGACGCCCATCCTGGCGATCACGGGGACCAATGGCAAGACGACTACCAAGGAGCTGACGGCCGCCGTCCTCTCCGCACGCTACCCCATCCTCTACACCGAGGGTAACCTCAACAACCACATAGGCGTGCCGCTGACGCTCCTACGCCTCGGCCCCGAGCATCAGTGGGCGATCATCGAGATGGGGGCCAGCCACCCTGGGGACATCGCCGAGCTCTGCGCGATTGCCGACCCCGACTACGGGCTCATCACCAACATAGGCGCGGCGCACCTCGAGGGCTTCGGTTCGCTCGAGGGCGTACGGGCTACCAAGGGCGAGCTCTATGACCATATCCGTGCCAAGGGGGCGCAGCTCTTTGTCAACGCAGATGATCCCATGCTGCTGGAGATGAGCGCGGGCGTAGCGCGCCATACCTATGGGACGAACTCCGAGGCCGAGCTGCGCGGCGAGGTGCTCCATGAGGACGGATCGCTGCAGCTAGCGCTGCGCTACCGCTCGGGGGACTATGAGGGGCGTCTTGCCACCCAGCTCGTGGGGGACTACAACCTGCCCAACGTGCTGGCGGCGCTCGCCGTGGGGAGCTACCTCGGCGTGCCCTATGCCGCTATGGAGGAGGCCTTAGCCCGCTACGCGCCCAGCAACAGCCGCTCCCAGCTCATCGAGACCGAGCGCGGCAATCGTCTCATCGCCGACGCCTACAATGCCAATCCCTCCAGCATGCACACCGCCCTGCAGAACTTCCTCGCCATCCCTCAGACTCCAGGACAGGGGCGTGTCCTGATCCTCGGGGATATGAACGAGCTCGGTGCGGCGAGCAAGGCCGCGCACCACGAGCTCCTCGAGGAGATCCGTCGCGCAGGGCAGCCGCTGCGGCTCTACCTCTGCGGGCCCTGCTGGATGCGTGAACTGGCAGCACACCCCAACCCCGAGGTGGCGGCCTTCGCCGAGGTAGGGGAGCTCATCCAGAGCCTCCAGGCCACGCCCATCAGCGATAGCCTCGTCCTCATCAAGGGCTCCAACGGGATCAAGCTCGGCAGTGTGCTGGAGCATCTGTAGCCCTTTCCCTGCCTTGCCCTAGAGCAAAGCAGCGCCGCCCCCTCATTCGTAGCGAGTGAGGGGGCGGCGCCTTCTATATCGTCGTGGAGCGCGCTCGTGGCGCCCTCAGGAAGGGAGGCTTATTCGCCCTTGACCCATACCTGACTATTGGCGACGGAGGTGAAGATCTGATAGCGGCTATTGCTGGGATCCTCACTGAGCACGTAGGGGGACTGCGCCACGATATAGGCGTAGAAGCGATCCATCGCGCGGCGGCCGTAGAACCATGAGAGGCCCTGCTGGATCATGCGCGTCATGTGCAACTGCTTCGGCTCGTTGTAGACCGAGGTGAAATCCGCGTAGTAGTCCACCCAGTTGCTGAAGTAGTAGCCGGCATCCAGGTAGCTGCCCATCAAGGGCATACTGCGCTGCATCATCCCCAGGTGCAGGGTGAAGATGTAGCTGCCTGGGTAGCTATCCAGCGCCTGCGTCTGGTCGGCCTGTCGCGTCTCCGCTAGGAAGGCCTCCGAGGCATAGCCGTCGTAGAAGTAGAGCTGCATGTAGCGGCGCGTCAGGTCTACCTCGCCCTGATAGAGCGCCAGCTTCTGGCGGCCGTCGGGTGTCGTCATCGACTGCTTGTCGGCACTGAGGTGGAGCGCTGTGAGGCTGTCGCTACCCGCGACGTAGGGGCGCAGCAGCTCGATGCCCTGAGGGGTGTAGTGGAAGGGGAGCAGCTCCTCCTTGCCGCCCGAGCGTAGGCTCAGCTGACGTGCGAAGCCGAAGATGGAGAGCTCGTACTGCTTGCCCCCGAGTGTGATGGGCGCCAGTGCCTTGCCCTGCAGCTCCTGCTTCATAGCGAAGCACCGCTGCAGCTGGTCCTTGTCGCCACTGCTACGGCGCGTCAGGCGCATGGGGGTCTTGGTACGCGCGCCCTGCAGGTAGATGGTGTTGTGGTCGCGGCTGATGGAGTCCACGCGGAAGGTGAAGTCCCCGTTGTAGGAGTTGGGGACGCCCCAGCCAGGATTGGACCAGCTATGCAGTGCTACGTTGAAGGTGTCGAAGGTCAGCTGGATGCCGCCCCTGTCCGTCAAGTGGTAGGTCGAGCCGAACTCCGTCTTGGTGACCGCCTCTAGGTCGCTCTGGGGATTGGTCACGACGGCGGGGATGGTACCGCCCTTCTGGTAGGCTTCGCTGCTCATGACGACCTCCGAGGCGGAGGTGAAGCGCATCGAGAGGTTGATCCCACCGAAGTTGCCCCCGTCGGGGATGAGGACGAGATCCCAGCCCTCAGCGCTGGAGCGCAGCGCCGTGCGGATATCCTCAAGGCCCTGGGCAATGCGGGTCGAGGGGTACTGATCGTGGCTGGGGTAGTCCTCGTACTGGGCACAGGAGGCTAGGAGGCCTAGTGCTAGGAGGCCGGAGAGTAGGGGATAGGTGCGCATGATCTAGTAGCCTTTAGGGTAGTGGGAGAAGTCCATCGAGCCGACCAGCGCCAGGCGGCGCTGCACCTCGGCACGCATCACATCCAGGTCGGCAGCGTACTCGTCGCGCAGGTACTTCTTCATGATCTCGACCTTCGCAAGGATGATCTGGCGCCCTGTGTACTGTGCGTCGCTGCGGTTGCGCCCGTCGGCGCCCGTCAGCTTGGCCTGCCATTCGCTGTCCGAGTCAAGGAGGTAGTAGGCGAAGAGCTCGGCGAAGTCTTCGTCAGGGTCCGTGCTGGCGTAGTCCGAGACGAAGCCCGCGCGCAGCGAGCTCTGTCCCGTGCGCGTCCAGTAGAGGAAGGCGTCCTGCTTCTGATACTCAAGGGAGGAGAACTTATCGTACTCGGGGGGATAGGCGCGCTCCTCGTGCAGCGTGTGGGCCGACTCGTGGAAGAGCACGCTGATGAAGTTGCTTCGCAGCAGGCTGTTGTCCTGTATGTCGAGGTTATTGATGTCGTAGATCCAGATCTCACCCTGCGGTGCGGCCCCTAGCATCTTACGGTCGATGCCGTAGCCTGAGGATCCGAAGAGGCTGAGGTACTTGATCGTGTGCTCCTCGAGATAGCCCGAGGGCGTCGCGGAGCGGTAGGAGCCGAAGAAGACGTAGTCCATGACGTTGAGGAACTCCAGTATCTTGCTCTCCAGCGCAGGGGCGAGCAGGAAGCGGCGGTCGGTATTGCTGTCGTCGTAGCGGTAGCGTATCGAGACGTTGTACTCCTTGGCGAAGTGCTGCTCTATGTAGCGATCTAGGCGGCTCTTGGACTGTGCCTGCTGGGTGAAGACCCTAGCCTTGCCGTCGACGATGTCGCTGTCGGGCGAGCAGCCAGCTAGGAGGCCGAGCACGCCGATGAGGGCGGTGGTGATGATTTTCTTCATAGCGGTACGTGTCGGCTAGTATTTGTTGCCCTTGATCGAGCCCTGGACGGCGAGATCGGGCAGCTGGATGGCGTGGCGGGGATCCTGAGCGGTGAGCTCGGCCTTGACGGTGTAGCGACCGCCGCCATCGTTCTGCCTGCGGTAGACGGGGATGCCGTAGCGCTTGATGTCCTGCCAGCGTAGCCCCTCGTGCAGCGTCAGGAGGCGGCGGCACTGCAGTAGGTGCTGCAGCAGGGCGTTCTCCTCGTCGCTCGAGATGGTGAAGCTGGGGCTGAGCGGCTTGCGCAGCGAGGCCTTCTCACGGCTGTCGATGTCGAGTGACTGGTAGAACTTGATGATCTTCGCGCGGCTGAAGCTGCGGGGCATCGAGCCCGTGCTGCCGCCGTTGAGGTAGCGACTCGTCCAGAGGTTGAGGTCCGCGACCGCTGCGTCCCACTGCGCGGTGCCGAGGTGGATCTTGGCCTCAGCGCGTACCATCAGCGTCTCGTCGGTGGTCAGGGGGACGGCGAAGGTGACGTTGGCGTTGCTGGGGAGCTTGGGGTACTTCGGCTGCACGGTCTTGTTGATGTTCGTCTCCGTGTAGATGAAGGGCTGGAAGTAGTAGCGGTCAGAGTTCCCCCAGATGTTGCGGGCGTAGAGCGTCTCGGTACGTGTGAGCTCCTGCCCCTGCCCGAAGCGGGTATTGAAGTAGAGGACGCCGCTGGTCGTGACCCAGGAGAGGACGGAGTAGGTGCTGTGCGTCAGTAGGTTCGCTGGGTTCTTGCTGTCGTAGTAGGCCAGGGCGTAGGACTCATCGGTACGTGGCGCCGAGGTGAAGGCCGACCAGTCGCGCAGCACACGTGTGGGGTCGCTGCCGAGCACCTTGTCGGCGTGGCTGACGGCCTCGCTCCACTTCTGATAGTAGAGGTAGAAGCGTGCGGCGAAGGCGTTGGCCGAGGCGGCGGAGAAGTGGTAAGGCTTGTAGCTATCCGCGTAGTGGAGGTACTTCTCGATGAGGGGAATGCCCTCCTTGAGGTCACGCTCGATCTGCTGGTAGGTCTCGGCCAGCGTGCCACGGGGATAGTCGGGGCGTACGTTGGGGACGACGGTAGAGATATAGGGGATGCCGGGGTCGGAGCTGCTGGCGGTCGGGCTGTAGGCCTTGCAGAAGAGGTTCGCCAGGCAGAAGTGCGCCCAGGCACGTGCTACCAGTGCCTCCCCGCGTAGCCCCTGCAGCTCCTCGTCCTGACTATCCAGCTGCTGGATGCTCGCTAGCGCCTCGTTGGCATGGGCGATAGCCAGGTAGTGCGACTCCCAGATGTTGTAGACGGCGTCGTACTCGCCGTCCGAGTTGAGCGCGGGGCGCCAGTAGGCCACGGACTCGACGAACTGCGTGGAGTAGGGATTGCGCGTGCCGTCGTCCAGCGTGTTGTCACTGGAGAGCTCCTCGATGTAGCTCGTGGAGCTGCGGGGGTAGGCGTAGACCAGGAGGCCACGTATCCCGGTGGCATTGCGGGGCTCTACATAGTTGGAGCGGGGATTGGCGTCGAGATAGGAGTTGCAGGAGCTGACTCCCATTGCTAGGGTGAGGAGCGCTAGAGACGCCGTGAGGATGATGCTTCGCTTCATAGTGTACAAGTACTATAGTCGTCAAGGGCGCTTAGATCCCCACGACGCAGGTGAAGATGAGCGCGTGTGGGCGATAGTCGTAGGGCAGGGCGCCGTTGAGCTTCTTGCTCGAGTAGAGCAGGGCGACGTTGGAGGCCTGCAGCTTGAGGTCTATGCTGTGGATGAGGCCACGCGTCAGCAGGCGTCTCGGGATGCTGTAGTTCACTGAGATGTCGCGCAGCTGTACGTAGTCCAGTGGGGCGATGCGCACGTCGGAGTAGTTGTAGGTGCGGTAGGCACGCGAGAGGGTCGCGTTGTCGTAGAGCTGTGCGGCCGTCGGGATGGAGGGTACATCGGTGGTGGCCTCATCGCCAGGGCGTATCCAGCGGCGGTTGAACTCCTTGCCGCGCAGCTCGTGGTCGTAGTACTGCGAGCTGAACTGCGTGGGCAGGCGGCGTACGTGTCCCATAGCGTAGAGCAGGTAGACGCTGAGGCGTACGTTGCCGATGCGGAAGCTATTGGTCAGCCCTCCCTGATTGGTCGGGGTGCGTGTCCCCGAGTAGACGAGGTAGTCGAGGTCGGTCGTCTGGCTGAAGTTGATGCGGTCGCGCGTCACCTTGCCATCGGCATTGCGGAAGAGGGGGAAGCCCTCGTTGGAGAGGCCGTGGAAGGGGACGGAGAAGATCGAGGACAGCGGGTAGCCCTCGCGCGCTGCGCCAGAGGAGCCCGTCAGGACGGAGACGGAGGGGCGGGCATTGAGCTTGGTGATCTTGTTGGTGCTATGCGTGTAGCTGAAGTTCGTCGTCCACTCGAAGTCCTTGGTCTGGATCTGGTGCGTGGTCAGGCTTAGCTCCAGCCCGTGGGCCTCCATGCTGGCTACGTTGGCATAGGGGCGGAAGAAGCCCCCCGTACCCTGATTGTAGGAGACGTCCATGAGGTCACGCCCCTGACGCTGGTAGAGGTTGAGCCCCAGGCTGACGCGCTCGCGCCAGAGGCCCAGGTGTAGCTCCCAGTTCAGCTCGTACATACGCTCGTAGGTGAGGTCCCTATTGGTCGGCTCGCTGATGGTGAGGCCGGGCTCGACGAGCTTATTGGGTCGGTAGGGCAGCTCGGCGGTGATGCGGCGATTGGAGTTGTAGACGAAGGGCAGCGTCCCCGTCATCCCGTAGGCGATCTTGGTCGAGAGGGAGGAGAGGGGCCGCAGGTGGGAGAAGAAGGACTCACGACCGAGGTCCCAGCCGAGGGCTACATTCCATGTCGGCGTCCAGCGGCTGGTGCGGGAGGCCCCGAAGCGGTTCGTCCCCTCGTAGCGCATCGATCCCTCGAGGCTGTAGCGGCCGAGGTAGGTGTAGGCGAAGTTCGCCAGGAAGGAGACGTTGCGGTCGAGCTGTGTCAGGCGGTAATAGTAGTTGTTGTTGGCATCACGCAGCCAGGTGAAGGCCAGCGGGTCGAAGGTGGCGAGCTCCCCGAAGGCGAAGTTGACCCCGTACTCGTCGTGCCAGCCGTTCTTGCTCGTCTGGTCATAGAGGTCGAAGCCTGCCGTGGCCGAGAGCTGGTGCCTGCCGCTCCACTCGTCGCTGTAGCTGAGGCGTCCCTGCAGGTCGAGGCGGGAGTCACTCTCGCTACTGATATTGCGCAGCCCCCCGTAGGGCATCACGCTCTGGGGGACGGCATAGACGTCGTCGGCGGGCTTGTAGAGGTAGCTGTTGTTGTCACGGATGAGGCGCTTCTGCATGGCGCGGTAGCGCTTGGATACGTTGGAGTTCTCGGTGCGTATGTACTCGGTCTCACTCCCGCTGTACTGGATGGAGCCGAGGATGCTGGCCGATAGCTGCTTGATGGGCTGCCAGCGGAGCGAGGCCTGGAAGCGGAGGTTGGCTCCCTGGAGGTCCATGTAGTTCTCCTTGAGCTCCTGCTTGGCATTCATCGGGGCGTATTCGTAGAGGTAGTAGAGCTTAGGGTCGTACTGGCGGGGCATAGACTGCGCCAGTGTGAGTGTCTTGAAGTCTCCTCCAGCGTGCTCCTGGCGGTAGGTCGCGTTGGCTATGGCATTGAAGGTCCAGTGGGCGTGTGGGCGGTAGGTGGCGTTGAGGTTGAAGAAGTAGCGCTTCGAGTGCTCGTCCTTAGCCCAGCCTGGGTCGAGGTCTGCGCCTATGCTGGTGTAGAAGTTGGCGCGCTGCGTCCCCGAGGAGAGGCTGACGGTGTGCTGGTGGCGTATGCTGTGCTGGTAGAGCTCGCGGAACCAGTCGGTATTGCGCTGCTCGGCGGCTGCTAGGTACGCCAGGCGTCCCTCCTCGGTGTTGTCCTGGGTGAACTTGCCGTTGCGGTACTTCAGCACATTGTCGTAGAGCCAGCCGTAGACCCCGTACTTGCTTTGGTAGAGGATGTTGGCAGGGGTGAGGTTCCCGCCTGCCTCGAGCTCGCGCAGGAAGGCCATCTGGTCCTGCGAGTTCATGATGTTGAAGTCGCTGTAGGAGGGGATGAAGCGGTAGGTGAGCTGGCTGGTGTAGGTCATGTGGCTGGTGCCCTGTCCCGCGCGTCGGGTGCGGACGGCGATGACCCCACCCATGGCTTGGTTCCCATAGAGGGAGGTGGCGGAGGCGTCGGAGATGACCTGATAGCCCTCGATGTCCTGCTCGGAGAGCCCGGGCAGGGCTGAGGCGATGAGGCGCTTGGCGTCGGGGCTCGCTAGGTCCGCGGTGTTGAAGGTACTATCCTGTCGGTAGACGACGCCGTCGATGACCCATAGGGGGTAGTACTTGCTCTGGATGGAGGTCGCCTGACGCATGGTCGTCACTTGGCTCCCTTGCTCCTCGGCATCCTCGAGGACGAGCTGTAGGCGTACGGGGGTGGCGAGGACCTCGAGCTGCTTCTTACCCTGGAGACTGAAGAGGAGGACGCTGCGCTCCTCTGTCTGTATGGAGAAGGTCCCGACGCTGTCGGTGCTCCCGAGTAGTTTGTTGCTCGCCTTAGTGGTGATCGAGACGCGGGGGAGCGGGGTGCCTCGTGAATCGCGGACCACTCCATGTACGCGTATGCTCTGGGCTAGAGCAGGCGTCGCGAGGAAGAGGAGCAGCCCTATACAACAGAGCAGTTGCCTGAGTCGATAGATCATATCCATACGGGAAGTAGCTGGATGGTTTAAGTAGTATTCCACTAACAAATGTAAAGAAAAATCATTTTACCACGTATACCTGCTCTAAAGTGTAATCATGAGGGCTGCCTAGGCTTAGGCTTAGGCCTGCTGTTTGGCCGCTCGAATAGGCCTTCCGACTGTGTGTCTAGCGCGGCTCGATGGGGGCTGGCGGGGGGCGTACCTCCGTGCTGGGGTGTGCTGAGGGATATCCCTCGCGGCACTGACTGACGGCACTCAGCAGCCTGACGGACGTCCCTCAGAGCGCTGACTGATATCCCTCAGCCGCGTGGGGGATAAGGCTCAGCACCTCCGCCCTTAGCAGGGTACTCAGCTGCCCCCTTATGCTAAGGAGCGCGCCTCACCGTCCGAGAGGATGGATGACAAGCGTTGTACAAGCTCCGCGCGTAGCGATATCCACGGTCTACACCTAGCTATCTGCTCGGGAAAGTGGCTCCGTAGGTGCTTGTGCGACAGCTCGAGGCTTGCTCATACAGCTTGGCGAATCCCCAGCGGGGCGACCCGCTCAAAGCCCAGGGTGAGGGAACGCTGCAGGCGTGACGGAACCCTGGGTCAGGCAACACCATACACAAAGAGCCCTACAGGGGCGACCCTCAAAACAGGTAAGAGCAAGGTCGAAGCGTATCTATTGTAGCCTTACGAAGGCTTTGAGGGTCACCCCTGTAGGGCTTTAATATCTATTTGCCTGAGCTACCCAGGGTTTGGTCGCCCTTACAGGGCTGCGCACCCTGGGCTTTGGACGGGTCGCCCCTGAAGGGCTTTCCCAATCCGCCCGAGCAGTATGTAGGACTGGCCAGCTCATCCCGATCTATCCTATCCGTTGGCAAAATATCAAAGGGAGCGCTATCTGTTTGCTTGTTTGGAGGAGGCCTTGTTCCTAGTCCTTGTCCTGCCGTCTGCCCCCAAGGTGCCTCGAGCTTGCGGAGCAAGGATAGGAGCTAAATGCCTAACTTCGCAGTAAGCCTGATACCTAGCCTCGTCTACTACCTATGAAGCCGATGAATGCCCTTGCGGCGCAGCTCGTCCTCGTGCTGCTGCTCTCTTTTGCCCTTCCTTATCCTAGCCTTGCGGAGGCCCGGACGCCTACCGCCGACTCCCTTTCCTCTCTGAGTACGCCTCGGGATAGCCTTCTTGGGGTGGAGGCTTGGAGCGCTTGGATCGAGGGGCAGCAGGCCCTCGGCGCGCTTGAGGAGGACGAAGCGGCACAGCTCTATGCCCTCTATGAGCGGCTGAGACTCGCGCCGCTGGAGCTCAATACGCTGCATGAGGAGGAGCTGCGTCAGTTGCCCTTCCTCTCCGACTATCAGATCTATCAGCTGCTCCGCTTCCGTAGTGATCAG
The DNA here is from genome assembly GCF_018127745.1 of Porphyromonas sp. oral taxon 275. Classification (NCBI taxonomy): domain Bacteria; kingdom Pseudomonadati; phylum Bacteroidota; class Bacteroidia; order Bacteroidales; family Porphyromonadaceae; genus Porphyromonas; species Porphyromonas sp. oral taxon 275. Next base: position 394,897 of record NZ_CP072333.1, read on the forward strand.
GGGCAGCTGCTCTCGCTCGGGCAACTGAAGCTAGTCCCAGGCTGGGATGCGGCGACGCTGCGGCTCTTCGTCCCCATAGCCCTCTGCCGCTACGCTCCGCCTACTGGTAGCCTCGCCGTCCTCGAGGGGCGCGGGCAGCTGGAGCTGGGCTATAGGCGACGTGAGGGGAGGCCGCCGCGTGTGGGGCAACTGGGGGCGGAGGATGCGGCGCTCCTCTCGGCCTACTATCAGCGGCAGGAGCGGCTGCAGCTCTACGTGGCGGGGGCGAAGGGCTACGGCGAGCCCTGGAGTTGGCGCGGGAGGAGAGGCTTCGATAGCTACAATGTCTCGCTGCGCCTTAGCCGAGAGGGGCTGCTGCGGCAGCTGGTGCTGGGGGACTACAGGATGGCGCGCGGCCTGGGCTTGGTACTCGGGCAGGGCAACTATCCGCTGGGGCTTCGCTCCTACCGCCCGAGGCTGGGGCGGGGACTGCGCCCCGTGCAGCACGCCACTGAGCAGCGCTTTGCCCGAGGACTGGCCTGCGTGCTTGCTCCAGCGCGCGGCTGGGAACTGGGCTTCGGCCTCTCCCAGCGGGCACTCGATGCCACGCAGCGGGGCTCTTCGTCGCGCCTGCAGCTCAGCGAGGCAGGCGTACACCGGACGGCGAGCGAGCAGGTACGGCGGGGAGCCCTCGAGGAGCGGATGCTGGCGGGCTGGCTGCAGTACAGCCACGGGCGTGGGGCCCTGGCCGTGCAGGCGGCCTATCTGGATTGGGGGGATAAGGAGCTCCAGCTGCTGCCGAGCGTACCCGAGCTCGGCGCGCGCCGCCGCCTCACGCTGGGCAGCCTCAGCTACCACTGGCACAGCCCGCAGGCTCAGCTGAGGCTGGAGGGCGAACTCGCCTATCAGAGCGGCGGAGGCTGGGCGCTGGCGCAGCATCTGAGCTGGGGGCAGGGCCTGCTCGGAGACTTAGGGCTCGGCTATTGGCGCCTGAGCCCCAGCTATTGGAATAGCCTCGGGCGCGGGCTGGAGCATGCGGCCTGGGTGCATGGCGAGGAGGGGGCGCGCCTCTACTGGCAGCTGCCCGAGCTCCTGGACTACACGCGCCTCACGCTGCAGGCCGAGGCCTATCATCCGCTGGGCGCGCTGCGAAGGGGGCAGAGGGAGGGGGAACACTGGAGCTGGACGGCCGAACTGACGCATCAGCTCGATGCCGCGGGACGGAGCCTCCTCCGCCTCTGGTGGCGGCGAGCTCAGCGCGCCGAGGGGACGACGAGCCGCCTGAGGCTACAGCTCGAGCACAGCGGCCGCATGATGGAGCTGCGCTGCGGGCTTCAGCTGGTCCCGAGCACGGCGCGGCACGCCTGGGCGCTCTATGCCCGTGCCCGTACGCAGCTTAGCCCCGCGCTTCACCTAGAGCTGGGGGCGGACTACTTCGACGCCCCGAGCTGGCAGCAACGGCTTTACGGCTACCTCCCGAGGGAGCGCCACAGCTACGCCCCGCAGCTGCTCTACGGTCGGGGCTATGATCTGGTGCTACGCCTCAGAGCTCGCCTCGGCAGGCGGTGGCGGCTGGAGGGGGAGGCGAGCTACCAGCGTCAGTTCGTCTCCTCACGCCCCAGCCCAATGCACTACGCCCTGAGCTGCATCTACCGCTACTAGCGGTGCGATGCGGCTCAGGGCGTAGCCTGATGGGAGCGAAAGGTCGTGTCGGAGCTGCTTCTCTAGATGAGGGGATCTTCGTCTGGGCTGGGGCTGTAGGCGCTGAGGTCTAGCGCTACTTCCTCTGAGGAGCTAGTCGCGGTGGGCGCAGCGGGCTGTGTCGCGGCGCGCTGCTGCAGCTGTACGTGCTGGCAGACGATCTCCGTGGTGGGCTGACTGAAGCCTGCCTTATCCGTCTCCCGTCCGTACTCGATGCGTCCCGCCACGGCGATGGTGTCCCCCATAGCCACGTGCTGCTCGACGTAGATGCCTGGGGCACCCCTTAGCACGACGCGATGCCAGGCGTGCTGCTCGTAGAGCTGGCCGCCCTCACGCTGGGTGATCTGCTCGCGCGTCTCGAGTCGTAGGCGTACCTCGGGGTAGCCGGGGGCGAGGTAGTGCACGCGGGGGCTGTCGGTGACGACGCCCGTGAGGATGACCTGATTGATGGGGGTGGGGGAGCTGCTCATCGGAGGGGGCTAGCGCTGCAGTACCTTGTTCTTGGCTACGACCGCCACGTATTCCTTGAGGTAGTTGGGCGTCCAGTAGGCCGTGTCGACGAAGGCCTCCGCTTCGTAGAGCTTGGTTGCCAGCGCGACCATATCCTTAGCCTCGGGGTACAGCAGTTCCTCGAGGAGTTCGTAGTGTCTCTCTCTCCAGAGTCCCTTGACCTTGAGGGCGCCGTCGCCGAAGAAGAGGTGCTCGCCCTCCGTAGCAAGGCTTTGCTTCGCCTCCAGCACGAGGGCGCTGTCCTCACTGAGGCGCGCTCCGGCGGCGTCGAAGGTCGCAGTATAGACCTCCATACGGCGTGCGTCCAGCATGGGATGCAGCGTGGCCTGCGTCTCGGGACGTAGGCGGCGAGCACCTGCGGTAAGGATCGTGAGCGTGTCCACGGCGATGAGCGGCAGCTGCATCCCTAGGCAGAGGCCCTTGGCGAGCGAGGTGCTGATGCGTAGCCCCGTATAGCTGCCTGGGCCTGCACTGACGGCGATGGCGCGCAGCTGCTTGCCCTCAGCCTTCGCGAGGCTAAGGAGCTCCTCGACCATAGGGGCAAGGGCGGCGGCGTGTCCCCCCTCGGGGGCGCTCACTGAGCGGCTAGCTAGGAGCTCTTCGTCCCAGCCCAGGGCTGCACTGCAGTGGCTGGTGGCGGTCTCGATGCAGAGTATCATGAGGGGCTTAGTCTAGGATGAGTTCGACGGGGCAGTGGTCGGAGCCGAAGATCTGATCGTGGATCTCGGCCGAGCGGAGACGGGGCACTAGGCGTGCTGAGGTGATGAAGTAATCGATACGCCAGCCTGCATTGCGCTCGCGGGCTCTACCGCGGTAGGACCACCAGGAGTAGCGCTCACGCGCCTCGGGGTGGAAGTAGCGGAAGGTGTCGACGAAGCCCGCGTCCAGCAGCAGCTGGAACTTGCCGCGCTCCTCGTCGGTGAAGCCCGCGTTGCGCCTATTGGTCTTGGGGTTCTTGAGGTCTATCTCCTGGTGCGCTACGTTGAGGTCACCGCAGACGATGATGGGCTTCTTGGCATCCAGCGCCACGAGGTAGCTGCGGAAGGCCTCCTCCCACTCCATGCGGTAGTCGAGGCGGCGCAGCTCATCCTGCGAGTTGGGCGTGTAGACCGTGATGAGGTAGTAGTCGGGGTACTCGAGCGTAATGACGCGCCCTTCCTGATCGTGCTCCTCCTGCCCGATACCATAGCTCACACTGAGCGGCTCGTGGCGGGTGTAGATGGCCGTACCAAAGTATCCCTTCTTGACGGCATAGTTCCAGTAGCTCTGATAGCCAGGGAGCTCGGCATCGAGCTGCCCTGCCTGCATCTTGGTCTCCTGTAGGCAGACGAAGTCAGCGTCTAAGCTGGCGATGATGTCCGGGAAGCCCTTGCCGAAGACGGCGCGCAGCCCGTTGACGTTCCATGAGATGAACTTCATTCCTGTGATGTGTGCTTGGGGTCTCTTCTATTCTAGATATGGGGTGGGGTCCTCGATGCCTGCCTCAGCCATGGCCTCACGGCGCTCGAGGCAGGTGCCACAGCGGCCGCACTGCACGCTACCGCCCTCGTAGCAGCTCCAGGTCTCGGCATAGTTGAGGCCGAGGGCCTTGCCATGGCGTGCGATCTCACCCTTGCTGATGTCGGTGTAGGGGGCACAGATCTCGACGCCGAGGCTGGTGCCAGCGGCGATCGCCTCGTGCATGGGACGGATGAAGGAGGCGCGGCAGTCGGGGTAGATGGCGTGGTCGCCGAAGTGATTGGCTATGTAGAGGCGCTGGAGGCCGCGGCTCTCAGCCAGGCCCGCAGCTATGGAGAGCATGATGCCGTTGCGGAAGGGGACGACGGTCGCAGCCATGTTCTCCTCGTCGTAGGCGCCCTTGGGGATCTCCCCGCCGCCCTCCAGGAGTGCGCTGCGGAAGTACTGCCCCATGAAGCCTAAGGGGATGATGATGTGCTCGATGCCTAGACGCTGGCAGTGCAGCGCCGCCATGGGGAGCTCCCGTGCGTTGTGCTTCGAGCCGTAGTCGAAGGAGAGGGCGAGGGCGATATCAGCCTGATACTCGTAGAGCAGCGTCACGCTGTCCATGCCGCCCGAGAGGACGATGAGTCCTTGCTTTGTATTCATTAGTCTCTGGTCTCTGTACTGGTATAATGCCCCGCTGGGCTGCTTGGTTCAGTGCTGCGCCTCGGGAGGCAGCGCCTAGACGAAGAAGCTGAGGAGGATTTGCGCTGAGATGATGCGCACGAACATCGCCACGGGGTAGACGATGGCGTAGGCTACCGAGCTGGAGCGCGACTCATTGAGTGACATCGCGTAGTCCAGTGCCATGGAGTTGGCCATCGCCCCGCAGAGCAGCCCTACGGTCTCGGCGTGCGTCTTGCGATAGCCGAAGAGCGACACGATGCCGACCAGCAGCGTAGGCAGCAGCGTGATAAGGAAGCCGAGGAAGATCCATAGCAGTCCGTCGCCGTGGATGATGGTCTCGAAGAAGTGCGCGCCGCTGGCGAGCCCTAGCCCCGCTAGGTAGAGGATGATGCCGAGCTGCTTGATCAGCTGGGTGGCGCTATTGGTCATGTAGGTCGCGATCCTGAGGCGCGGGCCGAAGGCACCCATGAGGATCCCTATTATAATAGGCCCACCAGCGAGCCCTAGCTTGATCGGCATGCTGAGCCCAGGGATGGCTACGGGGATCGAGCCTAGGATGCAGCCGAGGGCCAGCCCAGCGAAGAAGCTCACCAGCTTGGGCTTGTCGAGGGTGTTGATGGAGTCGCCGATGAACTTCTTCGCCTTGGCGATCTCCTGCGCCTCGCCTACGACCGTCAGGCGGTCACCGAGCTGTAGGTGCAGCTCGGGCGAGGCCAGGATCTCGATCCCAGCACGGTCGATGCGGGTGATGTTGATGCCGTACTCGTTGCGCAGACGTAGGGCGCCGAGCTTGATGCCATTGATCTTGCCGTTGGTGATGATCAGGCGCTTGGTGATGAGCTGGGCGTCGATGGCGTCCCAGTCGATATCGGGGCGGTTCCAGTCGCGTGACTCGGAGCGGCGTCCGAAGAAGGCCTCCAGCACGCCGAGGTCCTCCTCGTGGATCAGCAGGAGCAGGTGGTCGCCCCCCTGCAGCAGGGTCTGTGAGGTGGGGACGATGAGCTTGTCGCCGCGCCAGACGCGGGAGATGATGAAGTGCTTCTCCTGTAGGCGGACCACCTCGAGGATGCTCTTGCTGAAGAGCCCAGGGTTCGTCAGCTCCAGCTCCGTGATGTAGGTGGTCTTGCTCTCGAGGCGGTCTTCCTTCTGTCGCTTGGGCTCTATGACCTGTAGGATGAGGATCGCGAGGATCATCCCCACGACGCCCAGCGGATAGGTCAGGGCGCAGGCGAGAGCGAGGTCGGCTACCTGGCGGGTGCCCTCCAGCCCGACGATGTCCTGCAGGGTGCTCTGTACGGCCGCCAGCATGGGGGTATTGGTCACGGCTCCCGACATGATGCCCATCATATTGGGCATGGAGATACCGAAGCTGTAGTGGAGGATGACCACCAGCAGCAGGCCCAGGGTGATGAGCAGCAGCCCAAGGCCATTATATAGGATGCCCTGACTCTTGAGCGAGGGGAAGAAGGAGGGGCCCACCTCGACTCCGAGGGCATAGACGAAGAGGGTCAGCCCCAGCGTCTGAGCAAAGCTGCTCATCTCGGGCTGGACGACCACGCCGAAGTGCGCCGCGAGGATCCCGACGAAGAAGACGAAGGTAATGCCTAGCGAGATCCTACCTAGGCGCAGCTTGCCCAGGATCAGCCCCACGGCTGACACGAGGGTGAGTATCACGAGAGTCTGGAGTACCGACGGCTCGACGAAGACCATGCGGCACCAAGAGTAAACTGCCTCCATATGTCACTAATTAGCTGGTTTGGCGGCCCTGTCTAGCCGCCTTGGCCTGGACAAAAGTACCACTTTTATAGCTAAGCCCACGCTGCCGAGCCCGAGCTGAGCGCCGCTCTTGGGTGCGTCGTAGCGCCTTGCCTCCCTACCTTATATAGGGATAGAGCGCTTAGGCAAGCAGCCCCCTAGTCCGATCGTGGGCTAGGGGGCTGCTTGATGAGGAGGAAGGGGATAGGCTAGGCTCGCGGAGCTTAGTCCAGCAGCTCGAGCTGGGCGAAGCGCAGTAGGAGCTTCTTGGTGTCGCCCGCGTCGAAGGCTACGGTGGCCTTGGCATCGTCGCCTGCGCCCTCCAGCTCCATCACCTCACCTTCGCCGAAGCGCTTGTGCAGCACGCGGGAGCCGATGCGTAGCTTCCCGATGCGACTGACGGGCTGTGGCGCTTCTTCGCCTGCCTCCCTACGGCCGACGAAGACCTTGCGGCTCGGGCGTGCGGGGCGTGCCTCGAAGACGGGGGCGGCGCTGAAGTCCATCGGTAGCTCCTCACTGTAGCCTCGCCGCCCACTGCTGTAGCCTGTACTACCGCTCGCGCTGAGCGGTGTGTCCATGCGGAGCAGCTCCTGGGGCAGCTCACGTAGGAAGCGGCTCGGGCGGCAGTACTCGGTACGTCCGTTTCGGAAGCGCTCGCGGGCGTAGCCTAGGTGACAGCTACGCTCGGCGCGCGTCAGGGCTACGTAGAAGAGGCGGCGCTCCTCCTCCAGCTCGCGCCCTACATTGCTCATCATCGAGGGGAAGAGGTCCTCCTCGAGCCCGAGGATGAAGACGTGGGCGAACTCCAGCCCCTTGGAGGCGTGGATCGTCATCAGTGTCACGGCGTCGTCCCCCTCGCCAGCAGTATCCTGGTCGGTCATCAGGGCGACCTCGCTGAGGTAGCTGCCGAGGGTGGGCTGCAGGTCAGCCTCGAGGCTGGTGCGCACGTATTCGTCGATGCCGCCGAGTAGCTCCTTGATGTTCTCCAGCCGTGCCTTGCCCTCGCCCGAACTGTCGGACTGCAGGTCAGCCAGGATACCCGTCTGGCGGATGACACGCTCTACGACGGCATAGAGGTCCTGCTCGCTGCGGCTGTAGTCGCGTAGCTCATCGATGAGGGCGGCGAAGGCCTGGAGGCGCGCTGCGGTGGGCTTATTCACCGCTACGCCGTAGCCCAGCGGGTCGTGCAGCACGCGGCTCAGGGAGACGGCCTCACGCTGGGCGGCCTCGCGTACACGCAGTACGGTGGTGTCGCCTATGCTCCGCTTGGGATAGTTGATGATGCGTAGCAGAGCCTCCTCGTCCTGCTCGTTAATCATCAGGCGGCAGTAGGCGATGACGTCCATGATCTCCTTGTGGTCGAAGAAGGAGCGCCCGCCGTAGATGCGGAAGGGGATGCCGAGGCGACGGAAGACCTGCTCTAGGGTGCGGCTCTGCGCATTGGTGCGGTAGAGCACGGCGATGCTGCTGTAGGGCTCGCCCGAGCGGACGAAGCGGCGGATCTCCTCGCCTGCCCAGAGGGCCTCGAGGTCGCCCGTCATGGCCTCGTGTACCTGGATGGGCTCGCCCTCCTCCTCCTCGGAGAAGACGGCCTTGGGGATCTGGTATTCGTTCTGAGCGATGACGCGGCCCGCTGCCGCTACGATGGTCTGGGTGGAGCGATAGTTACGCTCGAGCTTGAAGACGCGTGCCCCAGCGAAGGTCTTCTCAAAGCTCAGGATGTTTTCGAGGTTCGCCCCGCGGAAGGAGTAGATGCTCTGGGCGTCGTCGCCGACGACGAAGATCTTGCCCTTCTGCTGCATCAGCTGCTTGGCTACCATGTACTGGGCGAAGTTGGTATCCTGGTACTCGTCGATCAGCAGGTAGTCGATGCGCTCCTGCCACTCGCGCAGCACGTCGGGGTACTCGCGGAAGAGGATATTGATCTGCAGCAGTAGGTCATCGAAGTCCATGGCGTTGGCCTGCTTCAGCTCCCGCTGGTAGTGGCTGTAGATCTCCGCCACGCGCGGGATGCTGCTCTTGGCGTCGTAGGTCAGCAGTTCCTTGTAGGAGGGGTAGGCCTCGGCCGTGATCAGGCGGTTCTTGGCCGAGGAGATACGGCTGTGCACCACGTTCGGCTTGTAGACCTTGTCGTCGAGGCCGAGCTGCTTGATGATACCCTTGATGCGGCTGCGGCTGTCACTCGTATTATATATGGAGAAGTCGGGCGTGTAGCCCAGCAGGCTGGCGTGCTGCCGTAGGATACGTAAGAAGACGGAGTGGAAGGTCCCCATACGGATGTGCCGCGCTGCAGCTCCCGCTCGCTGGCTGATACGCTCGCGCATCTCGCGGGCGGCCTTGTTGGTGAAGGTCAGGGCCATCAGCCCCTTGGGGTGGTAGCCCGAGTCGATGAGGTAGAGCAGCTTGTAGACCAGCACGCGCGTCTTGCCGCTGCCGGCGCCCGCGATCACCAGCGCAGGGCCATCGTTGTAGGTCACAGCGGCACGCTGGGCATCGTTGAGTTCGCTGAGGTAGGGGAAGTCGAAGGGGGCTGCGCCTTGCATAGGGGAGCTTGCTTAGGTCTATAGGGGAGATGAGAGTAAGGGAGCGGGGCTGAGGCGGTAGGGCCTCAGCCCCGCTCCTCTGAGGCCACAAAGATACGGAATTACCCGCGGGGCTCCGTGCGCTAGGGCTCGCGCTCGCGCTCCTTCATATCCACGTAGTGCCGCTTGTGGTAGGGCCCGTAGGGGAGCTCACCGATGCCGAAGTCCTGCACTCGGTCGATCGCGTGCCGTGGCGACCTGAAGAGGCTCGTCAGCGCATTGAAGAAGAACTGGAAGATGTGCGTGCCGACGGATTCGTCGCGGAAGTCCACCACGCTATCGTCGATCACTCCGCTGACGCGGCGATTGATGAGGGTCTCGCCCGATCGGAGCGAACGCAGCTCGTAGCCGATGTTGATTCGTGTCTCCCCCTGACCCCTATTCTGCTGCCAGTCGAGGATGGTCGTGTAGAGGGCGGCATCGGCGCCGAAGAGCTCCACGAGGTAGTGGGGCTCCATCGTGCGATAGAACTCCAGTCCGCCTGCCCCGACAAGCGCCGAGACCACGCGCGGGCTGATGACGTAGTAGCCCTGCTCGCTCAGAGCGCGTACACTGGCTTGCAGCAGGGGCTGGTCCAGCTGGGCTCCTCCGCCCTTGTTGACTACAGGCATCAGGAGGATGGTGCGGGGGCGCTCGGCGTAGAGCTTGCTGTAGTTGTCCATGCGGCTGCGCTGCACGTGGGTGTTATTCTGTATGCTGCAGCTGCTGAGGGCGAGGAGGGCGCCGAGGGCTAGGCTAAGGGCGTGGAGCTTCATCCTTCTGTAGACGCTTGATGAGACGTGTGATCATAGGGCTGCTCTCGGGGTAGAGCTCCATCTCCTGGCGGAGGTAGTGGAGGGCCTCCTCCCGGCGCTCGAGCTGCCAGAGGAAGAGCCCGTACTCGGCGCAGCGTCCAGGGGCGGGGCGGCGTAGCTGGCCACCAGGCTGCTGTATGGCCTTGAGGTAGAGCTGCTCCAGGGTTTTTGCGCGGCTAGGGGTGAGCTTCTTGGGCTGCAGGTCGACCAGTGTGTCGTACTGCTTCCACGAGTAGAGCATGCGGCGGCCGCAGCTGGAGGCGCTGAGCGTCAGCACGAGGGCGGCCAGGGCGCAGCCTAGGGGGAGGGTCCTCATATGATAGGTATATACGTGTCCTTGGGGGAGCGGGGGCGGGCACCCGCCCTGCTCAAGGCGCAAAGATATAGGGAATTGCGCACGCGCGCAAGGGGGGGCTTGTCCATTGTCTTGTTCTTGTTTGTGCCTTGCGGATAGGGAATTGCGCACGCGCGCAAGGGGGGGGCGCTGAGGGGCTTCCCACAGAGGGGTGAGGCCTCCACGCCCTCCTGCCGTCCTCCTCTGCCTTATCCTTGAGCCACTTTGAGGGATATCCCTCAGCGCGCCCACTGCCGTCCCTCAGCTCCCTGACTGCCGTCCCTCAGCGGGCTGACCGATATCCCTTAGGAGACCTCGGGGCTAGGACGGCTGTCCGCTCAGCTCCTTAGCCCCGCCTGCGCGGCCTAGGTGGGTGAGGCGTGACGAAGGGCCTTGAGGACGGTTTGCCGGGAATTCTCGACCTTTGTACCCAAGGAGGGGACGGCGCTCCCCTCAGCACACCATCACCTGTCGTTCATTATGAAGCATCTCTTTATGACCCTTGTCTCCACCTTCGGGCTTCTCTCCAGCGCGGCTGGCGATGAGGCCATCCCCCTGCTCGCACCTAAGGCCTTCCAGGAGGCTTTCCAGGCAGACAGCACCGCTGTGATCCTCGATGTACGCCGTCCCTCAGAGTTCGCCGAAGGGCATCTCAAGGGCGCCGTGCTCCTCGATTGGCTCAGTGATAAGGCCTTCGTCGAGGGGCTGGCGAAGCTCGACAAGAGCCGTACGCACTATGTCTACTGCCGCAGTGGCCATCGCAGCCATGCGGCGGCCACGCTGATGAAGTCCCGCGGCTTCAAGGTCGTCGAGATGAAGGGCGGCTATCTGAGCTGGGTCTCCGAAGGGCTCCCCGTAGAGAAGTAAAGCCCTCCCCACTAGGCGCTCCTAGAGCTGCTGGGGCAGCCTCCTTCTACGTGAGGGGGCTGCCCCAGTGCGTCTGCGTCGGGTGGGGGCCTCGGGCCCCTCAGTGCGGGGCAGGCGTGGCGCCTCATCCCCTGCAGCGGAGGACGCGGGTGGGGGAGGCGTGCTGCGGCCCTAGCTGGGGAGGAGGCTTGCTATACTGAGGCGACTTCCTTGGCCGTTTATTCGTCTGAAACTAGTATCTTTGCATGACCCTGCACCCGCGTGCATGGGTACAGACTAATGTATGTTATGATCAAGAGACTCTCTATAGCGGCCTTCGGGCTACTGCTCCTCTCCTCCTGCGGCGAGTACTATCGCGTGCAGAAGTCCACGGACGTGGCCGAGCGCTACTCCTATGCCAAGAAGAGCTACAACGAGCAGAAGTACGGCCGTGTGGTCAGTCTGCTGGAGGATGTCGTGCCCTCGCTGGTCGGCACCGCCGAGGGGCCGCAGAGTACCTATCTCTTGGCTAACTCCTACTTCGAGCAAGGGCAGGAGGCCGATGCCGCACGCTACTTCCAGAGCTACTACACGAGCTATCCCAAGGCTCCAATGGCCGAGGAGGCGCACTTCAAGGCTGGCTACTGCCTCTATAAGGCTTCGCCCGACGCACGCCTCGATCAGTCCGCTACGCTCGGCGCGATCAAGGAGCTGCAGACCTACCTCGACCTCTACCCCGAGGGGGGACACAAGGGGGAGGTGGAGCAGATGCTCTTCGACCTGCAGGACAAGCTTGCCTACAAGGAGTACCTAGCGGCCAAGCTCTACTTTGACCTAGGCCTCTACCTGGGGAACAACTATGAGTCGGCCGTCATCACGGCGCAGAACGCACTCAAGGACTTCCCCTACACGCGCCACAAGGAGGATATATACTTCCTCATCCTGCGCGCCAAGTATGAGCAGGCCGAGCTCAGCGTCCCCGAGCGTCTCCAGGAGCGTATCCGTGAGGCCCTCGATAGCTACTACGCCTACGTCAATGATTTCCCCGAGGGCAAGTACCGCAAGGCTGCCCAGCGCATCTATGAGCGCATGAACAGCCGCAAGACGCAGGACTAGCCGCCGCCCTTCCCTCCCTCAAGACGATATCTACAGACAATAAAGAGAATATGCCCAAGTACAAGAAGAACGTACCGACCAACACGATCAGCCGTGACATGGTCAGCCTCAGCAAGGATACGGAGAACATCTACGAGACGGTGATGATCATCGCCAAGCGCGCCAACCAGATTGCTCAAGAGACGAAGCAGGAGCTGGAGGCGAAGCTGCAGGAGTTCGCTGTGTACACCGATGAGAACCAAGAGGTCTTCGAGAACGAAGAGCAGATCGAGCTGTCGCGTCAGTACGAGCGCCTGCCCAAGCCTACGCTCGTAGCGGCGAAGGAGTATGAGGACGGCGAGCTGTACTACAACATCGCCGGTCGCAACAAGAAGTAATCCCCGACGTCTACCGCTATGTGGCAACGTATTCAGACCCTCTGGCTACTCCTTGTAGCCCTGGCTATGGGCGTCTTCGCCTTCCAGGACATCGCCATCTTCACAATGGATGAGGGCACCTACTGCCTGCTCAATAACTGGGGCATCTATAACGGCGCCGACGGCCTCGTCCAGCACCGCGTCTACGCCATCGGGATCCTCAGCTGGCTCAGCTGCCTCGGCGCGCTCGGCCTCATCGGGCTCTACAAGCGCCGCATGCTGCAGATGCGCCTGACGATCCTCCTGGCGCTCGTCATCTTCGGCGAGCTGATCTACATCGGCTTCGTTAGCTATGCCTTCTGCTTCAACAATACGGCGAGCTTCGGCATACGCTTCCCGCTGGCTCTGCCCATCATCTGCCTTCCGCTGCTGTACCTGGCTGCGCGACGCATGATCTACGACGAGACCCTCGTCCGAGCCTCCAATAGACTCCGAGACTAGGCAGTGTATCCCCTCGTCCAGACCCCACAGTAGACGAAGCGAAGTCTTACCCCTTGCCCCCGCGGCGGCCTTGGTAGGACTTCGCTTTGTCGTATCCCCCCGCTTATCCTAGTCTACACTTCACCATCCCTAGACCCACAGTCACAGCTCATGCAGTTCGATTCCCTACAGGCGATCTCGCCTATCGATGGCCGCTATCGAGCCCAGGCCGAGGCCCTCGTCCCTTATTTCTCTGAGGAGGCCCTCATCCGCTACCGTGTACGTATCGAGATCCTTTACTTCATCGCCCTCTCAGGCGAGCTGCCCAATCTGCGCGGCGTCCTGAGCGAGGAGCGCCTAGAGCGTCTCCACGACATCTACCTCAGCTTCACGAGCACCGACGCAGCACGTATCAAGGACATCGAGCGTATCACCAACCACGATGTCAAGGCCGTCGAGTACTTCATCAAGGAGAAGTTCGACGAGCTCGGACTGGCGGATGAGAAGGAGTTCGTACACTTCGGTCTGACGTCTCAGGATATCAATAACACCGCCTTCCCGCTGATGATCCGAGAGGCGGTAGAGCACGTCTATCTGCCCGAGCTGGGTGGACTGGTCGACCAGCTACAGTTCTACGCAGAGGAGTGGGCCGACGTGGCGATGCTGGCCCGTACACACGGGCAGCCTGCCTCCCCGACGCGCCTGGGTAAGGAGCTCGCGGTCTATGTCTACCGCCTGCAGGAGCAGCTCAAGACGCTGGAGGCCCTACCCCATACGGCTAAGTTCGGCGGTGCAACGGGCAACTTCAACGCCCATGCCGTGGCCTATCCAGGGCGTGACTGGCGCCGCTTCGGGGCGGACTTCGTCCAGAGCCTAGGCCTGCAGCGCGAGGAGTACACCACGCAGATATCGAACTACGACCAGCTGGCGGCGCTCTTCGACGTCCTGACGCGCATCAATGTCATCCTCATCGACCTGGCACGCGACTTCTGGATGTACATCTCGATGGACTACTTCAAGCAGCAGATCCGTGCGGGTGAGGTCGGCTCCTCGGCCATGCCGCACAAGGTCAATCCTATTGACTTCGAGAACGCGGAGGGCAACCTCGGGATGGCCAATGCCGTCTATGGCTTCCTGGCGCGCAAGCTCCCCATCTCCCGCCTGCAGCGTGACCTTACGGACTCGACCGTCCTGCGCAACGTCGGCGTCCCCCTGGCACACAGCATGATCGCCCTGAAGAGCCTACGCAAGGGACTGGGTAAGGTGCTCCTGAACAAGGAGGCGCTGTACCGCGACCTAGAGCACAACTGGGCCGTCGTGGCCGAGGCGCTCCAGACGATCCTGCGCCGCGAAGGCTACCCCAAGCCCTACGAAGCGCTCAAGGCTCTGACCCGCACCAATGAGGGCATCACCGAGAAGTCGATCTACGAGTTCATCGAGGGGCTGCCCATCAGTGCCGAGCTCAAGGAGGAGATGCACCGCATCAGCCCACACAGCTACACTGGGATCTAGGCTCCCGCCTTCCTCCCCTTAGCCTCTCGGTAGAGGCAGGAGCCCCGCAGTGATCTGTCCCTCCAGAGTGGAGCTGGGAGCGGTCGCTGCGGGGCTCGCTTGCTTCGACAGTCTGGGGCTACGGGCAGTCTCCTCGCTCCAGCACCCCGCCTCGCCCCGCACCGCTTGCTGGCCTCGCTCCCGCCCTAGGCGCTTGATCCGAGCGTCCTTTGGGACTTCGCCTTCCCCTTTCACTTTGTATTAACCTCTCCCTGCGGCATGGCGCTCGCGCTGAGCGCTCCTTTCACTGACCGCAGGCGCTTACCAAGCTCTCCTATATGAATATACTACGGCGCGTATGCGTCTTCCTCAATCTGCGTCCTGTCCTCGAGGACGAGCAGCTCGTCGTGGCCGAGATCACGCAGGGCGTCTCCTTCCGTGGGGCCAACCTATGGATCTTGATCTTCGCCATCTTCACTGCATCGCTGGGCCTCAATGTCAATTCGACGGCTGTCATCATCGGCGCCATGCTCATCTCCCCGCTCATGGGCCCTATTATCGGTATGGGGCTAGCGGTGGGGATCAATGACCCTGACCTCCTGCGACGGGCGGCGAAGAACTTCAGTATCGCTACGCTGATCAGCGTCCTGACGGCTATGGTCTACTTCCTCATCAGTCCGCTGGGGGAGGCGCAGTCCGAGCTCTTGGCGCGTACCTCTCCGACGATCTACGACGTGCTGATCGCCTTCTTCGGCGGAGCGGCAGGGATCGTCGCGCTGGCGACACGTGGGGGTAAGAGCGGCAATGTGCTTCCGGGCGCGGCTATCGCTACGGCGCTGATGCCGCCGCTCTGTACGGCGGGCTACGGGCTAGCGACAGGGCAGCTGCTGTACTTCCTCGGTGCCATCTACCTCTTCTTCATCAATACGGTCTTCATCGCACTGGCTACTATCATAGCCGTGCGGCTGATGCGCTTCACCCCGCACAGCTTCCTGACGCCCGAGCGTGCCAAGCGTGCGCGCCACATGCTCACCCTGATCGTCATCGCTACGGCGCTTCCTGCACTGTGGATGACGGTCGACATCGTGCGTAGTAGCATCACGGCGGCCAACCTGCGGAGCTTCGTCAAGGGCGAGCTGACGCAGTCGGGCACGCAGATCCTCTCCAGCGACCTCGACCGCGGGGAGCGGACGCTGCGTATCGTGGCCGTAGGCCGTGAGCTCAGCGAGCAGATGCAGCAGGAGGCCGCCGCGCGTCTCTCGAACTATGGCCTCTCGGGCTATCAGCTCTCCGTGATCCAGGGGGTGCAGTCCGATAGCATCCTGGCGCTGAGTAGCCAGCTGGAGCAGCGCCTCAGTGGGCAGGAGCAGCAGCGCCAGCAGCTGCTGCAGCTGACGCAGGAGCACGCGCTGCTCACGGATCGCCTTGCAGGCTATATGCGCTACGAGGAGCTGAGCCGTCAGCTGCAGCCCGAGCTACGGGCGCTCTTCCCTGGGGTGCAGCACCTGGCGCTTGCCCCCGTGGCTGAGCCCGAGGGGGACAGTACGCTGCGCTATGTCGTGGGGCTGCTGAGCCTCGAGGAGTCGAAGGTGCTGACTGCTGCCGACCGCGAGCGTCTAGAGGCCTGGCTCCGTACCCGTCTCGGTGGGGATAGCCTCTTGCTCGTCCAGCGCCCCGCTCCGCGTGGGCGGCCTGTGCCTTAGACGATAGCGCTAGGGGATAAGGGGGAAAGGCTCCCAGCGAGAGCCTCCTCCATAGCTGGCCGTAAGGCCTAGCCAAGGGAGCAAGATGCCCCTGCAAAGCTCAGCTATAAGGGGGAGCCGTTCTGAAGGATACCCGTCAAGGCGCTGAGGGACGTCCCTCAGCGCCTTGACGGACGGCAGTGAGCTCCGCGAAGGGTATCCCTCGCGGAGCTCTGCCTTAGGTGGCTACCTTGCTCTACCTCCTTCCCGCTCTCGCCCCAGGAGCCTAGGACGGAGCTTTGCCCCCCGCTCCCAGCATCCCTTGCGGCGGCAATAAGTACCCGAAAAGCAAGGGACTGCGAACCTTTGGGCAGGCAGCGAGGTTTTATATACGTTCACATACATATTACTCACACTTTTACCTGAACGTTATGAAGAGATTCTTTGCCTTTGCCCTAGCCCTGATCGCGATCTCGATCACCGCACTAAAGGCGGACAATGATCGCATCATCACCTTCAACCAGCTGCCCGTGGCAGCTCAGCAGTTCATTAAGTCTTACTTCCCTGATCGTACGGTCGCCTATGCCAAGGAGGACCGTGAGCTCACGGGTAAGACCTATGAGCTACGCCTCTCCGATGGCATCGAGATCGAGTTCGATGGCAAGGGGAACTGGAAGGACGTCGATGGAGACCACGTGCACATCCCTACGGGCTTCATCCCCAAGGGCGTCCTGAACAGCCTAAATGCAGCACATCCCGGCGATCGCATCGTCAAGATCGAGCGCAAGTGGCACGGCTACTATGTCGAGCTTGCCTCTGGCCTGGACGTCCTGCTCAACAAAAGCGGTAAGATCACCGGCTACGACGACTAAAACACACAAACAGCACACTTACACCACACACATCACAATCCCCTAACTCAATGAGACGATATCTCCTGACCCTACTCTTGGCTAGCCTCGGGCTACCTCTATCCACCTCTTCGACGCTGCAGGCGCAGACGACGAGCCCCGCCACTACCCAGAGCTACGAGCTCATCAAGCTACCCTACGCCAGCGATGCCCTAGCGCCTGTCATCAGCAAGCGCACGGTGGAGCTACATCACGGCAAGCACCTGGCGGGCTACGTCTCCAAGCTGAACAGCCTCCTCAAGGAGTCGGGCATGCCGGGCTCGGACCTGGTGCGCCTGGTGCGCTACAGCTCGGGGGCTATCTTTGACAACGCGGGTCAGCTGCTCAATCATAACCTTTACTTCCTACAGTTCCGCCCTGCCACAGCCGAGGCGACCAAGCCCGTAGGAGCATTGGCCAAGATGATCGAGGCGTCTTATGGGAGCTTCGAGGCCTTCCAGAAGGCCTTCGAGCAGGCAGGGGTCTCTATCTTCGGATCGGGCTGGCTGTGGCTGGCCTGCGACGCCGAGGGCAAGCTCTACATCGATAAGGAGCCCAATGCGGGCAACCCCGTAGTACGTGGGCTGACGCCCCTCCTCGGGATCGACATCTGGGAGCATGCCTACTATCTAGACTATGAGAACCGCCGTGCCGAGCACCTCAAGCAGGTATGGCGTATCATCGACTGGGAGGTCGTGGGCAAGCGCTACGACCGCCGTGCCGAGGGGGTCCGTCCCTACTAGGCACTCCAGAGCTCAGCTATAGGAGCGGGGCGAGCATCCATCAGGGTGCTCGCCCCGCTTCCTTTTGGGCGCTAGCACTAGGCGGCAGGCCTTGCGCGCAGGGAGGGCTCCAGAGCGTGGCGGACGAAGGGCGGGCGAGGCGATCGCCCGAGGTGAGGGTGCTGACTGCTATCCCTCAGCCCTCTGACTGCTATCCCTCGCGGCGCTGACGGACGTCCCTGAGCTCGCTGACTGATATCCCTCAGAGGCCTCCCCCTTGGGATAGCACTTCGCGGGGGAGCTTCGTCCCTTCGCTGGATGAGCGGGGAGGCCAAGGCGCGGGCTGGTCTGCAGCTCGCTTCGGTCGAAGGTGACGAGGAGTTCGGGCTAAGAGAGGCCGCGTGGAGGGGGCGAACTGAACCCTGCCCCCCAAGGCTTGTTATAGCTATACATGACGAAGCAAAGCAGATATCTCTACGCCCTACGCCGCCGCCTCGGGCTGATGCAGCTCCCCTTGCCTACGGAGTTCTTCACGCTCCCCGTGGGGCTGGTGCTGAGCCTTTTCCTCTCGCCCTTGCTGGCGCTCCTAGGGGCAGCCCTTGGCCTGGGTCTTGGCATCCTGCTGCTGTGGCTGGTGGGGGGGCTCGCGGCCAATCGTCCCAGTGTGGGGCGCTCGCTCTTCGTCCTGCTGCTCTGGGCGACGCTGGTCCTCAGCTTCGATGACTTCTATGAGCACCCTCTGTGGCTGCAGTCGCTGCTGCTCTTCAGCTACATCACCAGCAGCCTCGTGGCTGGGATCTATCGCTGGGGACGGGATCGCTGGGGTACGCGTAGCTGTGGCTGCATACGCACGCGCATCCTTAGAGAGGAGCGGCTACGCTTCGAGCGCATCCTCATCGCCTTCTCTCTGGTGACGCTCTGTGCCATCTCGACCTGCGTCCACCTCTGCCCCGTGGAGTGGGGCGAGCTACTGCAGTACTTCGCGATCTTCGTGGCGCTCTTCACCTGGGGCGTCTATGCCTTCGAGTCCCTGCACCTGCTGTGGGTCAATAAGCGCCTAGACCGCGAGCAGTGGATCCCCGTAGTGGGCGACCAACAGCAGCAGCTGGGGCGCGTGTCGCTGACTGATGCGCGTAGCGACCAGGGGCGCCTGCCCGTGGTGCGCCTGATGGCTACCACAGGCGACATGCTCTACCTGGAGCACTCCGAGCGGGAGCAGCTGCCGATTGCCGCGGGCTATGACACGCCCTTCGTCAGCTGGCTCACCGAGGGCTGCCGCCCCGAGGCGCTGGCGCAGCTGCTGATCGATCAGCGCTTCTGCGGCGTACGCCGAGCCCGCCCGCGCTTCCTCCTGCACTACCATGAGACGCTAGAGAGGCAGCCGCTCAGCGTCTACCTCTACGCCGTCGACATCGCTGAGCCCAGCCAGCTGCTCGTAGACTGTCAGCCGCAGCAAGGGCGCTGGTGGCCGCTGGAGCACATCACCGCGCAGCTCGAGCAGCTGGATTTCGCCCCTTATCTACGTGCGGAGTTACCCTACCTCGAGCAGACCATCCTCTTGGCGCAGCGCCTGCGTCAGGGCGCTAGCCTCTAGACCTCCCTGCCACTTACCCCTTCTATGATCTACCTCATCCCCGTACCGCTGGCTGACGTAGCCCACGAGACTTGCCTGCCCGAGTACAATAGACAGCTGCTGCCCCAACTACGGCACTTCATCGTGGAGAACGTACGCTCGGCACGCCGCTTCCTCAAGGCGGCCGACCGCAGTATCGATATCGACGCCTGCACCTTCTACGAGCTGAACAAGCACACCCCCGCCGAGGAGCTGGCGCGCTACCTAGAGCCCGCCCTACGCGGAGAGGACATGGGCATCATCTCCGAGGCAGGCTGTCCCGCCATCGCGGACCCTGGGGCGGATGTCGTGGCCCTAGCCCAGCGCAAGGGGCTGCGCGTCGTCCCACTCGTCGGGCCCAGCTCCATCCTGATGGCTCTGATGGGCTCGGGCTTCAATGGGCAGCGCTTCGCCTTCCGCGGCTACCTGCCCATCGAGGAGGCCGAGCGTAGCCGTACGCTGCACGAGCTGGAGCAGCGCCTGCGCTCCACAGGGGAGACGCAGATCTTCATCGAGACGCCCTACCGCAATGTACAGCTGGTGGAGCAGCTGATCCGCCACTGCTCGGGCGATACGCTCCTCTGCATCGCCTCGGGGCTGACGGGGGAGGGGGAGCTGCTGCAGACACGCCGTCTCAGCCAGTGGCGCGGGCACATCCCCGACATTCATAAGGTGCCTACCATCTTCCTGATCGGACGCTAAGCCTATGCCGCTGACTACGCCGCTACCTGCCGAGTTCGCTCGGCTCATCCAGCAGCTCCTGCCTGAGGAGGCCGAGGCGCTGCTGGGCGCGCTCGAGGGAGAGGCCTCGGTCTCTGTGCGCCGCAATGCGGCCAAGTGCGCCGCCCTGCCCTCCGAGCTCCCGCTCGCTGGGCTCGTAGCTTGGTCTCAGGGGCTCGGCTACTACCTCAGCCGCCGCCCGAGCTTCACCGCCGATCCCCTCTGGCATGCGGGGCAGTACTACGTGCAGGAGGCCTCCTCCATGACGCTGGCCGCCATCAGCCCCTACCTCGGAGAGGAACCCCTAGTAGCCCTCGACCTCTGTGCCGCCCCTGGGGGGAAGAGCACGCTGCTCCTGGATCTACTCCCCGCGGGTAGTACCCTCGTGAGCAACGAGTACGTCCGCAGCCGCGCGCATATCCTTACGGAGAACCTCCAGAAGTGGGGCTCGCCCTACAGCATCGTCACCAGTACGGACGCTGCGAGCCTGGGGCGCATGCGCTCCAGCTATGATCTCATCCTCGTGGATGCCCCTTGCTCGGGCGAGGGGATGATGCGCAAGGACGAGGAGGCACGGCGTCAGTGGTCGCCTCAGCTGGTCAGTCAGTGCGCTGCCCTACAGCGCAGCATCCTCGAGGATATATGGCCGGCGCTCGCCCCAGGCGGGCTGCTGGTCTACAGCACCTGCACGCTGAACGGCCAGGAGGACGAGGCGCAGGTAGCCTACCTCGTGGAGGAGCTCGGCGCCGAGCCGCTCGGGCTGCAGGCGCTGGAGCCCTTCGTCGCACCCTCAGCCCTCAGTCCCTATCCCTGCTACCGTATGATGCCGCACCGCACACGTGGGGAGGGGCTCTTCCTCGCGCTGCTCGGCAAGCCTGCCGCCGAAGGGACGTCAAGGCCCTCCACCGCACGTAAGGGCAAGGCGACCAAGGCGGGGCGTAGCGCGAGCGTCAAGCCCCCGAAGGAGCTCCTCCCGTGGCTCAAGCCCATCCCCGAGCTGCAGTGGCGCACGCTGGAGGAGACGCGGCTGCTGGCACTGCCTGCTCCCACCGCCCGCCTCCTAGAGGAGCTCGAGGCGCTACGTATCCCCGTGCTGAGCGCGGGGCTGCAGGTGGCCGAGCTCAAGGGGCGTGACTGGCTGCCCCAGCCTGCACTGGCACTGAGCCAGCTGCTCGCTCAGGAGGCCTTCCCCCGTGTGGAGCTGACACGTGAGGAGTGCCTGCGCTACCTCGCTGGCGAAGCCTTGACGCTGCCCCCCGAGACGCCGCGCGGTTTCGTTCTCATCGCTTATCAAGGTGCGCCCTTGGGCTTCGCCAAGCATCTGGGCAACCGTACGAACAACCTCTACCCCCAGCCCTGGCGCATCCGTCAGCTGGACGCCGTGCTGCGCCGACTAGAGGAGTCCCAGCCTGAGGAGGATGTCCAGTAGCACGGAGATCTTCCACTTCCGCCAGTTCGAGCTCAGGCAGGGGCGGGCCGCGCAGAAGTGTGGTACGGATGCCCTGCTGCTGGGCGCTTGGCAGCCCGCGCGTCTCACCCCGCCGCGGCGTATCCTCGACGTCGGTACGGGTACGGGCGTGCTGGCCCTGATGCTCGCCCAGCGCTACCCGAAGGCCGAGATCGAGGCTTGGGAGCTGGAGGCCGAGGCCGTAGCCGAAGCGGCGGAGAACTTCGCCGCCTCCCCCTGGGGCACACGCCTCCGCCTACGGCAGACGGACTTCCTCGACGCGGTGAGGACAGCAGAGCCTGCCCGCTATGACCTCATCCTCTCCAATCCTCCCTACTATACCGAGACGACGCTAGCCCCCGAGGCGAGCCGAGCGTTGGCGCGCCACACGCTCGGGGGGAGCCTCTCTCCCGCCCTACTGCTAGGCTATGCAACCCACCTCCTGGAGCGCGGTGGAGCACTCGCCCTCATCACGCCTGCCGAGCAGCTCGAGGCACTGCGGCAGCAGGCCGTCAGGAGCGGCCTCTACCTGTCGGAGTGGGTCGCCGTCTCCTCGCGCCCCGCTCGCCCCGTGCGTAGCCTCACGCTCTGGCGCCCCATCGCCGAGCTCACGAGCTACCAGCCCTGCCTCCGTAGCGAGCTCGTCCTGCAGGAGCCGGACGGCTCACCGAGCGCTGACTACAGGCGCTTGACGGAGGCCTATCTACTGGGTTAAAGGCCTCCCTACTGAACCATCACCTCCCTCTCTGGTTACTAAGGAGTAAGCAAGTAATCAATACAACAACTAATCAACACCTAAGTATTATGCAATCTGCATTCCTATCCTTCCTCGAGTGCGCCAGTAAGCTGCGCGGGCTCGGCCTGAAGCTCATCCGTGTCGCCATCCTCATCATCTTCGTCTGGATCGGTGGTCTGAAGTTCGCCAACTACGAGGCCAACGGTATTATCCCCTTTGTGGCCAACAGCCCACTGATGAGCTTCTTCCTCAAGAACGCTAGCAATGAGGTCACTACCGACGAAGGCAAGGTCGTCAAGGAGTACACCCTCAACAAGGTCCCCGAGGGCAAGTACGATCAGGCCAAGCATGACTGGCACGTCGAGAACCGTACCTACCTCTTCTCGCACGGCCTCGGTATCCTCATCATGACGATCGGTATCCTGGTCTTCCTCGGCCTCTTCAGCCCCTACCTCGGCATTGTCGGTGAGCTGCTGTGCATCATCATGACGATCGGTACCCTCAGCTTCCTCGTCACGACGCCCGAGACCTTTGTCAGCGCTTCGCCCGAAGCTCTGGCCGCTGGTGAGTGGGCCAATGGCTTCCCCTTCCTCTCGGGTGCTGGCCGTCTGGTGATCAAGGATACGGCTATCCTCGCGGGTGCTGTCGTCCTGCTCTCTGACTCGGCGAGCAAGATCCTGGCACGCCTCAAGAAGTAGGCCCGCCCCTATAGCATAAGACCTAGGCGCAGCGTCTCGACCCTCGCGGTCGGGGCGCTGCGCTTTTTTTGTGCCAAGCGAGAACAAAGTCCCTCGCCTGCTGTTACCTCTATATAAGTAGGCCCTAAGTCAGGGCCTAAGTAACTCAAGATATATTCCCAATGAACGTACTCGTCATTTATTCGCACACCTACCACAGTCAGAGCCACGCTGGTAAGGCCATCCTCGAGGTGCTCGAGGCACAGCCCGGCATCACCGTCCGTAACCTAGAGGAGCTCTATCCCGATAATCGCCCCATTGATGTGGCCGCCGAGCAGGCAGCGCTCGTGGCCGCTGACGTCATCGTCTTCCAGCATCCCCTCTTCTGGTTCGCCACGCCCGCGCTCATGAAGCGCTACATGGACGAAGTCTTCCAGTACGGCTTTGCCTACGGCGATGATAGCTTCAAGCTCGCAGGGAAGAAGTTCGTCCACAGCTATACGACAGGTGCGGCTGCCGAGGTCTACACCGGTGGTCTGCATCAGAATGCAGAGGCTGCGCTGATCGCTACGGCAGCCTTCTGCCGTATGGAGTACGCTGGCGCCTTCCCCCTCTACGGACAGCTGGCACTGACCAATCTCAACGTCGCTGCCGAGGCTAAGGCACACGCCGAGCGCCTCGTCGAGTACCTCAAGACCCTCTAGGCTTGGGTGCTTAGCCCGCAGGCAGGAGCGTGAGCCCTAGTGCCTCCTTCGCCTCTCCCTTCGCCCCCAGCTGTCCACCGTATAGCGGACAGCTGGGGGCGAAGTCTTTTGCTGGCTTCCCTTAGTCTAAGTGGAGTAGAAGGCCCACTAGGCTGCCCGCCCGCTAGCTGCGAAGGGCGAGCGCTCCTGACCGATATCCATCAGCGCTCCTCAGGGATATCAGTCAGCTAGGCCGAGGGATACCCATCGGCGTGCTGATGGGTATCAGTCAGAGCGCTGAGGCTTCGCCCTCGCCCGAGGGTGAAGCCTAGAGTGAGCGCCCCGAGTAGCTGCTAGCAGCTCAGCGACAGAAGGAGCGAGCTGCGGGCGAAGCCTCCTTCGTTCGCCCTTCTGCCCGTGCGGGGAGCCGCTGGTGGACGAACTGCCGTATCTTTGTAGCGTGAAGAAACGAAAACAAGAGCTCGACCTCC
The DNA here is from genome assembly GCF_018127745.1 of Porphyromonas sp. oral taxon 275. NCBI lineage: Bacteria > Pseudomonadati > Bacteroidota > Bacteroidia > Bacteroidales > Porphyromonadaceae > Porphyromonas > Porphyromonas sp. oral taxon 275. The sequence continues at coordinate 418,628 of NZ_CP072333.1, forward strand.
CGAGCTTCCACTTCCCGAGCTACCTGACGCAGGCGGCGAAGGGACAGCTGCAGCGCCTCGATCCTCGGGGTGTGCTGCGCATCTCTGGCCTCTATGGCAGTGCCTTAGCCCCGCTGGTGGCGGAGCTGCATGGGCAGTCTCCGATCCTCGTGCTGCTGCGCGATGAGGAGGAGGCGGGCTACCTCTATTCCGACCTCGAGCAGCTGCTGGGGCGTGAGGCCGTCCTCTTCTTCCCCTCGGCCTACCGCCGTGCACTACGCTACGGGCATAGGGACGAGGCGCAGGTGCTGCTGCGCTCCATGGTGCTCAGCCGTCTCAGCGAGGAGGGCGGACGCCTACCCATCCTCATCTCCTACCCCGAGGCGGTGCAGGAGCTGGTGCCGCCGATGCGTGAGGCCAGCTACGAGCGCTATACGCTCCGCCAGGGGCAGCTGGTGGATCGCGACGAGCTGCGCGATCGGCTGCTGGGCTGGGGCTTCGAGCGCGTGGACTACGTCTACGAGCCGGGTCAGTTCGCCATCCGTGGGAGTATCTTCGATATCTATTCCTTTAGCTCCGAGCTGCCCTACCGCTTGGACTTCTTCGATGACGAGCTGGAGAGCCTGCGCCTCTTCGAGGTGGACAGCCAGCTCTCGGTGGAGCGCCTCACGGAGCTGACGCTGAGCCCCGACCTAGGACAGGCCGAGGACGGCGCGGTATCGCTGCTGGAGCTGCTGCCTGAGGGGCTACGTATCCTCTATAAGGGTAGGGGAGGGCTGCGCGCACGCCTCGTGACCAACTGGCAGACAGCCCCCGTGTACCAGGAGGAGGGAGGCTTCCGCTCGCTGGAGGAGGTACAGCGTATGCTGTGCTCCCCCGAGGCCCTGGAGGAGGAGCTAGCACGCCATGCCAGCTACGAGCTAACGAGTGACCGTGCGGCCGCCGACCTTGTCTTCTCCACGGCAGCCCCGCCGCACTTCCGTAAGGACTATGCGGCGCTGGCGGCGCAGCTACGCCACTGGCAGGAGGCGGGCTATCAGCTGTGGCTGGCAGCCTCGAGCGACAGCGCCTACGAGCGCGTCGTGGAGCTCCTCGCCCCACACCTCGCCCCGAACTACCTGCCGCAGCGTGTCCAGGCGACCTACCATGAGGGCTTCGTCGACGAGGCGCACCGCTGGGTGCTGCTTACCGAGCACGAGCTCTTCGACCGCTACCATAAGTACAGCCTGCGCAGCGACAAGGCGCGCTCGGGCAAGGTCTCCCTCTCGCTCAAGGAGCTGCAGAGCTTCCACCGCGGCGACCTCGTGGTGCATGCCGATCACGGCGTGGGGCGCTTCGACGGCCTGGTGACGATGGAGCAGCAGGGCCGCCCGCAGGAGTTCGTCAAGCTCATCTACAACCGCGGCGACAGCATCTATGTCAACCTCCACAGCCTGCACAAGCTCTCGCACTACCGCGCCGGTGGCGAGCAGTCCGAGGCTAAGCTGAGCACCCTCGGCACGAGTGCCTGGCAGCGCATCAAGGACAAGACCAAGAAGCGCATCAAGGACATCGCCCGCGACCTGATCAAGCTCTATAAGGAGCGCCGCGAGAGCGAGGGCTTCGCCTTCAGCCCCGATAGCTATCTGCAGCACGAGCTCGAGGCGAGCTTTGCCTTCGAGGATACCCCCGACCAGGCGGCGGCCACAGCGGCGGTCAAGGCCGATATGGAGCGTGCCTTCCCCATGGACCGACTGCTCTGCGGGGACGTGGGCTTCGGCAAGACGGAGATCGCCGTACGCGCGGCCTTCAAGGCTGCTACCGACGGTCGCCAGGTAGCCGTACTGGTGCCTACGACGGTGCTTGCCTACCAGCACTACCGTACCTTCTCTAAGCGCCTGGCAGACTTCCCCGTCCGCATCGACTATATCTCACGGGCCCGCACGCCTAAGGAGCTCCGCGCCCTGCTCTCGGAGCTAGCCGAGGGCAAGATAGATATCATCATCGGCACGCACCGCCTGACGAGCAAGGACGTCCGCTTCCGTGACCTCGGCCTACTGATCATTGACGAGGAGCAGAAGTTCGGTGTCGCCGTCAAGGAGCGCCTGCGTCAGCTGCAGGTCAACGTAGATACGCTGACCATGAGTGCCACGCCTATACCCCGTACCCTGCAGTTCTCGCTGATGGGCGCACGGGACCTGTCGAACCTCAACACGCCGCCCGCCAATCGCCGCCCCGTCGAGACCATGCTCAGTCAGACCTCGCCCCAGGTGATCCGTGAGGCGGTGAACTACGAGCTGAGTCGCGGGGGGCAGGTCTACTTCGTCAATAGTCGCATCGAGAATATCGAGAGCCTGGCAGGCCTCATCCAGCGTGAGGTGCCCGACGCGCGCATCGCCGTGGCGCACGGCCGACTGGCGCCCAAGGAGACCGAGCAGATCCTCACCGCCTTCGCCGCACACGAGTATGACGTGCTGGTCGCGACTAAGATCATAGAGAACGGCATCGACGTGCCGAACGCCAATACCATCATGATCCACGACGCCCACCACTACGGCCTGAGCGAGCTGCACCAGCTGCGCGGCCGCGTCGGGCGCAGTGACCGCAAGGCCTACTGCTACCTGCTGACGCCTCCGCTGTCGGGGCTGAGCGAGGACGCCCAGCGGCGTCTGCGTGCCATCGAGAGCTTCAGTGACCTCGGTAGCGGCATCCGTATCGCGCTGCAGGACCTCGATCAACGCGGCGCGGGCAACGTGCTCGGGGCGGAGCAGAGCGGCTTCATCACCGACATGGGATACGAGACCTACCAGAAGGTCTTCGATGAGGCAATACGCGAGCTCAAGGCCGACGAGTTCGCCGAGGTCTACGCCGAGCAGGATCAGCGCTCTGGGGCAGAGACGGCCGACCGCTTCGTCGTGGAGACGCAGGTAGAGAGTGACCTCGAGCTGAGCTTCCCCCAGGACTACGTGCCGCAGGACGGCGAGCGCATCCTCCTGTATCGCGAGCTGGACGGGCTGACGGAGGACGCGGAGCTGGAGGCCTTCCGTGGGCGCATGATCGACCGCTTCGGGCCGCTGCCCGAGGCTGCCGAGGCGCTCATCCAGGTGCCGAAGCTGCGGCGTCTCGGGCGTCACCTCGGCATCGAGAAGCTCGTCCTCAAGGGCGGCTCCATGAGCCTGCACCTCATCGCCGACACCGAGAGCGCCTACTACAGCACCGAGGTCTTCGGGCGTCTGCTGGGCTATGTGGCGCGCAATAATAGACGCTGCGAATTCGTCCAGCGCTCGGGTCGGCACATCATCCGCATACAGCATATACCCACCATCGCGCTAGCCCTCGAGACGCTAGAGCACATCCTCGGGGGCAAGGACTCCGAGGCGACGACCAAGGCATGACGACCATACATCTGATCACCGGCGGGGAGCGCTCGGGCAAGAGTGCCTATGCTGAGGCTGAGGCACTATGCCTCAGCCCTCAGCCCGTGTATATCGCCACGGCACGCATCTGGGACGAGGAGTTCGCCGAGCGCGTACGCCGCCACCAAGAGCGGCGAGGTCCCGAGTGGACGAATATTGAGGAGGAGAAGGCCCTCTCGCGGCACCCACTCTCGGGCCGCACCGTGCTCATCGACTGTGTGACGCTATGGGCGACGAACTTCTTCTTCGACCTCGAGCAGGACATCGACCGAGCTCTCGAGGAGATGAAGGCCGAGCTGGAGCATCTCTTCGCCCAGGAGGCGCACTTCATCCTCGTGACCAATGAGATCGGCCTCGGCGGTGTCCCGATGGACGCTGTGCAGCGTCGCTTCACCGACCTGCAGGGCTGGATCAATCAGTATATCGCCGCGCGCGCAGACCGCGTGACCCTTATGGTCTGCGGCATCCCTGTGCCCGTCAAGGGCGCACCCCTATAACTGGAACTATGAGACACTATGATATCAAGCCCCTGAGTGACCAGGCGCTCCTGCAGGCTCAGGGCTACATCGACCGCATCGCCAAGCCCCTCGGATCCATGGGGCGCCTCGAGGCGCTGGCCGCACGGCTGGCTGCTATCCAGGACACACTACGCCCCGAGCTGAGCCCCCGGGAGCACTTCGTCTTTGCCGCTGACCACGGCATAGCGGAGGAGGACATCAGTAAGAGCCCCAAGGAGGTGACCCGTCAGGTTGTCTACAGCATGCTGCGCGGCGGGGCGGGGATCTGCTTCCTCTGTCGTCAGCACGACTTCCGCCTGCATCTGGTGGATGTGGGTGTGGACCATGACTTCGGGGATGAGCCGGGGCTAGTGCACCGCAAGCTCCGCCACGGCACCCGCTCCTACCTGAGGGAGGCAGCGATGACTCAGGAGGAGGCGACGAAGGCGCTGGAGATCGGCGAGCGCTGTGTGGACGAAGCGCTGGAGCGTGGCTGCCGCCTCCTCAGCTTCGGCGAGATGGGCATTACCAATACCTCCTCCTCGGCGCTGTGGATGTACTACCTGACGGACCTGCCGCTGGAGGCCTGTGTAGGCCGTGGCAGTGGGCTCGATGATGAGGGCATGCAGCGCAAGCTCTCCGTGCTCCGCACCGCGGTGGAGCGCTACTCGGGGACGGGCGACGCCTGGAGCGTGCTCTGCTATTTCGGTGGCTATGAGCTGGTGGCGACCGTGGGCGCGATGCTGCGCGCGGCCGAGCGGCGTACGCCCTTCCTCGTCGATGGCTTCATCATGACGGCCTGCGTGCTGATGGCACGGAGCTTTGCCCCCGCGGTGACGGACTACGCCTTCTACGGCCATGTAGGGGATGAGGCAGGGCATGCACGCCTCTTGCGCTACCTCGATGCCCAGCCCATACTGAACCTCGGGCTACGCCTCGGCGAGGGTACAGGTGCTATCTGCGCCTTCCCCATCCTCGACTCGGCGGCGCGTATGCTGCGCGAGATGGCGAGCTTCACCACCTCGGGCGTTACGGACTATATAGGCGTCACCGAGGGCTAGCCTTAGCCTGCATACCCGCCGCAAGGTGGAGCAGAGCGCACGGATAGCCTTGTCCGAGCTCTGCGAGGGATATCCCTCAGAGGACTGACTGATATCCCTCACGAGCCACAGGGACGTCCCTCAGCCTGCTGACTGATATCCCTCAGAAGGCCTCCCCCTTAGTCTGGGGCGCAGTGCAGGCCTTAGTCCAATATACCTACATCGGATATAAATAGCGCGCCCAGCGATAGTCCTGCTATCGCTGGGCGCGCTATTTGCCTTGGCTTAGGCTGTGAGGAGGCGAGGCTTGCGGTCTAGTCGGCGTAGGTCCAGATGTCACGGGCCTCAAGGATGCCGCTGTGCTGGGAGCGGGCGAGCGCGTGCATGCAGCGCGCTACGACGCTCGTCGGCATGGGGCGGAAGGCACGTAGGAGCCCCAGCGCGCTCAGCCCCCGAAGGACGGCCGCTGTTAGGCGCTCGCCGCTGCGTGTGGAGCCAGGACGCAGGAGAAGCGGCGGGCGGAGGATGCTGATGCGTCGGAAGGGCAGCGCCTGGACGGCCTCTTCCAGTTCGCCCTTCATACGGGAGTAGAAGCTCCGAGCCTTGGGCTTCGCTCCCCAGGAGGAGACGAGGACGTAGTGCGGAACGCCTCGGGCAGCTGCGCGGCGTGCTACTTCGTACTGATAGCCGTAGTCCACGCGGTACTGCGCGGCTTGGCTGCCCGCATCGCGTAGCGTCGTGCCGAGAGAGGAGAAGAGGACGTCAGCCTCGGGGAGTTCGGGCCACTGGTCGGGCTGGTCGAAGTCGAGGAGCTCGATCCTGAGCTTGGGGGAGCTGAGCCCCTCGAGAGGGCGGCGTACGAGGAGGTAGAGCTCGGTGAAGCGGTCGTCCTGCAGCAGCTGGCGGACGAGGTCGCGCCCGACGGCGCCCGTAGCGCCTAATAGGATGGCCTTCATCGTGTGGGGAATAGGGGGAGGCTTAGGTGGGGGAGTGCTTGGAGCCCTTTGCTGGTGAGGCTAGGGAAAGGAGGAAGCTGAGGGGCGGGAGCGGCTAGGGCTCGGCTTCGAGGAGGGCGCGCTCGATCTTGGCCGTGAACTCGAAGTTCTTCCAGCCCCAGCGCGGCGCCAGCAGCAGCTCGGGTGGGGACTGCGAGACGAAGCGCTCGATGACGAGCCCCCGCGGGAGGCGGCGCACGAAGTCCACGCAGAGGGCGATGTACTCCTCCTCGGTGAAGAGGTGGAAGTCCTCGGGCTGGCGGAGGTATTCGCCTGCCATCAGCGTGCCCTTGATGATCTGCAGCTGGTGTATCTTGAGGGTCGTCAGCGGCAGCGCCCCGAGGCGGCTGGCATGGCTCAGCAGCTCCTCACGGCTCTCGCCAGGTAGCCCCAGGATGATGTGCGCCCCGACCATGATGCCCGCTCGGTGCGTACGCTCGATGGTCTCCACGCTCTCGGCCCAGCTGTGCCCGCGCTGGATGCGCTCGAGGCTACGGTCCAGCGTGCTCTCCACGCCATACTCGATGAGGACGAAGCGACGGCGTGCCAGAGCGCTCAGATAGTCCAGCAGCGGCTCGGGCATGCAGTCGGGGCGCGTGCCTATGATCAGCCCCACGACGCCGGGGTGGGCTAGGGCCTCCTCGTACTTGGCTATGCAGTCCTCGACGGCGCCATAGGTATTGGTGTAGGACTGGAAGTAGGCCAGGTACTTCATCGCAGGGTACTTGCGGCTGAAGAATCGTATGCCCTCGTCGAGCTGCTCGGTGATGCTGCGCTGCTTGGCGGCGTAGTTGGGACTGAAGCTTTTATTATTGCAGTAGGTGCAGCCCCCCTTGCCCCGCGAGCCGTCGCGGGTGGGGCAGGAGAAGCCCGCCGTCAGGGTGATCTTCTGCACCTTCTCGCCTGGGAAGTGCTCCGAGAGGAAGCTCGAGAAGCTGCGATAGGGGAGTGTCGGTGTGCTCATAGGGGCTACTTAGCTCGGCCTATAGGGGCGTGGATCCAGTCGGGATGCTCGAAGTGCGTCTCCCGCTGCTCGCGTATGTAGTCCTCTACCTCGGGGCGGAAGTCCAGCGGATAGAGGGCACCTGCGTGGCGACGCTCCAGCTCGGAGAGGATGCTGCGCTTGAAGTCCTCGATCGTGAAGCCTGCAGGGAGGTGCGGCCTGAGGTTCGTCACCACGGAGCGCACAGAGGCCACGCGGGATCGTGCCTCTGTCTCGGGGACGGTGAGGATACGCTCCAGTTCGTCGAGGTCTGTGTCGAAGAGCAGGCAGATGTGGTACAGCATGCGGCTGCGCGTGGTGGCCTCGGCAGCGCCGCCGACCTTCAGCCCGTCGAGCCTCAGATCCCCGCGGGGCGAGCGTACGACCTCTACGCCGAGTGTGGCGAGGGCGGCCTGCACGGGCTCGGGGAAGGCCTTGAGGTCGAAGCCTCGGCCCGTATGGTCGTTGCTGATGACCGAGAAGTTGAGGTTGCCTAGGTCGTGGTAGACGGTGCCGCCGCCCGAGCTGCGGCGCAGCAGAGCGATCTGGCGCTCCTCGAGATAGGCCATGTCCAGCTCGGCCTCGGCGCACTGGTAGCGCCCCATGAAGACGGAGGGGCGGTTGACCCAGAGCATGTAGATCGTGTCCAGCGGGCGTAGCTGGCGGTAGAGGTAGTCCTCGAGGGCGATGTTGTAGTAGGGGTCAGTCGAGGGGCTGACGTAGTAATAGGCGTGCGCGGGACGGTCGTGTATCATCTTTGTCCTAAGTGCTGGGGGGCGGGCTGAGAGCTCGTGGGTAGGCTCTTGGGGTGCGGGTGGGAGTGCGGCTCCAAGCGGGCTGCTCTCGTCGCGGTATATAGGAGCGAGCGCACAGACTCTAGAGGTAGAGGCTGTGCGCTCGTGCTGTGCTGGCGTCTTGCTAAGCTCGAGACCTAGGCATCGACATTGGCGTGGATGGCGTTGGCCTCAATGAACTCGCGGCGTGGCCCTACCTCGTCACCCATCAGCATGGAGAAGATGGCGTCGGCCTCGGCGGCGTTCTCGATGGTGATCTTGCGTAGGGTGCGGTTCTCTGGGTTCATGGTCGTCTCCCAGAGCTGCTCTTCGTTCATCTCCCCAAGACCCTTGTAGCGCTGTACGTGGACGCGCTTCTCGTCGCCCCCGCCGAAGCGCTCGACGAAGGCCTGACGCTGCTGCTCGGTCCAGCAGTACTCGCGCTCCTTGCCTCGCGTGCAGAGGTAGAGCGGCGGCGTAGCGATGTAGACGTAGCCGTTCTCGATAAGGGAGCGCATGTTGCGGAAGAAGAAGGTCAGGATCAGCGTGGCGATATGGCTACCGTCCACGTCGGCATCGGTCATGATGACGATCTTGTGGTAGCGTAGCTTGGAGAGGTTAAGGGCCTTGCTATCCTCCTCGGTGCCGATGGTGACGCCTAGGGCGGTGTAGATGTTGCGGATCTCTTCGCTCTCGAGCACCTTATGCTGCATGGCCTTCTCTACATTGAGGATCTTACCGCGCAGAGGCAGGATGGCCTGGTACTCACGGTCGCGTCCCTGCTTGGCCGTACCACCTGCCGAGTCACCCTCGACGAGGAAGAGCTCGGAGAGTGCAGGGTCCTTGGACGAGCAGTCGGCGAGCTTGCCGGGGAGGCCACCGCCTGAGAGGGGCGACTTGCGCTGCACCATTTCGCGCGCCTTGCGGGCTGCCTGACGTGCCGTGGCGGCAAGGATGACCTTATCGACGATCACCTTGGCCTCCTTGGGGTGCTCCTCGAGGTAGATCTCTAGGGCCTCGCTGACGGCGACGTCTACGGCGCCCATCACCTCGTTGTTCCCCAGCTTGGTCTTCGTCTGTCCCTCGAACTGTGGCTCGGCTACCTTGATGCTGACCACGGCGGTGAGGCCCTCGCGGAAGTCGTCCCCCGTGATCTCGACCTTGACCTTATCGAGGAGCTTGGAGTCGGTGGCGTACTTCTTGAGCGTACGCGTCAGCCCGCGGCGGAAGCCTGCCAGGTGTGTCCCGCCCTCGATCGTGTTGATGTTGTTGACGTAGCTATATACGTTCTCGTTGTAGGACGTATTGTAGGTCATCGCCACCTCGACAGGGATGCCCTGCTTCTCCGTGATGATGTGGATGACGTCCTCTATGAGGTGCTCCTTAGAGCGGTCGATATAGCGAGCGAATTCCTCGAGCCCAGTCTCGGAGTAGTATTCCTCGGTGAGCGGCGTGCCCGCCTCGTCGAGTACGCGCTCGTCGACTAGCGTCAGGCGGATGCCGGCGTTGAGGAAGGCGAGCTCGCGCAGGCGGTTGGAGAGGATCTTGAACTGATACTCCGTGACGGTGAAGATGGTCTCGTCGGGCTTGAAGATGACCGTTGTACCCGTACGATCGGTCGTGCCTACGGTGAGGAGCTCGGTCGTGGGGACGCCGCGACTGAAGTCCATGGTGTAGATCTTACCCCCGCGGTGGACGATGGCCTTCAGCGAGGTGGAGAGGGCATTGACGCAGGAGACCCCTACGCCGTGCAGCCCGCCCGAGACCTTGTAGGAGCCCTTGTCGAACTTACCCCCTGCATGCAGGACGGTCAGGACGACCTCGAGGGCGCTCTTGCCCTCCTTCTCGTGCAGGTCGACGGGGATCCCGCGACCGTTATCTTGGACCTCTATGGAGTTGTCAGGGTGGATGATGACCTTGATGTCGGTACAGTAGCCAGCTAGGGCCTCGTCGATGGAGTTGTCCACGACCTCATATACCAGGTGGTGTAGCCCCTTCTCGCCGATGTCACCGATGTACATGGCAGGGCGCTTGCGCACGGCCTCCAGTCCCTCGAGGACTTGGATACTGCTCGCCGAGTATTCCTTGGGCTGGGTAGCCTCTAGGTCAAATAGCTCTTCGCTCATTTAGATTACGTGCTTGTTTACGTATATATAACTATGTAGACAAAGATACGAAAAAGCCCCCAGCTGGCCAGCCCTAGAGGCCCTCCCGTGAGGTAGCCCGTGCGGTGCGTGCCCTAGCCCGCTTTGCCGCGCCTTTAGTGGGGCACGCGTCCCGAGCGGGCTCCTCGGGAGCTGAGGGCCTCGGGGCGGCAAGCTACCCCGAGGGGCTCGTCGGGGATTCTTATATTACTTCTCGCCGAATATTATATTACTTTCGGCGGAATATTATATTACTTTTGACAGGAAGTTATATTACTTTTCCCTGAATATTATATTATTTTTCTCCCTCCGAGCAGTATCTCAGCTCCGTCCCCCTTATCCTGCACCGCGCTGAGGGGCTCCTCGGGACGGCAGGGCCTACGTAGTTGCAAAAGCTTCGTACCTTTGTCTAGCTCATATAATAGCACTCTCTACCGTATATCCAATGAAGAAGATAAGTCCTATTCGCTCCCTCCTGCTGCTGGCGCTCCTCTTGGGGGGCGTGGCCTGCAGCTCAGGCTCGAAGGAGCAGAAGCCCGACCCCGTGCAGCTACTGCTGGTGGAGGCACAGAGCCTTGCCCGCCTCGAGCTGGCGACGACCAAGCTGCGTACGACGGTCGTCATCGACCCCAAGCAAGATGGCTTCCTCGGCTGGAAGCGCCTCTTCGGCACGCGTCGCACCGAGCTCGAGCTGACGAGTCAGGCCTCCGTATCCTGTGACCTCAGCAAGCTCACCGAGTCTATGATCCACAGCGTCAACGATACGCTGGTGGAGCTGACGCTGCCCCCGCTAGAGGTGCAGCGCGAGCTGGAAGGCGTCCATCGCAAGGTGCGGCGTGAGGCCGACCCGCTGCGCTCCTCGCTGACGGCCAATGAGGTCAACGAGCTGCTCCGTCAGCGCAAGGAGCTCATCGAGGAGACGCAGGAGCGTGCCCTCATAGAGGCGCGCCCACAGCTCTTCCGTGCCGCCGAGCGTAGTGCCCGCACGCGCCTAGCGCCGCTCTTCGCTAAGCTCGGCCTCGGGATGCGTGTTTCCCTCGCGCCTCAGGATGCTGCCTACCTCGCCCCGAGTGGTGAGACGAACCCCCAATAGCTAGACGACGATGACACTCAAGTCTTGGCTACGCCTCGTCCAGGGGCTCATCGTACTGGTACTGGCCCTCGGCCTCGGTGGCTACATCCTCTATACCTGCCGCTCTAGGGAGGCGGAACGCCAGCCTGAGGTGACACCCCAGGAGATCCAGATGGAGATCACCGAGCGCCTCCGACTGATCACCCAGCGCATCACCTACCGCAGGCAGATCTACATCCGCGACGGGGCCTACAGCGCCGAGGGAGTGGCGGATCTAGCGGCCTACAGCAAGTTCGATCTCGAGCGGCTTAAGGTCCAGCGCGGCCCAGGTGATACCATCTACATCTCGCTGCCCGAGCCACAGGTGGAGCTGGGTCAGACGCCTGGGGGCTCGCACAGCGTCAAGTACTACGAGTATAGCCAGGGCCTCTGGGGGACGCGTCGCAGGGCTACGAGTGATCGCCGCGCCGTCAAGCGCCTCGACGACTCCATCATGAGCCGCGCCTGGCGTGAGATCCAGGCGGACCCCCAGCTCGTGCCGCAGTCCAAGGTGGAGGCGCGGGAGCGCCTGCAGAGCCTCGTCAGAGCGCTCTACCCCCAGCAGCATATCATCGTCACCGAGGAGCTCCTGCTGCCGGGTGTCGAGACCAGAACGAACATAGCGCCTCAATGATCAGCGTCAACAAGGTATCCGTATACTTCGGGGCTAAGCCCCTCTTCGAGGATCTTTCCTTCGTCATCTCAGCGCGGGAGCGCATCGCCCTCGTGGGCAAGAACGGGGCGGGTAAGTCCACCCTCCTCAAGCTGCTGGCAGGCGTCTCCTCCCCGACAGAGGGGACGATCGCCTTCCCCAAGGGGCTGCAGATCGGCTACCTGCCGCAGGTGATGCAGCTCAGCGATGAGCGCACCGTGCTGGAGGAGTGCCAGCAGGTCTTCAGTCACATCACCGAGCTGGAGGAGGAGGTAGCGCAGCTGGCGGCCGAGATGGCCGAGCGCACCGACTACGAGAGCGAGGCCTATATGGAGCTCATCGAGCGCCACGCCCAGCGCTCGGACCTCTTGCTGATGCACGGCTCGGACAACTTCCAGGCCGACATCGAGCGCACGCTGCTCGGGCTGGGCTTCGAGCGCAGTGACCTCGAGCGCCCGACCTCCGTCTTCTCGGGCGGCTGGCGTATGCGTATCGAGCTGGCGAAGATCCTTCTGCAGCGCCCCGATATCCTCCTGCTGGACGAGCCGACCAATCACCTCGACATCGAGTCTATCCGCTGGCTGGAGCGCTTCATCGCCTCCAGCAGCTCGGCGCTTGTACTCATCAGTCACGACCGCGCCTTCATAGATGCTACCACCAGCCGCACCCTAGAGATCGAGCTGGGCCGCCTACACGACTACCGCACCAACTACAGCCACTACCTCGAGCTGCGCGAGGAGCGCCTGGAGCAGCAGCGCCGCGCCTACGAGAACCAGCAGAAGGAGATCAAGGACACCGAGCGCTTCATCGAGCGCTTCCGCTACAAGCCCTCCAAGAGCGATCAGGTACAGAGCCGCATCAAGCAGCTGGCCAAGATCGAGCGCATTGAGGTCGAAGATGTGGATCGCCGCGCCATGCACTTCTCCTTCATGCCCGCCGTCACCTCGGGCGCCTACCCCGTCATCATCGAGAACCTCAGGAAGGACTACGGCGAGCACACCGTCTTCTCGGGCGTCAATATGACCATAGAGCGCGGGGAGAAGGTAGCTTTCGTCGGGAAGAACGGCTCGGGAAAGTCGACGCTGGTCAAGTGTATCATGGGCCTCATCAACGATTACGAGGGCGAGCTGCGCCTAGGGCATAATGTCGAGGTCGGCTACTTCGCCCAGACGCAGAGCCAGGAGCTCGCGGGGGACTACACCGTCTACGAGACGATCGACCGCGAGGCACAGGGTGAGATACGCACGCGTATCAATGACCTCTTGGGAGCCTTCATGTTCGGCGGCGAGGAGGCAGAGAAGAAGGTCAGCGTCCTCAGTGGTGGCGAGCGCGGACGTGTCGCGCTCATCAAGCTGCTCCTACGCCCCGCGAACCTCCTGATCCTCGACGAGCCGACGAACCACCTGGATATCCGCTCCAAGGAGGTACTCAAGGAGGCTATCCTACGCTTCACGGGCACGGTCATCGTCGTCTCGCATGACCGTGAGTTCCTCGATGGGCTGGTGAGCCGCGTCTATGAGTTCCGTCGCGGCAAGGTTACCGAGCATATCGGCGGCATCTATGACTGGCTGCAGGCTCGTGACCGCGAGGACAGCACGGAGGCTGGGACTCCGCGCCCCGGGAGCACGGCAGGCGCCTCTTCGGCCGCAGCTTCCACCCCCAGCAGTGGGGCGGAGGATTACCAGCGACAGAAGGAGCTGGCGAAGCAGCGCCGCAGCCTGGAGCGCGAGCTCAAGGCGCTGGAGGAGCGCAGCGAGGCCATCGACGCCGAGCTGGCGGCTCTGGAGGAGCAGCTGGCCGAGCCCGAGCACGCTACGGACGCGAGCCTATTCCAGCGCTACTCGAGCCTTAAGAAGGAGCAGGAGACGACCCTCGAGCGCTGGGCCGAGCTTAGCCTCGAGCTCGAGGAGGCCTAGACAGAGGCGCTCCAGCCTTTTTGCGTAACTTTGCGAAGAAGGAACCCTAAGTAAAGATTCACTACATAGATCAGTATGGCAGAAGACGAATTCGACGGCTACGATGACGCTGCGTCCGTGGCCTTCATACGCAACTATATCCCCCAGGAGATGAAGGAGCTGCTGAGTGACGATGATATCGTCTACTTCGTGGACCTTATCTACGACTACTACGAGAGCCGTGGCTACATGGACGAGGACCTCGATGAGGACGAAGCCATAGAGGTAGACGAGGACGAGCTCGTAGAGTATGTCGTGCGCAATGCCCGCAAGGATGGCGTCGGGAAGTTCGAGCCCGAGCAGATCCGCTTCGTCGTACAGGGCGAGCTGGAGTATTGCCAGAGCATCAACCTCTTTGACTAGGCGCGCGGGTGGGAAAGAATAAGCTGGCGAAGTTCGCCGAGATGGAGACCTTCCCCCATGTCTTCCAGTATCCCTTTGCGCGTCTGCAGCAGGAGGACTTCCCGCTGCGTGGTCGTTGGCGGGAGGACTTCTTCCACAACGATCACCCCATAGTCCTCGAGCTGGGCTGTGGCAAGGGCGAGTACACGGTAGGCCTCGGAGAGGTCTATCCTGAGAAGAACTTCATCGGCGTGGACGTCAAGGGGGCACGTATCTGGACGGGGGCTAAGGCTTCGCACGAGGCAGGGATGAGCAATGTGGCCTTCCTGCGCGGCGAGATCGAGTCCCTGGGACGCTTCTTCGCCCCCGGGGAGGTGGACGAGATCTGGATTACCTTCCCCGATCCGCAGATGAAGAAGGTGACGAAGCGCCTGACCTCCTCGCGCTTCCTCCTGCGCTACCTCGAGGCCCTCAAGCCCGGCGGTATCATCCACCTCAAGACGGACAGTCCCTTCCTCTATACCTATACTAAGGCCTTCGTCACGCTCAACGCTCAGGAGATCATCACCGACACCGACGACCTCTACAGCGGAGCCTACGAGGACAAGATCCTTGGTATCAAGACCTACTACGAGCGTCAGTGGCTGAGTCGCGGCCTCACGATCAAGTATCTGAGCTTCCGCCCCGCGCTCCCTGCGGGAGGCTTCGTGGAGCCCGACATAGAGATCGAGCCCGACAGCTACCGTAGCTTCAGCCGCTCGCGCCGCGTACAATAAATGAGTACTATGGCCACGACCCTATATCCTAATCTGATCCTCGAGGCGCTCGCCAAGGTACGCTACCCGGGCACGGGGAAGAACCTCGTCGAGTCGGGCATGGTGGAGGATGACATCCGTATCGAGGGGATGAAGGTGAGCTTCTCACTGATCTTCGACAAGCCCAATAACCCCTTCGTCAAGTCCGTCGTACGCGCTGCCGAGACGGCCATCCTTACCCATATCGGCCCTGAGGTCGAGATCGTAGGGAACATCTCGGTCAAGCAGCCCGAGCTCGTCCCCCAGGAGGAGCTGCCGCTACTGCCCGAGGTGCGCAATACGCTGGCGATCTTCTCAGGGAAGGGCGGCGTCGGCAAGAGCACCGTCTCGGCCAACCTCGCCGTAGCCTTAGCCCAGGCTGGCTACAAGGTGGGACTACTGGATGCCGACATCTTCGGCCCCTCGCAGCCCAAGATGTTCGGCTGTGAGGACGCCCGTCCCGTCCTCGAGGCGACGAGCTCGGGGCGCGAGCTGATCGCTCCCGTAGAGCGCTACGGCGTCAAGCTCCTCTCCATCGGCTTCTTCGTCAACCAGGAGAGCCCCGTCCTCTGGCGAGGCAGCATGGCCAGCAATGCCCTCAAGCAGCTCCTCACCGAGACGAACTGGGGCGAGCTAGACTACCTCCTCATCGACCTCCCCCCAGGGACGAGCGACATCCACCTGACGCTCGTGCAGACGCTGGGCCTTACGGGCTCGATCATCGTCACGACGCCGCAACAGGTGGCTCTGGCGGATGCCATCAAGGGTATAGGCATGTTCACCGACGAGCACGTACAGGTGCCCATTCTCGGACTGGTAGAGAACATGGCTTGGTTCACCCCTGCCGAGCTGCCCGAGAATAGGTACTACATCTTCGGCCGCGAAGGGGGCAAGGAGCTGGCCGAGGAGCTCGGCCTGCCGCTGCTAGGGCAGCTGCCCCTCATCCAGAGCGTATGCAGCTCGGGGGATGAAGGGCGACCGATAGCCACCGACGAGACCAGTCTGATGGGCATCTACTTCCGCACGCTGGCGCGCAACGTCGTCGAGCAGATGGAGGCGCGCAATGCCTCCGCCGCGCCGACACAGCGGGTCGAGGTACAGCGCTAGGTACGCGCGACACATCATCATAGTCAAGTAGCGTCGCAGTGGGGCGGTCTGTCGCTTCTCCCCCAGAGGGAGGTGAGGAACGTCCGGGCAACGCAGAGCACCATGCTTCCTAACGGGAAGTCGTCCGTGAGGGCGAAGTAGCGTAACAGAGAATGACCGCCCGCAGCCTCGGCTACGGGTAAGGGTGAAAAGGTGCGGTAAGAGCGCACCGAGCCTGTGGTGACATCGGCTGCCGTACGCCTGATGGGTTGCAAGATCATGTATACCGACGTCACGAGGCTTGCTCGGCCCATGTCGGAGGGTAGATCGCTTGAGAGGAGTGGTGACACTCCATCCAGATAAATGGCAGACGCCGAGCCTTGGCTCGGTACAGAACCCGGCTTATAGCCCCACTGCCGCTGCTTGACTTCCCCTTTATCCCCCTTCTATATGAGTAGTAGCATACGTAGACTCACCGCACTAGGCTTCAGGAGCTATCGCTTCCTCAGCCTCGATATGTGGCGCCTTCGTCCCGAGGGCCTCAGCTCGACGAAGCGCTATGGGGTCGCGACGCTGCGCGTGCTCTACATGACGATCCTCAGCTATATCGAGCAGGGCATAGGCACGCTGGCGGGTTCGCTGACCTACAGTACGGCGCTCTCTATCGTACCCCTGCTGGCCGTGATCATCGGCATTGCGAAGGGCTTCGGCCTGCAGGAGATCGTGCGTGATGCCCTCATCCAGGGGCTCCCTGGGCATGAGGTGGAGCTGGCGAAGGCCTTCACCTACGTCGAGAACTATCTAGCGCAGGTGCAGGGCGGGCTCTTTATCGGCGTGGGGCTAGCGGTGCTCTTCTACACTGTGCTGATGCTCATCTCGACAATCGAGGATAGCTTCAACCGCCTGTGGCAGGCGCCGAGCGCGCGTCCCTGGGGGCGTAGGATCATGGGCTACCTCAGTGCCTTCCTGCTGCTGCCCCTCTTGATGACGATCTCCAGCGCCACGACCATTTTCCTCTCGACGCTCAATCATACCTACCTCGCTCAGCTAGGGCTCATCTCCACGGTGACCAATCAGCTGCTGCAGCTGCTGCCCTTCGCCATCCTCATCATCCTCTTCACGCTGCTCTATCTGCTGATCCCCAATGTGCGGGTACACTTCGTCCCTGCGCTTATCGCGGGCGTCATCGCGGGGCTGGCCTTCCAGTGCTTCCAGGCGCTGTATATCAATGGGGTGCTGTGGATCTCCAAGTACAATGCCATCTATGGGAGCTTCGCCGCCGTACCTCTGGCCTTGCTGTGGACGCAGCTCTCCTGGGTCATCATCCTGCTGGGGGCGCAGATCAGCTATGCCGTGCAGCATGTGTGGTACTTCACGACGCCGCCCCTGAGCGGGCGGCTCTCCCGTCGCTACGAGGATCTTATCCTCATCTCGGTCGCGGCTACGACCGCACGCCTCTTCGCCGAAGGCTACCGTCCGCTGCCTGAGGCCACGACGCTGGCCGAGCGCAGCCGTCTGCCGCTGCGAGAGACGCAGGAGGCGCTGCTCAGACTGCTGCGCCTGGGGGTGCTAGCCGAGGTACGTACGCTGCAGCATGGCTCCGAGCAAGTCGGCTACCAGCCCGCCCTGCCGCTGGATAGGCTCACGCTGGGCTACCTGCTGGAGCTCCATGATCGGGGAGGGGAGGAAGTGCTGCCGCTGGAGCTGGACGGGCGGCACGAGTCCGTTTGGCAGCTACGCCGTCAGCTCTATCGCCCGCTCTTCAGGAGCGCGGCACAGCTTCGTATTTGTGATATCGATTTAGACACTTAGACCTTATGCAGACATTGATCAAGATCTTCGCGATCTTTCTCTTCTATTGGATAGGAGAGTTTGCCTCCAGCTTGATGGGCGGCTTTGTCCCCGGGAGCGTCCTTGGGATGGTCTTCCTCTTCCTTGCCTTGCAGCTCAAGTGGATCAAGGAGGACCAGGTGGACACCCCCGCCAAGGCCTTGACCGACAATATGGGCCTTTTCTTCATCCCCGCTGGTGTAGGCCTCATGGCACAGATGGATACTGTGCGGGAGAACTGGTGGGTGATCCTCGTGGCGGTGCTGGTGAGCTCGGTGCTCGTCATCGCCTCGGTAGCATACATTCAGGAACACATGGAGCGTAGGAGGAGTAAGTAATGATACAGCAGTTCTTCAACAGTGAGGTCTTCACCATCACCTTCGTGATCGCCCTCTACCTACTCAATTACAAGCTCTACCGCCTGGCGGGGACGACGCTGCTGCACCCTGTGCTGCTGACGATCATCGAGCTCATCGTCCTGCTGATGTACCTGGATGTGCCCTACGACACCTTCAAGAGCGGCAGCCGTATGATCCACTTCATGCTCGGCCCCTCGGTAGTCTCCCTGGGCTACATCCTGCACCAGCAGGTCGCGCACCTCAAGGGCAACGTCATCTCCATCATGGTCGCCATCACCGTGGGAGCTATGATCGGCATCGGCTCCATCATCGGCATCGGCCAGCTGCTGGGGGCGCATCAGACGCTCATCGCTTCGCTAGCGCCGAAGTCCGTGACGACGCCTATTGCTATGGAGCTCTCGGGGAATACGGGCGGCATCCCTGGCCTCACGGCCGTCATCGTCGTCTGTGCTGGGATCCTCGGCAGCATCATCGGCCCCCCATCATGAAGCTCATGGGGATCAAGAGCCCCGTGGCTAAGGGCCTGGCTATGGGAGCCTCCTCGCACGGCATCGGTACGGCGGCGGCCATACAGATGGGCGCGATCGAAGGTGCACTGAGTGGCCTGGCCATCGGCATCATGGGGCTCATCACGGCGCTGCTGCTGCCGCTCTTCGCCCACTGGTTAGGCTAGCCGACGCCCTAAGTACTCACTTAGCTTGCCTCCCCGCAGGGTCACAGCTCCAGGCTGTGGCGCTGTGGGGAGGCTTCTTTTTGTCCCTGCCCGCGCTTTGTGCTTCGCCCCGCCTTCGTGAAGGGTATCCCTCAGCGCTCTGACTGCTGTCCCTCAGCCTCGTGACTGACGTCCCTCAGTGCGCTGATGGATATCCATCAGAAGGCCTCCCCGCTACACGTAGCCCCCTCGGGCTTGTTTCTTCCCCCTTTGCCATAAAGGCGAAGGAAGCGCCGAGGCTCGTCCTTAGACCTCTGCCCAGACGAGGTAGCGCTGTGCGTGGCGACGCCTCAGGACTTTTGTATCTTTGCAGCAGAAGCATTTCCCCAAGCTAAGCATTCATGTCAGATCAATATATCGTCTCGGCTCGTAAGTATCGCCCCGATAGCTTCCACAGTATCGTGGGGCAGGGGGCTATGGCCTCGACACTGCGTACGGCGGTGCTGGAGCGCAAGCTCGCACACGCCTATCTCTTCTGCGGCCCGCGTGGGGTGGGGAAGACGACAGCGGCGCGCGTGCTCGCCAAGACGATCAACTGTACCAACCTGCAGCCCGACGGCGAGGCCTGCAACGCGTGTGAGAGCTGCCGTGCCTTCAACGAGCAGCGCTCCTTCAACATCTTTGAGCTCGACGCCGCGTCCAATAATTCGGTCGACGACATCCGTACCCTGACCGAGCAGGTAGCCATGCCGCCTGCCCTCGGGCGCTACAAGGTCTACATCATCGACGAGGTGCACATGCTCTCGGCGGCGGCCTTCAACGCCTTCCTCAAGACGCTCGAGGAGCCTCCCAGCTACGCCATCTTCATCCTCGCCACGACGGAGAAGCACAAGATCCTGCCCACGATCCTCTCGCGCTGCCAGATCTATGACTTCAAGCGTATCACGGTCGGGGACATCACCCAGCACCTGCGCTACGTGGCCGAGCAGGAGGGGATCGAGGCGGACGAAGCCGCCCTAGGGCTCATCGCCGAGAAGGCCGATGGGGGGATGCGTGACGCGCTGTCGATGTTCGACCGCATCGCTAGCTTCTCCTCCGGGCATATCAGCTACCAGCACGCACTGGAGAGCCTGAACGTCCTGGACTACGGCTACTTCATCCGTATCTACGAGCAGCTGCTCAGCGGGGACTTCCGTGCGCTGCTGCTGCTCGTAGATGAGCTGCTGGCGCGCGGCTTCGAGGGGCAGCTGATCCTCAATGGTCTGGCCGCCTTCACCCGCGACCTGCTGGTGGTGCAGCACCCCGATACGGCGCAGCTGCTGGAGAAGCCCGAGGGCGTGGCGCGGCAGTATCAGAGTCTGGCGCAGCGCTGCACGGCGGCGCAGCTCTTCGGCGTGCTGAAGGTGCTCGTCGCGGCCGATCAGCAGTGGCGTGCGGCCACCAGCAAGCGCCTGCTGCTGGAGCTCTCGCTGCTGCAGCTCGTGGCGCTCTTCCCCAGCTCGGGGGAGCTCGCCGCTCCCGCTCCCGAGCCTAGTGCCGCTTCGAGGACGAGCCCCAGCCCTGCGACTCCTAAGGCCGCCCCTGCTCCCGCCCCGACGCCGAGCGCAGCCCCGACGGCAGCCCCCGTCTCCGCTCCGCCTCCTCCAGTCCCCGCCGCTGAACCTCAGAGCGCTCCGCCTGCCGCACCTCAGCCAGCGTCCACTCCCGCGCCCGCTCCTCCCGCGGCGGCTCCCGAAGCCCCTGCACCTGTCTCCCCCGAGCCGCCGAAGCGCCGCCGCCCCATCTTCGGCGGGCAGCGTGCCGCCCTGCAGCAGGCACAGCAGCAGGCCGAGACCTCCGTGGCAGCCCCCACGCTCGAGGAGCACGAGCCCTTCACCGAGGAGCAGCTACAGCGCGCCTGGATGCGCTACATCGAGGAGGTACTGCCGAGTGAGCAGATCGTCTGCCGCTCCATCCTGCTGGAGTCCCTGCCGCATCAGCTCAGCGCTACCGAGGCCGAGACAGCGCTCCCGCCGAGCTCCGCCGCTCGTGAGGCTATCGAGGCCATCTACCCTCAGCTACTTAGCTACCTGCGCGGCCAGCTGCACAACCATGACCTGACGCTGCTGCTGCGCGAGAAGAACGCCGAGGAGCAGGCGCGCCTAGCCTTCACTCCCGAGGATAAGCTCAAGAAGCTAGCCGAGGTCAACCCGCAGGTGCTTGAGCTCAAGGAGCGCCTGGGCCTGCGCTTCACCTAGGGCCCTTCCCTTGCCCCGACCCAACCCCAAATACAGCATAGACTATGAAGATCAAGCAACAGATGGCGGCCCTCGTGGCGGCCACCACGCTGGCTGCCGCTGCCCCCGAGCAGCTGGCCGCACAGCAGCACATGAGTCCGGAGATGATGCTGAGCCTAGCGCGCCTCGGCGAGTCCGCTGCTTCGCCCGACGGCAAGCAGATCGTCTACAGCGTCGGCTTCCCCAGTATCAAGGACAATAAGATACGTACCGAGTTCTTCACCATCACGAGCTCGGGCAGCGCACGCCGCCAGATCACCGAGGGGCTCAAGGGCATCCACGCTCCTCGCTGGATCCAGCAGGGGCGCCGCATCAGCTACCTCTCCTCCGAGAGTGGCAGCTCGCAGCTCTGGACGATGGCGCCCGACGGCAGCGATCGCCGTCAGGTGACAGACGTCGAGGGAGGCATCACAGACTACCTCTATTCGCCCGATGAGACGAAGCTCGCCTATATCCGCGAGATCAAGTTCGGCCAGTCCACGGCCGACCTCTACCCCGACCTGCCCCAGGCTACAGGGCGCATCATCACCGACCTGATGTACAAGCACTGGGATGAGTGGGTAGAGACCGTCCCGCACATCTTCGTCGCTGAGCTGGGCTCGGGACTGGTGAAGGCGGGCAAGGACATCCTCGAGGGCGAGCCCTACGAGGCGCCGACCAAGCCCTTCGGCGGTGCGGAGGAGCTCTCCTGGAGTCCCGATGGCAAAACGCTGGCCTATTCCTCGCGTAAGAAAACGGGCCTGGAGTACGCCCTCTCGACCAATACCGATATCTACCTCTACGACCTCGCGACAGGGCGTACGCGCAACGTCACCGAGGGCAACGGCGGCTACGACACGCAGCCCCGCTTCTCCCCCGATGGCCGTAGCCTCAGCTGGATCAGCATGGAGCGCGACGGCTACGAGGCTGACCTCAAGCGCCTCTTCACCCTCGATCTGAAGACGGGGGCGAAGAGCTGGCTCACCGAGGGCTTCGAGTGCGACGTCGACCAGACCGTCTGGGCTGCCGACAGCAAGTCCATCTACTTCCTCGCTACGAAGGAGGCCGAGACGCAGCTCTGGCAGCTGACGCTCCGTGGCAAGAAGCTCCGCCAGATCACCTCGGGGACGCACGACTACACCTCCATCGCGCTGGCAGGAGGCAAGCTGCTGGCAGGTCGCCAGACCATGGTGCAGCCCAAGGACCTCTACCTGGTCGATCCCAAGACGGGCGCAGCGCAGCAGCTGACCCAGGAGAATGCCGCTACGCTCGCCCAGCTCGCTACCCCCACCGTCGAGAAGCGCTGGATCCAGACCACTGACGGTGGGCGTATGCTCGTATGGGTACTCCTGCCGCCGCACTTCGACAAGACGAAGAAGTACCCCGCGCTGCTCTACTGCCAGGGCGGGCCGCAGAGCACCGTCAGCCAGTTCTTCTCCTACCGCTGGAACCTTCGTCTGATGGTCGAGCAGGGCTATATCGTCATCGCCCCCAACCGCCATGGCGTGCCTAGCTTCGGCAAGGCGTGGAACGAGCAGATCAGTGGCGACTACTCGGGGCAGAACATTCAGGACTACCTCACCGCCGTCGATGAGGTGAGCAAGGAGCCCTACGTCGACAAGGCGCGCCTGGGCTGCGTCGGGGCTAGCTACGGCGGCTACTCGACCTTCTACCTGGCGGGCGTGCATCAGAAGCGCTTCGCCGCCTTCATCGCACACGCGGGGATCTTCAACCTCGAGCACCAGTACATGTGTACCGAAGAGATGTGGTTCGCCAACTGGGATATGGGCGGTGCACCCTGGGACAAGGGCAATGCCGTAGCGCAGCGCACCTTCGCCAATTCGCCCCACCGCCTTGTGGGCAACTGGGATACGCCTATCCTCGTCATCCACGGCGAGCGTGACTACCGTATCCTCGCCGATCAGGGGATGGCGGCCTTCAATGCTGCCAAGCTCCGCGGCATCCCTGCCGAGCTGCTCGTCTACCCCGACGAGACGCACTGGGTCGTCAAGCCGCAGAACGCGCTGCTCTGGCAGCGCACCTTCTTCGGCTGGCTCGACAAATGGCTCAAGAAGTAAGCCCGCCCGCCCGCTAACCTAGCTGGTATATAAGTAAGCCTCGCCCCCGCAACGCTCGTCGAGCATTGCGGGGGCGAGGCTTTTCCTTGTCCTCGGCGCTCGGACCGATATCCCTCGCCGCGCTGACTGGCGTGGGTCGTGGGGCTGACTGGCGCCGGTGGGCGTCGTGACTGCTATGGGTCAGCGGCGGCCAAGCGGCTCCGCGAGGTGCTGGGCCAAGCCGCTCAGCATCCTCGGGCAAGTCCTTCGCCACCTCTCTCGCCTCGTCCAGCCACCCCGACAAGCCCTCAAGCCCGCTCCGAGATCCCCTTTTTCGCGCCTCCTCGCCTTGCTTCGAGCTCGTTGAGCGCCCCTTCCTGCTCCTAATTCCGCACAAATGGGAAAAAACTTTTGGTCCTTGTAATCGCCTGTTCTAAGGGGTAATGAATAGCACTCAGGGCCTACTCCGATCGCCTTTTTCTCCTCATGATTTGGTTGGTATTACTTTTTCGTCTTACCTTTGCAACCGCAAACGAGGAAACGCCCCACGGAGCTACGGCAAGCGCGCCGAGCTGGGATGAATAAGACAAGCCTCGGGAGCGAGATGAGTCTAAGACGAGAAGCGATTCTCCTTAGATAGCTAAAAGCGATCATTGACATACTTGATAAAAACAAACGAGAAAACAACGTAGAGCATATTAAATAAGTTAGTATACAACCTGGATGCGGATGGGTAACCTGAAGCATCTTAGGCGCAAAAACAGATAAGGGCAGACGGTGGATGCCTAGGCTCTCGGAGGCGACGAAGGACGTGATAAGCTGCGATAAGCTACGGGGATCGGCACATACGAATTGATCCGTAGATTTCCGAATGGGGCAACCCGGCATGTAGAAGACATGTCACACTGCAGAGCAGTGAGCGAACGTGGGGAACTGAAACATCTAAGTACCCATAGGAGAAGAAAACAAAAGTGATTCCCTTAGTAGTGGCGAGCGAACGGGGAACAGCCCAAACCGTGCTTGTTTCGGCAAGCACGGGGTTGTAGGACTCCGTCATATGAAGACAAGACTAGGAGAAAGGTCTGGAAAGGCCTGCCATAGAACATGACAGCTGTGTATCCGAAAGTTTTAGTTGGAGTTAGGAGTATCCTGAGTAGCGCGGGACACGTGAAATCCTGTGTGAATCTGCGGGGCCCATCCCGTAAGGCTAAATACTCCCGAGAGACCGATAGTGAACCAGTACCGTGAGGGAAAGGTGAAAAGAACCTCGAACAGAGGAGTGCAATAGATCCTGAACCCGTCTGCCTACAAGCGGTAGGAGCAGCCATTGGCTGTGACTGCGTGCCTTTTGCATAATGAACCTACGAGTTACTTTCTCTGGCAAGGTTAAGTGATGAGGAGTCACGTGAGCCGAAGCGAAAGCGAGTCTGAATAGGGCGGATAGTCAGAGGGAGTAGACGCGAAACCAAGTGATCTACCCTTGGTCAGGTTGAAGGTTGGGTAAAACCAACTGGAGGACCGAACCGGTAAGCGTTGAAAAGCTTTCGGATGAACTGAGGGTAGGGGTGAAAGGCTAATCAAACTTGGAGATAGCTCGTACTCCCCGAAATGCATTTAGGTGCAGCCTGTGGAGTTTCTTGTGTGAGGTAGAGCGACTGATTGGATGCGAGGCTTTCACCGGCTATCAAGTCCAGACAAACTCCGAATGCACACAAGTTAGATCCATGGAGTGAGGGCATGGGTGCTAAGGTCCATGTCCGAGAGGAGAAGAATCCAGACCATCGGCTAAGGTCCCGAAATAATAGCTAAGTTGACCAAACGAAGTCAGAGTGCTAAGACAGCTAGGATGTTGGCTTGGAAGCAGCCATTCATTTAAAGAGTGCGTAACAGCTCACTAGTCGAGTGCTTTGGCGTGGATAATAATCGGGCATAAGCTATTTACCGAAGCTGTGGGATATGAAAATATCGGTAGGGGAGCATTCTAGCGGCGTAGAAGGTTTGAGGACAACTCAGGCTGGAGCTTCTAGAAAAGCAAATGTAGGTATAAGTAACGATAAAGGAGGTGAGAAACCTCCTCGCCGAAAGACTAAGGTTTCCTGATCAACGCTAATCGGATCAGGGTTAGTCGGGGCCTAAGGGGACAGCCGAACGGCGCACCCGATGGACGAACCGGTTAATATTCCGGTACTAATTATGTGAGCGATGTGGAGACGGAGATGTGACGGTCCTGCCAGCTGACGGAATAGCTGGTTGAAGGGTGTAGGCGATGATCGGGGTAGGCAAATCCGCCCTGAGAGCTGAACCTGACAGTACGCTGAGTGCTTGCACGAGGTGATATGGACAGAGTAACGGCGCTCCCAAGAAAATCCGCTAAGCATATTGCATGATTACCCGTACCATAAACCGACACAGGTGGTTGGGTTGAGTATACTAAGGCGCTCGAGTGATTCGCGGTTAAGGAACTAGGCAAAATGGTTCTGTAACTTCGGGAAAAAGAACGCTCACTCTAAAGGTGAGCCGCAGAGAATAGGCCCAGGCGACTGTTTAACAAAAACACATGGCTATGCTAAATCGAAAGATACTGTATATAGCCTGACACCTGCCCGGTGCTGGAAGGTTAAGAGGAGATGTCATCGCAAGAGAAGCATTGAATTGAAGCCCCAGTAAACGGCGGCCGTAACTATAACGGTCCTAAGGTAGCGAAATTCCTTGTCGGGTAAGTTCCGACCTGCACGAATGGTGTAACGATCTGGGTACTGTCTCAACCGCGAGCTCGGTGAAATTGTAGTATCGGTGAAGATGCCGATTACCCGCAACGGGACGAAAAGACCCCGTGAACCTTTACTATAGCTTTGCATTGGATTTGGGTAACAAATGTGTAGGATAGGCCGGAGACTATGAATCGGGTACGCCAGTATTCGTGGAGTCGCCGTTGAAATACGGCCCTTTTGTTATTTGGGTTCTAACTCGCGGATGCGAGGACATTGCATGGTGGGTAGTTTGACTGGGGTGGTCGCCTCCAAAAGAGTAACGGAGGCTTCTAAAGGTACCCTCAGACCGATTGGTAACCGGTCGTAGAGTGTAATGGCACAAGGGTGCTTGACTGGGAGACTAACAAGTCGCACAGGTAGGAAACTAGAGCATAGTGATCCGGTGGTTCCGTATGGAAGGGCCATCGCTCAAAGGATAAAAGGTACTCCGGGGATAACAGGCTGATCGCTCCCAAGAGCTCATATCGACGGAGCGGTTTGGCACCTCGATGTCGGCTCGTCACATCCTGGGGCTGGAGAAGGTCCCAAGGGTTGGGCTGTTCGCCCATTAAAGTGGCACGCGAGCTGGGTTCAGAACGTCGTGAGACAGTTCGGTCTCTATCTGTTGTGGGCGTTTGAGATTTGAGGGGGCCTGACACTAGTACGAGAGGACCGTGTTGGACGAACCGCTGGTCTATCGGTTATACCGCCAGGTGTAGTGCCGAGTAGCTACGTTCGGTTGAGATAAGTGCTGAAAGCATCTAAGTACGAAGCTTGCCTCAAGATTAGATCTCATTATAAGGGTGGTTAAAGACGATGACCTTGATAGGCTACAGGTGTAAAGATGGTGACATCAAAGCCGAGTAGTACTAATAGCCCGAAAGTTTTTGCGCGCGTGGTTGTATACCGACTTAGCGCTACGGTGGTGAGTATCGGATGTTTTTATCAAGTCAATGATTGTCTAGATATTGAGATATTTAGGTGGTTATAACGTTGGGGTTCCACCTCTTCCCATTCCGAACAGAGAAGTTAAGCCCAATTGTGCCGATGGTACTGCGAAAGTGGGAGAGTAGGTAGCCGCCATTTTAGGATGAGCGGGTGTGATTGCAGAAGCGATCGCACCCGCTCTTTTTTTGTGCCCTGCTGCCAGCTGGCACTCAGCTCACCCCACAAGGGCGGCAGAGCTTCCTACTAACAGCGTCGCCACTTACTATCTACTACACCTGCCCTGCTCCGCCGCAGAAGCAAAACCACCTCAGACCGTGCATCGACCGAGCTGCCAGCCGGCACACGCCGCTTACCCCCTTGCCTAAATCAGTCAGTAGCTTAGGGGGAGCAGGCCTGCTAACCTTGCCCAAGTCTATTTCCCTATTCGCGGGACAGGCGTCGTTAGTTTAGCACGAGCCTACTCGTTCGCCTTACCTAAGTGCAGGCTTCTCTTCGCAGGATGTGCGCCGTCAGTCTAGCGCATACCAGCCGCCACTCGACTGCTCCCCTGTCGTCAGCTGTGCCCGCCCGCCCTTCCCAAGTTTGTCTTAGCTCGCCTGTCATTCGGGGGGAGGCGGGCTTTTAGTTTAACGTAAGGCTGCCGACACATATCCGTACACTCTGCCTCCGCAGTCCTTGCAGGGCTCCTTTAGCTTGGGATACAGCTGCCCTGCTTGTTGCTTGTAAGACCATTTGTTGACGCTCCGCACAGCACTAGACCTTCGGGCAGCTCCCGCCTGCATGGATGGGGAGGGCGCGCTGCTCGGAGCTCTGGGTAGCGTTTGGAGGGCTTGTCTGAACCACGGAGACACAGAGCCTTTAAGCCTACTTACTGCCTTGGGAGGCGCGGGCTAGTGACCGAAATCATGCCGCTTGGGGGCGGCAGCGGGGCTAGCTCTCAGTTTGGGGATAGGTATTCGTTTAGGGGGGAAAGGTGTGTTTGTGGTGAAGGGGGGGCTGGCGGAGCTTCTTGCCTTGGGTAGACCAGCTCTGTGTCGCCTTAATTAGGGCGGTAAGCGGTAGGGGGAGCGGGAAGGTATGACGATAGGTAAAGAATAGCTCAGCCCCAGCGTGGTAGCGCTGGGGCTGAGCTATTGATTCCAGTCAGGTGGGGAGGTACTAGGCTTAGAGATCGCTCTAGACTCCGGCGACAAGGCGGGCAAGCGGGACAGAAAAAGAGAGCCCCCAGCGCGGTAGCGCTGGGGGCTCTCTTTTTGGCTTTGGTCTAGCGGGGAGGGGCTAGAGGCGGCGGTAGTCGGGGTCGTCGGTGATCTCGCGGACGACTTCGATGAAGGGGGGGAACTTGACCTCCAGCTCGGGGGCGCAGGAGAGCTCGAGGATCTGATGGTCAGACTTGGGGACGATGAAGTCATCGACCTCGAAGTACTGCTTGGCCCAGACAAAGTTGCGGCGCAGCTTGTGCACGACCTCGGAGGCGGGTACGGAGCTGAGGTAGGAGAGGTATTCGTCGGGCCCGATCTGACGCTCGGTGATGATGGACTGCGACTCGATGGGGCTCTTGCGCGTCATGAAGTAGACGTAGTTGCCCCGCAGGCCGCGCTTGCGGATGCGGACGCTGGAGCCGTCCTCCAGGTCGATATAGGCCTGGTAGAGGTCGGTCTCTACGCCATAGGGGATCTGTCCCGTGACGCGTACGAGGAAGCGGCGGCGTACGTCGGTGAAGGTGGAGGGGTCATCGCCTAGCGTCTCGTGGATGGCGTTCAGCACGTGCTGGATCTTCTCCTGGAAGTCGACGTTGTTCTCCACGATGTGCAGTTGAGGGTGGCCCGTCCAAGCCTTGAGGATGCGGGAGTCGAGGTCGCGTGCTTCGTCGATGGTCTCGTGGCGGGCGGCGTTGGTCTCCAGCGTGTAGAATTCCTCGGCGCCCTGAGCGGCCGTGACCATGTGGATGACGGCATCGTAGCGGGCATCGCGCAGCTTGATCTCCGAGAGGCTGAGCTCGTCGAGGATGGCCTGCCACATGGTGCGCTCCATATAGTTGGAGATGTCCATGGTGCCGCGGTCGGAGATGATGATGACGGGCTGCGAGGCGGCGTGGGCCAGCTCGAGGAAGGTATCCTCCATCTGCAGCTGGTACTTCATCACGGCCTTCTCGATATTGTAGAAGTACTGCCTATCGGGTGTGCCGAAGTTGATCGAGGCATTGCTGAAGAGCGTGGGCGTCTCGGGGAGGGCATAGACGAGGTAGCCGAGGTCGCTGAAGTGCTCGATGATCTGAGCCAGCGCGGTCGTCTTGCCAGCGCAGGGGCCCCCAGTAAGGGCGATGCGCGTGATGTTCTTATTCATCTATAGGTGTGGTGTATTCTTGCTTTTGCGCCGCAAAGATACGGCGACTTGGCGAGACCTTCGGCCTCACGTCGCGGCCTCGCTATCAGCGTGATGGCTGGGGTTCGGGGAAGGGCGGCCCTTTGCTGTGGAAGGAGGCGGCTGGGAGGCTGCTTTTAGCTCCGTCCTATGGGGGATAGGCTTAGGGGAGGGCACGAGTAAGGCCGCACGGCAGCGCTCGGGAGAGAGGCGGTACCGTGCGGCCTTATGCGTAGGGTGAAGCGCTAGAGCTCGACGTCGGTGTAGACGGCGATGTCGTGGCGGTGTCGGAGGATGTAGTCGGCGGGGTAAGCCTTCGCCTCAGGGGTCTTCGCGGCGATGGCGCGCAGGATGGGCGCCTTCTTCTCGCCCGTAGCGTGGAAGAGCAGCTGTCGCGCCGCCAGGATCGTGGGACCCGTCATCGCTACGCGTGGCTGCCCCTTGGGGCTGATGCCTACGGCGTAGGGCTGCTCGGTCTTCAGTAGCTCCATCTGATGGGGGAAGATGGAGGAGGTGTGGCCGTCATCCCCGAGGCCGAGGATGATGACATCGAAGACGGGATAGTTCCCATCGAAGGGCAGCTCCGCTCCGACGAGCCAGGAGTAGTCCTTGGCCTCACGCTCGGGATCATTCTCTCCTGCTATGCGGTGCACCTGATCCTTGGGGATGGGCACGTGGTCGAGGAGGGTGGCCTTGGTCATCCCGTAGTTGCTCTCGGGATCGGTGGGGGGCACACAGCGCTCATCGACCCAGTAGAGGTGCACCTTGTCCCAGCGCACGGCGCTGCGGAGGGGCTCCTCAGCTAGCAGCTCGAAGAGCAGGCGCGGCGTGCTGCCGCCCGAGACGGCGATGTGGGCCCAGCCGCGCTCGGAGGGACGGACGAAGGCTTCCTTGGCTACGGCGCGGGCGACTTCCTCGGGCGTAGCGTAGTGGTTGATGATCATAGTTCGCAGTAGAGCTCGGAGTTGGTGAGGTTGCGGCAGGGGTTGGTCCAGCTGTGGTCACGCTCGATGATGGCGTCACTCTGCTTGGGCCCCCAGGTACCTGCGGGATAGCCGTAGAGGGGGAAGTCCTCATCCTGCCAGAGGCGTAGGATGGGGTCGAAGAAGCGCCAGCTCATCTCGACCGCATCGCTGCGGGTGAAGAGCGTGGAGTCCCCGAGCATGCAGTCCTCGAGGAGGCGCGAATAGGCATCCCCTGAGGCCAGACCCCCGAGCTGATCGTAGGTGAAGTCCATGGAGACGCGCTTGACCTCAAAGCCCGAGCCGGGCACCTTGGCTGCGAACTTGAGGGCGATCCCCTCGTCGGGCTGGATGCGGATGATCAGCTGGTTGGGCACGGCCTGCCCGTCGCTGTCGGTGAACATCTTGTGGGGCGTGGGCTTGAAGTGGACGACGATCTCCGTGACCTTGGTAGGCATCATCTTCCCCGTGCGGATGTAGAAGGGGACACCCTGCCAGCGCCAGTTGTCGATGTAGAGCTTCATCCCGACGAAGGTCTCGGTACGGCTGTCGACGGGTACCTTGTCCTCCTCGCGGTAGCCACGATGGTGCTCGCCGCGCCACTCGCTCTCGGTGTACTGGCCGCGGATCACGCGGCGGCGTACCTCGGCGTCGGTCATGGGGCGGAAGGACTGGTAGACCTTCACGACCTCGTTGCGGAAGAGGTCGGCATTGAACTGTACGGGGGGCTCCATCGCCGTCAGCGCTACGAGCTGCGCCAGGTGGTTCTGCACCATGTCGCGCAGTGCGCCCGTCTGGTCGTAGAAGCCGCCACGGCTCTCGATGCCCATGTTCTCCACGGCGGTGATCTCTACGCGCTCGATGTAGTTGCGGTTCCACAGCGGCTCGAAGATCCCGTTGGCAAAGCGCAGCGCCATGATGTCCTGCACCGTCTCCTTACCGAGGAAGTGGTCGATGCGGTAGAGCTGATGCTCCTCGAAGCCACGGCGGTAGATCTCGTTGAGCTCCAGGGCGGAGGCGAGGTTGTAGCCGAAGGGCTTCTCGATGACGATGCGGCGGATGGCGGGCTGGCCTGCGGCATTGAGCTCTTCGTTGAGCCCGACGCTCATCAGGTGCTGCGGCACGACGCCGTAGAGGGAGGGCGGCGTGGAGAGATAGTAGATATAGTTGCCGGGGTTGTCGATCTCGGCATCCAGCTCCTCGAGGCGTGCCTTGAGGGCAGGGTAGTCCTCAGCCTTAGCCGGGTCGATGGCCAGATAATGGACGCTGGAGAGGAACTGCTCGGCTAGCGACGCGTCGTACTCGCCCGCGGCTAGGTACTGCTGCAGGGCGCTGTCGAGGTGCGGGCGGTAGCTGGCATCGTCGTAGGCGGTGCGGCCGAGCCCTAGGACGGCAAAGCGCTGGGGGAGCTTGCCCTGCTTGAAGAGCTGGTAGAGCGAAGGGATGAGCTTGCGCTTGGTGAGGTCACCCGAGCCGCCGAAGATGGCGAGGACGAGGCTCTCAGGCTTGGTGTGTGCTGTCTGCATCGTGCGCTCCTTTAGACATTATAGGTAGTGGAGGAGGTGTCGCTGCCGCGGCCCGTCCAGTTCTCGTGGAAGAACTCGCCGCGGGGGCGGTCGGTGCGCTCGAAGGTATGGGCGCCGAAGTAGTCACGCTGGGCCTGCACCATGTTGGCGGGCAGACGGCGGCTGGTCAGCGAGAGGAAGTAGTTGAGCGCAGCGGAGAAGGCCGGTACCGAGCACTCATGCTCGAGGGCGCTGGCGACAGTACGCAGCCAGTCGGCCTTAGCCTCCTTGATCTCCTGCTGGAAGAAGGGTGCCAGCAGTAGGTTGGGTAGGGCGCTATCCGCCTCATAGGCTGCGGCGATGTCGCCGAGGAAGGCCGAGCGGATGATGCAGCCATTGCGCCAGATGCGGGCGATGGAGGCGAGGTCAAGCGCCCAGTCGCGACTGCGTGAGGCCTCCGCCAGCAGCGCGAAGCCCTGCGCGTAGGATACGATCTTGGAGGCGTAGAGGCTCTGCTCGAGGGCCTTGGTCTCACGCTCGCCGAAGGAGGCGATACGCTCCGTGCTGCGGGGATAGGCCTCGGCAGCCTCGGCACGTAGCTCTACCGTCGAGGAGAGGCTACGCTCGTAGACGGCGGTAGCGATCAGGCCGAGCGGCTGACCGAACTCCAGCGAGTTGATCACCGACCACTTGCCCGTCCCCTTCTGCCCTGCGGCGTCGAGGATCTTATCGATGAGGTAGTCGCCTGTGCTCTCGCGGTGCGCTAGGATCTCGGCGCTGATCTCGACGAGGTAGCTGGAGAGCTTGCCCGCATTCCACTGGGCGAAGATCGCGGCCATCTCCTCGTTGGTCTTGCCTGCCACGCGGCTCAGATAGCCGTAGGCATCAGCGATGAGCTGCATATCGCCGTACTCGATGCCATTGTGCACCATCTTGACGAAGTGCCCCGAGCCGCCTGCGCCGATCCAGGCACAGCAGGGCGTGCCGTCCTCGGCCTTAGCGGCGATCTTGGTGAAGATAGGCTCGATGCTGGGCCAGGCTTCCTTAGCTCCGCCAGGCATGATGGCGGGGCCATTGAGCGCACCCTCTTCGCCGCCCGAGATGCCACAGCCGACGAAGTGAATGCCGTGACTGCGCAGTTGTGCCTCGCGGCGCTCGGAGTCCTCCCAGTTGGAGTTGCCCCCGTCGATGACGATGTCGCCTGCCTCGAGGTAGGGCAGCAGCGCCTCGATGACGTAGTCTAC
This sequence comes from Porphyromonas sp. oral taxon 275, assembly GCF_018127745.1. Lineage (NCBI taxonomy): Bacteria > Pseudomonadati > Bacteroidota > Bacteroidia > Bacteroidales > Porphyromonadaceae > Porphyromonas > Porphyromonas sp. oral taxon 275. The sequence goes on from NZ_CP072333.1 coordinate 451,299, forward strand.
GGGCTTACCGGCGCGGATCATCATCATGATCTTGCGTGGACGCTCGAGGGAGGCGACGAAGTCCTGAAGGTCGGTGAAGCCAAGGAAGTGCTTGCCAGCACCGCGGCCCTCCATGAAGTGCGCGACGACCTCGGCCTCGGCGCCCTCAGCGCGATTGTATACGGAGACTTGGAATCCATTACGCTCCATGTTGAGCGCGAGGTTCTCACCCATTACCGCTAGGCCTATGAGGCCGATGTCTGATTTCTTGTTCATATGCTTGTTGTCTTTGCTTGTGTCTGTTGCTTGTGCTCGTTCCTTATCCTAGCTCAGCAGGAGGCTGAGGAGGGCAAGGGCTGCGGGCAGTCCTTGCTTGAGGAGGATGCTCGGCGAGGAGCGCAGGGCGCCGAAGGTCGCCGCGATGAGGACGCAGCTGAGGAAGAAGCTCTGTACGCGTAGCGCCCAGAGCGGGTCTGCGATGCAGAGCCCCCAGATGAGGCCCGCGGCGAGGAAGCCGTTGTAGAGGCCTTGGTTGGCAGCTAGGCCCTTGGTCTGCTCGAAGAGTTCGTCGGGCAGCGCCCCGCGGAAGACTTCGCGCCCCTTGCTGGTCCAGGCGACCATCTCGATCCATAGGATGTAGCTATGCTCTAGCGCGACCAGCGCGACGAGTATGAGGGAGAGTGTCTGCATGAGGGTCTCTATATATATAATGTAGGGGCGCTGGGGCGCCCGCGTGGGGATTAGGCCCTTTTACCGAACAAGTCTCCCCGCGCTATAGTTCGATCGCTGCCCGATCCATGCCTTAGTCTAAGCGCTGTCCCTCAGCCGCTCGCCGCGCTTGGCCTAGCCTCTGAGCTGGGGCTGATGAGTCACTTGGCGGGGGCGCATCAGTCCTTTGTCGAGCGAAGATACTGATGAGGCTGAGAAAAGTAATATAATAATTGAAGAAATATTATATAACTTTCCGACAAAAGTAATATAACTTTTGGCAGAATATTATATAACTTTCCGCCAATTATTATATAACTTTTCCCGAAATATTATATTACTTCTCGACGAATATAATATAAGTTCTCCCGAGATATGATATAAGTTCGCTCGTGATATGATAGTATTTTGCTCGGAGTGATAAGGCACTTCGCTCGCTCACTCCATACACTTAGTGCGCTGAGCTTAGTCCCTTGGCGTAGCCTGACGAAGCAGGGGGCGGCGTGCACTGTGGTATCATCTTTGCCTCTTAGAGGATGAGCGCCAGGCGGATGTACGCCCTTCGGGGGCGCGCTTAGCCCTATGCGCCGACGTCAATAGATTAGTAAATAAGCAATTAAGATAATATGAGCGAAGAAATTAAGGACTGCCAGCAGGCAGAAGAGCAGGGACTGGAACAGTCATTTTGTCAGACTGAGGCGGCAGCGTCCGCAGCCGAAGAGGCTAATCTGTCAGCCGAGGATGGCAGTCAGCCCAGCACTGAGGAGCAGCTACAGCAGGAGCTGGAGCGCCTCAAGGATACGCATCTGCGCTTGGTAGCCGAGTACGATAACTTCCGCAAGCGCACGCTCAAGGAAAAGAGCGAGCTCATCCGCAACGGCGGAGAGAAGGTGCTCACGGAGCTGCTTCCCGTCGTCGATGACCTCGACATCGCGCTGCAGAACCTCGATAAGGCTAGCGACCTGGAGGCCCTCAAGGAGGGCATGCACCTCATCCACGCCAAGTTCGTCGACTACCTCTCGCGTCAGGGCGTCAAGGCCATCGAGACCGAGGGAGCAGCCTTCGACGACGAGCTGCATGAGGCCATCGCGCTACTCCCCGCGGCAGCAGAGGAGCAGAAGGGCAAGATCATGGACTGCGTCAAGAAGGGCTATAAGCTCCATGACAAGGTACTGCGTCATGCCTCGGTAGTCGTCGGTCAGTAAGGAGAAAGGAATAGATCATGGCAGCAAAGAGAGATTACTACGAGATACTTGGGGTGAGCAAGGGCGCTTCGGCCGATGAGCTGAAGAAGGCCTATCGCAAGCTCGCCATCAAGTACCACCCCGACAAGAACCCTGGGGATAAGGAGGCCGAGGAGAAGTTCAAGGAGCTGGCCGAGGCCTATGACGTGCTGAGCGACCCCGACAAGCGCCAGCGCTACGATCAGTTCGGTCATGCCGGTGTCGGTAGCAGTGCTGCTAGCGGCGGCGCTGGAGGCTTCGGCGGCGGCATGAGCATGGAGGATATCTTCAGCCGCTTCGGCGACCTCTTCGGCGGTGGCGGCTTTGACTTCGGAGGCTTTGGTGGCTTCGGTGGCGGTGGCGGCGGACGTCAGGTCATCCGCGGCTCGGACCTCCGCGCCCGTGTACGCCTCACGCTCGAGGATATCGAGAAGGGCGTGGAGAAGAAGCTCAAGATCAAGAAGAATGTCGCCTGCTCGCACTGCGGCGGCGAAGGAACCTCCGACCCCAATGGCAAGCAGACCTGCGGTACCTGTCACGGTACGGGCTCGGTCGTCACGGCACAGCGCAGCCTCTTCGGTATGGTGCAGACGCAGAGCGTATGCCCTACCTGTGAGGGGACGGGCGAGGTGATCACCAAGCCCTGTAGCTACTGTAAGGGTCAGGGGACGCAGATCGGCGAGGAGCTGGTCAGCTTCCGCATCCCTGCTGGCGTGCAGGAGGGTATGCAGCTGACGGTCTCGGGCAAGGGGAACGCTGCTCCGCGTGGCGGCATTCCTGGTGACCTACTCGTCCTGATTCAGGAAGAGGAGGATCCCAATCTGATCCGTAACGGCAGCGACCTCATCTACAACCTGCTCGTCTCCATCCCTATGGCGGCGCATGGTGGATCGGTCGAGGTGCCTACCATCGGCGGTAAGGCGCGCGTCAAGATTGCCCCGGGCACGCAGCCAGGCAAGGTACTGCGTCTGCGCGGCAAGGGCCTGCCCTCGGTCAATGGCTATGGGAAGGGCGACCTCTTGGTCAATGTCAATGTCTTCATCCCCAAACTCAAGGAGGATGACGAAGCGCTGGCGGGGATGTCGGGAGAGGCCTTCCAGCCCACCGAAGAGGCTCGTCGCGAGATCGACAAGCACTACCGTCAGATGCTCCGCTAGTAGCCGCGCGGCGAGCTCGCTATGAGCTGCCGCTGCCGCTGAATATACAAGGCCGCCTTCCCCCAAAGGGAGGCGGCCTTGCTTTTAGGCAGAGCCTGCCTTACTCTAAGCTAAAAAAGAAGTCGTCCCCCACGCAGACCTCCGATAGCGGAGTAGCGTGGGGGACGGCTTTTGTATTAGGATCAGCCGAGCGGCTGAGTAGGGTAGGACGGCTTACTTAGCCTGCTCCAGAGCGAGCGTACGCGAAGGCTGGTCGCAGAGCTCAGGAGCACCGTAGAACTGGATAGGCCCGGGGTAGATGTAGCTCGTGTTCTTAGCCCACTCCTCGCGGTGTGCTGCGAAGAAGGCGAAGGGCTTGCCCTCGAGGTCTACCAGCGCCTTCTGGATCACAGGCTTCATCTCGCCGTGACGACGCTCCATGTTCATCATCATCGTGGTGGGGATACCGCCAGCGATCCACTCAGAGGCAGGAGCCGTGAGGTTCTGCACGGAGCTCATGTAGCCCGTGACCCCTGCGGCGATGAGGCAGGCTGCCGTACGACCGAGGGCGTAGCAGTAGTCAGCGTCGAAGTTGGAGGGCATAGCGCAGCGGCCTTCGTAGCCGAAGAAGTGCGTCAGGGGCGAGAACTTGCCCGTGTAGCGACCCTCTGCCTTCCAGGCTGCGAGCTTGGTGCCGACCATCTCAGCCAGCAGCTTCTCCGTCTCGATGAGCGATACCTGGACGTTGCCGTGAGGGTCGCGGTCGAGCGTCAGCTGGCGAGCTACCGTAGCGGGGAGGCTAGCGTAGAGCTCGGAGTTGTCCTTGCTGAGCTTGCTGATGATATAGGCACGCTGGTCGGCAGCGGCTACGGCGCGGAACTCTGCCTCGTGGTGTGCGAGGTAGTCGTTGAGCTCGGCGATGAGCGCCTTCATAGCAGGGACGAACTCGATGAGCCCCTCGGGGATGAGGACGGTACCGAAGTTCTCACCAGCGGCAGCACGCTGTGCTACGACCTCAGCGATGTAGGTGACGACGTCGTCGAGCGTGAGGCGCTTAGCCTCTACCTCTTCGCTGATGATAGCGACATTGGGCTGTACCTGCAGGGCGCACTCCAGGGCGATGTGCGAGGCCGAGCGACCCATCAGCTTGATGAAGTGCCAGTACTTGCGTGCCGAGTTACAGTCGCGCTGGATGTTACCGATGACTTCGCTGTAGACCTTAGTAGCGGTGTCGAAGCCGAAGGAGGTCTCGATCTGCTCGTTCTTCAGGTCGCCGTCGATCGTCTTGGGGCAGCCGATGACCTGGACGGGGGCACCGATAGCCTTGTAGTACTCAGCCAGGACGGCTGCGTTGGTATTGGAGTCGTCGCCGCCGATGATGACCAGGGCACGGATGTCGAGCTTCTTGAGGACCTCGAGCCCCTTGTCGAACTGCTCCTTCTCCTCGAGCTTGGTACGACCCGAGCCGATGATGTCGAAGCCACCCGTATTGCGGTACTCGTCGATGATCTCGGGCGTCAGCTCGATGTAGTTGTGCTTGACCAGTCCGTCAGGGCCCATGAGGAAGCCATAGAGACGGCTGTCGGGATGGATCTTCTTGATGCCATCGAAGATCCCTGCGATGACGTTGTGTCCACCTGGAGCCTGACCACCGGAGAGGATGACCCCTGCGTTGAGTGGCTGAGCTGCAGCGGCCTCGCTGCTGGTCTCAAAGACGAGCTTGGGCAGCCCGTAGGTGTTGGGGAAGAGCTGCTGGATAGCTTCCTGGTCGCTTACGCTCTTGGTTGCTTCACCGAGGACAGCCTTTACATTGCCCTCTAGAGCCTTGGGCAGCTTGGGCGCGTACTTGCCACGAGCCTGCTGCAGTGCACTTTTAGTCATTGATCGATTATTGTGTTGTTAATCCGAAGTTTGCTTCTGCAAAGGTCTGAAATTTTATTCAAATAGCCGCTGCTCAGCCAGCTCGCGAGCCTTAGCCTTGGCTGCTGCGACACGCTGACGATGGAGGAAGGCAGCGTGATAGAGGCGGAGCTCCTGATAGCTGTAGCTACCCTCGGTAGCCTCGTAGATTGCCTTGAAGCCCTGCTCGCCGCGCATGTGCTCGAAGTGCGGAGCGAGCTCGTCGTAGATCGCGGGCTTGATGCCCGCCTCGCGCTCGCTCAGTAGGCCGCGCTCCATCAGCTGGGCGATGTGCCCCGCGATGGTGGAGGGAGCGAGCTCGCGCGCCTTGGCGATCTGGTTGAGGCTCTTGCCTGAGCGGAGCAGTGCGAGGGTCTGCTCCTGGGTACTGACCTTGGGCTCGCCAGTCGTGGTAGCCTGCTCTTGCTTCGCGCCCTTACCCTTGCCGGCGCTGCCCTCCTTGCTCTCGGGGACGATGTAGGGCGTCTTGAACTCGCTGTAGATGCCCTCGAGCCAACGCTTGAGCCGCCCGTCGATGTCGAGCTGCTCCCGCAGGAGCGGCTGTCCAGCACGGAGGGCCTGCATGATGCCCTGGATGCGGAAGAGCCCGCGCAGCGTCTGGATCAGTTGGCCGTGCAGCTCGTCGAGCTCGGCCTGGAACTCCTTGACCTTGCGCATGCCTCTGACCTTGCGCTGTACCTCCAGCAGGCTCCGCATGACCTCACGCCAGCGGGGGACGAAGTAGGCTGCTGCCTCCTCGATGCGTAGGGCGACGGCCTCCAGCGCCCCCTCCCCGCTCGCCCAGAGCTGCTGCAGCTGCAGGACGAAGCGCTCGGCGATCTGATGGAGCTCCTCGATGGTGGCGCTCACCTCAGCTGCCCAGTCCCCGAAGCTGCTCTTGGCGCTGCGCTCGCTCTCTATATGGTAGCTGAAGGCGTGGGTGCGGAAGCGCTGGGCACAGCCAGCCCAGCGGAAGGCTGCGAGGGTCTGCTCCTGCCAGTAGTCACGCTGGGCGGATGAGAGGCAGTCGGCCAGCTGGCTGTCGCTGGCCGCAGTCCCCTCGTAGGCCAGCAGGCGTGAGGGTACCGCGATCTGATGCCCGCGGTCGAGCTCCGAGATGAGGATGAGCCCCTCGGGACTGCGTAGACGGGAGAGGGCTACGTAGGCTTGGCCCGAGGAGAAGACGGCCTCGAGGTCGATGGCCGCCCGCTCGAAGGTCAAGCCCTGACTCTTGTGTATGGTGATAGCCCACGCCAGGCGCAGCGGGTAGTGCTTGAAGGTGCCGATGACCTCGGGTTGCATGTCCCCCGTCTCCTCGTCGAGGCCGTAGCGCTCGTTGTGCCAGGTGTAGACGGGTGCCTCGATCACCTCGCCCGTCTCGAGGCGTAGCAGCAGCTCCTCGCCGCTCATCTCCTCCACGGTCGCTAGACTGCCGTTGTAGTAGCGGCGGGGCGTCTCGCTGTCGTTCTTGATGAGCATGACGCGCGTCCCGACCTTGAGCGAGAGCATGGGGTCGACGGGGTAGAGCTGCTCGGGGAAGTCGCCCGAGATCTGGGCGTGGTAGTCCTGATAGGCGCCGGGGAGCTCCTCGAGGGCGTGGCGGTTGATCTCCTCAGCCCGCTGATTGTGCGTCGTCAGGCAGACATAGCCCTCGGTGCGGCTGGGGTCGAAGCTGCGGCGCACACGGCTCTCCAGCCAGGCTCGCTCGCTGGGCGTCGTCTCATTGTAGCGCAGATGATTTAGCAGCGTCACGAAGCGCTGATCCTGCTGGCGGTAGACCTTCTCCAGCTGCACATGGATGGGTGGGTACTGCCTGAGCACCTGCGCGTCGAAGAAGAAGTTGCTCTCGTAGTAGAGCCGTAGTCGCTCCTGCTCCTGGGGCTTGACCACGGGGGGCAGCTGCAGCATATCCCCGATGAAGAGCAGCTGTACGCCGCCGAAGGGGAGGGGCGAGCGCCGCACGCTCCTCAGCAGCGTATCCACCATATCGAGGGTGTCGGCACGCAGCATACTCACCTCGTCGATGATCAGCAGCTCCATGGCCTGCAGCAGCCGCACCTTCTGCTCGCGTAGATGTACGTGGCGGCGTAGGGTGGCGGGGGTGACGAAGAGCTGCTGCCCCTGCTCGGGCAGCCGGGCGCTACTGTCGGGGATGAAGGTCCCCAGCGGCAGCTGGAGGAGCGAGTGCAGCGTCACGCCGCCTGCGTTGAGCGCAGCTATGCCCGTGGGGGCGGCGACGACACAGGCCTTGTAGGTCTCCTGGATGATCTGCCGCAGTAGAGTCGTCTTCCCCGTTCCCGCCTTCCCGGTGAGGAATATGTTGTGCTTGCTGTGGGCTATGAGCTGCTTGATATAGTCTTGTCGCTGCATCCTAGGGCTTGTGCTTGGTTTTGGGGACAAAGGTACGGCTTTGCGCTCGGGCGCTGGCTCCGCTGCTCTCGCGCATGCCGCAGGACTGCCGCAGCGAAGGGCGACGTGCCTTGGTTATGGCCAAGGCCTCGGGCTCGGCGACACCTTAGCCTATACCTTATATATAGGTAGGGCGTCATCACCCAGCGGGGATGACGCCCTAAGTTGTATCGGGGCTTCGGCTAGCCTTGCTCCTCCTCGTGCTCTATGGTCGAGGGGTCGAAGGTCGGCACCTTGATATGCAGGGCGACGGCCAGCACGCGGAAGAGGAGCACCGAGCAGGCCGAGATGAACTGCACCCACTCGATGGACATCCCCGTATAGTGCGCCAGCAGCACGTAGATCACTGCCCCGAGGAGGCAGGCCGAGGCGTAGAAGTCCGTGCGGAAGATCAGCGGCGTCTCGCTGATGAGGATGTCACGGATGAGCCCGCCGAAGGAGCCTGTCACCGTCCCCATGACGATGGCAACCCACCAGGGGAAGGCCGCGGCGTAGGACTTCGCTACCCCTACGACGACGAAGAGGCCGAGCCCCACGGCGTCGAAGAAGAAGAGCGAGTGATTGAGCCGCACCACGTGGCGCCTGAAGACTATGGTGAAGAGTAGCGCCAGCCCCGTGATGACGAGGTAGGAGGGCTGCACCAGCCAGAAGGGCTTGATGTCTAGGAGAATGTCGCGGATCGTCCCCCCGCCCACGGCCGTGACGAAGCCGACGACGTAGGCACCGAACCAGTCGAAGCCCTTAGCGGCCGCCAGTCGGATACCACTGATGGCAAAGGCAAGCGTGCCGAGGTAGTCGCACCAGTTGACGAAGTCGTTGACGTCAACGATTTGCTCAAGCTGCATGGCTGCTGGGGACTAATAGGACTCGTCGATCGTGGGGAAGCTGCGCTCCTTGACGGCAGCGATGTAGTCGCTCGTGGCCTGGCGTATGGCCGCGCCCACGGCACCGAAGCGGCGTAGGAACTTCGGGCTGAAGCTCTCCTCCATCCCGAGCATGTCCTGCGAGACCAGTACCTGACCATCTACATCTGCCCCCGCCCCGATGCCGATGACGGGGATGGAGAGCTGCTGGGCGATCATCGCCGCCAGGCGTGCAGGTACCTTCTCCAGCACGAGGGCGCAGCAGCCTGCACGCTCCAGTGCCTCGGCCTGCGACTGGATGGCGCTGGCCTGGGCGCTGTCGCGCCCCTGCAGGCGGTAGCCGCCGAGCTGGTGGACGGACTGGGGCGTCAGCCCGAGATGCCCGACCACGGGGATACCCACGGTGGTGAGCTGGCGCACGGTGTCGATGAGCTCGGGGGAGCCGCCCTCGAGCTTGAGGGCATCACAGCCCGTCTCCTTCATGATGCGGATAGCAGAGCTGAGGGCCTGCTGGGCGGAGACCTGATAGCTACCGAAGGGCATATCTACGACGACGAAGGCACGCCGCACCCCGCGCACGACGGAGGCGCCGTGGTAGATCATCTGGTCGAGGGTGATGGGTAGAGTGGTGCTGTGACCTGCCATGACATTGGCTGCGGAGTCCCCTACGAGGAGGATGTCCACACCCGCGCTATCGAGGAGGCGCGCCATGGTGTAGTCGTAGGCGGTGAGCATACTGATGAGCTCGCCCGACTGCTTCATCGTGGCGAGGCTATGTGTCGTGAGCTTCTTAGTCTCAGGCTGGTGTTGTGACACGTCTGTCTTACTTAGTTAGTACTTTATATCCTATTTATAAGCAGAGCGCATACCCCCGGCGTCCGAGTGGGACGCTAGGGGTATGCTGCTGTTCTGATCGATCTCTAGTTGGTACTGCGGCTACTAGCGCTTACTCCCACTCGATGGTGCTGGGTGGCTTGGAGGAGATATCGTAGACGACGCGGTTGACGCCGCGCACCTTATTGATGATCTCGCCCGAGACCTTCGCCAGGAACTCGTAGGGGAGGTGGGCCCAGTCGGCACTCATCGCGTCCGTGCTGGTGACAGCACGCAGTGCGATGGTGTACTCGTAGGTACGCTCATCACCCATCACGCCGACCGAGCGAATGGGCAGCAGGATGGCTCCTGCCTGCCAGACCTCGTCGTAGAGCCCCCACTGGCGCATCATCGTCATGTAGATGTCGTCGGCATTCTGGAGGATCTCCACCTTCTCAGCCGTGATCTCGCCCAGGATGCGGATGCCGAGGCCAGGGCCGGGGAAGGGCTGGCGCTTGATGAGGTGCTCCTGCATGCCCATCTCCAGGCCTACGCGGCGTACCTCGTCCTTGAAGAGCAGGCGCAGCGGCTCGACGAGCTTGAGCTTCATGCGCTCGGGCAGGCCGCCTACGTTGTGGTGGCTCTTGATGACCGTCCCCGTGATGCTGAGCGACTCGATGACGTCGGGGTAGATGGTGCCCTGACCGAGCCACTTGATGTCCTTGAGCTTGTGCGCCTCCTCATCGAAGACCTCGATGAAGCCGCGGCCGATGATCTTGCGCTTCTCCTCGGGGTCGGTGACGCCCTTCAGGGCGCTGAGGAACTTGTCCCGAGCATTGACGCCGATGACGTTCAGCCCCAGGTGCTCGTAGTCGCGCAGGACGCTCTCGAACTCGCCCTTGCGTAGCAGGCCGTGGTCGACGAAGATACAGGTGAGGTTCTTGCCAATGGCCTTGTGCAGCAGCACGGCCGTCACCGAGGAGTCGACACCGCCCGAGAGTGCGAGGATGACCTTGTCGTCGCCCAGCTGCGCTTGGAGCTCGGCCACCGTAGCCTCGACGAAGGAGGCAGGCGACCAGTTGCCCTTGATGCCCGTGAGCTCAAGGAAGTTGCCGAGCAACTTCGTCCCCTCCTCGGAGTGGAAGGCCTCGGGGTGGAACTGTACGCCCCAGGTATGCTCGCCGTCGATGCGGAAGGCCGCTGCGGGTACATCCTCCGTGCTGGCGATGATGCGGAAGCCCTTGGGCAGCGTCGTGATGGTATCGCCGTGCGACATCCATACGGTGCTGCCTGGGGTCAGTCCCTTCAGCAGCGGGTCGTTGGCATGGTGTAGCGTCAGGTGGGCACGTCCATACTCGCGGCTATCGCAGGGCTCTACCTGACCGCCAGCCTGATGGACGAGGCTCTGAGCGCCATAGCAGATGCCTAGCAGGGGGCGCTGGCCACGGATGGCTGCGAGCTCGGTGCGGAAGGCCTCCGCATCGTAGACCGAATAGGGGCTACCCGAGAGGATGATCCCCGCGATACCCGTGAGGTCCTGGGGGAGCTTGTTGTAGGGGACGATCTCACAGTAGGTATTGAGCTCTCTGAGGCGACGCCCGATGAGCTGTGTGGTCTGTGAGCCGAAGTCAAGGATGAGTATCTTCTCCTGCATAGTTGCTTCTGTTGGCTTACTCTGGTGGAACAATGTAACGCAAAGATACACATAAGGCCGCGGATGGCAAGTCTTCTGTCGGGCCGCAGGCTCAATCCACCTCACGAGCTAGGCGGGGCGGCGAGTGGGCGCCTTCGCCTAGGCGGCAGAGGGAGGCTCCGAATGGGGGCGAAGCCTCCGCAGTGAGGCGACGGGGTGCGGCGACTGCCTGCTCCCGCCTCCGTGAGGGATATCCCTCAGCGCGCTGACGGCTATCCCTCGCGTCCCTCACGGACGTCCCTCAGCCCTCTGACTGATATCCCTCACGGAGCCTCCCCCTATGGCCTCGCTTCGCTGGGGCTTATCCCAGCCTGCCTGCTCCTTCAGGATAGAGGAGGTGGGTGACGGCCTTGGCTCCTAGCCCCGAGCGGAGAGGCCAGGCGGCTCCAGCCTCGGGGGCGTACGCCCACGGCGTGGGGTGCACCTCCGCGCTCCGATCGGCTATTTCTTTGTAGCTTTGCTCCATGATGAATCAGCACGGAATATCGGTCATTATCCACACCTACAATGCGGAGCAGCACCTGGAGCGTGTGCTCCAGTCGGTCGCGGGCTTCGACGAGCTCATCGTCTGCGATATGGAGAGCACGGATGCGACACTCGCCATCGCCGAGCGGCATGGCTGCCGCATCCTCACCTTCCCGCGTGGGGAGCATAGGATCGCCGAGCCAGCCCGCCAGTTCGCCATCGACCGTGCCAGCTGTGACTGGATCCTGACCGTCGACGCCGACGAGCTCGTGAGCCCCGAGCTGCGGGACTACCTCTACGCGCATATCGCCTCGGAGCAGCCTGCCGCGGGGCTATATCTAGCGCGGCGCAACTACTTCATGGGGCGCTTCCTGCACGCAGCCTATCCCGACTACGTGCTGCGCTTCTTCCGCCGCGAGCAGACGACCTGGGCGCCCTATGTGCATACGCTGCCCGTAGTCGTCGGCGAGGTAGCGCACATCGACAAGCGGCGGTACGAGCTGGCGCTGGAGCATCTAGCCAACGACTCGGTCGCGGTCATCCTACGCAAGACCAACGACTACTCTGACAACGAGCAGATCAAGCGCTCGGGCAAGCGCTACGGCGTCGCGGCGCTCTTCCTGCGCCCGATGGTGCGCTTCACCAAGTCCTACTTCATCAAGGGGGGCTGCCGCGACGGCGTCCCTGGACTCATCCATGCCCTGCTGGACGGCGTCTACCAGCTGGTGATGGTGGCCAAGAACATCGAGCGTCGTCAGGGCAAGCCTTAGCCTAGCGCCTTGTCCTAAGACCCTTACTACCTTCTCCTAAGACAGCCCTCATGCAGCCCCTACGATTGACCTTCCTCATCACCAGCCTACGCGACGGCGGCATCGAGACGGTGCTGCTGGAGTACCTCCAGCACCTAGCGGAGGATCCGCGCTACCGTCTGACGCTAGCCATCGCTAGCTATATGGGAGATCTGGAGGTCTATAGGGAGCGCATCCCCGAGGGCGTGCGGGTATGCTATCTCGTCCAGGCGGCTCCACTGGTCTACGTGCCGCAGCAGCGTGCACGCCGTAGGCTGGGGGGCGCCATCAAGCTCTGTGACCAGCTGCTGGCGAACCCGCTGCGGCGCTGGCTCGTGCAGCGTGGCATCCAGCGCCTCGAGGCGGAGACGGATATCTTCGTGGACTTCGATACCTGTGCCTACAGCTATCTGCGCTCCATCGGGCGGCCGAAGGTCGCCTTCCTGCACTTCAGTCTCGAGCAGCTCATGCAGCAGAATGCCCGCCGCATGCAGCGTATCGGGCGTATGCTCCCGCTCTACGATCGTGTCGTCTGTATCTCGGAGGCCATGCGCGCTGAGGCCGAGCAGCTCTTCCCAGAGCTGGGGTCTCGCCTGCGCGTGCTCTACAATCCCAAGGACGTCGCGCGCCTTCGGCAGCGCGCCTCGGAGCTGCCCGAGGATCCGCGCATCCAGCGTCCCTACCTGCTGGCAGTGGAGCGACTGGAGGAGTCGCAGAAGGACCTCAGCACGCTGCTGCGCGCCTATGCCCTGCTCCAGAGGGACTACGGAGTCGAGGAGCAGCTCTATATCATAGGGAAGGGGGGATCGGAGGGCGAGCTGCGGCAGCTCGCAGAGGAGCTCGGGATAGCAGGCTCAGTGTGTTTTCTAGGCTTCATCAGCAACCCCTATCCCTGGATCCAGCGCTGTCGCCTCATGGTGCACAGCGCGAAGTTCGAGGGGCTACCTACGGTCATGATCGAGGGGCTCCTGCTGGGCAAGCTCATTGTGGCGAGCGACTGCCCTACGGGGCCTCGCGAGATCCTCGAGGGGGGAGCAGCAGGGATGCTGGTGCCTGTGGGGGATGCCTCGGCCTTCGCCAGCGCCATCCATCGCCTCCTGACGGACGAGGCCTATGCTCGAGAGCTCGCCTGTGGGGCAGCGCTCGCGGCGGGGCGCTTCACCTTCGAGACCATCGCCCCCCAGCTCGACGAGCTCTTCCTTGGGCTAGCTGAGGGAAAGGCTTAGCCCTTCTTCCTCGAGAGCTCCCGCACTACCTTATATATACGCTCTAGGATATAGTCCGCGCGCGTCGCTCCGATAGCTCGATGTAGCTCCTGGAGGGCGTGGGTGCGGCTCGCCTTGTCCCTATTGAGGCGCAGAGTCTGCTTGTAGAGGTGGCCACGGCGTAGGCGCTGCTCCCAGCGGCTGGGGTAGCCGTGGGCGTTGAGGTAGCGGGTGATGGCGACGTGCTCCGAGAGGCGCGCCCCCGACTGATCGGAGCGCACCGTGACGCGCTGGGTGTGCTGGCGGAAGCGGTTGAGCTTGCTCCTGAGCTCCAGCACGGCTCCCTGCTCCACCAGCTTGATCCAGAAGAGCCAGTCCCCGCAGGAGCGCATCCCGAGATAAGCCTTGCCCTCGAGCCGCAGCCAGGCCTCGCGACGGAAGACGACCATGCTGGCATTGTAGATACTGTTCTCTCGGGAGAGCCTATGACGCAGGTAGTAGTAGGAGCTGTAGGTATAGAGCTGCTGATCCTCCTGCCATCGGTCGTAGTCGCGGGGAAGCCTCTCGCCGTGTTCGTCGACCTGCAGCGAGCCGCAGTAGGCCAGTACTGCGTCGGGCTGCGCCTCTAGGGCTGCCACGAGCCGATCCAGCAGCTCGGGCGTGCAGCTGTCGTCACTCTCCGCGATCCATACGTAGCGGCCACGCGCCAGCTCGAGGCCCCGCTCCCACTGAGCGAAGGGGCTGCCGCTGTTCTGCTCGTTGGGGACGTAGTGGCTGACCTTGGGATGGGAGGCGTAGCGCTCTAGGATGCTGCGGCTCTCGTCGGTGGAGCAGTCGTCCAGCAGGATGAGCTCGAAGTCCTGAAAGCGCTGCGTGAGGATGCTCTCGAGGCGCTCCTCGAGGTAGCGCGCATAGTTGTAGTTCGGCACGATGACCGAGACGAGGGGGGCGTCCATAGCTGGGCGTATCTAGGTGAGTGAGGGGCGGGATTGCTAGTAGCGGCGCCCTGTGAGCTGGCCGAGGACCTTGGTGAGGCGCTCGAGGAGGAAGTCCCTGCGGGTGGCACCGAGCTGCTGGTGGAGGTAGCCGAGGCAGCGGGTACCGAGCTCAGGCTCCCTGCGTCTGAGGCGGCTGCACTCCTTGTAGAGCTGTCCCCGACGGCGGTGGCGCTCCATCCAGCCGAGTGGATAGCGCTCCTCGATGTAGCGGGCGATGTCGATCTGCTCCCTGAGGCGCTCCCCCGAGCGGTCGGAGCGCATGGTCACGCGCTGGGTGTGCTGGCGGAAGCGGTTGAGCTTGAGCCGCAGCTCGAGGACGTCCCCCCAGCGTGAGAGCTCCAGCCAGAAGATGCCGTCCCCGCAGTAGCGCATACGGGCGTAGGTCGTGTCGATGCACTCCGCGGCCGTGCGGCGGAAGAGCACCTTGCTGGCGTTGTAGAGGGTGTCGCGGTGGCGCATCGCCTTGTAGAGGTACTGCTCGGGGCTGTCGCGATGCAGGCTGCCGTCTGGCTCCCAGCCGTCGAAGTCACGCTCCAGTGGCTTGCCCTCCTCGTCTATTTGCACGGAGCCCACGTGCGCCATCACGGCCTGGGGCTCGGACTCGAGGATGCTGACGAGCTGCCCCAGGAGCTCGGGCGTGCAGCTGTCATCGCTCTCCGCGATCCATACGTACTTGCCCTGCGCCAGCTCGAGACCCCGCTCCCACTGGGCGAAGGGGCTACCGCTGTTGTGCTCATTGGGGACGTAGTGGCTGACCTTGGGATGGGTGGCGTAGCGCTCGAGGATGCTGCGGCTCTCGTCGGTAGAGCAGTCGTCAAGCAGGATGAGCTCGAAGTCCTGGAAGCTCTGCCCGAGGATGCTCTCGATGCGCTCCTCGAGGTAGCGCGCGTAGTTGTAGTTCGGCACGATGACCGAGACAAGGGGCTGGGGCATAGATATAGGGGTGTGAAGGGGCTAAGACTTGGCCGCATGCGCCTCAGCCTCACGGCGGGCGAGGATTTGCTCTATAGGGCTGTGGTCGATGGCCCCAGTCTTGGGATTACGTCTGAGGTCATACTCCCAGCGCGTGCGCTTCCAGCGGTTGTGGCTCCAGAGGTAGAGCTCGGGCGAGGCCTGGATATTGGCCTCGAGGAGGCGGAAGTATTGCCTGGTCAGCTCGTGCTCCTGGAGCGCCTGCGGCTGATCAGTCATCAGCTGCAGCTCACAGCGGTAGTGGCCGCGGCGCACGCGACTGATCGCGCCGTAGAAGGGCACCTCGTCGGCGCGCCGTATGATGCGCTCGGCACCCGTCAGCACAGGCGTATCGTGATGTAGGAAGGGGAGCCACAGATGGATGCTGTCCCACATGGGCACCTGGTCGGCTATGTAGCCGATGACGATGGGCTGCTGGGCACGCTGGTAGCGGAGGACTCGTCTCAGGGTGTCCTCCATCTGTACGCTGATGGCACCGTTGCGCCCGCGTACGTGCAGCAGTAGCTTGTCGAAGGCGGGGTTCTCCAGCGCGTGGTAGATCTGTACGCAGGTGCTGTCGGGACGCAGCCAGTTGGGTAGGGTAGAGATCCATTCCCACTGGCCGAAGTGCCCGAGGTAGACGGCGCAGGAGCGCCCCTGGGCGGTGTAGTGATCGATCTGCTCGGTGCCGACGAACTCCATGCGCCTGCGGAGCTCTTTGGGTGAAAGGCTCATCAGCTTCACCGTCTCGATGATGTAGTCGCAGAACCAGTGGTAGAAGTCCCGCTGCAGCCTACGTAGCTCGGCCTCACTGCGCTCGGGGAAGGACTCGGAGAGGTTCTTCCAGATCACCTTGTGGCGGTACTTCACCACGTAGCACATCAGCAGATAGAGAAGGTCCGAGAAGCGGTACAGCAGCCAGAAGGGCAGCAGCGAGGCTAGATACCAAAGGCCGAAGCCCAGCGCGTAGCCTAGGCGTGACCCGAGACTCAGCTTACTCATCGGCGTCGTGCGCTGCAGCTAGCCCCAGAGCTGGGCGTAGCTCGGTGAGCCCCTCGAAACTTGTCCAACCATTGGCGCTGCGGCCACATAGGAACTGCGCAGCCGCCGAGGGACTATTGAAGGCGATAGGTTCGAGGCTGCGATAACCTCCCTCTTCCGCGGTAGCAAGGAGACCCTCGGCGAGGTACTTTAGGCGGAGGCTTTGGATCCGTTCATGCAGTGCGACTTGCTTCTTGGGCGGATTGAGTGGGGGGAGGAGGGCTTCGCGCTCGATGAAGTACTTGTCTGCCTCTTGATATAGCTCGGCGAAGCCTCGCCCGCCGATCCATCGGTAGTATCTCTTCTCTGGAGCTTGGCTAGCATCCTTATTAGCTGGCGACTTAGCTTTACGCGGCTTGGCCTGCGCATGCGTAGGGAGTGGTACTCCCTCGGCGCGTAGGAGAAACTCGATCTCGGCGATATACTTCGTATAAGCCACCTTATCAAATGAACTGACGTTGGGAGCCTTGTCTCGGAGCTCACAGTTCTCTAGCTCGTAGCGGTCTGCATCCTTGAAGCGGTGGATAAAGTGGTGCTCCATGAAGTCGATAGCATTGGCATCAAAGCTGTTATTCTCCGAGATGAACATCAGGCAATGCGTCCAGAAGTCCTTCTTCGTCTTGTGCTGGCTGATACGTGTGATACCGTTGCGAGACTGCCCGATATAGACCCGAGGTCGCTGGCCTGGGGCTGGGCTGTCAAAGAGGAAGTACACGGCGTAGTAGCCCGTTCCCTCCTCCTTGCTTACCGCCGTAAGTCGGCCTGCGCTGAAGTAAAAGCCTTTGATGGAGCTGGCAGCCTCCTGGATGATCTTGAGCTCGGTCGGTGCGTGCTCGTCGGGGAATGTATATCTGATCGCTTTAGCCATATAGGGGTCTATGTCTTGCAAAGTTAGTACAAGCCAGTGCGATAGGCAAATGCCAGCGACGGCGCTGATCGGCTTGCCCTGCAGCCAGCCTCGGCACGCTGTCGAGAGCCGAGGAGGGCGAGTGGCCTACCTTGGGCGGTACGTGACTACCCGGCGCGGCGGTCGGAGCTTGTCCTCTACCCTTGGCTGCCTTAGCTCAGTCCTTGGTCGGCCTCCCCAGTAGTGCCTCGCTAGCCCCCTATATAGATCGGAGTGAACGGACCCTAAAGGGGGACTGAAGTTTATTATATAAGTTCTCGCTGTCACAGCTATCAGTCAGCTCCATTTATTATATCATATCTGGCGAGAACTTATATTCCTTTTCTCCGTCCCCCTAGGCTGTGAGCTTCGGCAGGGACTTGTCGGGGCTTCGTCACCCTTATCCTTGATCTCGCTGTGAGGGGGCTCGGAGGGCCCTTCTGAAGAGGCGCTGAGGAGGGCTGCCAGAGGGCGGGAAGTGCTCCACGACCTATTACCAAGAATTATGTATTCTAGGGCTTGTTTCTTTGGGGCAGAATACCTACTTTTGTCTATGTGAATTGTTTGGGGCTGGGGCTGAGTACCTTCGCAAGAGCTGGGACTAAGCCCTCGGTCTGATCTGAGCTGATAACTACAGCTCCTCACCAGCAATAGGACATCACAATGAACGGATCATGTACTGGGTCGGAACGCCGGTCGGGGGTTGTCGTGGCAGTGACCCCGACCGAGGTGACCGTGAAGATCCAGCAGCTGAGCGCCTGTACGGGCTGCCATGCCAAAGAGTTTTGTACCACTGCCGACAGCCAGGATAGGCTTCTCAAGATACCTACCCAGGGAAGACACTATGAGCTCGGCCAGGCTGTGCTCGTCGAGGCGCGCGATAGCATCGGACGCCGTGCTATCCTCTTGGCCTTCCTCCTCCCCCTCCTTCTGCTCCTCCTAGGTCTCGGCCTCGGCCTGCATGCCCTCGGCCTCAGTGAGGGGCTGAGCATCGCCCTCAGCCTCGCCTTCCTCGGGCTCTATGGCCTCGTGCTCTACGCCTCTCGAGGCCGCCTGGCGCGCTCGCTGCGTCTGGAGCTGCATCCCCTGACATCTACTACACATCCCTAGCATCATGTTTACCACCATCGCTGTCCTCGCTCTCATCGGGGCGCTAGGTGCAGGACTGCTGTATCTGGTCTCACGCCGCTTCGAGGTGCAGGAGGATCCCCGCATCGCTGAGGTGGCCGAGGTGCTGCCCCAGGCCAACTGTGGCGGCTGCGGCTACCCGGGCTGTGCTGCCTTCGCCTCGGCCTGCGCTCGTAGCGAAGGCCTCGAGGGGCTCTTCTGTCCCGTGGGGGGCTCGCCCGTCATGGACAAGGTGGGCGCTATCCTCGGCATGGCCGCCAAGAAGCAGGACCCGCTGGTCGCCGTCCTGCGCTGCAATGGCACCTGTGACGCGCGCCCGCGTACCAATATATATAATGGTGCCTCCAGCTGTACCGTCGCCTCGGCCCTCTACAAGGGCGAGACGGACTGTAGCTGGGGCTGCCTCGGGCTAGGGGACTGCGTCGAGTCCTGCCACTTCGATGCGATGTACATGGACGAGGAGACGCGCCTGCCCGTGATCCTAGAGGACAAGTGCGTGGCCTGTGGTGCCTGTGTCAAGGCTTGCCCTAAGACCATCATCGAGCTGCGTAAGAAGGGGCCCAAGAACCGCCGCATCTACGTCAGCTGCGTCAATAAGGACAAGGGCGGCGCGGCGAAGAAGGCCTGCAGCAATGCCTGCATCGGCTGTAGCCTCTGCTTCAAGGAGTGTAAGTTCGAGGCCATCACCATCGCCGACAACCTCTCCTATATCGACCACACCAAGTGCCGCCTCTGTCGCAAGTGTGTCAGCGTCTGCCCCACGCACGCCATACACGAGCTGGGCTTCCCGCCCAAGAAGGAGCCTGCCGCTGAGCCCGCTACCCCCGAGGCCGCAGCGGGTCCGGCATCCCCTCCGCCAGCCGCCCCCGCTAGCAGCGGAGCTCTTCCTGCCTAAGGATCCCCTAACTAAGAGCTAGACCATGCTACGTACCTTTCGTCTCGGAGGCATACATCCTCCCGAAAACAAGCTCTCCGCAGCCGTCGCCCCTCAGCCGCTGGCGCTGCCACGCGAGGTCATCATCCCCATCGGGCAGCACATAGGCGCCCCTGCCGTGCCCGTCGTCGCTAAGGGCGACCTCGTCAAGGTAGGCACCGTCATCGCCAAGACAGGGGGCTTCGTCTCCGCCAACATCCATTCCTCAGTCACGGGTAAGGTCACCAAGATCGACGCCGTCTACGACGCTGGGGGCTACAAGCGCCCTGCCATCATCATCGCTGTCGCTGCTGAGGAGGAGTGGGAGGAGGGCATAGACCGCAGCCCCGAGTTGGTCCGCGACTGCACGCTTAGCCCCCAGGAGATCACCAGCGCCATCGCGGCAGCTGGGGTCGTCGGCCTCGGTGGGGCAACCTTCCCCACGCACGTCAAGCTCGCTCCGCCCCCAGGGGCCAAGGCCGAGCTCCTCATCGTCAACGCCGTGGAGTGCGAGCCCTACCTGACCAGTGACCACCAGCTGATGCTCACCAAGGCACCCGAGATCTTCGTCGGCGTCCAGCTGCTGATGCGTGCCCTCGAGGTAGGCCGTGCCGTCATCGGCATCGAGGCCAATAAGCCTGACGCCATCGCCCTCATGACGCGCCTGGCGAAGGACTACCCTGGGGTAGAGGTCATGCCACTGAAGGTACAGTACCCGCAGGGAGGGGAGAAGCAGCTCATCGATGCCGTCCTACGCCGTCAGGTCAAGAGCGGCGCCCTGCCGATCTCCGCGGGTGCTGTCGTGCAGAACGTCGGTACGGTCTTTGCCGTCTACGAGGCCGTGCAGAAGCACAAGCCCCTCATCGAGCGTATCGTCACCGTCACGGGCAAGCACCTCGAGCGCCCAGCCAACTACCTCGTGCGCATCGGTACGCCCATCCACGAGCTGATCACGGCCTCGGGCGGGCTGCCCGAGGACACGGGGAAGATCATCGGCGGCGGCCCTATGATGGGCAAGGCGCTCCTTGGCCCCGACATCCCCGTCACCAAGGGGACCTCGGGTGTGCTACTGCTGCCGCGCGAGGAGTCCGTACGCCAGCCCATGCGCGCCTGCATCCGCTGCGCCAAGTGCGTCAACGTATGCCCTATGGGGCTCAACCCTACCTACCTGATGCGCGACGTGCAGTACGCCGACTGGGATCAGGTGGAGCGTGGCTACGTCCTCGACTGTATCGAGTGCGGCTCCTGCAGCTACGCTTGCCCCTCGCATCGCCCGCTGCTGGACTTCATCCGTGTAGGCAAGCAGCGCGTCTCCGCCATCGTCCGTGCCCGTAAAAGCTAAGCTCATGGATAAGCTCATCATCTCTCCCTCCCCGCACATACACAGCGGTGATAGCATCGAGCGCAATATGTACGCCGTGCTGCTGGCGCTGGCGCCTGCTTGCCTCGTCTCGCTGGTGATCTTCGGCCTTGGGGCGCTGGTCGTCCTGCTGATCAGCGTCCTCGGCTGCTGCCTCACGGAGTGGCTCATCGCGAAGTACCTCTACGGCAGTGAGCCCACGCTGCGGGACGGCTCGGCTGTCCTTACGGGGCTGCTCCTAGGGATGAACCTCCCCTCCAGCCTCCCTTGGTGGATCGTCCTCATCGGCAGCCTCGTAGCTATCGGCGTGGGCAAGATGAGCTTTGGTGGCCTCGGGGGGAATATCTTTAACCCTGCGCTCGTCGGGCGTGTCTTCCTGCTCATCGCCTATCCCGCACCTATGACGCTGTGGCCTGAGGCAGGGCAGCTGCTTCGCTATACCGATGCTACGACGGGGGCTACGCCACTGGGTATCGCTAAGGGCGTAGCGACGGCGGCCCCAGGGGTGAGCTGGGAGCAGCTCCCCTCGGCGGGTGACCTGCTGCTGGGGCTGCACGGCGGTAGCCTCGGGGAGGTGAGTGCCCTAGCGCTGCTCCTAGGCCTCGGCTATCTGCTCTGGCGGCGGGTCATCACCTGGCACATCCCTGTGGCGGTGCTGGGCTCTGCCTTTGCCTTCTCTGGGCTGATGCACCTGATCAACCCCGCGCTCTATGCCTCGCCGCTGGTGCACCTCCTCTCGGGAGGGATGCTTCTCGGGGCGATCTTCATGGCTACGGACTACGTCACGAGCCCGCTTTCAGCACGTGGGCAGCTGATCTACGGCGCCTTCATCGGGCTCCTGACGATACTGATACGCCTTTTCGGGAGCTACCCCGAGGGGATGTCCTTTGCTATCCTGATCATGAATGCCTTCACGCCTCTGATCAATATCTACGTACGCCCTAAGCACTTCGGAGGACGCTAAGATGAAGAAGCTAAGTTCGACCCTGCCCAATATGCTGCTCTCCCTGACGGGGATCTGTATCGTCGTCTCGGGGATCCTGGCTCTAGTGAATAAGGTGACCGCCGAGCCCATTGCGGCCTCGGCGATGAAGGCCAAGGTAGAGGCTATACGTGCCGTGACACCTGCCTTCGATAATAACCCCTACGCCGAGCGCGAGCGTTTGCTGCCCGAGGGCGAGACCGATAGTCTGACGGTCTACCCAGCCAGGAAGGGCGGCTCCCTCGTAGGCTATGCCGTGGAGAGCTACACGCGGGCGGGCTTCAACGGCCTGATCTCCGTGATGGTGGGCTTCGATGCTGAGGGCACGCTCGTGGACTTCTCCGTGCTGGAGCATAGCGAGAGTCCCGGCCTTGGCTCGCTGATCCCCGAGTGGTATCACCAGAAGAGCGAGACGGGCGGCCTAAGGGAAATGCGCGGCCTCAGCATGAGCAAGGAGGCTCCGCTCTCGGTACGCAAGGACGGCGGACGGGTGGATGCCATCACCGCCGCCACCATCAGCAGTCGTGCCTTCCTCGACGCTGTCAATCGCGCCTGGCGTGCCTACCGCCAGCTGCAGTCGCAGGACGCAGCCCCTTCAGCAGAGCCCTCCAGCTCCAGCACCGCAGTCTCTGCCCCGACCTCCTCACCTAGCTAGCCTACCGCCATGCGACCTCTAGACATCATCAAGAACGGCATCACGACAGAGAACCCTACCTTTGTCCTTCTGCTCGGGATGTGCCCTACGCTCGCCACGACCAGCTCGGCACTGAATGGACTGGCGATGGGGCTGGCGACCATGTTCGTCCTTATCTGCTCCAATAGTGCGATCTCGTTGATCAAGCACCTTGTCCCCGACGCCGTCCGTATCCCCAGCTACATCGTCGTCATCGCAGGCTTCGTGACGATCGTCCAGCTGCTGATGCAGGCCTATCTGCCCGCGCTGTACGCGTCGCTGGGGCTCTTCATCCCGCTGATCGTCGTCAACTGTATCGTCCTAGGGCGTGCTGAGGCAGTGGCGGCGAAGCAGCCCGTACTGCACGCCAGTCTTGATGGCGTAGGCATCGGCCTAGGCTTCACGCTCTCGCTGACGTTGCTGGGGCTGCTACGCGAGCTCCTCGGGGCAGGCACCGCCTTCGGCCTACAGCTCTACCCCAAGACCTATAGCGCTCTGCTCTTCGTCCTCGCTCCAGGGGCCTTCATCGTCCTGGGCTATCTCATCGCACTGAAGAATAAGCTATCATGACGCACTACCTACTCATCTTCGTCGCGGCGGTCTTCGTCAACAACGTCGTCCTCTCGCAGTTCCTCGGCATCTGTCCCTTCCTTGGCGTGTCGAAGAAGGTAGATACGGCCGCTGGTATGGGTGCTGCCGTGACCTTCGTCCTAGCGCTGGCGACGATGTGCACCTTCCTCCTGCAGCGCTTCGTCCTAGAGCCGCTGGACATGGTCTATATGCAGACCATCGCCTTCATCCTCGTCATCGCGGCCCTGGTGCAGATGGTGGAGATCATTCTTAAGAAGGTCTCGCCCGCCCTCTACCAAGCGCTCGGCGTCTTCCTCCCGCTGATCACGACCAACTGCTGCGTGCTCGGCGTGGCGATCCTCGTGATCCAGAAGGAGTTCAGCCTAATGGAAAGCGTCGTCTATGCCGTCTCCATCGCGCTTGGCTTCACGCTCGCACTTGTCGTCTTTGCGGGCATCCGCGAGCAACTGGCGCGCACCGAGCTCCCGTCCAGTATGCGTGGCATTCCCATTGCTCTGATTTCGGCGGGTATCCTCGCCATGGCCTTCATGGGCTTCAGCGGCATGGTGCGCCTCTAGCCTAGGCTAAAGCTCCACGTCGGAGGATCAGGCACGGGAGGGAACGAAGTACGCTTCGTTCCCTCCCGTGCCGTTTTTGTTTTAGGGCTAAGGTGCTGTTTGGGGCTTGGCTCTCTCCTTACTTCCAGTAGGCCGATTGGGGAGGAAGAAGTCCCCTAAGGGCTTGCTCGCTATTAGATTATAAGTCCGAGATCAGTGGTGCGAGCTCAAGACTCACTGCCCGCTCTAAAGGTAGGGCCGAAGGCTCGGCGGCGTGCGGCAGCGTGCGGCGGATATAGGGGGAGGGCGGCCGAGGGATATCAGTGGGCGGGCTGAGGGGCGTCAGTCAGAGGCGTGAGGGATAGCAGTCAGCGAGGCTGAAGGATATCCCTCGCGGAGCTCGGCTAAGGCTGGGGGCGCGCTGGGCCTTTGCTTGGAGGGACGCTGCGCCTTTGCTTGGACTACGCTGGGAGGGCTGGAGTGGGGTGGGGTGGTGGCTGGGCTCCTGCACCCTGGCTTATCCTTCGCTGTGTGCGGCTAGGGCAGGGCTTTTCCGTACCTTTGCCTCATATGATACGTCTACTCGTCATTGACAATAGGGACTCCTTCGTCTACGACATCGTCCAGCTCCTTCGGGAGCTGCCGGACATCAGCTACGAGCTGAGGCAGGAGGAGACGCTCGCGGAGGAGCAGCTCGAGGGCTACGATGGGCTGATCCTCTCCCCAGGGCCGGGACTGCCTCGGGATTATCCCGAGATGCTGCGCCTGGTGCGGCTGGCACTGGATCGGGGGCTTCCGCTGCTCGGCGTCTGCCTCGGACACCAAGCGCTGGCAGAGACGCTCGGCGCCCAGCTCTACCAGCTGGAGCGGCCCCTGCATGGACATGCCAGCCAGCTCGTGCAGCTGGTGGCCGATCCCATCCTCGGGGCGGAGGCCAGCGGGCGTATCATCGGGCGCTACCATAGCTGGGCGGTGGAGGCGAAGAGCCTGCCGCCCTGCCTCGAGGTTACGGCGCTGAGCGGCCCGCTAAGTGCGGACGGCCGCGAGGAGCCCGTGGTGATGGCCCTTAGACACCGCAGTCGTCCCGCCTTCGGCCTGCAGTTCCACCCCGAGAGCATGATCAGCCAGGAGGGGGCGGGCTATATAGAGCGCTTCGTCGCCCTCATCGCTGCGGGGCTGGGACAAGGGGCGCGCTTCGACCAAAGAATAGACTATGTACTTCCGTGATATCATCGGGCAGGAGGCTGCCAAGCGGCTCCTGCTGGAGACCGCACAGCGAGGCATCGTGCCGCACGCACAGCTCTTCGTCGGGCGCGACGGCTCGGGGGCGCTTGGGCTGGCCTATGCCTATGCGCGCTACCTCAACTGTCAGGAGCCTAGCGCCACTGACGCCTGCGGGCACTGCCCCTCCTGTCGTCGCTACGACGGCTATGCCGAGCAGGAGCTGCTCTACCTCTTCCCCATCGTCAACGAGGCGGGGCGCAACTACTGCAGCGACTACCTCGAGCCTTGGCGCCAGTACCTCGCGCGGGGCCCCTACGGTCGCTATGAGGAGTGGCTGGAGCAGCTCGGGGCGACGGGCAAGCGTGCCTCGATCTTCGCCCGCGAGGGAGACGAACTGCAGCAGCACCTGAGCTACCGCGTCGGCGGGAAGGGCTATCGTGTGCTCATCGTGTGGTGTCCCGAGCGGATGCAGGAGGCGCTGGGCAATAAGCTCCTCAAGTTCGTCGAGGAGCCCGCAGCCCGCACCGTCATCCTCATGGTGACGATGCAGGAGGAGCTGGTGCTGGGCACGCTGCGCAGCCGCATGCAGCGCCTACAGCTGCAGCCGCTGAGTGAGGGCGAGCTGATCGGCGCCCTGATGGCGCTGCCGAGTGTCCCCGCAGGCTCGGACGCCCTGCTAGCGGCACACCTGGCGGACGGGAGCTGGCGCCGTGCGCGCGAGCTCTTCCTCGGAGAGGACACGAGCGATCGGGAGCTCTTCGGCTACCTACAGCGTATCCTCCGCGCTACGGTCAATGCCCAGCCGCTGGAGATGCGCGCTCTCGGCGATGAGCTCGCCCAGCTGAGCCGTGACGAGCAGACGCAGCTCATCGAGTACCTCGCGCGGATGTTCCGAGAGTTCTATCTCTACAACCTGCAGCAGCCCGAGCTGAACTACCTGACCAGCCGCGAGCAGGGCATAGCCCAGTATCTGCGCCGTGTCGTCACGGGGCAGAATGTGCGTGTCGTCCAGGAGGAGTTGGATCTGGCGCAGCGTCACCTGGCGCAGAATGTCAATGCGCGGATGGTCTTCTTCGACCTCCTACTGCGCTTGACCTCGGCTCTGGCGGCCAGCTACCGCCAGCATGGGATACGCTGACGCTACACGCGGCGCGCTGCTTCGCCCAGTCCCGCCTCCTCGCCTAAAGGGCGTATCTTCGCACTACGAATACTCATCTAATAGCACTTCCCTCTATGAAGCATCTACTCTCACTAGCCTTGCTGGCAGCCTGCAGCACCCTGCCCGTGGCGGCTCAGAGCGCGTCCGATAGTCTCGGCCTCAGCTGCGCTACTGAGGTCTTCAGCCTCCCGCATCGCCCCTTCATGCACAAGATCGTAGCCTCCTCCCCCGAGGTGCAGCTGAGCGTCAAGGGGCTGCCCAAGGGCCTGCGATGGAATGCGCAGCGTCGCCTCATCGAGGGTACAGCACCCGCCGCAGGGAGCTACAGCTACAGCCTCATCGTGAGCTCGGGCAAGGAGCAGCGTACCATCCCCGCCCAGCTCACCGTGAGCAAGAGCCTCGGGCTGGCGCGTCCCTTCATGGGCTGGATCTCGTGGAATGTCGTCGAGGGCAATATCTCCGCCTCCATCGTGCGGCAGGTGGCTGATGCGATGACGACGCAGGGGCTGAGTGCCGCAGGCTACCGCTACCTCATCATCGACGACCTGTGGCACGCACCCCAGCGTGCTGCCGATGGCGCTACGCAGCCCGACCCGAAGAAGTTCCCCGAGGGGATGAAGCCCGTGGTAGACTACGTCCACGGGCGTGGGCTGAAGTTCGGGATCTACTCCGACGCTGCTGAGCGTACCTGCGCAGGTGCCTATGGCTCGCTCGGCTACGAGCAGCAGGATGCGCGCACCTATGCTCAGTGGGGCGTCGATCTCCTGAAGTACGACTATTGCTTCGCCCCTAAGGATGCCGCCACGGCCGAGGAGCGCTACCGCACGATGGGTACTGCGCTGCGCGAGGCAGGGGGTATCCTGCTCTATATGTGTGAGTGGGGCGCCCGCAAGCCTTGGCTCTGGGGGGCACGCACGGGGGCCTCTGCCTGGCGTGCGACCTACGACACGCGCGACTGCTGGGTCGGGAAGCCCGGCGGCATAGGCGTGACTCAGAGCATCGAGGACATGAAGGGGCTATGGCCCTACAGCGGGGTGAACCGCTTCAACGACGCTGATATGATGTGTGTCGGGATCCATGGGACGGGGAAGTCCAGCAATGATCTCTGCGCCACGGGCCCAGGGATGACTCAGGACGAGTACACGACCCAGTTCGCCCTCTGGTGCATGTGGTCCTCACCGCTGCTGCTGTCCTTCGACCTGACGAAGCCCATCCGTCCCGAGGACAAGCACCTCATCACCAATGCCGACCTCATAGCCCTCGACCAAGACGAGCTAGGGCAGCAGGCCGAGCTCGTCCTGGAGGATCAGGGCATCATCTACTTCATGAAGGACCTCGCGAATGGGGATGTGGCCATCTCCGCGACCAACCTCAAGGACTCGGAGCAGACGGCACACTTCGACTTCACACGCTTCTCCGCCCTCCAGCCCAAGGTGCGCTACCGCGTCCGCGACTGTGTGGAGCAGCGCTCGCTCCCTGCCGTACAGGGGCAGCTCTCCCAGACGATCCGCCCTCATGCGACCCTAGTCTATCGCCTTAGCCGCCTAGCACGCCGCTAGCCTCTCTCCTATGACTCACTTCACCAAGCATAAGCTATCCATGTATAGACCCAAGCAAGTCATCCTACTCCTCGGCCTGAGCCTCGCCCTTCCGCTGGGGCTCTCGGCAGGCGTGCGCCCTAAGGCCACTCCAAGCCCCCTCCTCAAGGACAGCAGCGCCTACCGCCAGGCGCTGAGCTACCACCTCGATCGCCCTGCACGCAGCATGATGGAGGAGCTCCCCCTGGGCAATGGTCGCCTGGGGATGCTCTCCGATGGGGGCGTGCAGCGCCAGCGTATCACGCTCAACGAGAGCTCTATGTGGAGCGGCAGCATCGACTCTACGGCGCTCAACCCCGAGGCGGCCAAGCACCTGCCCGAGATCCGTCAGCTGCTCTTCGCAGGTAAGGCCAAGGAGGCCGAGGCCCTGATGTACCGCACCTTCGTCTGCGGGGGGAAGGGCAGCGGCCACGGTAGTGGTGCCAAGACGCCCTACGGCAGCTACGAGGTCGGGGGCTTCCTCCAGCTGGACTGGACACGTGCACCGCAGCTCTCCGCCTACCGCCGTAGCCTCGATCTCCAGGAGGGGATCAGCACCGAGCGCCTCGAGGTCGCAGGCAGTCCCTACCGCCTCAAGACGCTCTACAGCTCCATGACCCAGGATGTGCAGGTGCTGCACATCGAGAACCTCAGCCCCGAGGCCAAGAGCGATACCCTTCGCCTCACGCTGAGCCGCCCCGAGTGCGGCCAGACGGCCGTGATGGGCGGTATGCTCACCATGAGCGGGGCTCTCAGTGATGGCAAGGGCGGCCAAGGGCTGCGCTATGCTATCCTCGCTAAGCCCGTGCTCCCCGAGGGCGGGCAGCTGATCAGTGAGGGGCAGGAGCTCCTCGTCGTCGGGGCGCCCGTCGTGACGATCTACCTGGCGCATAATACCAACTACTACGACCCACGCCTCCCCCTCCTAGCCAGGGGTGTCGAGCAGCTGGTGGCGGCAGAGCGCCTTGGTGAGGCCCAGCTCCGTCGCGCCCAGCAGCAGGCCTTCGGCGATCGTATGGGGCGCGTGCAGATCGCTCTGAAGGGGAGCGATGAGACGCTGCTGCGCTTGCCGATCGATCAGCGCCTCGTCGCCTACTACCGCGACCCTCAGCGTGACCCTGCGCTGGCTGCGCTCTACCTGCAGTTCGGCCGCTACCTCCTCCTCTCCAGTACCCGACCTGGTGCTCTGCCCCCCAATCTGCAGGGGCTATGGACCAATACCATCCAGGCGCCATGGAATGGGGACTACCATCTGAACATCAACCTACAGATGAACTACTGGCCTAGCGAGAAGGGCAACCTTGGGGAGGCCGTCAGTCCGCTCACCGACTGGATCGCCTCCCAGGTACGCTCGGGAGAGGCCACGGCTAAGGCCTTCTACAATGCCGAGGGCTGGGTGACACACATCCTTGGCAATCTCTGGCAGTTCACCGCCCCTGGCGAGCATCCCAGCTGGGGCGCGACGAATACGGGCGCGGCTTGGCTCTGCCAGCATCTCTACAACCATTACCGCTACACGCAGGACAAGGCCTACCTCGAGCGCATCTATCCCATCATGCGCGGCGCGGCACGCTTCTTCTCCAGCACGCTGGTGGAGGACCCGCGCAATGGCTATCTGGTCAACGTGCCGACGACCTCGCCTGAGAACCACTACCTGACGCCCGAGGGCAAGAGCGTCGCCGTCTGTGCGGGCTCTACGATGGACAATCAGATCATCCGCGAGCTCCTGCAGAACACCATCGCAGCGGCCAAGACGCTCGGCGTCGATACCGCGGCGCAGCGCCATCTGGCGACGCTGCTCCCCCGCATCAAGCCTACCACGATCGCTCCCGACGGGCGTATCATGGAGTGGATGGAGAACTTCGCCGAGGCTGAGCCACACCACCGCCATGTCTCCCACCTCTACGGGCTCTACCCGGGCAGCGAGATCACCCAGGAGGAGACGCCCGAGCTGGTGGAGGCTGCACGCCGTAGTCTCGACGCCCGCGGGGCTAGTAGTACCAGCTGGTCTATGGCCTGGAAGGTGAACTTCCGTGCACGCCTCGGGGACGCCGAGGAGGCCTACAAGGTGCTCAACCTCCTGCTGCGCCCCGTCGCTGAGCTGGACCCCACGACGGGCAAGGCCAACGGTAGCGGCACGGAGAACAATCTCTTCAGCGCGCACCCACCCTTCCAGATCGACGGCAACTTCGGCGGTGCCTCGGGCATCATGGAGATGCTGCTGCGTAGTGAGACGGGGAGCATCACACCGCTGCCGGCCCTGCCCAAGGCTTGGGCTAAGGGGGAGATCACGGGTCTGCGTGTGGTGGGGAATGCCACCTGCTCCCTCTCTTGGGATCAGTCGAAGCCCGGCAGCCTGAGCTACCTCGAGCTCGTCAGCCATAGCCCCTACCGCCATCAGCTCACCCTGCCCAAGGGGCTCGAGCGCTACGAGCTGCGCCTCAACGGGCGTCTCCTGCAGCCCAAGCAGCTCCTGCGCTCGGGTCGCCTCCAGCTTCCCCTGATGAAGGCGGGCGATAAGCTCACCCTCACGGTACGCTAGAGGCAGCGGGGAATGTAGCTTGCCCTACTAGGGCTGGCTCTCTGAGCCCCTAGCCAGCCTACTTGATCCGCTAGATATAGCGCCCCGCAGCTCCTTGTGAGCTGTGGGGCGCTGTGCTTTGGGGGGCTGAGGCGGGAGGCTTGTCCTAGCGGAGTGACGGTCTAGGGGGAGGCCTTCTGAGGGATATCAGTGGCGAGGCTGAGAGACGTCCGTCACGCCTGCGAGGGATATCCCTCAGCCCTGCCCACTGATATCCCTCACCGAGCTGGGCTAAGGCTGTCGTCTCGCTGCGACACCTTCCTCCCTTTGCTGGGCGGCCTTGGCTAGGGTGCTGGGCCTTCGTCTCTTCCTTCGTCCGCGGGCTGAGATCCGTGCACGCTTAGCCTGCTTATCGTGCCATTAAGACACTATAATCCGCAAAACGAAGCGTGCGGCACATTGCAAACGAAGCGTGCACCCACACACCCCGCTGAGAAGAAACGAAGCGTTACATTTTCGGGGAATATACTAAGGGCGTTCGGCAACCATCCGAACGCCCTTCTTTCATCAGTCGAACAGGGTCGGCTCCTCCACCTTTACATAATTACACACCATCCACTCCTCCTGTTTTCGTCGGGAGGTCTTAGAGGCCGATATCGTGCGCTCGATACGATGGATGTGCCACCCGTATTGAGTGGCATATCGCTCAATGTTGACATCGGGGAACATCGTCAGCATGAACTTACCCTTGACCTCTGCAAGGAGGTCAAGGAGAGCCAGCAGGTGGCTCTCGCCGAACACGCCCTCATAATGGCCGCAGTCACTCCCCACATAGGGAGGGTCGACGAAGTGAAAGGTGTCGGGAGTGTCATAGCATTGGATGACCTCAAGAGCATCCCTATTTTCGATCGTGACGTTATCCAAGCGCTTGGATAGGTGCTCGCCGAACTCCTCCTTGGCGTTGCGTATCTTTTTCGGTAGCCCTCCCCCGAAATCATAGCCAAATGAACCGTCCAGCATACTGGCAAAACTCATCTTAGACAAGGCCCACACTGCCCATGCTCGGTCCATACGAGTGAAGAACTGAGGGTACTCCAAGATGTGTGCTGCATGGGCATGCATATCTCTGGAGTGCACGGTAACATCGACTCGAGCTTTAAGCGTGTCGTACTCACTCTTGAGCATCTCGTAAAAGTTGGTCATCTGCTGGTTGAGGTCGTTGATGACCTCACCGTCGGAAGGCTCCTTCGCAAAGAGCACCGCTGCGCCCCCACAGAAGGCCTCGGTGTAGAGGGTGTGCGAAGGTATTAGCGGCAGAATGTGCTTGAGCATGGTCTGTTTGCCGCCGTAGTAGGTGATTGGTGTCCTCATATATAATATAATGCTTACTTTTGCAGTGTCTCACCCCTATATAATAGCAACGCCAAAGCGTGGAAGAGAGCCCTAAAGAGCCCCCGACCACACGCTTTGGCGTTGCCGCATTATAGAGGTGAGATCCTATTTTGCAAGGTCGGGGGCTCTCCTTTACCCCCTCTTGCCTGAGTGATAGTTGAACTGCCCGCCCCCGAAGGCGCGCACTGCGAGATAGTAGAGGTAGCTGAGGAGGACGAACCACAGCTGTGAGGAGGGCTTGCGTCCCTTGAAGTAGGCGGAGGAGCGGGCTACCATATCCTGAAATAGTCGGATATCGGCCTTGCGCCTATCCGCAGCACTGCCTCCAAGGTTGTAGAGCTCGTCATGCAGCGTACACTCCTTGACAAAAAAATCATGATGGGGCGGGCGCAGCCAGGCGAAGAAGCCACTGCAAGCGCCGCATCCGTTAACCTTAGACTGCTCTCCCATCGTCACCCGAATGCTATGCGAATACCTCGCTGAAGGATGGGGAGAAGACACGAAGCGCAGCACGCGGGAGCTGCTCGAGCGTTGCTGGCTCAATCTTATTGAGCTTGGCATAGCGCTCAAGCGCCTTGTCGTAGACGACGGAGGGCAGGGGGTAGCTAGCGCCCTCCTGTGGCGTCTCCGTCATCGAGCGGCCAGCTGACCGCGCCATATCAATGCCTGCGCGCCAGTCACCCTTGTGCTGCACGGCTAGATCCCACAGCGTCTGCCCCCGCTGCAATATCACCTCCATCTCCGTCGGAATCGGGCGTAGAAGTAGAGCGTTACGGCGACGAGGGAGCCAAGCACCAGGAGTCGAATGCTGTAGCCTGCATCGCCGAGGATCCCCATCTTTTTAACTTGCGTATCCACGTACACGCTGTCTACCTTGTGCATATATACGGTGTCACGCTGCAGGCGGTCTCGGAATCGGGTACGCCAGCGCTCTAGGTAGACAGTGTCCCCCCTTGAGTGGAGGTACACGCTGTCGTGTACGTAGATACTATCGCGCCGCTCGGTGAGGCGGTCGCGCCACTCGGTACGCACCGCCCCCTCCTTAACGATGGTGCGCGTCGTCGCGCAAGAGGATAGAGCGAGGAGGATGAGCGCCCAAAAGAGGATGAGCGCCAGGAGCATCAGTAGCCGTTCTGTTCGTAGTCGTGTCATAGCTGCTATATGTCTTTGTATTCGGGGATAGCGTCAAAGCAGGGGCACTCTTTGATCCGCTCCCAGGGGTCGACGATGCCGTTGCCGTTTTTGTCGGGGGAGAAGTCTCGGTGGCCGAGGATGGAGGCCGTCGGGTACTGCCGCTTGAGCTCACGCAGGAGGTCTAAGAGGGCTGCCTTCTGCGCGGGGGTGCGGTTATCGACACCCTTGCCCTCACGATCAATACCACCGATATAGGCCACATGGATGGAGGTTGCGTTGTGTCCTCGCACACCATTGCTCACTCGGTCGGGGCTGAGGAGCTCATGGAGCTTGCCATCGGGAGTGATGACATAGTGATATCCAGGAGCGGACCAGCCACGGGCTCTGAAGGCCGTAAGCAGGCTAGCTACGGAGGTAGACTGCGAGGTGGCAGTACAGTGCACCACGAGGTGCTCAATCTTGCGGGGGGTCGTCATCTGATGTCTTTGTTTTTTTGTTGTTTAGGTCCTTGTTTAGTCGGTGTTTGTAGTCGATGCCGAAGAGTGCCCCCGCGAAGGTGGACATCTCGCCAAAAGCGAGGAGTACGGAGTTGTGTATCTCCCCGAGGGGCACGACCAGGAAGGCAGCCCATAGCAGAGCAATACCTGAGAGGGTGAGGATGACAGCCACCCACAGCTGTATCGTTAGTCGTCTGTGCATTGTTAGTAGTGCGCGTCTATGGTGATGCCTTGAGCAGTGATGCTCACTCTGTCCACCCGCTGTCCGTCGAGCTCAAGCTGCTCGCGTATCCGCGCCCGCCAGTAGAGGGGGCGATGATCGAGGGGCATATCCGTGATCCCTACGCCAAGGGCGGGTGCCTCCTTGAGCTCCCCCTGATGCATCAGGAGGAGGAGCGCTTGATTCTGTGGCGTCGTCTCCGCGAGGCTCAAGCCGCCGAGGATGCGCCCCTCTTTATCACGGGCGATTCGGACGGCAAGGTCGTAGTCCTCACCAAGCTGCAGAGCTATCATATCAGTGTCTAATTTTGCTGTTCTCGAGCTTTTTGCGGGTCGTCCGCTCGAGGGGTTTGGAGGCCCATCCCGCTAGCGAGGCCTTGAGTGCAGCGCCCCCATCGTTAGGGACAGGAGTCCAGCTGGCTATGCCCTGCCTTAGCTCCTCGATGCTGCGCTCCAGCTGCTCGAGCTGCTCGACCAGTGGGCCGACCTTGACGAGGCCACCGAAGCGACCGCCCATAAGTACTAGCTCCTCCGCCTTATCGCAGGAGAGCACCACCAGCTGGTCCAGGTCCCCCGTAAGGGAGCCGAGGATGACGACTGAGCCGACGGCAGGCCTCACCAGCAGCTGGGCATCCTCCTCAGCCGTAGAGGCTCTCAGGCGTACCTCGTCGATAACGAGCCCCTCCACCTCGACGGAGCAGGTGAGCTCACCCAGCTCTGTGACGATGCCCTGCAGGAGTACGGACCTATTGGGCGCGAGCGAGCGAAGGAGGTCGGCGAGCTCTCTGTACTTATCCATATCAGCTCAACCTAAATCCCAACTCCACCTTACGCTTGCCCCCCGAGGCGGAGAGCTCCGTCGTCACCGAGCGAACGAAGTAGCTCCCCTCCTTGTAGGGGTAGTCCTCGTCGATGATGAGCGCCGTGTCGCCTGGGCGGCACTCTGGCTCAAGCCAGGTGGTGATACTGCCATCATAGCCGTCAAAGGAGCGGCGGCGCAGCTCGGCCTCGCCCCTGAGGCGCATGCTCGTCTCGTCGGAGGTCGGGCACTTGATGGTGAGCTTATCGCCGCCAGCGCTGCCGACCTCCACCTCACGCACCTTACCGTCGGGGAGCAGCGCCTTGACGGTGATCTGATATTTTTTATCCTCCGCACGACGATAGGCAAGGTCCGCCTCCTCGATATTGTGGGCAAAGTTGTAGACCCGCTCCTGACCTACGAGCTCCCCAGGTGGATGCAGGTGCAGCGTCCCGCCCTCGATGTAGATGTCCGCCCCACACTCCTCTTGCACCTTGCGCAGCGCGTCATAGCCCGTCGCCCCCTTAAGGACGAACTTGTTGTAAGTCCAGCTGTAGGTAGACGACACCCTCAGGGGGAGGCCAAGCTCGCGGATGATGAGCTCCAGGAGCTTAGAGAGCGTGATCTGCTTGTGCACCGCATCCGCTAGGGGCTTGCGGAAGAGATATAGTGCGTCCTCACAGTGCAGGGTGATACTCCCCCCATCGGTGGCTATGCGCTGCAGGTAGCCGCGGAACTCCTCCCTGAGCCCCGTCTCCTCGTAGCCGAGGGCTATGACCACCTCATCGCCACGGCGCAGTGCATCCTCCACCTCGAGCGTCTTGTTGTACTCGCTACCAGGCAGGGTGATCGTCGCCGTGTCAGCGAGGAGCTCCACCGATCGATGCAGCTCCACCTTGTCGAGCATGCCCAGGCTGTAGTCACCTATCTGTATGTCGTAGGAGAGGGTCAGCATTAGCGTGCGAGGGTCTTACGGGTGAGGAGGAGCTTGTAGCTATCGTCGCTCACGGCCTGGGCTGTGAAATTTTGGTTGGCGGTCCCCGAGGTATGGGGCAGCTCCCAGCTCTCGACAACGATGCGGGATATCCCGAAGAGCTCCAGGAGCGGGCAGTAGGCGATGAGCTTCCCCGCCTCAAAGTAGCTCACGAGGCGGCGCAGCTCCTCGCGCGGATACTGCCCACCCGCCCCTATGAGTGTCCCCTCGAGGCGTATGATGTAGTCATCCTGAGCCCATCGCTCCTTGATGCTGCCGCGTATCTTGCCCTTGGCCACCTGCCGCTTGACCAGGATGTGCGCGCCCGAGACGGAGAGCATCAGCTCCTGCGGGATCAGCCAGGGCTCCTCACCTTCGCGGGCGAGAGAGAGGGGGAAGAGCATCGGGAGGCCTAGGGCGTTGCTCTGCAGCTCCTCGAGCTCTTGCTCCTCCAGGGGGATCTCCACCTGAGGTACAGCACCTGAGGGGACTACGGTGCTGATTCGATCGAAAAGAAAAGGAGGGGGGACAGGGAGGCGGTGTGCCAGGCTCTCTAGGTCAAAGCGTGTCATCGGTCGGTGGAGGTGCTTATCGCCAAGGCGCGGTTAATCGATGAGAGGACCAGCTTATCGAGCTCGGCTGTGTCCGCCTTGTCGTGCATGGTCACCTCGAAGCGTTCGATGAGCTTACCGATATGCATGGTGATTTGCGTGTTGCGCGTGCCACCCGTGGCTATCGCATCGCCCGTCTTGCCTCGCCCGTGCTTTTTGTCCTTGCCCTTGCCTGCGCCAAAGATGACGCTCTCCTCGCTGCCCTTGAGCCCAGGGAGGCTAATCTTCGCAGGCTCGGGCTTCTTCGTCTGCTCCTCGACAGCCTGCTTCGCTGACTGCGTGGCAAGCGTGGCATCGTAAGCTGAACCGAGCCCGCCGAGGAGGTTCTTCGAGGACTCATAGGCGGCCTTAGCGCTATTCACCCCGAGGACGCCCTTGCCTGCGTCCTGGACGGCCTGAGCCGCACCTGAGAAGTCCCCCTCGAAGAGGAGCTTAATTGCCTTGCCGACCTTGCCTATAGCGCCGAGGAGCTCCTCGATACGGCTGACCACATAGTCCTTGATGATGCCCCCAAATCCCGTCATCGTGTCCCACATGGTGAGGATGAAGGCGCGGAAGCCCGCGAACTTGTTCCAGCAGTAGACGACGCCTCCAGCGAGCATCGCAATGCCCGTGATGACAAGGCCGATGGGGTTAGCGGTGAGGGCTGCGTTGAGCAACCACTGCACCGCTGTCCATGCGGCTGTAGCTCCCTGGGCGACGTAGGCGGCTGAGGCGAGGGCAAGGTGGCCGATTGCTTGCGCCTTGAGGGCGACGGTGGCAACACCGACGACCCACGCGGCAAGGAGCAGCTCGCTCCGCCAGCTCTTGACGAATTTTGCCGCAGCGACCACTCCGTGGATGAGCTTAGTCACTGCCTGGACAGCCTTAGGGACATTGGCCGTAACGAGCTCCACTACGCCGATGAGGTAGGGCTTGAGCTCATCGTAGATACTCACCGCCCCCTTAATGATGACTCCTGCCAGTTTATTCCAGCTCCCCGCCCCCGAGGCAACGAGGGCGTCCATCATCCCATGAAAGCGCCCGCCCTCGCTCGTTGCGTGGCGGATTGCCTGCGCTACGTTGTAGGCGGAGATACGCCCCTTCTCGCTCATCGCCTGTATCTCGGCGTAGCTCTTCCCCGTCATCTCCGCCAACTCCTTCATCGGATTGAATCCCGCCTCTGTAAACTGATTGTTCTCCTGACCCATCAGGTGCCCCTTGGAGGTGACCTGACCAAAAGCCAGGGCAAGAGATCGGAGACGCTCGGCGCTACCGCCCGAGATATCACCCAACTGTTTGACCAGCTGAACGACATCCTCGGCGGCTACGCCATAGCCCATAAGAAGTTTAGAACTCTCCGACACCTGCAGGCGTGAGAACACGCTCTCGCTGTCCGCGTACTCATTGAGTTCAGCGAGCTTACTCGTCGCAAGCTCGACATCACCCACGAGCGTTCGAAAGCCGATAGAAGCCTGTTCGGCCTGCATCCCCACACGAGAGATCGCCGCAATCCCCCCGCCAAGGAGCCCGTAGGGGTTCGTCAGCAGGGCGAGCCCTGGGATGCGGCTAAGCTCGCGCCCCAAACCCGACAGCCCAAAGGCCCCTGCAAGGCTCGCGCGGACCTTATGAGCCCGACGCTCTATGCCCTCGAGTGAGCTGGTAACGCCTCGAGCGGTGGACAGCAGGTTCGAGCTGTCCGCCTGGAGCTTGATGAGGAACTTAAGGGTCTTATCCATTATTTGCGGCTTCGAGCTTACGTATCTCGTTCAGGTGGGCAATGGTCATCGCCCACTGGTTGTCGGAGAGAGTGTCGGGGTTGAGGTGGAGGTAATAACGGAGGTAGGTGTCGAAGAAGTAGAAGCTCTCCCAGGTGATTTGCTGCTCTTCGGAGGCAGAGATCGCACCCGCCCCCCTTAGAGCTTTTTTATCTGGGCCTCCTTCTGCTTGAGGAGCGTATCTAGCGTGCCGATAGCAGGGAGGAAGTAGTCATCGTCCTGACGCATCTCCTCATCGCCATCTATCCACACAGCCCCGAGCACCGCTGCCGACATCTCGATAGGGTCCGTCAGCCCAGCCACGAAGCTAAACACTTCGCGATTCGGCTTGCGAACAAGACAGCTCTTATCTTCTACCTCGATGAGATAGACGTTGTCCTCGCCGAACTTTTTCTTATACTCTTCGATCTGTTCTTTGCTGAAATCCATAATGATAGGTTCGTTTTGTGTTATTCGGCCTGCTTGCGGAGGAACATGAAGGGGATAGGGAACTCAGCAAACTTGTCGCCTTGTTTCCACTTGTCCTCCTCCTTACTGAAGGTGCAGCCCAGGAGGGTATCGGTATGGATGACATCCCCTTCTGAGGGGTTGCCATAAGCGACCACGATGGTCGTCGAAGCGCCGAGGATACTCCCCCCGCAGGCCCGCTGCAGTAGGTGGTACTCGCTACCCGTGAGGGTGATCGTCCCCGAATACTTGATGTTGCCGCGCTGGATGCCCATAGGCTGGCTGCCTGCTCCGTAGATGACCTCCTGCTCTTCTTCGGCCGTGTACTCGATGCCTCGGAGCCCCACGATACGGCGCCCGCCAACAAGCACGGTGATTTTGCGCCACTCGTACTCGCTATAGTTAAATACATTTACTGGCATAGCTCTATTACTGTTTAGTTACGGCG
This sequence comes from Porphyromonas sp. oral taxon 275, assembly GCF_018127745.1. Taxonomy (NCBI): domain Bacteria; kingdom Pseudomonadati; phylum Bacteroidota; class Bacteroidia; order Bacteroidales; family Porphyromonadaceae; genus Porphyromonas; species Porphyromonas sp. oral taxon 275. Next base: position 489,297 of record NZ_CP072333.1, read on the forward strand.
AATCCTAGTGCAACATCGATGTAGCGCGCATAGCCCAGGGGGCGTACGCTCAGCACGCCCTCCACCTTGGAGGAGGCGAGGACATTGCCAGGCTTGAGGACGAAGCGGCAGCCGCTGCCCGAGGTCTGATCCGCCGAGAGCTCACCCCTAGCGGTCATTGCCTTGTCGACGGCGCTGGTGACGGCACTCTCCCACTGCTTTGCTCTGGCGGGGTGCAGCGATCCATCCTCCTCGACCTCGAGCTCATCCAGGAGAAACTCCAGCAACTGCCCGTAGGCGATACGGTAAGCCTTGTCGGCCGTGCGGCGTGAGGTCAGCTGGCTATAGTCGTCGACATCTGCGGTGCAGAGTCGGTCGTCGGTGAAGTAGTAGCCAACACGACCGACGTGCTGACGCGGGCTGATGTAGCCCTTGGCGTAGAGCTCGGCCACGAAGGCACTCTGCTCCTCGATGGGCTTGCCCTCGAGATAGAGGGCCTCGGCCTTAATCTTACCATCGGCCACACGTCCGACATTGCGCTGCACCCCCACACGGGCGATGCGCCCCGCAAGCAGGCCAACAGCCGCCCCCTTGCTCTCGGGGCTCGTGTCCCCGACAAAGACGGCCACACGATTGGACGCTAGCTCGCTGAGGTCAGTGAGCCCCTGACGCTTCAGCCCGCGCCCCTCAAGCAGGACAAAGAGCGGAGCGTAGAGCTCGCTGGTAGCCCACTCGGCCGTCTCTTGCGCCTTGGGGATAGCGGTGAGGACGTCAGGGACGAGTCCCGCCGTGGCCTCCTGCTCATCGGAGGCATCCAGCGCGACGACGACGCCCCTAAGGCGTCCACCTGTGAGCGTGATGAGCTTGCGCAGCTCGCCCGCGTCCTCATCGCTCTCACCCTTGGCGACCAGCTCTGTCATGGTCTTGCCCTTGGGGACGCCGTAGAGGACGAGGGGGACCCCCTCGCCTGCCTCGGCGTAGAAGTCACGGAGGTGCTTCAGGAGGACTCCGTTGTGGGGCTCATCGATCCCTGTGGGCAGGTCAGCCATGCTATTCAGCTCGTAGGGGTGGCCGAGCTGGAAGCCCCCACCGCTGGCCTCGGCACTCACGAGGAGTGCCAGGAGACCATCGGGGGACTCAGAGACCTTACCCAGCTTCCCATTCTGAAAGGCGATTTTTACGCCTGGTAATTTCTTCATAAGGCGAGGTTTTGTTTAGTTCGTTCCTTCGGCCACGAGGAGGATACCCTTCTTGTCCACACGGTGACGAGCGCCCCCAGTGCGCAGGAGGAAGGAGTAGATATCACCGTAATGGGTAGGATCACCTTCTTTCCCAAACATCTCAAGCTTGGTGAGTGCACGGGCCACACTGTTGCGCTGCCAAGCAATACCCGCAGCGACCTCAGTAGCCTGCCCCTCGTCCTTTTCCCCGATGATCGTCGAGTCGCTCAGGACACGGAGCACCGTGCTGCGCATCATGATGTCGATGCCGAAGAGTCGGCCGACAGTACCCTTGGTGACGTCCGCCGAAGAGAGGAAGGCCAGCTGCTGGTGGTCCGCGAGCGAGCCCAGCAGGTCATCGTACATCTCAGCATCCAGCAGGAGGTAGCGCTCGAGGGCGGGGACGTTCTGCTTATTGAAGATGACGGAGATGCGCTTGACATCTCGCCAGGTAATCTTCAGTCGCTTGCCCGAGCCCTTGAGGGTGTGGGCGTCACGGGCTTCCCCCGTCGTGAGGACCGTCTCTGCCGAGGTCAGGCCCTCGGTCCACTTCTTCAGCAGCAGCTCGTGCGCCACACGCTGCAGCTCGGCCTTATCCTCCCCGATGATGCTATCGCGCTTGTCATAGGTCAGCTCCACCGTGTCCTTGTGCGACAGTCGGATGGGGTCCGTCGTCAGCTCATGGATCTTATATACCAGTTCGGAGTCGGTGCGCTCATTGACCTCAGCGGGCTTCTTGGTTCGGTCGATTTCCACCCTACTGGGGCGCCCTGCGTTCGGCACGTGGACGATACTTCCACTCACATACTCGGAGTCGTCCAAGCTCTTGACGGCAAAGCCGTCGTCGGGGAAGAAGCCTTCCTCGATGTGGTTAATCCACAATTCTTTGTTTACAGCCATTTTCCTTTTTGGTTTTGTTGATGCTAGAGGTTCCTTGAGTTAGTCCTCGTAGGACTTACCCCAGGTCTCCTTGTAGAGGTTATTGAAGCCTTCAGGGTCCTCGCGCTTGAAGGCGACGAGGTCACCCGAGCGATCGAGCTCCTTCCAGCTGCGCCCCGCAAAGCGATTCGAGGGTCCGTTCTCCTTGCCGATGTAGTCGGCGGCGCGGGGCGCACTCTTGCGGGCGGGGAGCGAGTTCAGCAGCTCACGCGTTTCCTCGGGTGCCGCCTTGAGGAGCTCGGCATACCTTTCGCGCTGCGCCTCGGCGATCTTACCCGAGCTTACGGCCTCATTCAGGAGCGCGGCATTCGCCTCGCCCTCGAGGGCCTCTACACGAGCGCGCAGCTGCTTGTTCTCCTCGTCTTTCACCCCGAGGCGGGCGTACATCTCGGCGACGGCATGAGCCGCCTCTGCATCGCCCATGGAGGCGGTGATCGCAGGGCAGCCCCTGCGCAGTTCATCTAACAGTGCCATGTCTTTATCTTTTAGTGCCTGGTTGTTCAGGCGGTTCGTAAAATACTTTTCGATCTCCTCAGCCGTCGAGCTATCAGAGAGGCTCCCCTCCTCGTCGTCGAGGTTGTAGATACCATCGATGAGCCCCAGCTCGAGCGCTTCACGGGCGGTAATCCAGTGGTCCTTACCGTCGTTGAAGTAGGCGTCCTCGATCTCCTCGGGCTGCTTACCAAGACGCCCAGCAATCATACGCGCTAGGTCCTGCTGCAGGCTCTCCATGTGCTCGGCCGTCTCGCGCAGCTCCTTGCTGTTGCCCCAGCTGCCGCCACTGACATTGTGCAGCATCAGGCGGCTGAAGGGGGACATATAGAGGGGTTTGCCACAGAGGGCGATGATAGCGGCCATCGACGCTGCGATACCATCGACATAGATGGTGACATCCGCCTTGCTGTTGACGAGGGCTTGATAGATGGCCATACCCGCATAGACCTCACCGCCCACGCTATTGATGCGCACGTCTATCTTCTGATAGCTACGCTCGAGCTCCATGAAGGAGCTGACGACCTTTGCGCTGGAGAGCTCGGACCAGTCGCCAATCTCCCCGTAGAGGATGAGTGAGGCCTCGCCTGAGGCGGAGGGCAGAACGTTAAAATAGCTTTGTTTCTTCGGCATATCGCGTCATCTTTTGCTGGCAAAGTTAGGGCGCGAACAGGGGCTAACGCAAATACGTTATCATGCACGTAAGGTATTGATTACGTGCTATAAACAGCGCGTTATCTGACTAATATCCGATTTGTAAAAGCACACAAAAGCGCCCGAACTTTGCGGTAAAAGATGACGCGAGAAATGGCAAAGACTAAGGATACAGAGAAGCTCACGGCGAGTGCTCGGATGGCACTAGCGCAGCGCCTCTACGTGGACAACGGCTACACGCAGGAGGAGATCGCGGGCATTATCGGAGTGAGCCGCCAAACGGTGGTGCGCTGGGCCAACAAGATGCACTGGCAGGACTTGCGCGCAGCTACCTCGGTGACCCCCGCCGAACAGATACGCCAGCTGCGCGCGCAGATAGCTGCCATTAACGAGCGCATTGCGCAGCGACCTCTTGGGGAGCGCTGGGCGACGCCTGCCGAAGCGGACAGCCTGAACAAGATTGCCTCCGCCATCCAAAAGCTCGAGAAGGACGTAGGCATCGAGGACCTCGTAGCGGTGGCCATGCGTATGACCGCCTGGCTGCGCTCCTCCGAACCTGAGCGCGCTAAGGAGCTCGGGGCACTCTTCAATAGTTACATACAAGACGTCTCGGGAGGGGCGAGACGATGAAGCTACAAGAGAAGCAAGCCCTAGCTCAGTGGGAGGAGTTCCACCGATCACTCCAAAGCAACGTCTTCATCGACACCTCGCTCTCGGCTCAAGAGCTGGAGGCACTCAGAAAGCGGCTTGAGTCGGATCCCATCGCCTGGATCGAGCATATGTTTCCCGCCTACGCCAAGTACCCCTTCGCCGACTTTCAGCGCGCGGCCATCAAGCGCATCATTAGCAATGGGGAGTGGTACGAGGTCTTGTCCTGGTCACGAGGGCTCGCCAAGAGTACCGTGGCGATGTTCTGCCTGATGTACCTAGCCTTCACGGGGTGCAAGCGCTTTGTCATCTGCGCCTCGGCTACCGAGGACGCGGCCACGCGCCTGCTCATCCCCTACCGCATCAACTTCACCAGCAACCCGCGCATCCGTCAGCTCTACGGGCCTCAGGAGACGATAGGCGCCTGGACGGAGAGCGAGTTCACGGCTCGCTGTGGCTGTAAATTTTTAGCGATAGGCGCGGGCTCAGCACCTCGAGGAGCGCGCAACGAGTACTCGCGCCCCGACGTACTCTACCTCGACGACTTCGACACCGACGAGGAGTGTCGCAACGAGGAGCGTCTAAAGAAAAAATGGGAGTGGTGGGAGCAGGCTCTGTACGGGACACGCGACATTTCTGAGCCCCTCCTCTCGCTGTGGTGTGGCAATATCATAGCCAAGGATTGCTGCGTAGCCCGTGCAGGCAGGCAGGCAGACCACTGGGACGTAATCAACATACGCGACGCCGAGGGGCGCAGCATCTGGCCAGCGAAGAACAGCGAGGAGAGCATCGATATCGCCCTGTCGAAGATCAGCAAGCGTGCTCAGCAAGCCGAGTACTTCAACAACCCAATCAGCGAGGGGAAAATACTCACGCAGCTCCCCTTCGGCAAGGTGCCGCCCCTCGAGTCCTTCAGCTTCCTCATCACCTACGGGGACCCCGCCTACTCCGACAGCCGCAGTCGAAAGAGCTCGACGAAGTCGCTTTGGCTCATAGGGAAGAAGGGCGGGCGCTACTACATCATTAAGGGCTTCCTCGGGCACGCCACCAACGCCCAGTTCATCGACTGGTACTTCCAGCTTGAGGACTACGTAGCAGGCGCCTGCCCACTCTACCACTACATCGAGAATAATAAGCTGCAGGATCCTTTCTTCCAGCAGGTCTTCCGCCCGCTGCTCCTGGAGGCCAACAAGCGGCGAAAGAAGAACCTCTACATCCGACCTGACGAGAAGAAGAAGACGGACAAGGCCACACGTATAGAGACGAGGCTTGAGCCCATCGACCGCGAGGGCCGCTGGCTCTTCAACGAGGAGGAAGCCGACAACCCCATGATGCAGGAGCTCATCGAGCAGTGCAAGCTCTTTGAGCTGCACCTGCCCTATCCAGCCGACGGCCCTGACTCCCTGGAGGGCGGCATCCGCGTCCTGGACGACAAGCAGCGCGAGTCGGAGCCCCCCGTAGTCATTGGCTTCGACCGCTTCAATAAAAAAAATAACTACCGCCTCTAATGGACAACTTCATCGACCTCAAGGATTACGACGCCTCGCTCCATAAGGAGATCCTCAGCTCGCTGGTGAGGCGCGAGAGCGCTGCGGGGGTGCCTAACCCCGACTATGATCCAAGCATCATAGAGATCTGCGAAGACAGGGCAGTCAGTGAGATGGAGAGCTATCTCAACAAGAGCTACGACACGGCAGCCATCTTCTCGGCGCGAGGAGAGGCACGCCACGCGCTCATCCTCATGTACGCGATCGACATCGCCATCTACCACATCTACTCCCTCCACAACCCTTATAAGCTCTCCGAGCTACGCAAAGAGCGCTATAAGCGTGCCACCGAATGGCTGCAGCTCGTCGCCCGCGGGGAGCTCACTATAGGCGGGGCACCCCGCCTCAGCCAGGAGCAGCAAAGCGCGAACTCCCCTTGGCAAATACACAGCGAGCGCGCTCGCCCTCATCGATTATAAGATGGCTAGAGACGTCGACGAAATCAAGAAGGCCATGACCGACGCCTTCATGGCTGACCCCGTAGTGCGCGAGCGCTACGGGCTAGAGGAGGGCGCGAGCTTCCGCAGCTCCTTCTCCCTGCTCTCGATCGAGAACATCCTCTTTTTCATCACGGCTGCTGCGCACCATGTGATGGAGCGCCTGTTTGAGGGCTACCGCGAGGAGCTTGACGAGCAGCTGCGCCGTGGTATCGTTGCTACGGTGCCCTGGTACTACCAAAAAGCGCTCGAGTACCAGCACGGACACGCGCTGCGCCTCGACGAGAAGAGCCGCCAGTGGGGCTATGCACAGCTGGACGAGGCCGCACGGCTCGTGAAGTTCGCAGCCGTTCGTGACCTCGGGGGAAGCATACAGATACTCGTCGCAGGGGCGGACAAGGACGGACTCCCCGAAGCCCTTCCGAAGGACAACCTAAGGGCGTTCGAAAGCTATATCAACGCTCTCAAGCCAGCAGGCACCATCCTCTCGGTGCGCAGCGTGCCCGCCGACCGTCTGAAGCTCTCGCTCACGCTTTGGGTAGACCCCTTACTCTTCGACCCTTCAGGGCGGAGCTTCGACACGGGCGAGGAGCGTGCACGCGCGGCCATCATCCGCTACCTCGGGGGCATCACCTTCGGAGGCGCCTTCAATCGAAACAAGCTCATCGACGCCCTACAGGCCGTGCCAGGCGTCCGAGACGTCAGCCTCTCAGAGGTAGAGGCAGCAGCTCACGACGGCGAGCTGCACCCCATCACAGGCCTAGGCTACACCTCCTATAGTGGCTGCTTCCTTCTTGACCCCTCTAGCACCCTGACCTATGTGGTATAACTTCGACCCTGAGCGCTTCGCCGAGGATATGCTCCCGCCCATCCTGAGGCGTCCGCTCCTGCTAGCCCTCCTGAGGGCCATCCTCAAGCCCCTAACGAGCCTCATGGCACGCTTCACCTCCCTCAGGGAGCAGTCACGCAAGCGCCTAGCTGTAACGGGGCAGACCATCTCTCTGGTGGAGACGCTCCGAGAGCGCTACCGCCTCCCCGAGGGCGTCATCTACATCACTGAGCCGAGCGAGTGGCAGCTCTATCTCTTTCAGGCTGGTGAGGGGCGAACTAACATATACATCCACTCTACACGGGAGCAGCGTGACCCCACCACAATCCGATTCGCCGAGGAGGGCAGTCGAGAGCCTGACTTCACGCTGCACCTCCCTGACTTCCTCGCCAGCGAAGAGGCCGAAATCCGCCGCTTCCTTGACCTCTACAAACCAGCGGGCAAACGCTACGCAATAGAACTCTACCCATATGCATAGACTATCCTTCTCAGAGGGCGGCCATCCGCTCTCCCTCGACGACTTTTACTTCCTCCAGGCTGCGCTGTCCACCCCCCTACTAGCATCGCTCAACGCTTGGGGCAACTGCATTGTCGGGGGCTGTGAAATCAACCGCAATGAGGCCACGGGGAAAATCAGCGTTACCCCAGGTGTCATTGCCTTTGCTGGTGACATATATCAAGCCTCTAAGCAAGAGCTCCCAGCCCTTAAAAACGGGGAGGTGCTCTACTGGGAGTTCACAGCCTTTTGGTCGGGAAAGCGCACATACGCGGACGGCGCCGAACGATACACCCAGGGGAATAGCGTGGCTATACTGCGCGCTTGGACAGAGCCGAAATCCAAGACCTTCGCCCGCGCTGACACCCTCCCGCGCCTTGGGGTCGACATCCTGCGCGCCACGCGCCGCACCTTCAGCTACGATGGCAAGGGGGATGTCGTAGACTTCCAGGAGCAGAGCGCTCACAGCGCGCTGGTGACCTTCAGGTTCGACGAGCACACCTATGCGCTCAACAGCACCCTCGGGACACTCACCATCGACGGAGCCTCACACCTGCATGCCTCGCATGGCCTCAACGGCAACTGGCTGACGATCTCCTCGGGCAACCTCCAGTTCACCTCGGACATCACTGGAGCCACGCGCACACCTCGATCCAGCGACCCTCGCGAGGCTGGAGGGCAGGGGGAAGTTCGCGATACCCTCCCCAAATATGTGACGCTCCTGGTGAGCTATGGCCCCGCCGAGACCACGAGCTCTGAGCCTAACGACCCCGACCGTAGAGGCACTGGCCCCGTAGGTGGAGGCTACTCTGGCCCTGCACGCAGACGATAATCACACGAAAAAAAATGAAGCAGGAAGAATTACAGCGCATGGCAGCCGCCATCGCAGGCGCCACAGGAGCAGGGAGTATCACCCCGCAGGAGGTCGGAAAGCTCTTCACGGGCGTCATCGACTACATCAGCGAGGTAGCGCGTGAGGGCGGCGCCCTAGGTGTGCGCAAGATCTACACGAGCGTCGAGGCGATGAAGGCCGACAGCGCGCCCAAGGGCGAGGGGGACAAGCCCCTTCGCCCAGGCAACCTCGTAGCCATCTACGACAAGACGAAGCCCGCCGCTAAGGACAACGGCCGCATCTTCGTCTACACGGGGGCGGGCTTTGAGCAGCTCGCCCAGCTCAGCGTCCAGGTGTCCAACGACTACAGCGACGAGGACAAGGCTAAGGTCAAGCTCATCCAAACGGATGGCGACCCCAACAGCTACCTCGCTGCCGATGGAAGCTACAAGCCTGTCCCCATCCCCGACGCTCCTATTCAGAGCCTCTCGGTAGGCGGTAATAAGATGGAGCCTGACGCGCAGGGCAACGTCGACCTTACCATCCCTAAGGCCCCTGTGCAGGGGGTGGCGGTCAATGGCAGCACGGTCGCACCTAACGAGTCGGGCATTGTCAACATCGAGACCAAGAGCGGCACTGTGCAGAGCGTCGTCTTCAACGGGGCGAAGCAGCTCCCCGACGAGGCGGGCGCGGTGCACATCACCACCGACATCGTCGAGGTGGACGAAACACTCTCCGCCGAGAGCACCAACGCCGTCTCCAATGCCGCCGTGTCGGCCAAGCTGCAAGAGCTCAGCGCCTCGAGTATCTCCGCCTTAGAGGCTCAGCTCTCGGAGGACGAGACGAGCGTCACCCTCAAGCTCCTCAACAAGGAGGGCGGAGAGGTGGCTTCGGCGAGCATCCCTGCAGGTGGCAAGGGCGGCGGCGGGGATGCCCCAACTACGCGTATCGTTCTGAGCGCCTCGGTGGATAAGCCGCAGCTTAAGGTCGGCGATAGCGCCACCCTCAGCTACAGCTATAGCCACGTGACGGCGGATAGCGAGGCGGCGCCCACGGGGCAGCGTGCCACGCTGAAGATGACCCTGAGGCGCGGGGCGACCATCCTCCTGGAGCGTGTGACCCCCGAGGTCAGCGCGGGTAGCTACAGCTTCGACCTCACCCCCTACCTCACGCAGGCAGGGACGCTCGACGTGCTCCTCTCGGCCGAGGTGAGCGACCCCGAGGGCAAGACCCAGCGCCGCAACATCGCCACCTCTGTGCGCGCCTACAGCATCAGCCTATCGACGAGCCACCCCCTTGCAGAGGGACTCGTCGGTTATACCCCTGGCACCATCCTCAACATCCCCTACCTCGTCACAGGCGTAGGCAACAAGACCGTCACGCTCTATATTGACGGCAAGGCTGCGGGGGCGCAGAGCGTGACCCGCTCAGGCGCCACGAGCGGAAGCCTGCAGCACCCCCTTACCTCTCTCTCCGAGGGACGACACACGGCACAGCTTGTGGCAGAGCTCTCCCTCGGCGCCGAAGAGCTCAAGAGCGAGAGCATCTACTTCGACTTCTACGTCGGAGCGACGCAGGAGCAGCCACGCATCGGCATCCTTATGCGCCGCGAGGACGGACACATCTTCGGCGAGACGGAGCACCTCGCCCCCGAGCTCTTAGCGGAGCAGTTCGCCCGCTACAGCTTCGCCTACGGCGTCTACGACCCCCTCAAACAGCCAGCAAGCCTCAGCCTCAAGGTAGGCAGCGCTGCACCTAGCATCCTCTCCGTCGCACGCGGGGCGCATGACTATGAGAGCCGAGCCTCGGAGAGTGGGCGCACAAGTATCAGCCTCTCCACGCGCCTCGGCGTAAGCTACGAGCTGGCGCTGCGCGTCAAGCCTGGCAAGGTGTCCGTTAGCGAGGTCAGCGATAGCCTCAGCCTCGCCCTCTCAGCCCTCGGCAGGTCCAATACCGAGGAGAACCCCGCCCTATGGCAGAGCGGGGATGTGGCGGCGCGCTTCCTCAACTTCGACTGGGCGGCGGGCGGCTGGCAGGACGGAGCGCTGCACCTGACGGGGCGCAGCGAGCTGACCATCCCCGCGGCTTTTTTTGTCCGCGACCCCATGACGGCGGGGGCAAGCATAGAGCTAGAGCTTAAGACCTCGAGCCCCCGCGAGCGATCGAGCGCCGTCTTCAGCTGCGTCGACAGTCGAGGGGTGGGCATCGTCATCACCCCTGGCGAGGCACGGCTCAAGACCAGTTCAGGGGCGGAGGTCGCCACTAAGTTCGCCGCGGGCGAGTGGTATCGCCTGGCCTTCGTCGTGCATCCGAAGGGTAGTACAAGGCTCCTCGAAATCTACGTCAACGGCATCCGCTCGGGCGTCGTCAGCTACGGGCAGGGGGATAGCCTCCTGCAGGCTGAGGCGATGCCCTTCCGCGCCTCTGCAGAGGCTGCCGACCTCGACCTCAGAGCCATCCGTCTCTACAGCCGCGCGCTGACGGACGACGAGCTCCTGGGCAACTACATTGCTTCTCGCCCCGAACCATCGGAGCTCATCGCCCTCTACGAGCGCAATGAGGTCCTCGGCGAGCGCGGGGAGGTGTCGCTCGAGAAGCTGCGCGCTCAGGGCAAGAGCGTGCTGCGCATCGTAGGTAACGTGCCACTGGTCAATGAGACCAACAACAAGAAATACGAGGAGCAGGTGGATGTCTACTTCTACAGCGGCTTCGGCAAGGAATACGACTTTGTCTGCAAGGGCGCAGGGTTACGCATACAGGGAACCTCGTCCACAACCTACCCGCGTAAGAACTACCGCATCTACCTCGACCGAAAGAAGAAGTACAACACGACGCTCACGGTGGGCGGCGTCGAGCAGAAGGAGCTCAAGTATGCCTTCTCCCCTGGCGCTGTGCCCGTCTCCATCTTCACCATCAAGGCGGACTTCGCCGAGAGCTCGTCCACGCATAACACGGGGCTCGCGAAGCTCATCGACGAGGCCTTCCGCAAGGCGGGCATCCTCACGCCCCCGCAGAAGGCGAATAAGGGTGTGCGCATCGCTGTCGACGGCTTCCCCTGCGATGCCTTTTTCGCAGGACAGGCGGCGGGCGAGAACACCTATCTCGGCAAGTACAACTTCAACAACGACAAGGCGGGCAGCGAGGCCGTCTTTGGCTTCTCAGGCGACGACTGCATCTGCCTGGAGTTCCTCAACAACAGCGAGCCGCTGGCGCTCTTCACGACGGATAACATGGCAGCCTTCAAGACGGCCCTCGAGTTCCGTCATCCCGACGGGCTCAAATGGGATGCCGCCAGCGAGGCGCAGAAGGGAGCCGTTCGACGCCTGTGGTCCTGGATTCAGAGCTGCAAGGGCAAGCCCACAAAGTTCCAGCGCGAGGTCGCTGACTACTTCGACGTGGAGAGCCTCTGCGGCTGGTACGTCATGACCGAGTACTTCATCATGGTCGACCAACGCGCGAAGAATATGATGCTCGCCACCTGGGACGCCCGTAAGTGGTACTTCCTCCCCTATGACAATGATACGGTCCTTGGCGTGCGCAATGATGGTAAGCTGGTCTATGACTACACCATCGACGAGGAGAGCTTCGACGAGAGCATCGGCTCCTACGCTTATGCGGGACACGACTCCCTGCTTTGGCAGCTCGTACGCCAGGCACTGCCTAGTCAGCTCGACGAGGTGGCGCAGAAGATCCGTGGCGTCATGAGCAAGGAGCATGTCCTCGAGGTCCTCAACGGCAAGTTCATGGGCAACTGGCCCGAGCGCGTCTACAACAAGGACGGGGAGTACAAGTACCTCACGCCCTTCAGAGAGCAGGCCATCGACTACCTCTACTGTCTGCAGGGGGCACGCTATGCTCACCGAACGGCCATCATCGGCGACCGATTCGCCCTCTTGGACGCGCAGCACCTGGCGGGCACCTACCGCGCCGACGCGCTGCGCCTCTATTTCTCGCATAAGTTCTCCAGCGACAAAAAGCGCATAGGCATCACCGCCAGCGAGCGCTACTACTTCGGCTATGGATACACCTCCAAGGCGCCGCAGGTCTCGGGCGTTCGTGCCGACAAGGCGGGTAGCAAGGTGACGCTCACGCTCGACACGGACCTCATCGTCAACGATCCGCAGAACCTCTACGGGGCGAGCCGCATGGCAGGGATCGACCTCTCGGAAGTCAGTGCCTACATCGTCGGCACGGCAAACTTCGACCGCTGCACGCAGCTCCGATCTCTCGACCTCAGCTGCAGCACGGGGCAGCAGACGCTCACAGCCATCACCCTCGGCGCCTGCAGCCAGCTCGAGCAGCTGAAGGTGGCAGGGCTTAAAGCCCCCTCCCTGCGCTCCCTGGACCTCTCGGCCAACAGCCGTCTCAAGAGCCTCGACGCCTCGAATACGGGGATTACTGACATCACCCTTGCCTCGGGGGCGCCCATCACGGAGCTCCGCCTGCCCGATACGCTCACCACGCTGCGCCTGGTACACCTACCCCTGCTCAAGCGCGAAGGGCTCAAGGGGCTCAGAACCGATGGCATCAGCCGTCTGTGGTTCGAGGACTGTCCCCTCATCAGCTGGGAGCAGCTCCTAGAGGAATTGAGCGCCGTGACGCACCTGCGCATTGTAGGCGTCAAGATGGAGGGCTCAGCCAGCTGGCTGACGCGCTTCCTTGGCAAGGGAGGCCTCAGCGCCTCAGGAGCGCTCACCACGACCTGCGCGCTGGTGGGGAGCTACCGCCTCACCGAGTACCTCGAGGAGGAGGAGCTCGCGCGACTGACGGCACACTTCCCAGAGTTGTCGATCCAACAGCCTGAATACACGGTCATAGGCTACTATAATCGCTGGACCAGCAAGGAGGGGCTACCCGTAGACCTCTCGGTCATGGATAAGTGGTTCAACCGCGACAACAACACGGGCTACGGCACAGGACAGCCCTACAAGCCCTCAGGGCACATCTTACGCATCACTGCTGCACGCCACCGCTGGCGCGGCATTGAGGCGCGTCGCGGCGAGATGGTCGTCTACCAGCTCAGAGACGAGCACTCGGGCTACTATGCCGATGCCACGGAGCTCAAGCGCTGCACCCCCTCGGACCTCTCCAGCGCCGAGGAGGGCGGACTGTGGGTCAATGAGCCGCATTATTGGTACAAGGGCGTGCATGACGGCGAGACAGGCACTGACTACCACGTCTACTCCTCGCTCCTGGAGCGCCCACGAATGCCCGAGGGCAAGCTGTACACCTCGACCGAGGTCATCAGTGTGCTGAAGCCCGTGCTCCAGCACTACATCCGCGTACCCAAGGGCACCAAGGCGGACGGCTCGGTAGCCGTCGAGTCGCTTATCTATAAGCACCTGGCGGCCTTTACCAATGAGGAGGGGTGCAACCTCTATGCCTATATCAAGATCCCCGTATCGGGCTATAAACGCGTACGCTTCCCGATCTGCAATAACGGCTATACCGACAGCGACAACGAGAGTATCGGGGTGTACTCCCCAGAAGATAAGCAGCCCGCGCCTTACCAAAATCGCTACAGATACGAGCGCGGGGTGTCCATCGCCTCCGTCTTCACAGATGCCGAGGGCAAGGTCATCCGTATCATTCGTCTCTCGAACAAGGAGTACCCCATCATGTACCGCGACTACGTGGCCGCTGTGCCTGCAGGCGCGACGCACCTCTATACCTCGGTGCTCACAGAGCTCATCGATGAGGAGCTGGACGTGTGGCTCACCTCGTCGGACAAGCCCGAGGACTGGGAGCCGCACTGGCAAGAACACAGAGAGACTTGGATAGCCGCCACACCGCTGCACTGGCAGCCTGGGGAAACCCTCCCCTCGATGCGGATCGGAGAGAACATCCCCCTAGGCCGACGAGACGAGGAGCGGTGGATCTTCTACCTCCGACATGGGTACTACGACAACGTTAGCTATGAGGAGTTCAAGGACCTCCGTAACCTCCTCTACGCAGAGATCGGCACCTTTGACATCAAGGGATATTACGGCAAATGCCAGTACTACATCAATAGCCCATCTTATAGGTATTGGACGCTCCCAGAGGCGGGGATGCTCGGAACACGAGCCAAAACTTTACAGGGGACAAAGGATGACAATCTCACCCCAGCAGTCATCACCGACGATGGTCTAGGCTCTGTTAACAGGAAGGCTTGCACTATGCCCTCAGCCCTTGGCTACACCTGGGCGATTACGGGCGTATGCAGCACGCTAAGCTCCCCGCAGCGCGACACTACTGTGCTCGCCGCCACAAAGAACCCCAGCATCTCCTTTACCCACCAGCTACGACGACAGAACACCCAGCTCACGAACCACCCGTATGGGATTAAGTTCGGCTTCACCGAAGAATGGCGCAATGCCTCATCCGCAGCTCTCAAGAAAGCTCGACGTATCATACACACAAGTAGATGGTACAGCTCTGAGGGGCAAGAGAAGAGCCACATCAGAGAGATGCTTGGCGGGCGGTACATGGACATCCTCTCCCGTCGCAACTACGTAGACCGAGTGCAGGGGTTAGCTACTGGCTGCTACGCCAACTTTTACAATTCGGGTGACAAGGATGCGATACTCTCCACAGAGCCCGATATAGGGAGCTACGATGATCAGATGCAGCTCTTCAGCACCCAATCGAGGCTAGAGCGCACTGCAATGATCCCCGTATATCGCGGCAAGGTCATCAAGGCCCGTACGCTCGCGGAGCTCCGCGCACTCAAGAATTATCAGTTCCTCCTTGACGAGAAGGCGGACTTCACTAAGTGGTAAAGACATGGCAACATACGGAAACCCATACAGAGAGGGCAAGCTCCTCTACCGCGTAGACCCCCTGAGGGACATCTACTACTTCGCCTACGACCTTCGGACGCCCAGCGAGGAGGAGTTCAGAGCGATCTTCGGTCGAGAGCGCCAAGACGGAGAGCAGCAGTACATCTACGAGTGGCAGTTCTTCGACCACAAACCGACGCACGAAGAGATGGCAGCGCTCATCTACGAGCGCATCAACGCGCGCTGCGACGCAGCGATCCTCGAGGGTGGAGCGTACACCACCCTCGAGGACGAACCGCGCCGCTGCCGCCTCTACCTCTCCCAGCAGAATCAGTTCAACTGGAAGGCGATCTACGACATGGCCTGTCGCCTCGAGGGGCGCAACCTCCCCGCCGTCTTCAAGCTGGGTGTCAGCGACGAGGACGCCTACTACTATACGATCACCTCCATGCGCCAGCTGGAGCACTTCATTCTATCGGTATTCAAATTCATCGAGACGACCCTCGCTGCCTGCTGGCAGGCGAAGCAGTCCGTCGACTTCACCCCCTATACCCTCGACCACGATGGCAAGACGAACTAAGAAGACCCAAAAGCGTATCACCTCGGGCGGCTCCTACAACCCAGGGACAGATATCGTCCTCTCTGCGCCGCAGCTCTTCTATTTCGACATAGACAGATACATATCCAGCGTCATCGCCGCAAGCAGCATCGACTTCAGCCGCCGAAGCCAGCTCTACGATATGTATGAGTCAGCCTTCCTTGACCTCCACCTCGGAGGGGTCATGGCCAAGCGACTGAGAGGGGTTACACGCCTGTCAATCGAATTCCAACGCAACGGCGTACCCGATGAGGAGCTCAACCGCCAGCTCGCCTCTCCCTGGATGAAGAGCCTGCGCAAGGATATCATCATGGCGGAATTTTGGGGCTACTCGCTCTTCCAGTTCTACCGAGACGAGGAAGGGCTGCTTCGCTATGACCTCATCCCCCGAAAGCACTACAACCCCATTTCCCGCAAGCTGCTTCGCAGGCAGTACGACAACGATGGCGTGGACATCGATGCCTACGACAACATGCTCTTCGTCGGGGAGGAGCGTTCGCTAGGGGTACTTGCCGAGCTTATGCCCGCGATCCTATACAAGCGCAACAACATCGGCGACTGGGCGAAATTCTGCGAAATCTTCGGCATCCCGATACGCAAGTACACCTATAATGCGGGCGACGAGAAGACGAGAGACCGCCTGCTCCGTGACGCCTATGAGCAGGGCGTAGGAGCCGTCTATATTACCCCCGAGGAAAGCAGCCTTGAGATCGTCGAGGCGGGCAATAAGGCAGGTTCATCACAGCTATACAAGGACTTCACGGACTACTGGGATCGCGCTATCTCTATCCGTGTACTCGGCAATACCCTGACCACCGATGCCTCGGCGACAGGGACACAGGCGCTGGGCACCATCCATAAGGAGGTCGAGGAAGAGCTCAACGAGGACGACTGCGCCACCATCCTCGACGTCCTCAACTACCACCTCAAGCCCATCCTCGAGGCGCTTGGCTTTCACGTCTCGGACGGCGACTTCGTGTACGCCGTCAAGGAGAAGCACGACCCCCTGCAGCGCGCTGAGCTCTACCTCAAGGCCAAGCAGCTCGGACTTCCCCTCGACGACGACGAGATGTACGAGACGATGAACATCAAGAAGCCCGACAACTATGAGGAGCAGCGGGCTCAGCTGGCCGAGCAGCGCGCCGCCCTCTCCGAGCGATTCGATGACAATCAGGAGGACAAGGACGAGGAGGAGCGCAAGGAGAAGCGCAAGCTCAAGGCGCGCCTCAGCCGTTTTTTCGGCCTAGCCCTCGGGGACACAGCCGAGGGCAGCGACTTCTAATTGAGGAGCTCTACTATGGCTGCCCCTGCAGCGCTTGTCAAGGCATCAAGGGCAGCACGAGCAAGGTCGTCTTCTCCCCCGATGTACTAGAGAGCTACCTGTACAAGATTTACGATGGCTTTGACAGCTCTTCCGCTATCGAGCCTAGCGCCTGGAGGGAGGTGCTGCGCCTTATCAATGAGGCTGCCGTCGAGGGGCTGACCAGCTCCACGACACCTCCAACGCATGAACAAGACTTCTTGCGCGCCATAAGGCATTCGAACGAGGTCTTTAGCGCCTTCAAAGTGCATTCGATGTCCACTAAAATGGCGGAGCGTCTCATAGGCGAAGACGGCAAGCTGCGCTCTTTTTCCGAGTGGCGTAAAGCCGTCGCACCCATAGCACGCCACCAGGTGGGCTCCTGGCTGCAGACTGAGTACGACACCGCCATCCTCCGAGCACATCAGGCCGCCGACTGGCTCGAATTCGAACGCAACAAGGACCTCTTCCCTCACCTGCGATGGATGCCCACGACGTCCCCAGCACCCGAAGCCGCCCACCGCGTATTTTGGTCTAAGCCCGTCGTGCTGCCCATCGATGATCCTTTTTGGAGCGAGCACCGCCCAGGCGACCGATGGAACTGCAAATGCTCAATCGAAGCTACCGATGAGCCGATGAAGCCACTCACAGAGGAGGAGCAGAAGATCGCCGAGGACCCCAAGCATGCGGCACAGCCAGGCCTTGAAGGCAACCCCGCACACAAGGGGCTCATCACCGACAAGCATCCCTATTACCCCTCCAGCTGCAGCAAGTGTCCATTCTACAAACCTAAGGGGCTGAAGGGGCGCCTGCAGAAGGCTTTCGTCGGGCGCATCAAGGACTGCCACAGCTGCCCCTACATCAATGAGGCCCTTGAAGAGGCGATGAAGGGTGACGCAGGGATATATAGGATCGTAGAGCGTGAGGAGTTCGGAGATCGCTTCAAAATTAGCGACACCGCCGACCCCTCAGACCTCGAGGATAACAAGCGAGTAGCACGGGCTATACTGCGATCCTTTCCCGATATTCGAGTTCGAATCAGGTCACACATTAGAGAGCATGAGGTTAAGAACCCCGAGCTAAATATAGATGGGCTTATTGCCGACAACAAGAGGATTAAGGGCGAGGAGGGTATTACCAGCGGATTCAACAAAGCCATAAAGCAAGGTTGCAAAGCTGTGGTAATCGACCTGGATGCCAATCTAGGGAGATTGCGAATTAACGACCTCTCTAAATATCTCTCTCGGCGAGCTACCGACTTTAAGGAGGGGAGGATTCAGAAGTGCTACGTGGTTTATAGAGGCAGGGCTATCATGATCGAAAGCGGAGACAAGGGAGGGATAAGAGAAGCCCTCCGTCAACTGCAATAAAAGGAATGGAGTCGCAGATAGCTCTACGACCCCACTATAAACGTCACCCAGAGACCAGCGGAGCTTGATAGAATCGCACTTAGAATAGCTGGCGTGCTGACAACACAAAGATACAAAACATTCATATAATGCAAAATCATGACCTTGAAGGCAAGTTTCGAGAGCTCGCCAGGGAGCTCGAGCGCGAACTGAATAATCGCCTGCCGCGCAGGGTGGGCGTCTACGCCAAGAACCACTTCACCGACAACTTCAGAAAGTCGGGCTTCGTCGATGGAGGGTTACACCCCTGGCAGCAGGCAAAGCGCCAACTGGGCAGTGGCACCTCTGCACGCTACCCTACGCTGACCTCCTCACGCAACCATCTAATGCGGAGCATCCAGTCCACCCCAGGACGCGGCTATGTGCTCATAACGAACCCTGTCCCCTACGCAGCGATACACAACGAGGGCGGCGAGCTAAGGGTGCAGCCCACCATCAGCCAGCAGATGCGCAAGTGGGCTTGGCGACGCTACTACGAGGAGGGCGGAAAGGAGAGCAAGGATGCTGAGAAGTGGAAGGGGCTAGCCCTGACGCGCAAGAAGACGCTAACCATCGACATCAAGATGCCTCAGCGCCAGTTCATCGGGGAGAGTAAGGAGCTGCGCGAGAAAATAGATGCGGCCATCGCCGACGTAGTCCACAGAATTAACGACAAGATATTTACGTGATATGGAACATATCCTTTTACCTATCATCCGAAGGCTCTCCGAAGGCATCCCCGAGCTCATGCTCGTCGATGAGGACTACGGACAGCTTGAGATGCTGGATGACTCCAAGCGCGACAGCTACGCCATTACCTTCCCCGCCGTGCTCATCGACCTCGAGGAGGTCAGCTGGGAGGGCATCGCAGGGGATGGGCAGTATGGGACAGCCAGCATTAAGGCACGGCTCATCATCGACTGCTATGACGACACGCATGCTGGTAGTGGCACGGAGGAGTTCATCCAAGAGCGCTCAGCACTCCGCTGGCGGATGCACGCGCTTCTGCAAGGCTTTTCAGTGGCCGAAGGGTCGGGAGGGCTCATCCGAGAGGAGAGCAAGTTCTACACATGGCGGCATGGAATTAAGGTCTACGAGGAGCGTTACAGCTGCCGCGTCGTCGAGCTCACGAGTCCCCAAAAAGCGACGGCGCCTCAGGGGCTACGCTTGGGGCTTTCCTCTTCCCCAGGGGCTTCCTGAAGCCCGAGAACTCGCGGGGGCGCTCCTCTGATTCCTTCTGCTCCTGGTAGACGTAGTGCCGCAGGATGTGCATGATGGTCCCCTCAGCGATAAAGAACTCTTCCTCGAGGATCGGGAAGATCGCCGAGTAGCGTAGACCGCGCTTGCTGAACAGCTCTTTATAGCGCTTATACAGCTTTCTATTGCGTAGCTCTATGAGTTCTTTGCTTCGTCCTTTGGGCATGAGAGAGGGGAGGGGCTAATTGTCGCTACAAAGATACAACCGAAACACCCCACGCAACAAGCGGCAAGGGGCTGCGCACCAACACGGTGCGCAGCCCCTTGCTGCTTTAGGTTACCTGGTGCTTAGTCCTTGTAGACCTTGACCTCGGCGGGAGCGATCTCGCGCTCTATGATCGTGTCGATGGGCGAGCGCTGCACGCTGACGACATCCTCAAGACCAGCCCCCACAGGGTAGAGCGCCTTCATTGACTCGAGCACGTCGTAGGTGTCTGTGGCCTCCACGAGGTAGAGCAATCGCCTCGTCGTCTCCTTGCCCAGCTCGCCCTCCTCGCGGTAGTCGAGCTTCACCCAGTAGTAGGCGGTCGCGGTGTCCTCGGCGAGCTGCTGACGGGAGACCTCCTCGACCTTGCGGCGGACCACGCTCACCACGTCGATGTATTGTGACCCCTCGGGGTAGTGCTCGGCGAGATCCTCCTGGAGTAGGCGCTCCGCCTCCGCATGAGAGTGGGCGCGCACGAGCGCCTGCAGCGTCGAGGAGCCGTCTGCGTCGAGGCCAAAGGAGCTCGAGGCCTTGCAGAGATACCAGTGTATCATCGGGCAGCTCCTTCCTCCTCGACGCCGAGGCTGCGCTTAAGGCGGGACTTATAGATGGCATCGCCGCTGGCCATCGCCTCCAGTGAGGACCGATAGAAGCCGAGACTATCGCCGTCGCTGAAGAGTATCCATTCGCTTCCGTCGTCGCTGTTGTAGTTGTGCACCACGAGCGTCATCAGGGGCAGCTCGGCAAGGTAGCTGCGGTGGATGGGTGACGCACCCGCCTCGGGGCTCTCCTCCTCTGCCCAAGGCATAGGCAGCCAGTCGATGTAGTCGGATAGTTCTTTCTTGTTGATCATCGCTGTGGTCATTAGATGTTAATCATTGCCAGGGGGACGTTCCTCCAGGCACCCGCCTCGTCCTTCTCTTCCGCGCGAAAGTAGTACTTCGTCCAGTCGAAGCGGAGCGATTCCTTAATGATACGGACGCCCTCGGCGAAGGTGTCCGATCCGAATTCTTCGGCGTAGCGGTCCAGCTGCAGGATCTTGTCGGGCTCGATCTCGCCCTGGGAGTTCTCGCTCAGCAGGTCAAGGATGATGCGCACCAGCTTTTGGCTCTCCTCATCCGTCCCGAGCGTTTCGAGGTACTCCTTCACCAGCCCGATGCCCGCCTCCGCGGTCGTGTCGTGGGTGAACTTCTTATAGCGCCCGATGATGATCCGCTGGGTGCACTCCTTGTTGACAAAGGAGTACTGCCCCTGCTTCGCTTCCGTGTCGAAGGCCTCGTTGCGCATCTTCAGGAGGCCGAGGAAGCGCTCCATCACCGTCTTCTTGGCGCCCTGCATCTGCTCGTTGAGAGACTTGATGAGGGGGAAGACCTCCGCCACCGCCTCCTCGCTGAGCGTGCGGTAGGCTTCGCGCTCCGCCTGCCGCTGGAGCGCCTTCTTACTCTCCTCCTGCTGCTGTTTCAGGGCTTGATACTCAGCCCACTCTTCGTCCGTCATTTGGACGGTCCTTACTTGTTCCATTTTTTGTTCTAGTAGTTTATGTGGATAGCTGGCGCAGCATAGGCGCTGCGCTTTTTGTCGTCTAGTCGGTCGCGTACGCTTTCGATTTTCCATCCGAGTGATCGATAGCGGACTTCTTCGCTTGGGGTGGCGACGCCGCGCAGCTTGCGATCGAGGAGCTCCTGACGTTCTCGCTCCAGCTTGGCGATTTCCGCCGTGTAGGTCTTTCTCAAACATTCTTCCATAGTCTGTATAGTTAGGAGGGGGCTTGCCCCTTGGTGAGTGCTTCGCCCAGTTTGCAGAGCTGCTGACGCTCCTGCTTGCGTGAGGCCTTGTTCTGCATGCTTAGAAGCTTGCGCCGAAGCGCCTGGAGCTCGCCTATCGTGAGGTGGCTGAACTTCTTCCCCGCGATTTTTGGTGAGGAACAGAAGCGATCGACGGCGTCCCAGTCGGATGTGTCGACGCCGTAGCGCTGTAGCTGCTTGAGTGCTGCCGAGCGCGCCTTTTTGCGGGCTGCCTCGTCCGTCGTCTCACTCTTCATCGCGCGCAGCATCGCATTGTACTCATTGACCTCCATGGCGCGCAGGCTGTCCGTGCGGCCGTTCGTCCACTGTATTACGAGCTCCTCCTTCGTTATGCCCTCCAGCTGCCGCAGGAGCGCATAGAAGGCAGCGTAGTTCTTATCCATGGCTATCGGCGGCTACGGTTGTATCGGCTGCGGCGCAGCTCTTCGTCGTACATCTTCTTCAGGTCGTAGCTGAGCAGCGTCGTATAGACGGACCAAAAAGCTAAGAAGACCAGTAGGCAGCCCCAACTACCATTAAGGTAGTCGAGGAGGACAGCGACGAGCGCGAGTACAATGCCGAGGGTGATCTGTAATGCGTTCATTGCTTTACTTGTCTTGGGGTTCAACTTGCTCCAGGAACGCCTTGTATATCTTTTCATTCCGCAGCTTGAGCTCCACGAGCTTCTGGCTCTTTTCGTAGTGGGCTTTACGTTCCTGCTTGAGCAGCATCCACAGACGCGTAACCTTCTGCTCCGCCTTCTCTCGAGCAGCTCGCTGGGCGTGCAGCTCGTCTCTCACGGCCTCCAAGACCCCCTTACACAGCAGCAGGATCCCTTGACTTTCAAGCTTCTCTTCCTCGAGCTTCTCCAGCTCGATATTCTGCTCCGCGATGAGCTGCGCCTGGGTCTTCACGACATCCCGATGCGCCTCGCGCTCCTTGGCGACCAAGTCGCCTGCGAGCCAGTTCCACACGCCCACTCCGAGCACGGCGCCAAGGACGCCCACAAATAGATTACTTACCATTGTCCTACGTATTTAGTGTTATTAGTTGTCATTTTCTTCTAATCCCCAGTACTTCGCCTCGGCTTCTGCCCAGATGCTATAGTGCTTACCCGCTTCGGGCACGAAGCGTCCCTTGCATATTGCTCGATAGCCTTGTACTAGGATTTTCATGTCAGCGTCATATTGGACGCTGACGGCAGTCGACCCTTTTGGCTTCTCCCCATCGGCGTGCGACACGAAGACGAAGAGCTTGTTGGGGAACTGCTCCTTGAGCTTTCTATACTCCTTGTAGTTCATACCTGTGTACTGTAAGGAGTCGATAATCACGAAGTCGGGGGATCGTTGGCGCTTGAGACGCTCGATGAGGGCTTCTATCGGCTCTCTGTCGAGGACCAAGAAGCGCCCCCGAGCTTCCTCCATTCGGCAGCGGCGCATATTGTTTTGGAAGGAGAGGGAGAGGGACTCTTCAAGAGAGTTGTAGGCGACCTTGCCGTGCTTAGTTAACTCTCTAGCTAGTTGCATCGCAAAGGAGCTCTTCCCGTTGGCGCTCTCTCCCCAAATGATCCAGACACCTGTGCGTCCTGGCTCCCCGAAGGCATCCCGCCACACTCCCTCGAAGGGGATGCTGGGGATCTTCTTACGGAGTATCTCGGAGGCTGAATAGGCTCTTTCCATCGTTATGCCCCCGCTTGTAGTTTGAGCTTCTCGATCTCGGTGTAAGCTCTACGAAGGCTCCCCGACTTTCGAGCAAGACTAACAGCGTCCACCCCTTGGGGTACATTGAGCTTTGCCACCTCGACCACCTGGCGCATCAGGAAGTTCTTTCGCTCCTCCCCGTCGAGCGGTGTCACCTGGCGGTAGGCATCGCCGAAGCGGGAGAAGAGCTCGGCATATCCCACCTTTCGACAGTCGATGCTTCGCTCAATCTTCGCTCGTAAGCCATCTGCACCCATCATATACCATCCGCAGGCATTCTCGAGCGCATTCCACAAGGCTTTGAGTTCAAGGAAGGCTTCATACTGAAGGTCTCCAGCCTCATCAAGGATGATCAGGGGCTGGTGGAGGCTCTTGACGTAGTAGACGAGGTTAGCGTAGATCTCTTCATATCTTCCCTTGGCTTCCAAGCCAAAGCCTAGGGCGATCTGTCGTACCAGACGAACCTTCGTCTTGACCTGCGAGCAGTCCACGTAGACTACATTCTTATGCGTCCGAGCGTATTGCCGAGCTGAGAAGGTCTTGCCGATGTTCGGTAGGTCGCAGAGCAGGGCAGAGAGACTTCGCTCCTGACATGCTTCCAGTTGTCCCGTTACATAGTCATAGGTAGCGGTTGGTGCTACCTTCCATTCGATTTCTCCACGCAGGGGCACGTTGAGTCGTCGGGCAATGCTAAGCCAAGCAGTCTCACTCAGCTGTTTCTCGACCTTCCCCTTCTTCAGGGCATTGTAGACGCTGGGGGAGATCCCCAGGGCGGTGGCGTGCTTGCTATCGCTGGGGTAGTTAGCACGGTCGGCGATGATTGCCTCGAGCGTGCGCCCCTTGAGTTCTTTCGTTAGCTCCATTCTAATTCTATTTGATGAGTGTTCGATTACTATTCTTACAGGTCTGCTAGCGCCCTCGCTCGGATGTCGTCGACCTCGGGGGAGGTCACCAGCCAGTCCTCTGTTTCGTTTTCGTCGTGGAGTTCACCATCCTCGCCACGGCGTAGCGTGACCACCTCCTGAGGCTTGAGGTCGGTAAGCATTCGGTGTGTCTCTTCCTTCAGCAGGCGAGCCTTATCAGGGAGACGCTCCGTGATGTAGGTGTCGAAGGACTTTACACGCTGTAGCTGTCCGTGTAGCTTCTTGCGATCCTCCGCTGTCTGTTCGATCGTCGCTTCATTGAAGCGTTCGACCTCGACCGCTGTCTCGATGTACCGCCCACCTTCGTAGACGTAGACCTCGTCCATCTTACCTTCTTCCTGTTCCCACCAGTAGGCATCTACCTTGCCGTTGCGGTCCTTCAGCTTCCCGATAGCTTGGGGCGAAAGGGAGAAGGAGCGGTAGTTCGCCTTGATAGCCCCTCGACGTACCGAGGTGGCGCGATGTTCGCCGAGCAAGACGGCTAGGCGGTGCATGTCGATACTTGCTAGTTCGGGATTGACCGACTCCTGGAGGACTTCCCATCGGGTGCGTCCGCCCCAATACGCTTCGTTGCTATGAGGCGAGTGGTTGTACTTATAGATGAGTTCCTCATAGTAGGCGACGGCATCCTCATACGCCCAAGCCTTGACCTTGAAGCGGTCGTTATGCTCATCGAAGCTCTTCTCTTCGCTGGTCTGGTTTGCCTCAAGCTTAGCGTAGTGGCGACCAGTGTTGGGGATGTACTCCTTCTCTATTGTGTACTTAAAGAGTCTGTTGAAGTGCTCAGCGCCCTTTGCCTGTGAGTTCCCAGGTGCCAAGAAGAGGGCCTTAGGGAAGAGTGCCCCATCCGCCATCAGTGAGGTGCGGAAGTCCGACACCAGGTGCTGTTCCACCTCCGCCTCATGTGGGCAAGGTAGCCCTAGCGAGAGGAGCGTGCGGAAGGTTGAGCGCAGACAGCCGATGAAGATGTCGTGGCGCTTCTTCCCCGAGAAGGCATACCCGATGATTGCTTGGCTTGCCAAGTCGTAAGCCACGTAGATCTTCAGGCTGACGGTCTCGCTGATGCCCTTCTCTCTCCAGTTGACCTTGATTTTGAGATCTCGGTCGTCGAGGGAGATCTTCGAGAGGGACATCGTTGGGCGATTACGCATCACATAGGGCTGGTGCTTGCCTCGCCAGGTCTGGTAGTCATCGTGTACCTTACCTCGCAGTGCCTTTGCCTCAGGGGTATTGAGGTAGAAGGCAACCGTAGAAGGGGAGAGGGGCTTGTACTGACGATTGTCGTACAGCTCACCCGTCTCGGGATTGTAGATGGCTACTAAACCTTCCACGAAGTCATTGTATCGGTCTGCCACCGTGCTGTTGTAAGGGCGAGTATCATCGTTATCGATGGCGAGGAGGAGGCGGAGCGTATTGTGATCGACTTTGCGACTCTGTTGGTTACCGAACTTCTTGCTTATGAGACTTTCGTAGCCCTCCTGCTCAAACTCCCGCAGTACCTTCCTAAAGCGGGGGGCACTCTGAGGGAGCGTATGCCCCACTTCTTGTCTATAGTAGCTGATAGCACTTGTCAGTTGTTCCCAGCGTACCCTTTTGCTACCTCCCATCACTCGCTTCAAGAGGCGTATGTCCGCTTGCAAGCTCCGTACGCTCTGTAGTACCGACGCATTCACGATGTACTCCTCTGTCAGCTGGGCTATGCGCTCAAGAGAGAGGGTGAGGTTAAGCTCGCGCAGGCGCTTAGGGTAGTACTCCTGAGCGAGGCGGTCTCTATGGTAGTGGTCGCTGAACCATTTGCGGAGTACCGCCACATGGACGGCATCGCTCCCAATGCGCTTATCCACCTTGTCTCGGAGCTCTCGGGGCAAGCTATCGTAGTCGATGAGCACGTTACTCCCAGCGCCTCCACCACGGCGCAAGACTTTAATCTTCCCTCGGTTGACAAGATTCCGATAGTTGTATGTGGTAATCACTGGAGCCAAACACTCGGACTTGTCATCGGCTGTGCGCCGATCCTCCGTGAGGTCAGCAAGATCTATCACCGTGGATTTCCCGTAGTGCTGGAGCATAGCCTTAGAGATTGGAGGCTAGTGTCTGGAGCCCATCAAGCATATTAATGGTTACGTGGTAGCAGAGGCTGACTACTCTCCCATTATGCTCAATGCGCCCTTCGCTGTTACCCTTGTCAATGATGATCCGTGCACCATTTCTGAAGACCTGGATCATCTGCCCGTCAGCGTCATGTATCGTCTCGCACTCTGGTATGGTGCAGTAGACCTCACCGCCTAGCTCGAGAGCCAGGGCACGAGCCTTCCTCGCATCCTCTCCATCTCGCTTGTAGTTGAGAGCGAGGGATAGCCCGCCCTCTGTGATGCCCAGCTCCTGCATGATGCGCTTGCGGACATCGGCACCTACTTCAATGTGTCGTTGCATAGTTGTTGCCATTGTGATTATTGTCTCTAATCAGTTTCTGTCTATCTTTACACGTTGTTAAGTCTTAACAACACTGCAAAGTAAAGACTAAATTTCGACTAATGCAAGAAAAGGGGTGCAAAATTTCGGCTCCAATCAAGGAGAGGGTACGTATGTATTTGAAAGTGAAGGGGGTAAAAATTCGTGATTTTCTCGAGGCTACTGGTGTATCAGAGTCTAATTTTAAGTCAAAGTACAGCGAGTTTGGCGGAGAGGCAATAGCCGAAATAATGTCTACTTACGGTGATATATCGCCATACTGGCTAATCTTAGGGAAAGGCGAGATGCTTACAGCGCATCGCCCTCTCATTGAGATCGGCAATATTAAAGGGGATAACAATATATATGGAGATGCCAACACCATACCCTCATTAGGAGACAGACACCTCGGAGATCAGGAGGCTCTTCTGCGAAGCCAATCAGAGCAAATCCGCATTCTTGAAGAGCAAGTGGGACACCTAAAGGAGCTCCTATCGAAACGAGACGACCAGATGGATCAAGTGTTAGCCTTGCTCCATTCTAAGAAGTAAGAGACTTTACCTGCTGTCTCTCAATGGGATAAGATTCAATAAGCAATGTAATACCCCCCTATACTCAAGTGTGATTGCGGTGTTTAATGGTAAATTAATGCTGTTTACTACTCTCACACATGAGGAAATTACACCCTGTTTGAATTTCCAAGTGAATTCCCTTGATGCCTCTTTTAGAATTCCCTTTTGGGGCAAGCAAGTGAATTCCCTATGCACTTCGAATGATGTATTTTCATATAACTGCCTCTCAATATCAAAGATGTGAGCGAGGGCAGAAACAGCATAGGCGGTTATAGCAGGACTCATCCTCTATAACCGCCTATTTCAAGCGTTTGCGCCCGCTATGGGCGTTCTATGGGGCTATCTCAGCCCTTCAGTGTTCGAATGTAACACGTACCGCCTTCTAATGCCATCCGAAGCCTCTCAATGTAACACCAATGTAACCCAAATGTAACGCTTCGTTTTGCAGGCGCATTTGCCTGTGTCCTTCACGAACTACGCGACAATCAGCGATTTAAGGGGTGTTGAGCAGAGGTATTATTGTGTACGTTTCGTTCTACCCCCCTTAACACAGCGCCCCGCAGCTCACGAGAAGCTGCGGGGCGTGATACCTGAGTGAGAGGAGGGACGGTGCCTAGCGCTCGTCCTTGAGGTCGATCTTATCGGCCGAGGGTGGGGGGAGCTTGGCTCCCCATTCCTTATTGGGCTTGTCGCCCATGACGAAGACGAGGCGGCCGCCCGAGGCGAGCTCGCTGTGACGCAGCCAAGCACGGTCGAGCGCCTTGCCGTTGAGCTCGGCGCGCTGGATGTACTTATTGACCGAGGAGGCGCCCTTAGCCTCGATGACGAAGCTACGTCCCGAGGAGAGCTGCAGCGTCACCTTCTCGAAGAAGGGCGTACCGATCACGTAGACGGGCAGCCCAGGCGTCACGGGGTAGATCCCCATCATGGAGAAGACGACGAAGGCGCTGAGTCCGCCACCATCCTCATCCCCAGGGACGCCCATCAGGTCATTGCGGAACCAGGTGTCAATGAGCTTGCGCACCAGGCGCTGCGTACGCCAGGGAGCCCCAGCGTAGGTATAGAGGTAGGGGATGTGCATGCTGGGCTCGTTGCTCATGGCGAACTGCCCTACGTTGCCCGTCTGGTCGGGGAGCTGGCTGTAGAACTCCCACTTGGACTTGCTGAGCGGGGTGCGCAGCGTCTGGTCAAGGTTGGCGATGAAGCGCTCGCGGCCGCCCATCAGGTAGATGAGGTCGGCGGGATTGTGCGGTACGCCCCAGCGGTAGGTGTAGGCGTTGTTCTCGTCGTAGTAGTCGCGCGCCCCGAGGCCACCCGAGAGCTCGTAGTCGAAGGGCTGGATGAACTGCCCGCGGCTGTCGCGTGGATGGAAGAAGCCCGTCTCGTAGTTGAAGAGCTTGCGGTAGTCGTAGCTGCGGCGTAGGTAGCGTGCGGCATCCTCGTCGTGCCCCGCGCACTTAGCCAGCTGCGCCAGCGTCCAGTAGTCGTAGGCCGCAGCTAGGCTTACGGCTACGCTCTGGCGCTTCTCCCAGAGGGTGACGCGTGGGTCACTCTCGCGCTCGCCTGGACGTAGGGCGGGCATGTAGCCGCGCTCGTCGAGTGCCTTAGAGAGGGGCCCCTTGGGGATGCGGGTCCAGGGGAGGTAGGACTTCTCCTCCAGCGTGCGCTGGGCAGCGGTGTAGGCCGCTGCGAGGTTGAAGCCCGTGACACCCTTGGCATAGGCATCGGCGAAGGTGGCGATGGTGTGCGAGCCGTTCATGCGGTGCGTGTCGCCCTGTACCTCGGGGAAGGTAGGCAGCCAGCCCTCGGGGGACTGGTGCGCCATCCGCAGCAGCGAGGTGAGCATCTGCTGCTCGCGCTCAGGGTCGAGCAGCAGGCGCAGCGGGTGCACGGCACGGTAGGTATCCCACAGCCAGTCATCGGTGTAGAAGGGTACGCCGCCGTCCTCGTGTACCTTGTTGTCGAAGGCCGACCAGTAGCGTCCCTCCTCCGAGATGCAGACCATACGCTCGTAGGTGCGGTAGAGGGAGGTGTAGAAGGTGCTCCGCTCGGCGGCCGTCCCGCCCTCGACCTGGATCTTGTCCAGTGCCTTGGCCCATTCGTTGCGCCCAGCCTTGGCCACGAGCTTGAGCTCGTAGGACTGGATCTCCCGCTGGACATTGCGCTGCGCCTGCTCTACGCTGATGTAGGAGACGCCGTAGCGCAGGGCGCCCTTGTCGCCGCTGAGTGCCACGACGATACTTGAGCCCGAGACGCTGTCGGGCTGCATCTGCACGCGCCCTGTACGTACCTCCCGCAGGCCAAGCGCCTTGGGCGCCTCGCTCAGCTCTGCCCAGAGATAGACCCGCGTAGAGTCGGAGAGCTGCTGCCAGCCCGAGATGCTGCGCCCCGAGGCACGTAGCTGACCGTCGGGCGTGGAGAAGACGAGATAGCGCCCCGAGCCCTGTCCCTCGAAGTCAAAGGTATAGAGGGCGCTGCGTGCTGCGGGGGCATAGCCTACGCTGACCTCAGGCTCCAGCAGGCGTACGCTGTAGAGGTAGGGCTTGACCTCCTCCTGGTCGTAGCTGTAGCGCGTGACGGCGGGGACGGAGTCCTCCAGCGAGGTGCGGGGGCTGAGGGCAAAGGCGGAGATCCCGCGGTGCGAGGTGAGGATGAGCGGGAGGCCCTCCAGCTGCTCGGCGGCGTAGTCCGTGCGCTGGGGGTGGACGCGCATCATACTGTTCGGTAGGTGCACCGTGGGGAAGGTGGGCACGAGCAGGTGGCTGATGCTCCCCAGGTAGGGGTTCACGTAGTCGATGGGATCACGCTGCTCCCCGCTGGTGCTGCTGCTCGGGCTGCAGGCCACGAGGAGCCCCGAGCCCAGGAGGAGGGCATAGAGGATCTGTCTAGTCGTCATAGCTGCTTTATGAATGCCGGAGGGACGCCCCGAGGCGGCTTGCCTCGAGGCGTCCCTCCGCTCTTAGATGATGCTGGTGGCGCCCATGGCTGGGGGCTTGGGTTACATGCGCTCGGGCATCTCGATGCCCAGCAGGGCCGAGCCCGCGGCGATGGTACGGGCGATGACCTCGGAGAGGGCGAGGCGGAAGGCACGCTTCGTCTCGTCCTCCTCCTTGAGGATGGAGTGCTCGTGGTAGAACTGGTTGTACTCCTTGACCAGCTCGTAGACGTAGTTAGCGATAAGTGCGGGGCTGAAGTCGCGGGCTGCATCGGCCACGACATCGGCGTACTCGGCGAGCTTGGCTACCAGCTCCTGCTCCTTCGTCTCGAGGGTGAGGGTCTTGGGATCGAAGCGCTCGGGCAGGCTGATGCCCTGCTCGGCGGCACGGCGTAGCACGCTGCGGATACGGGCGTAGGTGTACTGGATGAAGGGGCCCGTATTGCCGTTAAAGTCGATGATCTCCTCGGGGCGGAAGACGATGTTCTTGCGGGGATCGACCTTGAGGAGGAAGTACTTCAGCGCTCCGAGGCCTACGCGGCGAGCTACCTCGTCCGTCTCCTCGGGGCTCATATCCTTGGCCTTGCCCTGCTCCTCGGCGATGCTGCGCGCCGTGGCGATCATCTCGTCCATGAGGTCATCGGCGTCGACGACCGTGCCCTCACGGCTCTTCATCTTGCCGTTGGGCAGCTCGACCATGCCGTAGCTGAAGTGTACGAGCCCCTTGCCAAAGTCATAGCCGAGGCGGTCGAGCAGTAGGGAGAGCACCTTGAAGTGGTAATCCTGCTCGTTACCCACGACGTAGACCATCTTGTCGATGGGGTACTCGTCGAAGCGCTTCTTCGCCGTCCCGATGTCCTGAGTCATGTAGACGGAGGTGCCGTCGGAGCGCAGTAGGATCTTGCGGTCCAGTCCTTCGTCGGTGAAGTCGGCCCATACCGAGCCGTCGGGATCCTGGACGAACTTCCCCTCCTTCAGTCCACGCAGTACCTCGGCCTTCCCCTCGAGGTAGGTCTCGGACTCGTAGTAGATCTTGTCGAAGCTGACGCCCATGCGCTCGTAGGTCTCGTCGAAGCCCGCGTAGACCCAGCTATTCATCATGCGCCAGATGGCTACGGTCTCCTCGTCGCCCTCCTCCCAGCGGCGCAGCATGGCGCGCGCCTCGGCCATCAGCTCAGAGGCGGCCTCGGCCTCCTCCTTGCTCTTGCCTGCGGCCATGAGGGCCTCGAGCTCGGCCTTGTAGTGCTTGTCGAAGAGGACGTAGAAGTCCCCGATCAGGTGGTCGCCCTTCTTGCCCGTGCTCTCGGGCGTGGCGCCCTCGCCCCAGCGTACCCAGGCGAGCATGGACTTACAGATATGGATACCGCGGTCGTTGACGATATTGGTCTTGACCACGCGCTGCCCTGCGGCCTCTAGGATCAAGGCGAGGCTGTAGCCGAGGAGGTTGTTGCGCACGTGCCCGAGGTGCAGGGGCTTGTTGGTATTGGGCGAGGAGTACTCGACCATGACCAAGGGGGACTGCTCCGTGGCGCGGATATGTCCGTAGTCCGCATCGTGGCGTATGGCGTTGAAGTCCTCGACCCAGGCCGCGGTGGCGATGGTGAGGTTGAGGAAGCCCTTGACGACCTGCACGCTGGTGACGAGCTCAGGGTGACGCTCCAGCAGTGCCTCGCCTAGCTCCTGGGCCGTAGCCTCGGGGCTCTTGCGGGAGACCTTCAGGAGGGGGAAGGTCACCAGGGTCCACTGACCCTCGAATTCGCTGCGTGTCTTCTGCAGCTGTAGCTGCTCCTGGGGCACGCTCTGTCCGTAGAGCTGCTCTACGGCTTGGCTCACTGCGCTCTGCAGTGCGTGTACGATGGACATATTGCTCTCTGCTTATCTTATACTTTGTCGGTGGGTGGCTTAGCCTCGGGGCTACGGCCTCGGGATCGCCCCGAGCTGCTGCCTCCGCTGGCTAGGAAGTACAAAGATACGAATAAGGGGCGCAAAGTCCAGACACTCAGCGCTGGGCTCGCCCTACAGCGCCTCGCGGAGTGCTTCCCCTTCGTGGGCGAGGATGCTCCGTGCTCGGGGTGAGCTCCGCTGAGGGATATCAGTCAGCCCGTCGAGGGCCGTCAGTCAGCGCCGTGAGGGCTATCCCTCAGCCCGCCGATGGGTATCAGTCAGCCCGCCGAGACTTGGGGTGGACGAAGCGCGCTGCCTCGAGTGGCTGCCCTCGGGCTGGGATGAGGCGGCTGCTCAGCCGCTCGGGAGGAGTCCGTCCTCCTGCCTACTGCGGCGTGCAGCTCGCTGGGGCTCGCGGGGATACGGGCAAAAGCCGTATCTTTATCCATCATTAAGAATCAGAACGGCAAACGACTCACCTAGATAGATGAAAGGAATAGTCCTAGCAGGCGGTGCGGGCACGCGCCTCTATCCCATCACCAAGGGCGTGAGCAAGCAGCTCCTGCCCATCTACGACAAGCCGATGATCTACTACCCGATCTCGGTACTGATGCTCGCAGGCATACGCGAGATACTCATCATCTCCACCCCCGAGGATCTGCCCGGCTTCCGCCGCCTCCTCGGTGACGGGTCGAGCTATGGGCTCAGCTTCAGCTACGCCGAGCAGCCCTCTCCCGACGGCCTAGCTCAGGCCTTCATCATCGGTCGGGACTTCATCGGCGACGACAGCGCCTGCCTCGTGCTGGGGGATAATATCTTCTACGGTATGAGCTTCACGCAGCTGCTGCAGCAGTCGGTGGCGCGTGCCGAGCGCGAGGGTAGGGCGACGATCTTCGGCTACTGGGTCAGCGACCCCGAGCGCTATGGGGTGGCGGAGTTCGACGCCGAGGGGCGCTGCATCTCCATCGAGGAGAAGCCCGCCCAGCCCAAGAGCAACTACGCCGTGGTAGGCCTGTACTTCTATCCCAATAAGGTCGTCGATGTGGCGGCTGAGGTCAAGCCCTCGGCACGCGGCGAGCTGGAGATAACGAGTGTGAACCAGGCCTTCCTCGAGTCGGGCGAGCTCAGCATAGAGACGCTGGGCCGTGGCTTCGCTTGGCTCGATACGGGTACGCATGACTCCCTCTCGGAGGCCTCTACCTTCGTCGAGGTCATAGAGAAGCGTCAGGGGCTCAAGGTCGCTTGCCTCGAGGAGATCGCCTACCACCAGGGCTGGCTCAGTGCTGAGGAGCTGCGCCGTGTGGCCGAGCCGATGAAGCGCAATCAGTATGGTCAGTACCTCCTTAGACTCCTCGAGCGCTAGCGTATGAAGATCCTAAATACTGCTATCCCCGAGGTCAAGATCCTCGAGCCGCGCCTCTTCGAGGATGCCCGCGGCTACTTCTTCGAGTCCTTCAATGAGCGCCTCTTCGCCGAGCTCGTAGCACCCGTACACTTCGTCCAGGACAATGAGAGCCGCTCCAGCTACGGCGTCGTGCGCGGCCTTCACTTCCAGTGCGGCGAGGCGGCGCAGGCCAAGCTGGTGCGCGTCATCCGTGGCCGTGTGCTGGACGTGGCGGTAGACGTGCGGCGGGGCTCGCCCACCTTCGGGCAGCACGTGGCCGTAGAGCTGACGGAGGATAATCACCGCCAGCTCTTCATCCCCCGCGGCTTCGCCCACGGCTTCAGTGTGCTGAGCGAGGAGGTCATCTTCCAGTACAAGTGCGACAACTACTACGCCCCCGAGGCCGAGGGCGCTATTGCCTGGGATGATCCCGCGCTAGGGATCGACTGGCGCATCCCGCACGAACGGGTGATCCTCTCGGCCAAGGACAGTGCTCACCCCCGCCTCTCGGAGGCCACCAAGCTAGCCGAGTACATCCGATGAGCTACGCCCAGCCACTTCTACTCCTCGGCGCCAGCGGTCAGCTCGGCAGCGAGCTGCGCCGCCTGCTGGATGCCGCCGCCGTACCTTATCTAGCCCCTGAGCTGGACGAGCTTGACCTCACGAGCCCCGCCTCCCTGACGAGCTACCTAGCGGCTCATCAGCCGCGCCTCATCATCAACGCAGCGGCCTATACCGCCGTGGACAAGGCCGAGAGCGAGCGTGAGCTCGCCGAGCAGCTCAATCATCTAGCCCCTGCTCAGCTCGCCCAGTGGGCTGCCGAGGCGGGCGCCTACCTCATCCACGTCTCGACGGACTATGTCTTCGACGGCACGGCACACAGCCCTCTGAGTGAGGAGCAGCCCACGGCGCCCCTCGGCGTCTATGGCCGTACGAAGCGCTCGGGCGAGGTGGCCATCGAGCGCTCGGGCTGCCGCTACACGATCCTCCGTACGGCCTGGCTCTACTCCAGCTACGGGGCGAACTTCGTCAAGACGATGCTTCGCCTGATGCGCGAGCGCAGCCAGCTCACGGTCGTCGCGGACCAGATCGGGAGCCCCACCTATGCGCGAGATCTGGCGGGCTGCATCCTCCAGCTCCTCCAGCTCCCCGAGCCGCTGGTCGGGCTCTACCACTTCAGCAATGAGGGGGTCGCCAGCTGGTACGACTTTGCCGAGGCCATACGCGAGTACGCAGGCCTCGACTGCGAGGTGCTGCCCATACCGACGAGCGCCTACCCGACGGCAGCCGAGCGCCCGCTCTATTCGCTCCTAGACAAGGCGAAGATCAAGGCAGCCCTGCCCGAGCTCTACATCCCCCACTGGCGCAGCTCGCTCCAGAGCTGCCTGCCCCTAATCCTAGCGAACACTCATGACTAAGTATACCCGTAGCCTCCTCATCACTGGGGGGGCGGGCTTCATCGGGGGGCACGTCGTGCGCCTGATGACCCAGCGCTACCCCGACTACCACATCATCTGCCTCGACAAGCTCACCTACGCGGGCAACCTCGAGACCATCTCTGACGTAGCCGAGGCACCGAACTTCACCTTCGTCCAGGCCGACATCTGCGACTACGAGACCATGTGCCGCCTCCTCGTGGAGCACGAGGTCGACGGCATCATCCACCTCGCGGCCGAGAGCCACGTGGATCGCAGCATCAGCGATCCCTTCACCTTCGCCCGTACCAATGTCCTCGGGACGCTGAGCCTGCTGCAGGCCGCCAAGGAGGTCTGGTCGGCACGCCCCGAGGGCTACGAGGGCAAGCGCTTCTACCACATCTCTACCGATGAGGTCTACGGAGCGCTGGAGCTGGACGGCGGCTTCTTCACTGAGGAGACGAAGTACGATCCGCACAGCCCTTATTCGGCGAGCAAGGCCTCCAGTGACCACTTCGTCCGCGCCTTCCACGATACCTACGGCCTGCCTACGCTGGTGACCAACTGCTCCAATAACTACGGGCCCTATCAGTACCCCGAGAAGCTGATCCCGCTCTTCATCCACAATATCATCCAGCGCAAGCCGCTCCCCGTCTACGGCAAGGGCGAGAACATCCGTGACTGGCTCTATGTCCTAGACCACGCCCGCGCCATCGACACCATCTTCCACAAGGGAGCCATCGCCTCGACTTACAACATCGGCGGCTTCAACGAGTGGCGCAACATCGACCTCGTGCACCTGCTGGTCAAGACCGTGGACCGCATCCTTGGGCACCCCGAGGGCTACTCCGAGGAGCTCATCACCTACGTCACCGACCGCGCGGGGCATGACCTGCGCTACGCCATCGACTCGTCGAAGCTCAAGGAGGAGCTGGGCTGGGAGCCTAGCCTCCAGTTCGAAGAAGGGCTGGAGCTGACCGTACGCTGGTACCTCGAGCACCAGGACTGGACGGAGCTCGTAGCGCGCCGCACGAGCGAGGCCTAGCTGTGCTATCCCTTGCGCTTAGCTTAGTTGCTTCGTCTCCAGCCCATGGATCAGCCGCTACACTGCTACGCCTACCCCTCACCCCTCGGGGTGATCACGCTGGGGATCAGAGCTGGTGCGCTCGCGCTGCTTGATCTCCCAGGCGAGGCGCGGCCTAGCGTAGACGCCGAGGAGCTCCGCACGGAGCCCCCAGCCGAGGAGGCCGAGCTCCTGGGGCGCGTGGGGCAGCAGCTGGCAGACTACTTCGCGGGGCGTCGCCAGCACTTTGATCTGCCGCTCGCCCCAGTGGGGACGCCCTTCCAGCGGGCCGTATGGGCCGAGCTCGCCCGTGTGCCCTATGGCGAGACGCTGAGCTATCTCCAGCTGGCCCAGCGCCTAGGCAAGCCTGCCGCCGTGCGTGCTGTGGCGCAGGCCTTGGGGCGCAATCCCATCGCCATCATCCTGCCCTGCCACCGCATTGTCTCTAGTGGTGGTGGCCTCGGCGGCTTCAGTGCGGGCCTCGAGACCAAGCGTAGCCTCCTGCAGCTGGAGGGCGTGCTTGCCCCTGAGCTCTTCTAGTCGGCGTAGCCACTCCACCCTTGGCGTAGAGCCCGCGGAGTCTTGCCCACAGTGCCCCGAGCCTACATCCGCTCCTCCTTGCATAGCCTCCCTAGGCCTTAGCGATAGCAGCAAACAGCCGCGCCCCCGAGTACATAGAGATGCTCGGGGGCGCGGCTGTTTGGATGGAGGAGGGGCGGGGGCGGCTACAGCCGTCCGAAGGTCTCGCGGAGGAAGTCTAGGGCGGCGCGCAGGGGCGCCTCGTCGCTGAGCTCCAGCAGCTCCCAGTCCCCCGGGGCCTTGATACCGACGAAGCGGATAAGGCCGTGGCTGTTCTTCTTGTCCTGACGCATCAGTGAGATCAGTTCGCCGTAGTCGCGGCAGCTGTAGAGCGCGGGCTGGTAGAGCTCCTGCGCGAGGTAGAGCAGCTGGCGGAGGTAGTCGCGGGAGCAGCCCGTGAGCTCCGTCGTGAGGTAGCTCTCGACGATGAGCCCGAGGACGATAGCCTCGCCGTGGCGCAGGCTCTGCCCCTGGGGACGCGCTAGGGCGAAGGCCTCGAGGGCGTGCCCTACGGTATGCCCTGCGTTGAGGATACGCCTGAGGCCCGACTCGCGCGGGTCGGCCGCGACGACGCTTGCCTTATAGTCTACGCTGGCGCGGATGAGCTCTAGCCACTCCGCATCGCTGAGCCCGACGGGGTCGCCGAGGCGCCGCAGCTGGTACCAGGCCTCCTCCCCCTGCAGGCTCGCGTGCTTGATGATCTCCCCGTAGCCCGAGAGTAGCTCCTCTAGGGGCAGGGTCTCTAGGAAGGCCGTATCAATGAGTACCTCCTCGGGGAGGTGGAAGGCGCCGACGAGGTTCTTGACCCCAGCGAAGTCGATAGCGGTCTTGCCGCCCACGGAGGCGTCTACCATGGCCAGCAGCGTCGTGGGGACATTGATCGTCCGTATGCCCCGCATGTAGGTAGCGGCAGCGAAGCCGCCGAGGTCCAGCAGGGCACCTCCGCCGATGATGACTAGTAGGCTCTGACGGCTGGCTCCTGCCTCCGCGAGCCAGCTCCAGAGCTCGGCCAGCTGGCTGGGGGTCTTACTCTCCTCGCCTGAGCACTCGAGGCTGTAGTAGGCCGTCGAGGGGGGGAGCTCAGCCTGGAGCACCGTGATGCGCTCAGCCTGCAGCTGTCGAAGTGCGGGGTCAATCAGGACAAAAAGACGGTCGCAGGCTAGCCCCTCGACGAGCGAGGGTAGCCTGCGACCGAGTAGGTCTGTGCCTAGGATCATGGGTGTGCCTTAGGCCTGAAGTCCGAGGTCAGCCAGCAGCTGGTCTACTGCGGCATTGAGCCCGTCGGAGTTCTTCCCCCCAGCAGTAGCGAAGTGAGGCTGACCGCCGCCGCCGCCCTGGATGTGCTTGGCAGCCGCGCGGAGGAGCTGGGCGGCATTCCACCCGCGGCTCTCGACGAGGTCCTTGCTCAGCATCAGCGTGAGGTTAGGCTTGCCCGAGGTCTTGTCCTCCTGGGCTCCGATGAAGACGAAGGGCTCGCTGAGCTCACCTGCGATCTGGAAGGCCAGGTCCTTAATGATCTCGGTGGGGACGTCCTGACGCAGGAGGAAGAGGCGGATACCATTTACCTCGTGGCGCTTCTCCAGTAGGCGTCGCTTGACCTCGAGGAGCTGCTGCTTGACGTAGTCGCCTACCTGGCGGGCCAGCTCGCTGTTCTCCTCGAACATCTTCTGGATAGCCGTCATCAGCTGCGGGCTATTGTTGAATAGCCCGCGGATGCTCTGCAGGAGGTCCTCCTGTGCATAGAGGTAGTCCTCCGCAGCAGCGCCCGTCACGGCCTCGATACGGCGTACGCCTGCAGCCACAGAGGACTCGCTGGTGATGCGTACCGTGCCGATGACGCCCGTGGAGGCGACGTGTGTACCGCCGCAGAACTCCGTGGAGCTGCCGAAGCGGATTACGCGGACGTGGTCGCCGTACTTCTCTCCGAAGAGCGCCATGGCGCCCATCTGACGGGCCTCCTCAATGGGTACCTCACGGTACTCCTGTAGGGGGAGGCAGGCGCGGATGCGCTCGGCGACGAGGCGCTCTACCGCACGGAGCTGCTCGGGCTCGACCTTAGCAAAGTGGGCGAAGTCGAAGCGCAGCACCTCGTCAGAGACGAAGGAACCCTTCTGCTCGACGTGTGCACCGAGGACCTCACGTAGGGCCTCGTGCAGCAGGTGCGTAGCGGAGTGGTTGGCCTCGATACGGTGGCGATGCTCGGCATCGACCACGGCTCGGAAGCTCCCCGCCAGCTCGGCGGGGAGCTGCTTCATCAGGTGGATGGCTAGGTTGTTCTCGCGCTTGGTGTCGAAGATCGCGTAGCGCGTGCCGTCCGAGGCGATGAGGACGCCGCGGTCACCGACCTGTCCGCCCATCTCGGCGTAGAAGGGCGTCTCGCTGAGGACGACCTGGTAGTACTCCTGCCCCTTCTGCTTGACCTGGCGATAGCGGAGGATCTCGGTCGTCGTCTCTAGCTGGTCGTAGCCTACGAAGCGTACGGCAGCCTCGTCGTGGACGCTGATCCAGTCACCTGCGTCGATGGCAGCGGCGTTGCGCGCACGCTCCTTCTGCTGCTGCATCGCAGCGTCGAAGCCTGCCTCATCGACCGTCATGCCCTGCTCGCTGAGGATGAGTGCCGTCAGGTCCAGCGGGAAGCCGTAGGTGTCGTAGAGGACAAAGGCGGCCTGCCCGTCCAGCACCTGCTGGCCCTGGCGCTGGCACTCCTCGATCTGCTTGTCCAGTAGACGGATGCCCGTCTCCAGTGTGTGCAGGAAGCTCTCCTCCTCCTCGCGCATCACCTTCTCGATCAGCTCGCGGCCTGCCACGAGCTCGGGGTAAGCCTCGCCCATCGTCTGTATGAGGACGGGTAGGAGGCTGTACATGAAGGCCTCACGACGCCCGAGGAAGGTGTAGCCGTAGCGTACGGCGCGGCGCAGGATGCGGCGGATGACGTAGCCCGCCTTAGCATTGGAGGGCAGCTGCCCGTCCGTGATGGCGAAGGCGATGGTACGGATGTGGTCGGCGATGACACGCATCGCCACGTCCGACTTCTTGGCCGCACCGTACTCTATGCCCGTGAGGGTGGCGATGGCCTGGATCATCGGGGTGAAGATGTCGGTATCGTAGTTGGACGTCTTGCCCTGTATGGCCATGCAGAGACGCTCGAATCCCATCCCCGTATCGATGACGCGCTTGGGTAGGGGCTCCAGTGAGCCGTCGGCCTTGCGGTTGTACTGCATGAAGACGAGGTTCCAAATCTCGATGACCTGAGGGTGGCCTTGGTTCACGAGGCTCAGCCCGTCGACCTGTGCACGCTCTTCGTCGGGGCGGATATCCACGTGGATCTCGGAGCAAGGACCGCAGGGACCCTGATCGCCCATCTCCCAGAAGTTGTCGTGCTTGTTGCCATTGATGATGCGCTCGGCAGGGAGGTGCTTCTCCCAGAAGCCTGCGGCCTCATCGTCGCGCTCCAGCCCTTCGTCGGGTGCTCCCTCGAAGACGGTCACATAGAGGCGATCCTTGGGCAGCTTGAGTACCTCGGTCAGGTATTCCCACGCCCAGTCGATGGCCTCGTGCTTGAAGTAGTCCCCGAAGGACCAGTTCCCCAGCATTTCGAACATCGTGTGGTGGTAGGTGTCGTGGCCTACTTCCTCGAGGTCGTTGTGCTTGCCGCTGACGCGCAGGCACTTCTGCGAGTCGGTCACGCGGGGGTACTTGATCTCGGCATTCCCGAGGATGATGTCCTTGAACTGGTTCATCCCGGCATTGGTGAACATCAGCGTAGGGTCGCCCTTGATCACCATGGGAGCAGAGGGCACGATCTGGTGTCCCTTGCTATGAAAGAATTGCTTGTACGACTCGCGGATTTCTTGCGAAGTCATGCTGCTCTTGTCACTCATCTATGTATTTAGGCTTGTATCAATGTGATTGAGGATGCAAAGGTACGCTAATTCCACGTATCGCTGCGGGCGCTGAGCCCTCGTCCTTGACTAAGGGACTGCCTGGACTAGCTAGGCGTGGACCCTCCGAAGGGCTACCACCCGCTGGTGGCGCCACCGCCGCCCGAGGAGCCTCCCCCGAAGCTGCCTCCACCAAAGCCCCCGCCGAAGCCTCCGCCGCCGAAACCCCCTCCACGGTGACGGCCTCCA
Source organism: Porphyromonas sp. oral taxon 275 (assembly GCF_018127745.1). NCBI lineage: Bacteria > Pseudomonadati > Bacteroidota > Bacteroidia > Bacteroidales > Porphyromonadaceae > Porphyromonas > Porphyromonas sp. oral taxon 275. Next base: position 529,699 of record NZ_CP072333.1, read on the forward strand.
CTCAAGAGCCCGCCGAGGAGCATGGCGCCGAGGGCTGCGTCATCGGTCGAATTATCTCGGTGGTCGCGGTGATCGCTCTCCCCACAGTTGTGGCAGCGTAGCTCGGTACGTATGTAGCGGACCCCCTCGAGACGTATGCGCTGCTGCCTGACGACCTCGGCCGTACGTGCTCCACAGTGACGGCATACGCTCCAGTGCTCGGAGCGGTCCTCCCCGACGAGCTCTAGCTCGTGGCACTCAGGGCAGGCGAAGGCGACATAGCGCCGCGAGCCGAGGGCGGTCTCTAGGCGCTGGGGCTGCGTCAGATAGCTGTAGCTCTGCTCGAGGCTCAGCTGCTCGAGGAGCCCCTTCCGACAGTGCGGGCAGCGCGAGAGGCGCTGCTCGATCTCCTGCAGCCTACGCTGCATATATATATAGTATAGGATACCGACCGGCAGGCACAGCACGCAGAGCAGCAGCGCCCAGATGCGGTAGGTGCGGCGTAGGCTGGGGTAGCTGAGCAGGAGCTGACGCTGCCCACGCTGTGCCTGGTGCACTACGCCCTGCAGGTTGTTCACCAGCGAGAAGGCGATGATCGCTACGATGAGGATATAGAGGTAGAGGAGCGCAGAGCTATCCAGCCCGAGCCCCTCGCTGCTAGGGCCTCGGGCAGTGTGCCGATCCGAGCGGTAGCCTGCTGCGATCAGCTCCTGCTTCACAGCCTCTACCCCCATGATCAAGGCATCCGCATAGTGGCCCTGACGGAGGAGGGGGATCATCACTTTGCGCTGGATGCGGGAGGCTACAGCATCGGGCAGCGTACCCTCGAGGCCATAGCCGACCTCGAAGCGTACCTTGCGCTGGTCGAGGACGAGGAGGATCAGCAGTCCATCGTTGAGCGTGCGGGAGCCTATGCCCCAGCTGCGGAAGAGCTCGGTGGCGAAGCCCTCGATGTCGCGCTCCCCGATGCTAGGCAGCAGTACGACGGCGCACTCGACACCCGTGTCGCTACGTAGCTCGGTGAGCAGAGCGTTCAGCACATCTCGCACGCTGGGGCTCATGTAGCTCTCGGGATCGGAGAAGAGCTGGAGGCTATCCTCGGCGAAGACCTTGGGGACACGCTCTACCGTGTAGACTGTGCCGCTCGAGCCCTGTGCCTGGAGCTCTGGGCTGGAGAGCCCGAGGCCAAGCATCAGCGCCAAGAGGAGGCTAAGCGTGTAGCCTATATGACGAAGCCTGCCCCCACGCTCCCCGAAGGAAGTCCTGGGAGCAGGCTGTAGGTACTGCAGCATAGGCGCTACTTCTGACTAGAGGAGAAGTCGACCACTGGAGCTACATCGCTGCCAGCCTGGGCGGTGAAGTAGGGGCGGGGACGGAAGCCCGTGATACCCGCGATCAGCGAGTTGGGGAAGCTACGCACCTCGAGGTTGTAGGTCTTGGCGATCTCGTTGAAGTCACGGCGCGCCGTGGCGATACGATTCTCTGTGCCCTCCAGCTGCGCCATGAGTGTCTGGAACTGCTCGTTGGCCTTCAGCTCGGGGTACTTCTCCACGACGACCATCAGGCGGGAGAGCGCCGAGGAGAGGGCATCCTGTGACTGCTGGAAGCGTGCCAGTGCGGCCTCGTCCATATTGTTGGCATCGATCGTGGTGCTCGTGGCGCGGCTACGTGCCTGGATGACGCCCTCGAGGGTCTCACGCTCGTGGCTGGCGTAGCCCTTGACTACGTTCACGAGGTTGGGGATGAGGTCGGCACGGCGCTGGTAGTTATTCTCTACCTGAGCCCAGGCCGTATTGACCTGCTCCTGCGAGCCTACGAGGCCATTATACTTCGATACCCCCCAGAGGAGGACGAGGACAGCCACGACGGCTGCGATGATTCCTTTTGAGAACTTCATGATGTCTGTCTGCTTAGTGGTTTGAGTCTAGGGGCTGCGTGGGCTAGGCTAGCGGGCGATGAGGAGGTAGTAGTTTTTCTTGCCGCGCTGCACGAGCAGGTAGCGCCCGTCGATGAGCTGCTCGGTGGTGATCAGCTCGTCCGTGGAGCTGGCCTTCTCCTTATTGATACTGATGCCTCCAGCCTGGACGAGCTTGCGCAGCTCGCCTTTGGAGGGGAAGATGGCGGCATCCTCCGTCAGGAGCTCGATGAGGCGACGGCCTGCCTCGAGCTCGGTTCGGGCGACCTCGTACTGAGGTACCCCCTCGAAGACGGCCAGCAGCGTAGCCTCGTCCAGCGTCTGGAGCTGCTCGCGTGTGCCCTGACCGAAGAGAATGCCCGAGGCGGCTACAGCGGCCTCGTAGTCGGCGCGGCTGTGTACCAGTACGGTCAGCTCCTCCGCTAGGCGACGCTGCAGCGGACGTAGGTGCGGTGCTGCTGCCTGCTCGGTCTCGAGGGCAGCGATCTCCTCGCGGGAGAGCGTGGTGAAGATCTTGATATAGCGGGCAGCGTCGGCGTCGTTGACGTTGAGCCAGAACTGGTAGAAGGCATAGGGCGTCGTGCGCTCGGGGTCGAGCCATACGTTGCCGCTCTCCGTCTTGCCGAACTTACCCCCGTCGGCCTTGGTGATCAGCGGGCAGACGAGGCCGAAGGCTTCGCCCCCATCCTTGCGTCGGATCAGCTCTGTCCCCGTGGTGATATTGCCCCACTGGTCCGAGCCGCCCATCTGCAGGCGGCAGCCGTAGTTGCGGTAGAGGTAGAGGAAGTCGTAGCCCTGGAGGAGCTGGTAGCTGAACTCAGTGAAGGACATCCCGTTGGAGTTCTCCCCGCTGAGACGCTTCTTGACCGAGTCCTTAGCCATCATATAGTTGACGGTGATGTGCTTGCCGATGTCGCGGATGAAGCCCAGGAAGCTGTAGTCCTTCATCCAGTCGTAGTTGTTGACGAGGACCGCGGCATTGGGGGCGTCGCTCTCGAAGTCAAGGAACTTCGACAGCTGCTTCTTGATCCCAGCTTGATTGCGCTTCAGCGTCTCCTCATCGAGGAGCTTGCGCTCGTCCGACTTCATCGAGGGGTCGCCGATCATCCCCGTAGCGCCGCCCAGTAGGGCGATGGGGCGATGGCCGGCGCGCTGTAGGTGGCGCAGCATCATGACGCCCACGAGGTGACCTATATGCAGCGAGTCCGCCGTGGGGTCTATCCCGAGGTAGGCGGAGGTCATGCCCTTGGCGAGCTCCTCCTCTGTCCCGGGGATCATATCATGGATCATGCCACGCCAGCGTAGCTCTTCGACGAAGTTCTTAATCTCACTCATATCTATGCTGTGTTTATATCGTTTCTGCAAAGGTACGTAATCCCTACGTTCGCCCCACACGGAGGGACAAGCCGCGTTTGTCCCCGACGCAGCTCGCAGCTCCAGCCTCACCCCATCTCCAGCGAAGGGAGGGCTAAGCCCTCGGCGAAGTGCGCCCATAGGGAGAGCGCCTCTGAGGGATAGCAGTCAGCGCGCTGAGAGACGTCAGTCGCTCGCGCCATGGATACCCATCGCGAGGCTGAGGGATATCCCTCAGCGGCGCTCCGAGCCTAGTCAGCGGCCTGCGATCACTCAGAGGATGGTCCTGCCTAAGGGTAAATGGGATCGGACGTAGCAAGGGCCTTTGCTGCTGCTCCTAGAGAGTGGCAATGGGGTGGAGTAGTGGGGGCGCGGTGCGTCAGCCCGCCTGCTGCGTGCGGTCGGCGCAGGCTTTTACGTATCTTTGTGCCGTACCAACTAGACAGTATAGAAGAATGGACAATACCCGAATGAGCCGCATCAATCGGCTGATACAAAAGGAAGTCAGTGACCTCTTCCGCCAGCAGACCCAGGCCCTACCTGGGACGCTGGTCACCGTCACCTCGGTCACCGTGAGCCCCGACCTAAGCATCGCACGTGTGCGCCTCTCGATCTTCCCCACCGAGCGCGGGGAGGAACTGCTGGAGACCATCCGCTCCAACGCCCGCGCCATCCGCTACGACCTAGGGCTGCGCGTAGGCAAGCAGCTGCGTAAGCTACCCGAGCTGACCTTCTTCATCGACGACTCGCTCGACTACCTCGAGCGTATCGACGAGCTGCTGGGTCGCTAGTCGCCCCGATACCATATTATATATAGGAGGGACGTGCTCAGCCTACGTATAGCGCTCCGCTACCTCTTCAGCCGATCGCGCCTACATGCGGTGAACTATGTGACGGGGGTCTCCACCCTCGCCGTAGCCATCGTGGCCATGGCGCTGGTCTGCGTCCTCTCGGTCTACAATGGCTATGTGGAGCTCATCCTAGCGGGGACGGAGCGTACCGATGCCGAGCTGCTCGTACGTGCTCGCAGCGGTGGTGTCTTCGACCTCAGCAAGTATCCTCAGTGGCCGAAGCTCCTCCGTGAGACGGGTGTGCGCAGCTGTGTGCGCCTACTCTACAGCAAGGGGCTGCTGCGTGCCGATGAGCGTCAGTGGGTCGTCGAGGTGCAGGGGGTAGACCGTCACTTCGGGGAGGTCTACACGATGGAGCAGCAGCTCTTCTCGGGCCGCGCCCTGAGCTCGGCACTCCACCACTACAGCAGTGCCGACAGCCTCCTCCCCATCACCATAGGCGCGGGGCTGCCACTGCTCTCCGATAGCACGGCTCGCGGAGCTGAGCCCGCTGAGGTGACGCTACTCTTCCCCAAGCGTCGGGGCTTCATCAACCCGCTGAATCCCGCCAGCTCCTTCAGCGGTATGCCTGTCGAGGTCATAGGCCAGTATCCCCCGATGAGCCTCGAGACGGACCACACCATCTACGTGCCGCTGGAGGGCCTGCAGCAGCTGCTGGACTACGAGCGGGACGAGCTCAGTGCCCTAGCGCTTCGCTACCCTAAGGGGACGGACCTCGAGGCCGTCCGCGAGCGCCTCGCAGAGGGTCTCGGGTCGGAGCTAGTCGTACAGGACCGTGAGGAGCAGCACCCCGAGCTCTCCTATCTCATACGCATGGAGAAGGTGATGACCTACCTGATTCTGCTCTTCATCCTGCTGCTGGCCTCGCTCAATGTCGCCAGCAGCCTGACGATGCTGCTCCTGGAGAAGCGCAGCGACTATGCCATCCTCTACGCCCTCGGCGCCTCGCAGCGCATGGTGGGGAGCATCTTCCGCAGCGTAGGTCTGCTGATCGCCCTCATCGGATCGAGCCTGGGGCTCGTCCTGGGGCTCGTCGTCTCGCTCCTACAGCAGTACTTCGGCATCATCTCCACAGGTGCGGGGCTATCGGCGCAGGCACTTCCGGTGAAGATCCTGCCCCTGGACCTCGTGCTGGCCTTCGTCAGTGTCAGCGCGATCTCGTACCTGATCTCCCTCTATCCGATACACTTCTTCGTGCGTCAGCGCAAGGGATGAGGCGCGCTCCGAGGCTCAGTAGAGCGCGCATTTGGGCGTTACAAAATCATTGGTTACATTTGCCCATAGGAAACTAGACTCCACCAGGAGCCTACACATCATAACTAAATACTATTGCGTATGAAATCCGCAGAAATCCTCGCCTCGCTTGAGGCGAAGCACCCTGGAGAGAAGGAATTCCTCCAAGCCGTGAAGGAAGTGCTCCTCTCGGTAGAGGAGGTGTACAACCAGCACCCTGAGTTCGAGAAGGCCGCCATCATGGAGCGCCTCGTGGAGCCAGACCGTATCATCACCTTCCGTGTGCCCTGGATAGACGATGCCGGTAAGGTGCATGTCAACATCGGCTACCGCGTGCAGTTCAACAACGCCATCGGCCCCTACAAGGGCGGTATCCGCTTCCATCCCACGGTCAACCTCTCCATCCTGAAGTTCCTCGGCTTCGAGCAGACCTTCAAGAATGCACTCACCACGCTGCCTATGGGTGGCGGCAAGGGCGGCGCTGACTTCTCCCCCAAGGGTAAGAGCGACCGTGAGATCATGACCTTCTGCCAAAGCTTCATGCGCGAGCTGTGGCGCTACATCGGTCCTGACACCGACGTGCCTGCAGGGGACATCGGCGTAGGTGGCCGTGAGGTCGCCTATATGTATGGCCAGTACAAGCGCCTGGCGAACGAGCATACGGGTACGATGACGGGTAAGGGCTTCACCTTCGGGGGCTCGCGTCTGCGTCCCGAGTCTACGGGCTTCGGGGCTGTGTACTTCGTACAGCACATCTGCCAGCAGCACGGCATCGAGCTCAAGGGCAAGACGGTGGCCATCTCGGGCTTCGGTAACGTCGCTTGGGGTGTGGCCAAGAAGGCTACCGAGCTCGGCGCTAAGGTCGTGACGATCTCTGGCCCCGACGGCTACGTCTACGACCCCGACGGCATCAATACCGAGGAGAAGTTCCAGGCGCTGCTTGATCTGCGCTCCAGCGGTAACGACGTCGTATCCGACTACGTCAAGAAGTTCCCCAAGGCACAGTTCTTCGCAGGTAAGAAGCCCTGGGAGCAGAAGGTCGACATCGCTATGCCCTGCGCTACGCAGAATGAGATGAACGAGGCTGATGCCAAGATGCTGCACGCCAACGGCGTGACCATCGTCGCCGAGACGTCCAACATGGGCTGTACGGCAGAGGCTGCTGAGTACTTCGTCGCACAGAAGATGCTCTTCGCTCCTGGTAAGGCTGTCAACGCCGGTGGTGTGGCTACCTCGGGCCTTGAAATGTCCCAGAATGCCATGCACCTCTCTTGGACCAACGAAGAGGTGGATGCTAAGCTGCACCAGATCATGAGCGACATCCACGAGCAGTGCGTCCTCAATGGTAAGGAAGGCAACTATATCAACTACGTCAAGGGGGCTAACGTCGCAGGCTTCCTCAAGGTCGCCACGGCGATGCTCGAGCAGGGCGTCATCTAGTTCCAGCACCTACTAGACAGCAAACGAAGTCGCCCCCATCAGCTCGCTCTGAGCTGATGGGGGCGACTCTTTTTATTGGGATACGCGGTGGCGGGCTTCTTGCCTTGTCTCCTTCTTGGTCTCCTTGCTGGTCTGTTCCTTATCTCTTGATGCCGCTGCCTCCCTTGCTGGGCGCTGCGCTCGGAGCTATGTGCTCGGGTAGCTACAGCCGTGCTGTAGGACTGCCGCAGCGATGAGCTAGGCAGAGCATAGCACGGCTTGGCCTACCTTAGATTAGGCTGGAGGAAGGGGGAAAGGATGTTGTGGGGGGAGCTGCTCGCAGTAGGAGCTGAGGCTACAGGGCTGGGGAGGAAGGCCCTAGCTATAGGGTGCGGATGAGGTAGGATGGTCCTCGAGGGGTGTTTAGGTCTAAGGGGGGGGGCGCCTTGAGGGGCGGTGTGTGGCGACGCTTTGCCTTATGCTTTGTCTCCTTGGCTACTTGATCCTAGCGGGTGGGCTTACCTTACTTGAAGCGCAGGGGTGATGGTGGTGACAGAGGTGATCTCCCTCCGAGAGGGCTGCTCACGACTCTGTACCCGACCATGCACCTGCTGCATGTACGCTACCGGCTTATAGCTGCTCCTGGCACATGATCCACTCTGGACGCTATGCTATCTAGGCTGGAAGGGGCGGTTTTGGATAGGTTGGAGGAACAAATAAAGAGACCCCTTCGCGAGTCTAGCCTAGATCCCAGTCCGGAGTGTGTAGTGATCTGTCCTACTTCTCCCAAGTGGGTGGGGACGTCTCCCCAGCCTGGGGGACATCCGAGCATGAGGGAGCCTAAGGTCGGTCGTATGGTGCGGTCGGATAGGTACCCCTCGTAGAGCGAGCTTGGTCCTCGTCGTAGCGAGGACGATAGCGACATGATATCAAGAGGAGGTATCCACTGTGGCTAGGGAGCTACACAAGGGAAGACCCTTCTCTGACCTATACGTCGAGCAGAAGGTGCACCTAGGGTGAGGATAGCTGGCCTAGAGGCGGCGCGCTATGGGGTCACATGGCTGTCGTCTTCTCAATCTTATTCCCGAGATTGTCACACTGGTCCTTACGGGCAGGTCTCCTGGCTCATCACCCTGGTCTATCCCCGAGCACGCACCTTCCCAAGTCCTAGGACTCAGTGGCAGGCCGTAGCCTTTGGTGTCGGAGACCCTCCCTGAGGGGGAGGGGGTGACTCACAGTAGCGGGTACTGCGCCGGATTCGCACCGGCTTCCCTTACTAGCCCCGTCCTCTAGATGCGCTTCATCTGCTGCGGCGGCTATACCTGTAAGACACTGCAAAGGTACAGATTATATTCGATAGCGCCAAGGACGCTACACGGGGCTAAAGCAAAGCCAGCCCGCAGCTCCCTTTCGTGGGGCGTGCGGGCTGGCTTGGTCTTAGGGGCTAGGAGGGGCGCTTACTTGCGCTCAGCGAGCTCCTTGTCGAGGAAGATCAGGGCTGCACCCTGAGCCAGGCGCAGGCGATCGACGAGGTTGGAGGCGGTAGCCTCTTCCTCTACCTGCTCGCGGATATACTTCATGAAGAAGTCCTGCGAGGCCAGGTCCTGCTCCGCAGCCGCTAGGCGTACGAGCTCCTCGATCTTGGAGGACACGAGGCACTCGTGGGCGTAGGCCTTCTCAGCGATCTCGAGGGCGGAGGCGAAGTCCGTCTCTACGGCGGGAATGGCCTGGATGCGTACCTTGCCCCCACGCTCGATGCTGTACTTCATCATGTCCTCGGCGTGCCCCAGCTCCTCGCGGTACTGGACATAGTACCAGTGGGCGAAGCCGTCTAGGCCAGCCGATGCGTAGTGTGCCGACATCGAGAGGTAAAGGTTGGCGGAGAACATCTCCAGGGCGATCTGCTCGTTGATGGCAGACTGCATCTTCTCAGTAAACTTCATAATAGCTTGTTCTTGTAATTGTGATTGTATAAACCGTTCGTCTAGTAATACAGCCGAGCGGTCCTCTTTGTTCATTGGGGCAGGCGTGGTGCCTGCGCCTCCTTAGTCGTCCCAGTCCTTGCGTAGGCGGGCGGGACGGCCCTTGGGGGTACTGCGTTCCTGGCGTACGGCGCCGCGGCGGCCGCTATTGCGATGCCTCAGGGCACGCTCGTCGAAGGACTGTTCCTCTTCGTCCCAGCCCTCGATGCGCTGCTTATGGAGGCGGCGGTTCTCGGGGTTATTCTTGCTGGTCTTGCGTAGGGCCGCGCTCTTGGCTGCCGAGGCCTGGCGCTGGCTCTCGGCGCGCTCGGTACGCTTGTCTCGCGTGCGGCTGCGGCTGGCATCCTTCTTCTCCTTGGCCTGGAGCTTCTCCTCCGCTAGGTGATCACGGATGAGATCCTTGACGGGCAGGTCTACTTCGTCAAAGTAGACGCTGTCCTCGGGGCCGACGAGATCGGCCAGGGTGGCGCGGCGTCCGTTGACCTTGACGCGTCCCTGCCGTATGTAGTCCTCGGCATCGCGACGAGAGCCGAGGCCAGCGTCGCTGATGAGCTTGTTGATTCGTAGTTTCATTCTGCTGTGGTATGGGGTCGCTGATGGGGGTGTCTGGGCTGGGGCGGGCCTAGGGGCGGAGCTGTGCATCCGCCCAGGCTGTGATATGCTGCACGACCTGGGCGCTGGGCATAGCCTCCGAGCAGCTCAGCCCCTCGGAGTGGCATTCCTTATTGTCCCCGAAGATACTGCAGGGGCGGTGCTCCATTCCCTCGGGCTGTAGACAGTCCTCGAGCTGCTGCCCGATGCCGAGGAAGCCCGCCGCGGGATGGGTGCAGCACCAGATGGAGAAGCAGCGGACACCGACGAGCGATGCCAGGTGCATATTGGCGCTGTCCATGCTGAGCATGGCGTCGAGCGTGGCGATGAGGAGCAGTTCTTCGGAGAAGTCCAAGAGGCCAGCCACCGTGCGCAGCTCGGGGAGCTCCTTGGCCCAAGCCTCGAGCTGCTGGGCCTCACGGCCAGGCGCCCCGAAAAGGTAGAGCTCGAAGCGGCCGTCCTTGACTAGGGCCGCGAGTACCTCCTTCATGCGCTCGGGCGCGTAGGTCTTCGCCGCCGTAGAGGCGAAGGGGGCTATGCCGAGGCGAAGGCGCCCGCGTGGCGTCTGCACCAGCTCGGGGTGGAGGCGTGCGAAGGTCTCCAGGAGCGAGGGGTGCAGCGCTATGGGCGGCGGGAGGTCGGGGACCTCGAGACCCGCCTCGACGAAGACCTTGCGGTAGAGCGTCCACATCGGCGGCACAGGCTGTATAGGTGCTCCTGCGGGGCGGTGAAGTAGGGCGCGGCGCTCGCGGCGGGGCTTCACCAGATGGCGCACGGGGATCTCCCAGAGGCTGAGGTAGCGGCGGAGGAACTTGGTACGCAGCACATCGTGCAGGTCCAGCACGGCGTCGAAGCGCTCCAGCCTCAGCCTGCGGGCATAGCGCATCAGCCCGAGGAGGCTGCGCTCCTCGCGGCGGGTGTCTATGGCCATGGCCTCGAGGTTGTCGGGCGGATCGACCAGCAGCTCCGTCATGAAGGGCTGTGTCAGGAGGATGAAGTCGTGCTGCTCATTGGCCCGAGCTACAGCGTAGAGGAGCCGGAGGAGCATCGCCACGTCCCCCAGAGCGGAGAGGCGAATGACGAGGTAGCGCGCCACAGAGGTCTGTTATATATGGAGTAGGGAGCTCGTGAGCGTCGTGGGCTAGAGCGTCTGCCCCTTCAGGAGGGGATTGAGCTGCGGGTCGTTGTACATCTTCATCTGCTTGTAGACCTTCATGTACTTACGCCCTGCGGCGATGTCCTCTAGGAGCTCGTCGATGGCCTGCGTCAGGTCGCGCTCCTGCTCGAGGAGTATGGTGAGCTTGCTGCTGCACTTAGCGCGCAGCTCTTCGTCCCCCTCGGCACCCTTGAGCGCCTTGCCCATGTTGTAGATCTTCAGCTCGAGGATGGAGAGGCGATCGATGGCCCAGGCTGGGCTCTCGGTATTGATGCTGGCCTCGGACAAAGGCTTCACGGAGGCAAACTCCTGCAGGAAGAAGCTGTCGATGAGCTCCACGAGGTCGGTGCGCTCCTGGTTGCTGCGGTCGATGCGGCGCTTGATCTTGAGCGCCTCCACGGGGTCGATGTCGGGGTCGCGGATGATGTCCTCGAGGCACCACTGGGCGTTGTCGATCCAGTTCTTGCGGAAGAGGTCGTGCTCGATCGTCCGCTCGGGATAAGGGTTGACACAGGGAGTATCGACGCTACCCTGAGTCTCGTAGACCCCGATAGCCTCCTTGAAGATGCGTGTAGCTAGGTGACTGAACTGCTTCATAGATGGTTGCTAGCGCTTGATTGCTAGCTCAAAGATAAGTAAAAGCCCCTAGCGCACCAAGCCCCCATAGGGCCTAGCGCGTAGGGGCTTCCCCGTGTGCTGTCTCCTGCTCCTTATCGCTCCCGTCTGCTACCTGCCGCTCGCCGTCCTCCTTCGCTGCTGTCCGTCCCTCTGCTGAGCCTTATCCCTCGGCCTGCTGACTGATATCCCTCACGGCGCTGACTGCCGTCCCTCAGCTCGCTGACTGATAGCCCTCGTGAGCCTCCCCCTTGTATTTGCGTAAAGTCCGTCAAGGCTGTCTAAGGCGTGAACGACCAAAGGGCGGACGCTTGAGGAACTTGGGGGGCAAGCTAAGTAAGCCCTCCGAGCGAAGTCCCTAAGCTGGCTTCGGAAAGTACCTTATGAATCAAGAAAAAGTGGCTAATCTTTTGCGCAAAAGATTAGCCACTTTTTCTGAAAAGATTAGTTACTTTTGGGAGGAAGATTAGGGACTTCGTCTCGGGCCTGCCTCAAGCGCCCTTGCGAAGTCCTTCGACCTCACCAGCAAAGGCTAGCGACTTCCTTCGTCCTTAGCCTAGTCTAAGGGAAGGAAACGGCTGAAGGAAGGCTTGGAAATCTAGCCACATTCCCCGCCTTCTGGCTGGGCTTCGGGTCGTCTTCGCAGCTCGAGCCAAGCGGCCGAGGCGGTAGCGCCTTCGCCTTGTCGAGGGCGAGGCGAAGCAAAGCTGCTATCTCATCTGTAGGCGGACGGGCTACAGAGCGTTGAATGGATAGGGCTTACCATTGTTTGATTAGGTATTTGTAGTAAGATAGATTATGAAGATCAAAGGACTTAATAGGGTGATTCCTGGAGGCCGCCATATCGAGAGTATGGGCGATAACCTTTTGTTATATACTTTGGATGATGGACTGTACTGTAATGGGGAGCTCATTTTTCCTACGTACTTAGAACCGTACTTCAACTATGATGGTGGGCACTACCTAAGCTCTTCGGAGCCATCTGGAATATACAAGCTCGACCCCGAGAGTAATTCTATTAGGCTTTGCGTGTCGAGATCACGAAGAATACGATTAGGTACCTCTGATGAATGCTTGCTTCTAGGGAGATACAAGAATAGGGAGCACACCTATACACTAGAGCTTGAGGGAAAGGAGATTTGGACTAAGACCACTAGTCTCTCTCAAGTCATCCAAGTAGGGCCGTATGCTCTGTTTTATCAGGGGAGAGGACAACTTGAAGGTTCTTGTCAGCTCATCGAGCTCGCTACTGGAGCTGTGCTTTGGAAATTAGACCTCCCAGGTGCTTATATCTACAAAGTTTATCCCTACGAGGATAAGGTCGTTATCGTGTGGTTCCCTCCTATGGGGGAAGAAGATAAAAGTCGTGTGTCGTGTGTGGAGGTGCCATCAGGGAAGATTATCTGGGAAAATCGAGAGCCGAGATACTACCAAAAGTATGGCAACGACAAACTAGTATTCTTCTGCTCTTCACTTTGGGAGGATGGATATGAGCGTGGAGATAATCACGAGCTTGCAGAGCTAGATGTACGGACTGGAGCCTTTCAAACGTATACGTTCCCAGGCTATAACACCAGTACCTATGTAACGACGGTCTACAAGAACTATCTTTTCTATGGAACACTGAACTATTACTTCTACGTTGGGGCTATCGACTTACGCACGCACGAGATGCTTCCAGAGGTTAAGATTGACTACACTCCAGGGAATCTTAACCAAATATCGAGCATCGGCGTACACGATGGACAGCTCTACGTGGAGATTCAGACTGAGCTCGACCATAGCGATATCCATGTCCTCGACCTAGACGAGGAGGAGTGCTCAGCGGGTAAAGAAGGAATTAATATGGGACGAAAAATAAGGATCTGTAGGTGTCGAGGCGAATGCTGTTACCCCGAACAGAGCACAGGATTCTATGCGCACTTATGCGAATTGCTGAAAGACCCATCAAGGGTCGAGCAACTAGTTAAGGAGGGGTATGTAGTCTTTGATCGTTACCTAGATAGCGGGGCTTATAGAGCTCCAGACCTAGAGTTCTTGAAGGCGCTACAAGACCACTTTCTGGAGCTAGAGCGTAAGGGTAAACTATACACCACAGGAGATCCAGACCCTTACATACTTTTCCTATATCAGCCAGGGGTTACCTCAAAGCTGTTGGCTCAAAGCTTTATTGAAGTGGAAGCAGTACTCGGTCCACACACGATACGCTATGAGTACTCTAGAGCCTATATGAATGTGATCTATTGCGACACGAATTTCATCGGTCCCGAAGAAAAAGAGTACCTTATAGAGAGGTATGGAGCGCCTACATATACCAAGGAAAGTAGGGGAGAGCAATATTGCCCAGGAGGGTATATCATTATCCCAGTAGAGGATGTCGATAAGCTCGTTGCCGTAGAGCGCTTCCGAGCGCTAGATGACACTGATGAGAGACCAGTATACACGGGTGAAGAGCGGATCTACGAGCTAGACTTGAGGGCCCCCGAGGAAAGTGTCTATAAGTACTTCCTAGGGCATGGGATTATCCTAGAGTATGATCCCGAGAACTTCGCTCCGGAGTATCTGTATCCTCCACAAGAGGAAGACGACACGGAGGAGCAACGCTCCAAAGGATATCTCCCCGCTTGGCTTCGATCTCTATGTCGTAAAGTGTCAACGCTACTTCGGGGTGAAGAATCAGAGAGTTACTATCGTAGATAAGCAAGCTACTTATTGAGACTATTGCACGAAGAGAAAGTGAAGCCGATAGGAGTTGCTTGGTACCTCCGCTTGTCTGTGGAGTAAGGGGCGCTATTTATATGGGATGTACAGAAATGTCCATACGAGCGAGGTGCTTGCAGGATTAGCCTAAATATCGTACCTTTGCAGCGCAAGTAAGCGCTAGCTTATTTGCTGACCAACGGAGAGATGGCAGAGTGGTCGAATGTGGCGGTCTCGAAATCCGTTGTACCGCAAGGTACCGGGGGTTCGAATCCCTCTCTCTCCGCAATGAGGCTTCAAAGTGACTGCAAAATGGTCGTCAGAGAAGCCTTCAAAATCAAAGAGAAAGCGTTGTAAGACCATGTCTTACAACGCTTTCTCTTTGTACGCTGTGCATAGACCTGACGGCTTACCCTTAGGGTCTAATCGTCATCAATCGGTCAAATTCTGCTACAGAAACTGCTACACAAATCGGGGCCTAGCAATTTGTGTAGCAGTGACGGCTAGATGAAGGGCTATTTGAAGGCAGCAACGTGCTCTCATTCAATGTGTAAGTAAGTAACTTTGTAGCACCCGCTACACTAAGGAATGATGCATTATGAGACAATCGTTCAAGGTGTCCTTCTACCTACGCTCCAACTACGAGAACAAAGAAGGCAAGTCGCCCGTCATGCTACGTATCTTCCTCTCAGGAGCAATGAGCAATCTTGGCTCCACGAAGATCTTCGTAGACAAGGCACAGTGGAACAGCAGAACCAGCCGACAGAAGGGCCGATCCTCAGAAGCCCTCGCTGTGAATGCTAGCTTAGATGCCATCTCAGCCAGCCTCCACTCCCTCTATCACAAGTACCAAGACGACGAAACCATCTCGCTCGACAAGCTCCGATCCGCCTACCTCGGACAAATCCAGGAGTTCAGCACCTTTCTCTCTGTCTTTGACAAGTTCATCGATGACATCCGTCAGCGCGTGGGGCACACCATCAGCAAGGAGAGCTTGCAGAAGTACAGCGTCTTGCGTAAGCACTTCTTCGAGTTCCTAGTACACAGATATAAGCGTAAGGACATTGGACTGATGGAGCTCACACCTGCCATCATCCAGGACTTCGAGTTATACCTCACGACAGTGACCTCATGTGCCTACAATACCGCTGTCAAGAAGATGAAGACCTTGAAGACTGTCACTATCTATGCCCTCAAGCGGGGCTATCTCCTCCAAGATCCTTTTCGCGATCACCACTTCCACCTCGCACCAGTGGACAGAGGCTTCCTCACCGATGAGGAGATCCTGAAGATAGCCAACAAGGAGCTGACCATCCCTCGCCTCGCGCTCGTCCGTGACCTCTTTCTCTTCTCCTGCTTCACGGGACTTGCCTATATTGATGTCGCAAACCTCAGAAGAGAACACCTCGTTACTATGAATGGAAAGACATGGATCATGACGCGGAGAAAGAAGACAAGCGTAGAGAGTAACATCCTCCTCCTGGACATCCCCAAGGCCATCATCGAGAAGTATAGCCCTAGTACGACTTCCAAAGACGGGAAGCTTTTCCCCATCCTCTCCAACCAGAAGATGAATGCCTACCTCAAGGAGATCGCTGACGTATGCGGGTTGCAGAAGCGGCTCACCTTCCATCTAGCCCGCCACACCTTTGCGACGATGTCGCTCAGCAAAGGTGTACCGATGGAGAGCGTCTCAAAGATGCTAGGACATACCAACATCAAGACCACGCAGATCTATGCCCGTATCACCAGCAAGAAGATCGAGCACGATATGGAGCAGCTAGCGAGTAAGCTCGATAAGTTCAACGAAGCCATGGGCCTCTAACCTAATCAATCATCTCATCATAAGCTATAAGCTACATTATGAACCAGACCAAGAAAGAGCTTTCCTACTTCCGACTCAAGCTGGAAGGCTACCTCAGAGACCATCATCCCGAGCTAGTGGCCAACAGCGCCTTCATCGGAGCTCGTACAGACCTAGCCCTTTCCTCCTACTGCGATAGCGTAGCCCAGGGCTTCTCGCACCTCGAAGCGGAGGCAATGGCTAGCGAGGTCCTCTACCAGGGACTCCACTTCTCCAAGTATGACACCCTTGTCTCCATCCTAATGGAGGAGTTCTCCGAAGAGCTTCCCGATCCCCTTCCCCGTAGGCTCGCCCCCATCCTCCTGGGCAACAAGTCCGTCCAAGCGGTCTTCTCCAAGTACGAGCTACACGATGACTTCGACGGCAGTCCTGAGTACGAGCTACTCTACACCGAGCTGACGGGTACCATCGTCCTGCTCATTGAGGAGAATCACCTCCCCACTCTCGGCAAGGCAGAAGCGTAAGCTCAAGAACAAGATATCATCCAGGGGACACGCGAGTATCAAGAGCCAAGATATACGCTCCGCTCCACACGTCAAGGGACCAGCGCCTTGTCCTTTGTGTCTTGGAGCATCTTGCCCCTGCTCTTGAATCTCTAGCATGTCCCCAGATATGAATACTCAAGCAATGAATCACGATCCGCACAGCCCCGTCTTCATCAGGGGCAAGACCACTCCCGATAAGCAGACGAAGGAGCAAGCTCCTCCCTCTCGCTCCATCGACTGGCGACGCCTCATCGAGCTGGCGCTTCTCCTGGTACTCGTGGTAGCTGCCCTCTACCTCGTCTCGAGGCTCGTCACACCACAGCTCGTGACGATTGTAGGTATCATCATGGGCTTCCTCCTGCTACGCTTCGTAGTACGAACAGTCCTACGGGTTACCTTCACCATCCTTGGCTTCCTCTTCTGGCTAGCCATCTGCGTGGCGATCCTAATCTGCATCCTTTAGCAAGGATACTTCCTCATGCTCTAGACGGGTGGCTTGCTCTCAGGAGCTAGCTACCTTTTCAGTTTCAACTTATAGGCTTTGCACTTCTGCTTCTCATCCAGCCGCTCCACTTGATGCGTAAGCGACGGATGCTGTTTCTTTTCCCTAGCAAAGGTAGGACGGGGCTGGGGCTACCCCAAGGTCGGTGCCTGCGGTTGGCAGGAAAATCTCCACACTTCCGCCTCAAGGGCTCCAGGTCGTATTTTCCCTCCAAACCTTGTGTCCGCCATCGCCCCGCTACCTCTGTCTTGCTCGAAAAAGGAATCAGCATACTCCGATCGTTGGACGCATAAAATATTAATATTGAGATAATATTCCATATTTTCTCAGCGTATCATAACTGAGTGATAGTAAGTTTCCGTAAAGCAATCTAGACAACCTATAAGATTACAGGTCTTTCTTTGAAATCTCGCAAAATGAAATATTCTTGCATTTCTTTGGGTTAATCACTATTTCCTTTTTCTCACCTTTGACACCCCAAACTGCAAAAATCTCACTTTTATCAATCTCCATATTTGCACACCAACCAATATCCCCTATTACCTCGTTCTTCTTATAGAAAACATAATCCAAGGCATTGTTTTTGTCCATAGTCCAACTGATACCAAACTGCCTAGATTGTTTTTCCTCATCACACATACCTCTATATACTGTAACCTTTTGGGGCAATCCTTCATAAATGTATTTTTCCTCATCAGTCAGCTCATCTGAGTTTCTATTTGGTAGCTCATTTTCCAAATTTTCAAGATAGTCCTCCAGCGCAAAATCATAAGTTGTTTTTTTCAACTGTCCATAGATGTTATCTGTCATGATATAAGCCTCTTTTAACAAGTGATAAGCTAACTGGGCATCATCCCTTAGATTAGCTGTTTCATTAAGAAGCAGTACAAACATTAGCATTCTAAACGGTCTGCCATTAGAATAACCACTATACATCAGTTGGATTCCTAAATCTTTCGTTAGCGTTAGACCTTTGCAAAGTCTAGCAATTATAGAATGCAATGAGAGAAATTCAGGCATCAAGAAATCCATATCTTTTAGCAGTTCTTCATCTGAATATTTATCTCCCATTATGTTTTTTTTGCTAACAATTTGGTTCCCTAAAAGTCTACATATAGCCATTTCTGTAGCTTTGGTCTTATTCTTTATGCTCGTTTTCTTCTGTAGCACATTAATCAGAGTTTTAATCGTATTATTCAGTAGTTCCATGATACCCTTCACAAGCTCAGGAAGGAATACATTTATTTTATTGCCCTTTGCGTAGAATTTATTTCTCGTCCCCGATGATACTAGACGACCTTCAATATCAATGTCTGGCATCAGAATAAAAGGCTCCACAGGGTTGCCACCCTCAACAAAAGGATAGTAGATGGCACAACGGTAATCCCATGCACCGTTATGAATAAACTCATCACGGAAGCTGATAGCTGTTCTAACATATTTAGGCTCACTATATAATAATCCATCAGCCTTCAACTCGTCAAAACCGAAGTTCCCTTTTTTATATAGTATACTTTGGGTTCTGCATTTCAACTTCTTATATTTAGAAAAATCTTGGGAATCATACTCCGAGCATTCATATACTACTTTTGTAAAAAGATCAAACGATGAACAAAGCGACACAAAAACATTATTGATGGCCGTATGTACTTTATCAGATGTCTCATCCAGTCCTCTCGTTGCTGCTTCATATTCGCTGTCCTCATACAAGCAATAAGTAGGAAGGTACTTATATATCACTTCCAGATAGCTTCTAATAGACATTACACGATCTTGAAATGCATTCAAGACTCCTTGCATGTCTGCCCAATGAATAATCCTATTTGATACTGGGTCATTAAACATAGAGCGTAATTGCTCGTAACATTCCTTATCCATCATGGATTCTGGGGACCTTCCTGCATCTATCATCCATAGAGGAATAACAGACATTAGCCTTTGGTAGTCTAAATCCTGGAATAAGTAATCTTCTATAACATCATACAAAGGAACCACGCATTCAGATGTATAAAAAATCTGCTGATACAATGCTGTGAGTAATTCCTTGCTGTGTTCTTTTGCCATTTTGCTATCTTGTTCTGATTTCATGCGCATCTTATTTGCCACTATGTTTCTTCATATCATTAAGACACTAAGTAGCTTCAATAGAAACCACTACGAAACATCCATATTTCATTATATTCGATGTATGACGAACCCCAGTAATATCAACCGAGAGATACGAAATTACGACATTCTCTTATAAGTCTCGATTAAGATGTTCCTAAATTGAGTTTCCGTTGTGATCTTCTATTGATTTTTCTTCTGTATTTGAGGAATCTTCTTGTACGGTAATCAAAAGTTGTGTATGATGCAGTAGCATCTACCTATTTTAATTTTTCATCTTCACGGATGGCGAGCTCTTCGGAGCTTGCCACCTTTTACTTTCAGCTTATAGGCCTTGCCTTTCTGCTTCTTCATCCAGACGCTCCACTTGATGCGTAAGCGACGGATGCTGTTTCTTTTCCCTCGCAAAGGTAGGACGGGGCTGGGGCTACCCCAAGGTCGGTGCCTGCGGTTGTCAGGAAAATCTCCACACTTCCGCCTCAAGGGCTCCAGGTCGTATTTTCCCTCCAAACCTTGTGTCCGCCATCGCCCCGCTACCTCTGTCTTGCTCGAAAAAGGAATCAGCATACTCCGATCGTTGGACGCATAAAAAAAATGTCACTATGGATAAGCAGAATGTACATACCACAGCTCCGATGAAAAGAAAAGGAGATAGCTCCTCCTCCCATTACCGCATAAACTCGGGACTTGAGGAGTGTGCGTGTGCCGTAGCGACTAAGTTCGTGCAGTGGGAGGTGCAACCCTTGGAAACCCTCTGGGCCTGTGAAGCCGACCTCCTGCGTGTGAAGCTCAATCGTGGCGAAGCGATGAGTCGTGAGGAAAAGGATTGGCTATGCGAAGCCATGAATAGCAACACCTACTTCCGCACCGCTGTCCCCGTGATGGGCTACCGCTTTGACTTCTTCGATGTGCTGGAAAAGTACTTGCTCAGGCAATACGGACAATGGGCTGAATACTATGCCTCTGACCGCCCCAGCCTATGTAAGCACCTTCATGGACGTATCAAGCAGATTGTAGAAACCCCTAAATACTAAGGACAATGAACGGAACAGAACAATTCACTCGTACCATAGCCGAGTACCTCAACCTACGAGCAGCTACAGACCCTCTGTTTGCTCCTAACTTGGCAAAGCCCCACAAGAACATCGAGGACTGCATCACCTATATCTTAAAGCAGGTACAACAGAGTGGTTGCAACGGCTTTGAGGACGATGAGATCTACTCCATGGCGGTACACTACTATGATGAGGACGATCTTGAAGTGGGTAGCCCTGTCGCCTGCCATGTGGTCGTCAATCATACCCTAGTCCTTACCGAGGAAGAGAAAGCCGAAGCCCGCAAGCAGGCGATACAGCAGTATCAAGCCCAGGAGCTACGCAGGTTGCAAGAGCCGAAGCGAGTAAAATCCAAGACAAGCACCGAGAGTGAGCAAGTACCCGAACCTTCTCTATTTGATATGTAGCTATGAAACCGAGAAACAAGTTTGAGCAAGCTGTCCTCACTCAAAGCAAGTACCTCCGTCTCATAACGAAGGCACAGACGCAGTGGGCATTCCGTGAGTGCATTGACCACTATGCCTATCGTCTACCCAAGGGCAACACTACTTGCATGGATTGTGGTCATTCGTGGCAAATAATTGAGCCTACAGAGCATTGCACCTGCCCCCAGTGTGGGGCAGGCTTAGAGGTCATAACGACAAGGGCGAGGAAGTTAAAGCAACGGCAGTATTTCACAGTGCTGACCACTTCGGGAGGGTATCAAGTCTTGCGTATGTTCTTGCTTATTTCGGGTATGGAGAAAGGCTACCAAGCCACCTCCTCCGTCATGGAGATTGGCCAGTATTGGTGGGATGAGCGTGGCAGGCAGTCGATTGTCGCCGTACAGCGAACGATGGGGCATTATATAGATAGTTTTGCCTACTATTCGCCTATGGCTATTCGTCGGGACAACGAAGCCTACCGCTTCGTCGCCCGTTGTCCTTTATGCCCTAAGGTTAAGCTAAGCGACACATTAAAGAGAAACGGCTTTGAAGGCAAGTGCTATGACATCGCTCCTACGAGCCTTATCCCTGCCCTCCTCACAGACAGCCGAGCCGAGACCCTGATGAAAGCTGGACGTACCGAGCATTTAGCTTACTTTCTCAGCCGTCCAAGGAATTGGGATGCCTATTGGCCAGCCTACAAAATCACACTTCGCAGGGGCTACGACATCATGGACATCGCCCTTTGGTGCGATTATGTGGATATGCTCCGTAGATTAGGTAAGGACACGCACAACGCCCACTACGTTTGCCCCGAGGATCTACAGCAAGCCCACGACGAGGTACACCGAAAGTTGCGGGCCCGGGAAGAGCGAGAACAAGAAGAGCACAAACGACAGAAGGCGCAGGAGGATGAAGCACGATTCCAAAAACTCAAAGCCCCATTCTTTGGCGTTGCCTTCACTGATGGTAGCATCCAAATCCGAGTGCTGGAGAGCGTGCAGGAGTATATTGAGGAAGGACAAGCTCTACACCATTGCGTATTCACTAATGAGTATCACCTCAAGGAAAAGAGCCTTATTCTATCGGCTCGCATTGAGGGCAAACGGATAGAGACCATCGAGGTATCGCTTGAAACAATGGAAGTCCTTCAGTGCCGTGGCTTGATGAATCAAAATACCGAGTATCATGAGCAGATTATCAATTTAGTTTATAGTAACATCTCGTTCGTCGCTCAGCATATGAGGGCATAAGGCAAGAAATTTATGAAAGAACAAGTATATGCAGTGAGGGCATGATACATCTTTTGAGAGAGGTCAAGATATATCAAGTGGAGACCATTGCACGGTATTCAAAGGTGTACAGGGTTGTGATTGCTTCATATATCACTGATATTTAGTATCTTCATAACCAGAACAGTCATATAGCTATGCCTACCAAACAAACCGAATCCGCTCCGAGCTTCCTGCAAGTTTACACGCAGGTGCGTCGCGACCGCATGAAGCACTCGTTCCTTCGACAGATCAGCGCTTGCGTTGACTGGCGAGGTATTCGCACACTACTCAACAAGAAGTATACAAAGACCCAGAACGCCATAGGCAATCCAGCCTATGATGCTTTGATGATGTTCAAGATCCTACTGCTTCAGACCTGGTATGGCCTGAGTGATTACGAAGTTGAAGAACGAATCAACGACTCCCTCCTCTTCAGCAAATTCCTCCTCTTGGACATGGGCCTTCCAGCTCCAGACCCCAGCACCATCTGTCGCTTTCGTGCTGAACTGACACGCTTGGGGATTATGGACAAGCTCCTTCGCGAGCTGAAAAAACAGTTCAAGAAGCACGGGATTAGCCGTATTGACCAAGGGGCTATCGTGGATGTGAGCATTGTGGATAGCTCGCACGCTCCCGATGGAAGTATCCTTATCGAAGTGGCGGACGACCGAGAGGACTTGCACACCGAAGAAGAGCAAGCCGAAGAGCAGGCTTATCAGTATGAGCTGAAAAGTCGCAAGCCAGGGGTGGATACGGAAGCTCGTTGGGTGCGCAAAGGCAGGCACTATCGCTACGGGTACAAAAAGCACGTGCTGACCGATGGGAAGGGTTGGTGGAGAGCATAATTACCAGGCCAGCCAATTGTGCCGATACGGTGGTATTGCCCGAGCTGATCGAGAAGGCTGAGCTTACTCAGGGCGTTAGTGTCCTTGCCGATAAAGGTTATTGTAGCAAGAAGAACTCGGCTTGTCTCTTTGAGCACGGCTTGATTGATGGGATTATGCTTAAGGTGCAGAAGGGGATGAAGCTCACAGAGCGACAACGTGAGTTCAACAATCTTATCAGTAAGACGCGCTGTTTGATAGAGCGTACTTTCGGAAGCATACGAAGGTGGTTTTTGGGAGGGCGATGTCGCTACCGAGGGCTTGAGCGAACGCATACACAGAATGTCTTGGAAGCTATGGCATACAATCTGAAGCGTATGCCTGGGCTTCTTGTGCTCCAGAGCTCCAAATAGCCCGGAAAAGCCCCCTCTCGGAAGGATGATCCTTCCGAGAGGGGGCAAGGGGGAGAGACAGGCATCCCACTGCTCAGCCTAAAGATCCCGATTTTCGAGGCAAGAGGGTACGTGCAATGAAGGGCGGGCTTGCGCAATGGGCTCCTTTGGAAATGCCGTGCAATGCGCTCATACATAGAAATCGATCAGTATAGAAAAAGCTACCCCCAAGACTATTAGTCTTGGGAGGAGTTCGTTATTGAGAGGTTTATAAGTTTGAGAAAGGCAAGATTTCACATTCGGTACAACCCTAACCAACCATTTGGGAAAACGCAACTTCCTGCTTAGTTTCGGCTAGCTGAAGGTTATGTGTGTGAATGTATAGTTGGACCAACAGCTGTTACAGAAGCTACGAATATACCTCCTGTGAAATCTTTGCCTGTAATTCTTTATTCAAATTAAACATTGTCCAGCGAGTGAAAATGTACTTTTGTTTCTTCGCAAAGCGCATTATCATCTGCTGATCTTTTGGCTCAGTAATGCCCATCAATTTAAGAAGGCTTTGCTTGTATACATCATCTACAAAGGGACAAGTCATCATATCTGCGGTGAGAATAGTAAGTTCCGAACTGCGTTTACGTTCTGACTCTGCTATGAGCCTATACTTCTTCAAAATTTCATCTTTTAATGAATCCTTTAGTTTATCATAGCACTTATGATTCGAAAAGTAATACAATAAGATGATACATGCAAATAGCTCATACTGCAATTCACTCTTTTCAATGAAGGATTTGATAATTTCAGGTGCGAATAGATATGTGGAGCCTAATTCTTTGGCTAGTATTAATAGATAGAGACTTTCATGCAAGGTGTGCCGATGTGAATCAGTTGTAGCTAGTACTAGGGCTATTTCATCCTGAATCTTCTTAAAAAGAATATCCTTGCTTACCGTTTGAAATCTAACTTCTGGATTATCCATGAAATTACCATGTCGTTTTGCATAGATAATGATGGAGTTCATTATCTTCTGCAATTTCAATGTAGTGTTTATCTGTCTGTTACTATTGAACACGAAGAACGCCACATCAATCAGAGATACAAGATAACTTGTAAGCTTCCTTTGCACTCCTTGTGCCAGAAGCTCAACCTCCTCCTTATCGGTATCCTCTTTAGACATCAAGCGTTCATACTTCTTAAGCCCCATTTCATATCGATTGAGAAAAGCGTCAAGGCGTTGACTCATTTTCTCAAGCAGATAGTTTGCTATATCGCGATATTCAATTCCACATTCCCTTACTATTGCCTTTATTCGAGTATTTATGCTATTTGCAGGCAAGTATATATTGAATTTTCTGTATAGTATTTCCTTGTCTTTATCAGAACATAAATCTTCAGCATCCTCATCTTTCTCTGCCCCTAAATTTGATTCTACTTCTTCCCAAAGTGGGATTGAGAATATATCGCTGAACAAATCATCGATTCGATGTTTGGCTATTGTAATTTTTGTGACGAAAGGTCTTTCAAACTCTTCTGTTTTGGATGGACTAATTTGTAACTTGAACTCCTTCAGCCATTTTACTAAGCTTTCCAAGAAGAGATTTCTATCCTTTTCATCATTATAGAAGAGAAAATAGTCATCAACATACCGAAAACATTCATAGTTAGATTTCTGACAAAGCTTTTCTTCCAATAGTTCCTGCTCAACCTTTTGGTCTATATACTGAAGTATAATCTCTGCAAAGATTCTTGAAAATTCAGGACCTATAACAATACCATTTGTTTCACGAGCATTGACCGACTGCATTAGATTATCAAATGCATCACCGACCCATGATCCATGATATCCGGGCAAAACCTTTACCTTATCCGCACCCCCAGCTGTTGCCCAGCTTATTGTATGAGTATAAATACTGTCGAAACAGCTTTGAAGGTCAAACTTGGTGAGATACTTGAACTTCTTTTCAGCACGCTGATACCGATAGTCTTCGTAGAACTTGTATATACTTGAGTACTTCTCGTAACTAAAATAGGTTTTCAAGTTCTCATATTCATTGAAGAATAGCTCGACTTTGTCACTTTTCTGTCCTAACAACTTTTGATGGAGTCGATCTCTATAGTAAAAGTACTGTGCTATCTTGTGAGGCTTGCGAAGAGAGTATCTACTTTGGTTGCATAGATATAGTATGGAGTACTTATACTGATCATAAAATTCTACTACCTGCCATTGATTATATGGATGTATAATTGATAGCGTTCTGTTCTTATTTGGCTTGTGAGCTATATTGAAATGATAAGGATAGAATAGAGCATTTGGTCGATGTTGAAGAGTCCCGATTCCTTTCCCCTTTTCATAACACCCGAATAGCAATGCTGCAAAAGCCGATGCATCTTTTTCGCCAGTCCGCTTGTTTTGCTCTAATTGTATTTTCCCCCCATTGACTTCACCAACCCATAGATATTTTGCAAGAAATCTGTATAGATACCTATTGGAAAAGATAATAGGACATTCGTAGGGCAAAACATCGGAAAAGAGAACTCGCTCTTTGCTATAACTAAGCTTTATCTTCTTTCTCTTTCTTATACCCACGATGATTTTATAGTTCGTAGTCTCTGCTTCTTTATTTTGTAACGCTTGTGGGGATAATTGAATCCTTTTGTAAAAGACAGTAAAGCAAGCTTTCTTTTCAGTCTATCCTCTAGTACAGCCCTATCTGCAATTGCAATAGATGTCTTTGAAGAAAGACTCAGCCTACCTATGTTGCGACTCAATTGTCCATCCAAGTATGACAGATTTCTTTTATTATCCAATAGCTGATTGGAATAAAAGATGCCAACCTTAACTCCTTTCTTTGCGTTATACAGATTTATGTTGCATGTCAATACATGAAGTGCATCAAACAAATAGTGTGCTGCTACATCGAAACCTACTATATCAATCATGTTGTCAAAAGTAGTGAACGACTTATCTATTCTATTTGTAATACTTTTCAATTTGTCTTGGGAGAGCGAGAATACCAAACTATCTCTATTCTTATTGCCAATATGAATATTATATCCTAATAGATTGAAGTCTAAATCTATTGCATTAGCCGAATCATACATATAGCATTTTCCTAAGCCATCTGATGGTGTGTGTATTGTCAATCCCTTTTGAGAATAAATTTCCTTAAGCTCTTCAATATACCAATCTATTGATTTATGGTATTCATCTCTGATATCAGGGTGAATAACAAGCACCATATCGTCCACATATCTACCAAGAAATAAAACACCTGGCAAAAATCTCTTTATCACCTCATCTATCTTGGATAAATAGAATTCAGATAGTAGCGAACTGATAGCGCAACCTCGTGGAATACCAGTCTGTAAGGTCGGTACAAGTGGGCGTAGATTCTTGGCTTCAAACTCCTTTCGGATGAGTCCTCGCAAAAGGGATTTACTCTTTACATCAAGCAGATTGTTACCCTCCAAATACTCAAACAACTTATCATGTGGTATCGACTCGAAACAATGACGAACATCCGTTCGGATGATATAGTACCTGCTCTTATCCTCCCTCAGTAACATCTTTAATTGAGAAAGTATCTCGTCACGACTTGACATGGATATCTTAAACAGTTTCTTTACATTTTGGCAAAGGACTTGCATAGCAAAGAACTCTTCAGCTGTAGTCCCAATAGAATAAACTGGCTTCTCTGGATTTTCTGATGCATCTGGAGTGAGGGTGAAACGAAAACTACTTGATGAAATATTTAAAGACACTTCACTAAGATGTGCTTGTAACAGGGCTTTCTGCTCCTGAGCATTCTCCTTCATTGATTGCTTCAAGTTGACGATCTGGCTCGTTTCTACCTCCGTACGCTCTTTCTTTTTCTTTCTCAATAGCTCATTGAGTTCCTTCCTCATCTCACGATACTCCTGAGCTGCAACCAAATATTCAGGTGAAAGATACCTTTTCTGCATCTTTCCCTTCCTATTCACCGCATTGAATGCATCATTCAGCGATTCGCAGTTATATGAGAAACTATATTGGGACATCTCGTTAGAACCTATTTGGCTATAAAGGTATAAAATTATCCTCAGTAAAAAACGCTCTAGTATCAGGACCCCCGCATCAAAATCCGAGTACCAGCTTGAGGTAGTCGATGCGCAGGCTGCATTTCCAACGTCTGGCCTTAAGCGAGAGCGTGTCATGCTGCCTGCGAAGAATAGCCAAAGCAAACTTGCGGATGAGATTCAGATTGCGCGCCGAAAAGTTCTTTCGCGCCCGGAAAGCATCTTCCCGAAAGGTCACATCCAACTGCCAATGTAGGCAGTTCTCAATTCCCCAATGCTTCCTTATATAGTAGGCTATCTCCTTTGCAGAGGTCTCGTTGAAGTCCAAGCTTGAGATGTAGTAACGCGTTTCCTTCGTTGGTTGTGCACTGGGCTTGGTAACCTCATGTTCGACCCGTACCAAGCTACGTATCATCGGCCAGCGTCGAGCAACTTCATCGGTAAGATTGCCCTCTGCTGGGAGCACTTAGTAGCTCCTTTTGTCGATACGCCCATGCCCCTTCTCCTGCTCAAGGTATCGCTTGTGTGGCTGTCGCGTGGAGAAAGCATCGGTCGTGTCCTCGAAGAGATGGCGCTGATTTCCCTTGAGAGCGAGGACAAAATCTGCCTTCTTCTTGACCACCTGTTCGGCTATTTCCACCCGCGTACCCATGGCATCCATCGTAACGATGGCCTCTCATTCTTTAGCTGAACAAGAACAGGAGTGGTCTTGTCCTCAGCAATCTCGATGGAGAAGACGGAAGATATCGGTGCTGGCTGCTCGTGGAGGCAGGAGGAGAAGAGTACTATCAAGAGATCTGTTATTATTTGCCTAAGAAAAATACTTCCATATTTCATATTCACCGTCTTATTCCCAAAATATCATTATCATACTTAATCAGGTGTTGGATGCTGATTTAACAAATTACTACGCCCCGTTGATGTTGATCTAGTTATATATTTCTTTTTTTACAGACACGTATAACTTGTTTTTTCAACAAGTCTTGTGTTCTCTCTATCTTGCTAATGAGAGAATCACAGGTCTCTTCTGATACACCTCGTAAATACCCAGTATCATAGAAGGTTCTTACCAATTCAAAAAGCCAACGATCTACTAAATGGAATTGCTTTATATTTTTATGTTCGACAACTTGAATACTCTTCCTGAGCTCTTCTATTGGAGGCAATTTGAGTTTAGCATATAAAACCTCTTGTACTTCTAATAGAAGACAAAGAGCCTCTTGAATATTAAGCTTATCCGATATTTTTGAGTCCATATTACTATGTGTTTTATCTATCTATAACTACCTAAAATCAGGGAGCTCTTTATCCGTATATACTCATGGATACGCTCTCGGAGCTGTTGAGTGATACGATCTATACGTATGAGCTAATCGTACGCTCCAACCTGAGGTCGTCTACCCGAAGCTTCTCCAGATTCTCCGCTGTGATGGGGAGCAGTATACCTTACCACTTCTATGGGGAGGTACTGTTGTGATAATACTCTCGTTGAAAATCTCGCCAGTCTCGCATCAGTTCGTAAACCTCTTCGATAGGTATAACCGCTTCTATACGATCGTCTTCATAAACATTTTTTACAACAGCCTTCTCTCGGTCACATTCAATCATATAAACCTCAAAGCCAAATCCTTCATAAAAGTCGACTTCTCCATTTAGAACTGCTTCAATCTCTCCGACAATCTCTTCAACGTAGTCTAAAGACAGATGATGGATTTCAGCCTGAAAGAAGCTTCCGTATTTCTTAGAGTCTTCTATAACAACTGAAGGATAGTTGTTTTCTCTACCATCTCTATCTACATAGGTTGTTTTTTTGAAAGAATAATGCATAATTACTCCGTTGTTATTGGATAATACGAACTTATCTCACCCTCCTCATAAAAGAAGTTGATTGTAACTTTCCCATCCTTAGACTTACCTGTATAGGTATTTAGTGAGAAAATCCTGAATTGCTAGGATATGGCATGGATACAAAAACGTTTTACCATAATCGTCAATTCGGCATCCAAATAAGGGGTAAAGACACTCTTCTGAAAGCAAAAAGACTTCCTTGTCTGATAAGAAAAACAATTCATGTTTCCCTTGCCTATCTTCTATGGGGTGCACAGAAACAGCCATACTATGAGGTTCTAAATTGTTCTTCGGGGAATGAAGCTACAATCTTATTCTTGACAGGATCGACCATCACTCGTAGCCTTTCTTCCCCTTTAGTACCTATTCTTCGTCCAAAATCCTTTTCATAGACGACTCTGCCATCGGGCTACATCGTCTTTCTGTCAGGTTGTTTAATGGTACGTTCTTCTAACTTTTTGTAGTTCTTGTCCTTCCCAATGCGTTCTGTAGATGTTTTAGGCGGATGTGTCCATAGATATCTAGCACACAGTCCCACACCTTGTTCCCTCGGCTATCACAAAGACTTGCGTTGGTGTGCCAAGATGGTCTTGTACAATACTGTAGCAATCCTTTTCGGTAAACTTCGCCACAGGCGTATGACTTTGGCCATCATACATCCATGTTGTAACATTCGTTAGTGGCTCAGGACTGCTGTAGCTACCGACCATACTTGTCCTTCCTCCGAACAGGTTTAGTCCAACTTTGATAGTTCCACTCATGGAGCAAAACATTACTATCCCAAGCATAGCGATAGCGTATAAATTCTATATACTTATTGCATATCGCTTAACCAATCTTTTAGAATTTCTGAGCTGGGATTTAATCTTATAGCTCTTGATATATCTGCTTCTTCCATGGGCATTGATTCGACATTTATATACACTTGCTTTCGAGTTTCTCCCTGACCAAAAAAAAACTCTTCATCTAGATTCTTCATCGCCCGTTCATAAGCAAGCATTCTATCTTGCCATTCTTTATCCCACTCTTCATCACTTAATTCGTCAATTGATGGTCGCAGACTCAAATGGTGTTGCACAGGCAAAAAGAATTCTTCCCCAAAAGCGTAGTAGGGAGAATCTGCGTAAGACCACATAAGCTCGCTCCGAAGATGTTCAGCTTCTTGTTTTGTGCACTCCCTGTTCAATGCTTCCCAGGACCAAGCTGATATAGTAGGAGCATATCCCTCACCTGTAACGAGGAGAACACAGTAGTAAAAATGCTCTTTGTTACCAAATAATTCACTAAAGGCTAATCTTGTGCAAGCTTGTACAATAGAAACCAATTCATCCATTCTATTATAGTGTTTATTTTATCTTCTTCAATACATTTTTCCCTATATTCCGCAATTCTTTTCTTATCGCAGGTCTTCTCGGCTTATGTGTAATTAAAGAGTCTACTGCGCCATGTGAGAACACACACTTCTCCTGATATGACCCAATCTTTCCCGTGATTTCATCGAACTTTTTACAGGAAGTGAAAATCTATGATCCGCTTCTCTCATCTATTGGAATGTTACCACACTCAAGCGACGCACAAAACCTCTGCCTGCACTGACGGAGTAACTCCTCGATTTTCTGGCTGGGAAAAGGTTCATCCCCTCTTATAACCAACATCACAATCAGCTCATGAGTTAAGCCTATAATTTGCGACTGATATTTATCATCTTTCCTAATTGGCTCTTCTAATACAGAAGCATCCAACTCCTCTCCTCTTAAAACACGCTGGAAGACTCGCATGTTGACAGCTTTTCCTGCACGTAACACTTCCCATACACGATCTTGTACCCTATCAAGTTCAATCATCCCAGCATGTCCTTTAAGACACATCACACCTCTAATCCATGCCCATGTCAGGTAATCAATAAAGGGATATTCCTCTACTGGATATGATAGATACTTTTGGAGTAGGGTATCATCTAACAGGTACAAGGAAAAGGCATAGAAGCAATAAACCTCCATACTGTCTGGCGAAGAAGGATCTATCCCCGATTCTATGAATTCTTTTGCCTCCTTCACAAATTCTTTTCTTCTGTTCATAAGCTTAGAGTCTTACTTGTAAGATATTTAATCGATCACTTCACACAAGAATCCTCATCAAGTTACCATAGATGCTCTACCATACAAGTGCTGATCGTGCCACTGTTAAGTTACACTATCCCAAAGGACGCTTGAAACTTAATCTTGCATTCCTCTAATAGTTCGTGAGCTCGAGCAACAGGGAAAGCTTCGCTTCCTCCCAGTTCAGCAATTCGGACTATGTCCATTGCAAGTATCACCAAATCAAAAACATTAGACCATTTAGTTTTAGCATTGAATATCGAATTCAAGGTATCCAAATCTAAATGCTCTCCTTTTAGAGTACGAAGAAAAACAGACCGATTTACCTTTTGTGAAAGTTCGTCTCCTGAATTTAGTGCTTCTTCAACACGTTCTTTCCCCTTGGTTCTTGTACACTTACCACACCTTACCTTGAGCAACAATAAAGGCTCTATAAACTCCCAAGAATTGAAGTCTATAAAGGGAAGTGATTCAATAGGTTTTTCTAAGAACTGCCATAGGACTGGACTATTAAGCAAGTAGGAACAGAATGAGAAATGAGCAAAAAGCTCTATTTCTTCCGTATCGTCCAAGGAGGGGAATTTTTCCACTTCCCGAATGAATCCACTCGCCTGCTCTTGAAACCATACAAACTCTCTATGCTTATACAAAGCTACTGCATTCATATTTAATCTATTATCTTAAATGAAACTCCTGTATCTTTTGATTTTCCTTTTAACGCGTGCATAATAGCAGCACCAGCCCCTCTATTGTCAGAGGGAGATATGTACCGAACACTTGCACCTTTCCCACCTTCCTTAAACATCACCATGGGCCATTCATCACGATCAAAGCCTTTTTTTTGTTGCTATGTCCTTAAGAGATTCAGCTCGGCGATTACTCCAACTCTGGGAGCACTATAGTCGTCACAGACCACTGAAGAAAGCAGGTGGATTCCCCCATAACAAATCATCATCAGCATGAAAGTAAGCGCTGCTCCCAATATATTCAGATCTTATCCAAGATTTCATCAGACGTTTTTACAAAGAAGCTCCCGATAAGGGATTAGAGCTCTCCTAACCAGCTCTGGAGCTTTCCACAAGGAAGGTTCAGAAGGATATGCCCTCATCGGTCAAGGCTTTAATTATTCGCTTTTCAAGATGAGGGGCTAGCCAATAGATCCATTCTTCATATGGTTCAATGGCCTCATCGGGAATTCGCCCCAGACTATGCCCCCCCCTCCATAGGAAATAGTGCCCTTCTGCTCCCGACACTAATGTTATATCAGAATACATAGAGTCTTGTTCCTTATTATAGTTCTCTTGCTTACCTATTCTTCTCCATCTCCCTTTTCTAATAGGTAAGGGTGTAATAATTACAGGAGGAAATAAACGCATAGACTCAACCACTTCTTCAATAGATATATCTAAAGTCCCTACTTTGTTGAATATTTCTACTAAAATCCCCCTCGAGCCTAGGTCTTCTATTATACGACAGTAAGCAAACTTTTTGTCGTCGCCTCTTAAATCCTTTAGAGATACTCGTGTCGTAAAGTGAATATCTGTCAGGAATAGAGGGATAGCATATACCTCACCAGGAATCACGTTCTTCATTATTCTACTTTATTATATTGATGACTCAATCATAGATTACTATAGATGCAGATTCAGCATACCCATACAAAGAAACTCCACCCTCTAATCTTATCGGATCCTCCGAGATATATCTTCTACCCAGCTCGGGGTCGTAGTAGCGGCATCGATTGTACGTCAGTCCCGTCTCCCCATCATAGTCCTGCCCTTGGAAGAGGGAGGCTATCGACACATCACCCTCGGGATTCAGCGCTGCCTTGCCTATATGCTGCTCTTTGTCTCGTGTTACTTTATTCTACTTCTTCCTTGAGTGGTTGTTGCTTCGTCGTCCAGCTTCTTGGCTCAAAGCTACAGGTTTTTCGCGACAGAATGATCGCCACTCTGTCGGTAAGGCTTAGGGACTTGGCAAGCAGTCTCAGTAAGCCATTCGAGCAAGATCACTAAGCCCTTCGAGCGAGGTCTCTAAGCCGGATTCGGGAAATACCTTATGAATCGACAAAAAGTGGCTAATCTTTTCGGAAAAAGTGGCTAAACTTTTGCGCAAAAGATTAGCCACTTTTTCTAGGAAGATTACTAACTTTGTCCTCGAAGCATCTAATACCTCATCGCAAAGTCCCTCCTCCTTCCTTGAGGTTCACCTGAGGGAACTAAATCTTAATCATGTCATGGCCAACAAACCATTGCAATTCGTAGTCGTCGAGCGCAAGCTCAATGTCGGCAAAAACGCAGGAAAACTCGTCCAGATCGCCAAGCCGACGGGCCGACATCGCATCGACTTCCGCAACTTCTGCGAGCGTGTCGCCAAGTCCACGACCTTCAACCGCCAGGAGGTCGAGGCCGTCCTGAACTACGCCACCGAGATCGCCAAGGACATCGTCGCCAATGGCGATATCGTCGAATTCGGGGATCTCGGCACGCTGATGCCTTCGTTCAAGAGCAAAGCCGTCGAGCAGGGCACCAAGTTCAACGCCAACGTCCACATCGAAAAGCCCGTGGTGCTGCTCCAGCCCTCCAAGAAGTACTTCACGCTCACGGGTGTCAGCTACGAGCAGACCGAGGCCAAACCCACCAAAGCGGCCAAGCCCGCCAAGCCCAAAGCAAGCGAACCCGCGCCTAAATCCAAGGACGAGTCCCACAACAGCGGGCTATAAGGGCTTCGTCCTCCCCTGAAAAGACTTCGCCCCGAGCAGCCGTCTGTGGCCGCTCGGGGCGAAGTCTTTTCAGGGGAGGTGGAGGTTTTTATAGGCCTAGATATTGTACTTGGGCTCGATCGTTGGGAGCACCTCGGCCTTTAGCTTCTCGTAGTAGGGAAGCCACTCATTATTTGTCCCATCATAAAGATACTTCTCGCAGAACCTAACTTTGCTCTCGAAGTTCGACTCTGGATCATTACAGAGCTTGGCAATGATTAGACCTCGGAAGAAAGCATCCAAGGTCCAGTCGAGGATGCCCTGTTTGCCATTTTGCCAAGATAGCCCTTGACTTAAGAGTTCATCCATACGCTTGAGAACATTCGGCAAGTAGGAGTAGTGCTGTACGAAGTCCGCTCCTTCGCCATTGATATAGCCGAGGTACCAATCGCAGAACTCTTCCACTTCCTCTTCCGTATCAATCGCCACTAAATGGTACTTCCGGATGAAGCTGTGGTGACTTACCGTGCTCGTCAGTATTGTCCCTCGATGCATATCCCATGGGAAGGGGTAGTGCTCATCTGCGACCCGCTGCAATAGGAGTTCTACTTCATCATGAGTTATTCTTGCACGGTGAAAATCTATAAAGCTGTACTTCTTCTGAAAGCCAAGTGACCAAGTGACGGTTATCCCATCTTGATGCAGATAGTACCACATGCCATCAGCTTTTCTCGTCTTATAGCCCTTCGCCTTCAGGACGGGGTCGATACGCTCTAGGGTGAGCCTTTGTCTCTCTGCTCTTTCCATTGCCTACAGATTGTACTTGGGTTCGATGGTTGGGAGCACCTCGGCCTTTAGCTTCTCGTAGTAGGGAAGCCACTCGTTATTTGTCCCATCGTAAAAGCGCTCGTCGCACCAAGCTATCTTCTTCTCAAAGTTTGGGTCATTGCACAGTTTCGAGATGATTAGCCCTCGAAACCTTGCATCCAAAGTCCCTGAGAGTATTCCCTTGTCAGGGTATTGCCAAGTTAACCCAGCTTCGACCAATTCATCCATGCGCTTGAGGACATTCGGCAAGTAGGAGTAATGCCGCACGAAGTCCGCTCCTTCGCCATTGATATAGCCAAGATACCAGTTACAGTAATCCTCTATCTGTTCCTCGGTATCCATATCTGCCGTTTGATACTCATCAACGAACGTGCTGTGACTTATTGTTGGGGTTAGTATTGTCCCTCTATGTGTCTGCCAAGGGAAGGGATAGTTCTCATCTGCAACCCTCTGTAGTATCAGTTCTACCTCGTCATGGGTAACCATAGCTTCTCTTGAGTTGATCCACCCCAAGTTGAGGAAGACAATCGCCCATGCGGTAGTTATCCCATCTTGGGATAGATAGTATCGTATTCCATCGGCTATCCGAGCCTTGTATCCTCTCGGCTTCAGAACCGCATCGATGCGCTCTAAGGTGAGCCTTTGTCTCTCTGCTCTTTCCATCTTATTTGATTCTATTGATTGTTATGTGCGCTGTCTATCCTTTGGGCAGCGACCAAATCGAAGTTTCTGTTTCCTGCTGATGCGAAGATAGGGAAAGTTCCTTAAAAGGTATTGGCTTACAGGCTATGTGACGATGCTTAATGGCTTCGTCTATGATGCCTATTGGTCGGAAAAGATAGAGCGTGCCTTTGGGCTACTAGATCAGCTCCAGCCTAAGGAGCTGGGCCTAGCTTCTACGCTATCAGTGTACTCATTCTGCTGCTCCATCTGCTGCCGTTCTTATTCGTGAGGAGCAGATACCTTTATGCCTTCGGATGGGGAGCCGTGCGCTATCCTTTCTATGGTTTCTTCCCTGCCATTTGTCTTGTCCCTGCTTCCTTCTTGCTGATGCTTGGTGTCAGACTAAGCCAATATAGGGTGCTCTTTAGGGCGGCGTAGGCCTGAAGTCCTTGGGAGAATAGACTAAGCGGCCTTATGCTCCAGCTGCTTAGTTTGCTCCGAGGAGTGGGAGAACTCTTCACCCCTCACTCCTTCCTTAGACGCTTAATCGGCGTTCGAGGAAGCGCCTAGGGATGGTGAGCGCGATGACGGATATCAGTCGGCGAGTTCAGGGATGTCGGTCAAGGAGCCGAAGGGTATCCGTCAGCGTGCCGAGGGATATCCGTGAAAAAGCCCAGGCATATGCTAGACGATCGTCTAACATATGCCTGGGCTTCTGTCTTGGTTTACGGGGAGGGGCTGCTTAGTCCCCTTGGCTGGTAGATGGAGGGGCTTGACCTCTTACTTCTGCTGCCTGGAGGTAGAGGGGCAGAGCGGCTCGGGGGTGCCTATCCAGGCGATGCCCTCATCTAGGGGATGGATCTCCGTCATCGAGAGCTGACGGCGGATATCCTGGATCGAGCTCTTGACGCAGTAGTCGCCAGCCAAGCCCGCGACATCAATGCGGCTCGCTGCGATGAGGAGCTCTGGGATGGTGTCGGCGAAGGCACTATAGGAGTCACGATGCTGTGACATCGCCTTGGGGATATAGAGCAGTGGGATGCGGTGGCTGCACTTGATTCGCCCCAGGACTTCGGCTAGGGGTGGATAGATCGCTGCGCCGTAGGTGTAGCGGACGCAGTGCGGGGGCCATGGGCCGCCCATTCGATCGAAGCTGCAATGGTCAGCTGGGTGCTGGTCCATAGTCACGACGATGGCGTCGTAGTCCTGCTCGTGCTGCTCGATCCAGTGGGTCAGGAAGTCCATGGCCTCCGTAGCGCCAGGGACAGCGAGGCTGCCGCTGATGAAGTCGATCTGCGGATCGATGATAAGGAGTACGTTCATGTGTCTTTGAGGCTGTAGTTAGGATGAAGTCTCCCCATAGGGAGTAGGGTATAGGAGGAGTGATATAAGCACACAGGCGGTAGTCCCCTCAGCGAGGGAACGACCGCCTGCATGCTTGGCTAATTGTCTGTGTACATCAGAGCTCGAGGTCGAGGTCGAACTGCTCGTGCCAAGGCAAGCCCTGCGTCATGAGCTGCTCCATGAAGGGATCTGGATCGAATTCCTCGACGTTGTAGACCCCAGGCTTGCGCCACAGTCCCTTGAAGAACATCAGAGCACCGATGGTCGCTGGTACGCCCGTCGTGTAGCTGACGCCCTGAGCGCCCGTCTCCTGATAGGCGGCCTGATGGCTGCAGTTGTTCCACACGTAGTAGGTCTTCTCCTTGCCATCCTTGATCCCGCGGATGCGGCAGCCGATGGAGGTCTCACCCGTATAGTTCTCGCCGAGCTCACCGGGGTTGGGGAGGATGGCCTTGAGGAACTGGATGGGGACGATCTCTACGCCGTTGTAGAGGACGGGGTCGATGCGCGTGATCCCGATGTTCTGCATGACGCGCAGGTGCGTCAGGTACTCCTGCCCGAAGGTCATCCAGAAGCGTGCACGCTTGATCGTGGGGTAGTTCTTGACGAGCGACTCGAGCTCCTCGTGGTAGAGGAGATAGGACTCACGTACGCCGATGTTGGGGTAGGTCAGCGGCTTGTGGATCTCCTGGGGCTCGGTCTCGCGCCACTGGCCATCCTCGTAGTACTTACCCTTCTGCGTGATCTCACGGATGTTGATCTCGGGGTTGAAGTTGGTGGCGAAGGCCTTGTGGTGGTCGCCCCCGTTGCAGTCTACGATATCCAGGTAATGGATCTCGTCGAAGTGATGCTTGGCAGCGTAGGCCGTGAAGACCCCCGTCACCCCTGGGTCGAAGCCACAGCCGAGGATGGCCGTCAGCCCTGCTTCCTCGAAGCGCTGCTTGTAGGCCCACTGCCAGCTGTATTCGAACTTAGCCTCGTCCAGCGGCTCATAGTTGGCCGTGTCGAGGTAATTGACGCCAGCCTCTAGGCAAGCGTCCATGATATGGAGGTCCTGGTAGGGCAGGGCTACGTTGATGACGAGCTCAGGCTTGAAGGACTTCATCAGCGCCACCAGCTCGGGGACGTTGTCGGCGTCCACAGCTGCGGTCTGTATCTTGACGTTCTTGATCTCGGAGGCGATCTTGTCGCACTTGCTCTTGGTGCGACTAGCGAGCATGATCTCGGTGAAGACATCACTGTTCTGCGCCACCTTCTTGGCTACTACCGTGCCGACACCGCCGGCACCGATAATGAGCACTCTTCCCATAGGCTAGGTCTTAAAAGTCTATATGATTACTGAATGTTGCACTGTGACGTAGCCCAAGAGCGGTCTCCCTTTACCCATAACCATGGGGCTAAGGCGCTCTAGACTACGGCGCAAAGATACGAAAAGTGCACTACTTGATCGCGAGCTCCAGCACGCGCTCCTCCCCGAGGTAGCCCTCGAGGTGATCCCCGATGGCTACGGGGCCTGTGCCCACAGGGGTGCCGGTGAAGATGAGGTCGCCCATGCGCAGCGTCTGGTAGCGACTGATGTAGGCGATCAGCTTGTCTATGCTGTGGATCATGCAGCTGGAGTCGGAGCGCTGCACCTCGAGGCCGTTGTGCCTTAGGGCAAAGGGGATGGGGTGCTCGGGATAGCCAAGCGTATCCTTGTCAATCCAGTGCCCGACGACCGCGGAGCCGTCGAAGACCTTCGCGCTAAGCCAAGGCTTCCCCTCCGCGATGGCTGCTCGCTGCAGATCGCGTGCGGTGAAGTCGATACCTAAGGTGATGTGCTGGTAGTAGCGGTGGGCGAAGCGCTCGGCGATGCACTTGCCCACGCGGCAGATCTGTACCACGAGCTCAGCCTCGTAGTCGATCCTAGAGCCCATGTCGGGCAGGAAGAAGGGCATGCCCTGCTTGAGTAGCGCATCGCCCTTGTGGAAGAAGAGGGGCTCGGGCTGATGAGGGAGACCTATCCCTAGGTCTGTTGCCTCGGCCGTGTGCTCCCGATAGTTGAAGCCTACACCTAGGATTTTCATGCCTCACCTTGTCCCTGGCGCTCGCCAGCAGCCTTCATCCGGGTGAACATGAGAGCGAGGTGTGCGTACATGGAGGTGTTCTGTACGACGACGTCAGCTGGCGCCTGGATGCGGAAGGGGGTGAAGTTCCAGATCGCCTTGATGCCCGCTCGCACGAGGCGGTCGGTCATGAGCTGCGCCTGCAGGATGGGGACGGTGAGGATGGCAATCTTGATCTCCTCGGCCTGGATGCGTGAGGCCAGCTCGTCGATGTGATGGACGGGGACGCCTGCGACCTCTGTCCCAATGAGCTCCTGGGCGACGTCGAAGCCTGCCCGCACCTCGAGCCCGAACTGATTGAGTCCCTTGTCCGCAAGCAGTCCAGAGCCGAGACTCCCCACGCCGATGAGGAAGGCTCGGTGGCGCTGGGTGAAGCCTAGGAATTCCTCGAGGTACTCGATAAGGGCCGTCGTCTCATAGCCGACACGTGTACGGCCCTGGAGCTTGACATAGGAGAGGTCCTTGGCGACGAGCGCTGCATCAACGCCGACCCCAGAGGCGATGCGAGGGGAGGATACGTAGCGATGCCCCTCGGTCTGGAGGAGCTTGACGAAGGATAGGTACCAGGGGAGGCGCCTCAGGGTGGGCTCGGGGATGGATCCTATCTTTTCTTTGCTTTCTTTAGTCTTCATTGGGCGTGCTTGTGGAAGCCTTGCTAGGACGCTTGAGGATATGATGGTAGGCGTAGTCCCAGATGTAGAGTAGATCCTCGCGAGAGAAGAGCCACAGGAGCGCGACGTAGCTCGCGGCCATGGTCACTCCGCCTAGAGCCAGACGCCAGAAGGGTGCCCAGCCCGCCATGAGGAACGTGTCGAGGAGCCAGACTAGAGCTCCAGAGACTAGCCCCAGGAGGAAGAGCGGGAAGAGCTCGCCGAGCTGCTCGCGCAGCGGGAAGTGAAGGAGCTGCCCCGAGTAGCGTGTATTGATGAAGAGATTGAAGACCTGTGCTACTGCTAGGGCCCAAACGAGACCATAAATTCCGCCAAACCATAGCCCGGCTAGCATAGCTCCGAATTCAACTACTTTACGGATGATGTCTAGCTTGAGGTGGAGATCACTGCGCCCCTTCACTTGGACTACGTTGATGTTGTAGTTGTTGATCGGTCGTAGGATACCGTTAACGCATAGAACCTGGAAGAATGGGGCTGCGTCTAGCCACTTCTCTCCGAAGAGAAATAGGTAGAGGGGTTTACCCAGGACGATCAAGGCCAGCATTACCGGAGTAGATAGCTGGAAGAGGAGCCGCTGAGCACGGCGGTACCCAGACTTGAGACGCTCAATATCATCCTGTATCCGTACAAATATCGGGGCTGTCACCTGATTGATTGGATCGGCGATGATCCCTACAGGTACTGCTTCGAAGGTCTTTGCCTGATTGAAGAGGCCTAGCTCCCGTTGGCTAAAGAAGCGTCCAATCAAGATGGTGGATACCTTGTCGTAGGCTACAGTCAGTACTTGGGCTGTTGCCATACGAGACCCGAAGGCAAAATGCTTCTTGAAGTGCGGTACGCTGAACATTAATTTGGGGCGCCACCAAGAGGCGTACCAGTTGAAGACCATGAAGGTGAAGGCACGTGAAAGCTCCTGCGCCACCAAGGACCAGGGGCCGTAGCCTAGATTCGCCATGGTGCAGCCTACAATCCCACCAACGAGGGTCGAACTAGCGCTTGACCAGGTCTGGACCCGGAAGTTCATGGCACGCCATATTAGGATCCATTGTATGGTCCCTAAAGCTCCGAGAATGAGGCTGAGCGACTGAACGCGCATCAGTGGAACAAGGTTCGGGGCATGGAAAAAGTCGGCAATCCAGGGGGCGGCAACGAAGATGATGAGGTAGCAGATACCACTCATCGCGAGGTTGAAGTAGAAGACGCTATTGATATCGCGCTCATCGACCTCAGGGCTGCGTGCCAGTGAGGCTCCGAAGCCGCCATCCGATAGGACGCGCGCTATGTCGGTCAAGATCGCCACGGCTGCCAAGGCTCCGAAGTCCTCTGGGGTCAGGAAGCGAGCCAGGAGCAGCATGACCGTGAAGCTAATGATACGCCCCAAGCCCTGCTGCAGTACGGCCCAGCCGAATCCTGAGACCGACTTGCGCTTCAAGGCCTCAGTGTCGTAGAGGACCTCTTTAAGTTCTTCTTCTTTATTGCTTGCCATGTAAGCCTATATATTAGGATGCGAGGGCACGAAGCAGAGCCGATCGCTGTGAAGTTAGTCTTTGCTTGATTGCTTGATAGTGAGGCCGTAGATGGCTCCGAGCCGCTGCTCTAGCTCTGGGATCTTGGCCTGGCGCAGCTGGAGGCGGAGGATACAGCTCTCGCGGAAGTCCTGTGCCTTTACCTCAGCCTCGAGCTCCTTGACGTGGCGCATGACGAGCCCCATGAGCTCGTAGCTAAAGTGGAGCTCGATCTCCTCGGTGAGGATGCATTCCTTTCGCTCGGCGGGCTCGAGGGCGGCTAGTGTTGCCTCGCGATAGGCTTCGATCAGTCCGCTGGTCCCCAGCTTAACTCCGCCGAAGTAGCGAACTACGAGCACGATGATCTCTGTTAGTCCTAGTGAGGTGATGATCCCTAGGATGGGCTTCCCAGCCGTCCCCGAGGGTTCTCCATCATCGTTGGCGCGGGTCGTGCCGCCATCTGGTCCTAGGCGATAGGCCCAGCAGACATGACGCGCATCGTAGTAGAGGCCGCGGATCGTGGCGACGTGTGCTAGCGCTTCCTCCTCAGTCGTGACGTGGTAGGCAAAGGCGAGGAACTTGCTCCGCTTCTCGGAGTAGTTGCCCTCTGATTCGCCCGCTATCGTCCAGTAGCTATCCTTTATCTCGATTAGCTCTTCGCTCACGGTTTACCTTGTGCTAGCCTCTCCGTCCTTGTTCGTAGTGGATCAAGCTCTGGGCTGCCTGGCCTAGCTTGGTCTTGAGCTCCTCGCTGACGGGAACTAGAGGAAGGCGCAGCTGCTCACTTGCGATGAGCCCCATCTCTAGGAGGAGGGCCTTGATTCCTGCGGGGTTCCCCTCCTGGAAGAGTAGGGTGTTGATCTGCTGCATCTCGGTCTGTATCATGTCCGCCTCGGGATACTTCTGCTCCATCGCCAGATGGATGAGCTCCGAGGTGAGCTGGGGGAAGGCGTTACCGACTACAGAGATGACTCCTTGAGCACCCTGCTGCATGAAGGCGACGCTGAGGGCGTCATCCCCTGAGAGGACTACGAAGTCCTCGGGAAGCTCAGCTGAGGTAATCTGTCCTGCCTGCTGAGGGAAGCCCGAGGCCTCCTTGACCCCCATGATGTTGTCGAAGTCACGAGCTAAGCGTACGACCGTGTCGGAGGCCATATTGACCCCTACGCGCCCGGGTACATTATATAGGACTATGGGGAGACGGCTGCAGCGAGCGAGGTGGGCGAAGTGCTGATAGATGCCCTCCTGGGAAGGCTTGTTGTAGTATGGGACTACGGAGAGTATTCCTTGAATACCCTCGGTGTCGAGGTCTGCAATGCGCTGCCCGATCTCTCTGGTGTTGTTTCCCCCGAGGCCGATCATGATGGGGCAGCGTCCAGCCACCTCCTCTATTACGAAGCGGGTGACCTGATCACGTTCCTCGCGTGTCAAGCAAGGGGATTCCCCCGTCGTCCCATGGACGACGATAAAGTCCGTCGCTTGATTCTTCAGTAGGTGGTTGAGTAGAGTACGTAGGCTCTGATAGTCTACCTCTCCTCGCCCGTCGAAGGGGGTGACGAGGGCTACTCCTAGCCCACGGAATGCATGCTTGCTCATACGCTGTCGTCTGACTAGAGGGCTCTGCCCTCCTGCTTGTGATGGAGCAAATATAATGATTTTTGACTAGTATTCGTAAGGCTACGTCTTGGGGGCGGCAGGCTATCTGTTTGATAGCAAGGGGACTTTTAGTTACCTTTGCACCAGGTAAGTGTAATCGTAATAATATGCAAATGGTAAGTGTTAAGAAACTTGGGCTCCTAGCCCTTGGGCTCCTCATCGGGGCTTCCAGCATGTCAGCCCAGGTCCTGGGCCCATTGAACTACCGTGCTGAGGTCGGTACTACATTCTCTAAGATCTCAGCTCTCGGCCTTGGGATGAACGGGGATAAGGGGAAGCAGTTCGTGAGCTTCCGCGTTGGGGGGAGCGTCGTGATGCCCTTTGAGGGGACTGCCTTGAGCTTCAACCCTGGGCTCTATCTCCTGGGACGTGGTGAGAAGCAAGGCTCGCTGCTGGCTACTCAGAAGGATCCCTACGAAGTAAGTAGCTATGCGCTGCAGCTCCCTCTCGAAGTCTCGCTGATGCTGGCTGAGTTCGACGAGAAGCAGCACCTCTATATCAACGCTGCTCCCTACGTAGCCTATGGTCTCAGCGCTAAGCTCTCTGGTCATGGCGAGAGCGTCAATCTCTACAAGCAGAAGATCTTCCGCCGCATGGACGTCGGTGCA
Organism: Porphyromonas sp. oral taxon 275; assembly: GCF_018127745.1. Taxonomy (NCBI): domain Bacteria; kingdom Pseudomonadati; phylum Bacteroidota; class Bacteroidia; order Bacteroidales; family Porphyromonadaceae; genus Porphyromonas; species Porphyromonas sp. oral taxon 275. Next base: position 572,504 of record NZ_CP072333.1, read on the forward strand.
GGGGTGAGTCTCCTCTACAAGTATCGCAAGGCCTTCCTACGCGTGGGCTTCGACACGAGCCTTATGGGTCAGGTCAAGGGCGCACACGAGGCACTGGTCAATGTCGGCACCTCACGCTTCTTCACGACTAATATCTCTGTAGGCTATCAGTTCTAATCTACGCAAGTAAAGTACGCTGCACGCAGCGTCTCGATAAGGCATCGCCCCCTGTGACCCGATGGTCACAGGGGGCGATGTTCGTTTAGGGAGGGCTAAGAGAGCCTAGCCCTGATGCTGGGTGATACGCTGGAGGATGGCTGCACGCAGCTCCTCGAGTGGCATGCCGCTACGCTCGCTCATCATCGCCAGCGTTGCCTTGGGGATCATGATACGCGCTAGGGGCGAGGAGAGCATCTTGAAGGCTGGGTTGATCTCTGGGAGAGCTTGCTTGAGCCAAGGGTAAGCCTCCAGTAGCGCCTTGAGGCGCGTCTCGGGGCCTAGCTCCAGGAGCTCAGAGGTAGAAGGGGTGGGCTCTGGGCAGATTTCTTCTGGCTCGTGGGCTACCTCGGGCGCAGCTGCGGGAGCTGCCTCAGCCTGGCCCTTGCTCGCTTCCTTATTGCTCTTATCCCAAGTCAGCAGCGTGCGCGAGCCCTCGAGGCTACGGATGCGTGTGCAGTCCTGCATCATCTCCAGGACGCCGCGGAAGCGTCCCTCGGCATCGCGCACGGCGACGTAGTAGATGTAGATGAAGAGCCCAGGCTTATTGATCCAGAAGTCTACCGAGTCCTGCTCCCCGCTGCGGAACTTCTCGATGATCTCCTCGACCAGGTGCACGCTGGTACGGGGGTGACAGTTCTTGACATCGCGGCCGATGACATTCTTGCTGCGGGGGAAGACGCGGTGCTCCGTATCGGTGTAGAAGCGTACGATCTCCTGCTCATCGACGTAGGAGAAGTCCACGGGCATGTGCTTGTAGACGAGGTTGACCTGCTCAAGCGTCATCTGCCCTGTGGCTAGCTCGAGTAGCTGATCGGGGCTGGAACCACCGCCGAAGCCGTACTTGCCGAGGAGCTGAGCCAGTTCGCCTGCGAAGCCTGTAGCTGAGGCCTCTTCTTGCGTGGGGGCACTTGCCTTGGGCTGCTCACTAGCCCCCACTGTGATCCAGGCGAAGCCGATCTCTCGGTCGCCAGCCTTCATCTCCTCAAATTCCCGAGGGCTGATCATCGCCAGCGAAGTGGGGTAGAGGACGGTCTCCTCCTTCTGCATCAGGTCGAGCACGTCGGCGACGATGGTCTTCTGCTCGGCGATGAAGGCCTCATCCTGATCCTCCTCCAGAAGGCGGCGCGCATCGCGGATCTCGTCGCGGACGAAGTCGTCGAGGAGCCACATGGTCGTCGTCGGGCGGTCGAAGCCCTTGCGCTCTAGGATCGAGTAGAGCTGGTTCTGCTTGCGCGAGAGGTGTGTGCGCCACTTCTGCAGCTCGTCGTAGAGCCCCAGCCACTCGTTCTTGATGACGGGATAGGGGGCGAGGCGCTCGACTTCCTTGAGCCACTTGCGCATCTCGTCATTCTCGCGGTAGTAGCACATGATGGGGTGCTCGGGGGCGAGCTCGGGGCGTCCCGTGTCGAGCAGCCCGTCGAAGAGCAGCATCATCTGCTGGATGTCCTCCTTGCGGCATTCATCCTCCTCGAAGGTCTTCAGCTCCTGCTCCGCCAGCGCTAGCTCATAGGGGCGGATCTTCTTGACCTGCTGGCGTAGCTCGGCCTGTGCCTCCGAGAGGCTCAGCTGCCCCGCCAGATAGCGCGCCTTGATGTCAAGGACGCGCTTGAGCTTTTCCATATCCACCTCAGGGAGGTGCTTCCTCATATCTTCCATGCTCGCTGCTCTTAGGGGCGCTTGACCAGGGATACGAAGAACTCGCTATCTACGAGCGCCTCGATGGAGATGGTTGCCTCACCTGGGAAGCTGAGTACCGTCCCAGGGCTGAGGCGGTGCTCCTCTACGCCGTCTAGTATGGTCTTGACCTCACCACGGACGATGGTGAAGTATATCTCGTGGTCGAGGTGGTCGTGTGCGGGGATGACCTTCCCCTGGGGGAGGTTGACGTGTACCAGCTTGAAGTGTTCTTCCTTGATGACCTGACCGAAGTCCTTGATCTCTGTTGCTATCATGATCTTGTAGCTATATATATAGTGTGTAGCTCCACTTGGGAGGGGCTGCAGTAGGCTTGTCCTAGCCTAGATCGCTGCAGTTAGGATGAGGGCAGGAGCTGAATGATCCCTCTGTAAGCAAAACAAGGCATGGGGCACTTCGGTTGTGCCCTGCTCTTAGCTGTAATGATCGAAGCCCCCAGCGCCAGCGGCTCTACTCGTCGGAGTATAGCTGCTGGGGCTGGGGGCTTCGCTGTAGTATCTGCGGTGTGGGAGCTTAGTCGAACTTCTTCTCGAAGCGGAGCGAGATCTCGCTCATGAACTCGCGGATGCGCTGCTCCTGGTCGCGCTTGCAGATGAGCAGGGCGCCCTGGCTCTCGGAGATGATGCAGTCGTCGATCCCCTGGACCACCACGAGACGCTCGCTCTGGGTGCCGTCCATAGAGACGATGTTGCCGCTGGCCTCGTAGAAGAGCACCTCGGTGTGTAGGGCTACATTCGCCTGCTCGTCCTTATCCTTGAGGCTGTAGAGCGAGCCCCAGGTGCCGAGGTCTGCCCAGCCGAAGTCTACCGGCAGCACCATCACATTGCTCGCCTTCTCGAGTACGGCGTAGTCGATGGAGATATTGGGGCACTCGGGGAAGACCTTGCTGATGGTCTCCTGCTCCCTAGGTGTGGCGAAGCAGTCCTTAGCCTCCTCGAAGAGCGTGGTGAGGCTAGGAAGGTACTCCTTGAAGGCCTCTAGAATGCTGGGGATACTCCAGGCGAACATCCCGCTATTCCATAGGAACTCTCCGCTCTCGAAGAAGACCTGAGCCATCTCGCTATTGGGCTTCTCGGTGAAGGTCTTCACCTTGTAGAACTCTTGGTCGGGCTCCCCGACGGTCTGTATATAGCCGTAGCCTGTCTCTGGACGTGAGGGACGGATCCCGAGGGTCGCCAGCTGGGGGTGGGCTGCCACGTAGGCCAAGGACTTGCGGATGGCCTCGACGAAGAGGTCCTCGTGGAGGATGAGGTGGTCTGCCGCGGTGACGATGACGTTGGCCTTAGGGTTCTTGGCCTGGATGTGGTAGCTAGCCCAAGCGATGCAGGGAGCGGTGTTGCGCCGCATCGGCTCCAGTAGGATCTGACTTTCCTGTAGCTCGGGGAGCTGCTCGAGGACGAGCGCCTTGTAGCGCGCGTTGGTCACGACGACGAAGTTCTCCCGAGGGATGACGCGCGCAAAGCGGTCATAGGTCATCTGTAGGAGCGTGCGTCCCGTGCCGAAGATGTCTAGGAATTGCTTAGGCTTCGCCTCGCGACTGAAGGGCCAGAAGCGGCTACCTACGCCGCCGCCCATAATGACGCAATAGTTGTCTGTATGCATCCTGGTGCTTGTGGGTGTGGATCTTGCGATCGATGAGTTCCGTGACGAATCACTTCACAAATGTATACAATAAAGCCGAGACTGCAAGGCATTGGAGTGCTTGCTCTAGTCGGGACGCTCCATTTGCCTTAAGTGCTGGGGAAGTAGCCCTTGGGAGAGCCCTTCCGTCACGGTAAAGCGCTAGCCTGCGTCGAGCTGTCGGAGGCTCCCCGAGGTGCAGGCTGTGAGCTCGGTGGGCGAGGGGGCTTGGGTACAGCTTAGGAGAAGGCGCAGCGAAGTGACAGCCTTGCCCCAGCTCCCTGAGGGATATCCCTCAGCCTCGTCACAGGTATTCCTCACGCGTGTCACTGACGTCCCTCAGCGCCCGCACTGATACCCCTCAAGAGTGCTCCCCTTATGCTCGGAGCCTTGCTGGGGCTTGTGCGTCCCTTCGCTATTCCTAAGGGGAGGGTGGAAGTAGAGGCCTCAGTGCTGGCTTCGCTTTGGGGGCTAGCCCTCTACGCGTACGCGTATTGAATCTTGGTAGAAGCAGAGCTCCAGTTCCTCGCCCTTCCGCAGTTCGCTGGCCGAGGTCTGGATCTGGCCAGCGCGCTTGACGATGCTGAAGCCTCGCCGTAGAATGTTGTCGGGGTGGGAGAGCCGTATCGCCTGCTCGTAGTGCTCTAGCTGCTGATAGCTGCGACTGCGTAGATGCTCGAGTAGCAGTGGAAGGCGCAGCAGCGGGCGGTGCAGCTCCTGATGGGCCTCCTGTAGGCGTAGGCGAAGTAGATCGGGAAGGCGGCGCCCAAGCTGTCCCAGCTGGAAGTCCGCTCGGCGTAGGGTGGCCTGGGTCTGTAGGCCTAGCTGCGACTGCTGCTGGGTGAGGCTGTACTGTGCCCGAGCGATGCTGCGCTGTGCAGTCTGCTGCAGGCGGCTGCTCAGTAGCTGTAGGCTTTGGCCGCGCCCCAGGGAGAGGCGCTCTAGGAGTCGGGGTAGGCGCTCGCTGCAGTAGGCGACGCGTCCTAGCTCGGTCGCAAGCCCCTCGATGAGGTAGCTAGCGACGGCCGTCGGTGTCTTGAACGAGCTATGGGCCACCAGGTCGAGGACGGAGACGTCTCGCTCGTGGCCTATACCGGTGATGATGGGGAGGGGGTACTGGGCGCAGCTCTCGCAGAGGCGGTAGTCGTCGAAGGCGCGCAGCTCGCTGACGGCGCCCCCGCCTCGGATGATGACCACGGCGTCGAAGTGCTCCTGGTACCTAAGTATACGCTCGAGGGCTGAGAGGATGGAGTCCGTCGTCTGCTCCCCCTGCATCTGCGCACGGAAGAGGGCGGTATAGAGCTTGACCCCGTAGCTATTGGCCTCGATTTGCCGCATGAAGTCCCCGTAGCCCGCTGCGGTGGGCGAGGAGATGATCGCCAGACGCTGCAGCGGCTCGGGGAGCTCCAGCTCCTTGTTCATCTCGAGGAGCCCCTGTCGCTTTAGGCGGGCTATGGTCTCCTGTCGGAGGCGTGCGAGCTCGCCGAGGGAGTAGCGGGGGTCGATGTCGGCGATGTTAAGGCTTAGTCCATAGAGCTCGTGGTAGCTGAGACTGACCAGCGCCAGCACGTTCATCCCCGAGCTGAGACTGCCTAGCCCCTGCTGGGCGAGTGCCCGCTCGATCTGCTGGTAGGCTGTACTCCATATAGTAGCGCGTACGCGCGCGACGATATCGCCCCCAGCTCCCTTCTCTAGGAGCTCGAGGTAGCCATGGCCTCCCGCGCCAGAGCGCCTTAGGTCGCTCACCTCAGCACGTACCCAGTAGCGTGTCGGGTAGGTGTGCTCGATGCAGCGTCGCACCGAGCGGAGGAGCTCGCTGAGGCTGAAGGAGCGGAGGTTCGCGCTATCCTCCATCGTGTCTCGGACTATTGGGGCGGCTGATTGGGGATGTGGATGCTACGCTCGAAGCTCACGTCCAGCGAGATGAGCGTCTCCGTGGCTGTGACCCCAGGGATCTCCTGGATGGTGCCGTTGAGGATGCGCATGAGGTCGTTGTTGTCCGTAGCGTAGAGCTTGATGAGCAGGGTGTAGGGACCCGTCGTGTAGTGGCACTCGACGATCTCGGGGATGCGCTCCAGCAGGGCCGCTACCTCCTTGTAGAGCGATCCGCGCTCCAGGCGAACGCCGACGAAGGTGCAGGTGTTGTAACCTAGCATTTTGGGGCTGACGTGGTACTTCAGTCCAGTGATGATGCCATTCTCGATCATGCGCTGCAGGCGCTGGTTGACGGAGGAGCGCGAGCTGTTCTCCCCTTCTGCCACGTTGCGTAGGGGGACACGAGCGTTCACGGTCAGTCGACGCAGGATCTTTAGGTCTAGTTCGTTCAACTTCTTCATTGGGACTCTGAATCTTGCTATTTGCTGTGGTTCGTTTTCTACAAAAGTACGAAACTTTCCTACGATATAGCATTTTGTTACAATTTGCAGGGTGGGGGAGCTCCTCGAGCGTATGCGGGAGGGTGGCTGAGGCCTTTGGTGCGAGGTGCTCCAGGGAGGGCGGAGCTCCGCCAGCCTTTACTAGGATAGTGTTGTGTAGTGTCGGAGAGGAGGGGTCTTCCTTTGTGGGCCGATCGTTGTGGGTAAAAAGCAAAAGGCATCGACAGCTGTTGCTATCGATGCCTTCAGTCGGGATGACTGGATTCGAACCAGCGACCACTCGCCCCCCAGACGAGTACTCTAACCGGGCTGAGCTACATCCCGCGGTGCTTCACTCGAGACTTTGTCAGCCTTTCAGCGTGCTTATCTCTCGTTTGCGCTGCAAAGGTAAATACTTTCTCGCAAAGTACCAAATCTTGTGTTTTAGTAAGGCTAAGTATTGCGTCCATCCTGCATTCGTGCCCATTGCATGACCTGGGCGGGAGGGAGCTCCTGCATGAGGCAGGCCTTCATATAGTCCATGTAGGGAGCGACGTGATCCCAGTATTGGTAGTAGCCCTTGCAGAGGTAGTTATGCCCGGGTTCGCCCTCGAGGCTGTAGCCGAAGCGGTTCTTGGGACACTCGCCCCAGCAGGCGAAGAGGTATTCGCACTCCTGACACTGGCGCGTGAGCCCCGTGCGCTTGGCTCGGCCGAAGCGCAGCTGCTCGGGCTGGTCCATAAGGCTGCGGATGGGCTGCTCGGCGATATTGCCGAGGCGGTAGCGCGGGTAGACGAAGTGGTCGCAGCTGTAGAGGTCGCCATTATGCTCGAGGGCGGCAGCGTGCCCGCACTCCGAGGTGAAGATGCACACCCCAGGGGGGACGCCCACCCAGTTGGCTAGCGTCGCGTCGAAGAGCTGGATGAAGTAGCGCCCCACATCCTGCCGTACCCATTCGTCGAAGATCGTGGTGATGAAGTAGCCCCACTGCTCGGGCTGGACGCTGTAGGGGGCAAGGATCACCTCATCATCCCCGTGCAGCTCACGCTCCTCGGGACGCTCCGTGATGAAGGGAGCCTCGACGAAGGCGTGGCGCTTAGCCCCTGGGCGTAAGCGCTCGACGATGGGAGCAAACTGGATGTAGGGATTGCCGATGGCCTTGAGGAAGTGGTAGAACTCCAGCGGCTCGTCAGCGTTGAAGCGATTGACCGTAGCAAGGATGTTGAAGTCCACACCTCCGTCCTGCAGTAGCTTGACGCCACGCATGACGCGCTCGAAGGTCGGGAGGCCCGAGACCGTCCTGCGGTAGCGGTCGTGCATCTCCTTGGTCCCGTCCAGAGAGATCCCGACGAGGAAATGATGCTCACGGAAGAAGTCGCACCACTCCTTGCTGACGAGGAGCCCATTGGTCTGCAGCGTGTTCTCGATGAGACGTCCCTCGCCGTAGCGCTGCTGCAGCTCGATGGCCTTGCGGTAGAAGGAGAGCGGCCTCAAAAGTGCCTCCCCGCCATGCCACGTAAAGGTCACGGGGGTATCCTTGGGCTGTGCCTCGATGTACTGACGGATGTAGCGCTCGAGGAAGTCCTCGGGCATCATCGTGCGGGGCGTCGGGTCTTCGTCCTGCTTGTACAGGCGCTCCTTGTCGAGATAGTAGCAGTAGTCACAGCGCATGTTGCAGGCAGCGCCTGCAGCCTTGGCCATGACGTGTATAGGGCGGTGCTCTGGGGCGGTGCTCATAGTATTATAGGGAGAGGGGAGGGCGTCCCTAAGCTCAGGGCCTAGGGACGCTCGCTGAGCTCAGAGAGGCGGTAGGCCTCGTGGATGGCTTCGTTGCGTCGCAGTAGGGCGCAGATAGCCTCGACCTGGGAGACGCCTAGCGTGCGCAGGCTGATGACGCCCTCGAAGACGCCATCCTTCGCTGCCATCTGGATCGCGGTGATGCTGACCTTGAAGTCCTCGAGCAGCACCTGCGTGATCGCGTTGAGCAGCCCGCGGCTGTCGATCCCGCCGATGACGATGCTGGTCTCGAAGAGGGGGCTATGCTGCGCACCCCATACGGGGGCAAGTAGCTGGTCGCCCTGAGTCGTCTTGTAGCGTGTGGCCTCGGGGCAGCTGCTGCGGTGCACCACGACTTTGCCTGATCCGTCCTCGATCCCGAGGATATCGTCCCCAGGGATGGGGTGGCAGCAGGGGGCCATACGGTAGCGTATGCCGTAGCCGTCTTCGGTGAGCTCGAAGCGGTGGCTGTGGTCGACGTGCTCCTGGCCCTCGGTCTCTGTACTGCCCTTAGTACCCTTGTCGCGGCCTGAGCTGAAGAGCCCTCCGATGGCACGCGACACACGTCCTAGCCGTCCCTCGCCCTTGCCACGCAGTACGGCGTCTAGGTCCTGCGGCAGGGAGAAGCTCCCGTCCCCGATATGCCGCAGGAGCGTGTCGGGACGGTCGAAGCTATAGAGGTGCGTGAGCTTATTGATGATGTCGGAGGAGAGTGGGCGTCCTGTCTCGGCTAGCGCGGCCTCCAGCAGCTCCTCGCCGCGGGTGACCAGCTCGCGCTGGTGGCGGCGTAGAGCCGTCTCAATCTTGACCTTGGCGTAGGCTGTGGTGACGAAGTCGAGCCAGCTCGGCTCGGGGCGTACGCTTCGGCTGGTCAGGATCTCCACCTGGTCACCGTTGGTCAGCACCTGGGAGATGGGTACGACCTTATGATTGACCTTAGCGCCGATACAGCGGTCGCCCAGGTCGGTGTGCACGGCGTAGGCGAAGTCCAGGACGCTGGCCTGTATGGGCAAGGTGATGGTGCGCCCCTTGGGGGTGAAAGTCGTGATGTCGTTGGCATGCAGGCTGAGGTGCACCGTGTCGAGGAACTCCATGCCCTCGCTGTCGGGGTGATTGAGTACCTCGCGGATGGTGTCTAGCCAGATGGTCAGCTCGCGATCCTCCTCGACCTCGTTGCCCTTGTAGCGCCAGTGGGCGGCCAGCCCTTGCTCTGCGATCTCGTTCATCCGCTGGCTACGTATCTGCACCTCGACCCACTGGGCGTCGGGGCCGAGGACGGTCAGGTGTAGGGCCTGATAGCCGTTGCCCTTGGGGGTGGAGATCCAGTCACGCAGGCGCTCGGGGCGGTTGCGGTAGGTCTCGGTGATGGTGGTGTAGATGTCCCAGCAGCGGTTCTTCTCGGGGTAGCCGTCCGAGCTGTCGAAGATGATACGCACGGCGAAGAGGTCGTACACCTCCTCGAAGGGGATGCCCTTGGTCTGCATCTTGCGCCAGATGGAGAAGCAGCCCTTGACCCGCGCCTTCATCTCGTAGACGAGCCCCATGGCATCGAAGCGCGCCTTGAGCGGCTCGGCAAAGCGCTGGAAGAGATCCTCACGTCCCGCCTCGCTCTCCTGTACCTTACGCAGTATCTCGCGGTAGGCCTCGGGGTGCTCGTAGCGGAAGGAGAGGTCCTCTAGCTCTGTCTTGATGGAGAAGAGCCCCAGGCGATCAGCCAGTGGAGCGTAGAAGTAGGCCGTCTCACCTGCGATCTTGAGCTGCTTCTCTGGCTTCATCGAGGAGAGCGTGCGCATATTGTGCAGGCGGTCGGCGATCTTGATGAGGATGACACGGGCATCGTCGCCTATGGTCAGCAGCAGCTTGCGGATGTTCTGCGCCTGCAGGCTGTCGATCGGCTGCGTGACCTGCTGGGCTGAGATCTTGGTCAGCCCCTCGACGATCTGGGCGATCTTGTCACCGAAGTGATGCCGTATATCCTCCACCGTGTACTCGGTGTCCTCCACCACGTCATGCAGCAGGGCGCAGCAGATAGAGGTCGAGCCGAGCCCGATCTCCTTGCACACGATACGCGCCACGGCGATGGGGTGCAGGATGTAGGGCTCGCCACTGCGGCGGCGTACGAGGCCGTGGGCATGCCGCGCCAGGCGGAAGGCTCGGTCGATGATCTCCGTCTTCTTGCGGTGCGGGGAGTTGACGTAGTCGTAGATGAGTGCTTGGTATTCGCGCTCGATCAGCGCCTCTTCCTCGGGGCTGAATGCGGTGTAGAGCTGTTCCATAGCTACTGTCCTGTACGTGGTGTGTCGCTTGTCTTGACCCTTAGAGCTGGGTGATCAGGTAGATGGTGTAGGCGATATAGCAGGAGAGGAGGATGAACCCCTCGCCGCGCTTGATGACCTTGTCGCCGAAGAGTAGCGCGAAGATATAGAGAAGTAGCGCGGCTGCCGTCATGACCACGAGGTCAAGCACCCCGATGCCGCCAGCACGGATGGGCTGTACGGTGGCCGTCGTACCGAGGATGAAGAAGATGTTGAAGATGTTGGAGCCGACGATATTCCCCACGGCAATCTCGGGCTGCTTCTTCAGTGCGGCTGCTACCGAGGTGGCGAGCTCGGGCAGTGAGGTGCCCGCAGCTACGATGGTCAGCCCGATGAAGCTTTCGCTCATCCCGAGGGCACTGGCGATCGACGAGGCCGAGGAGACGAAGAGATCCCCGCCCCAGACCAGTGCCGCTAGCCCGCCGAAGATAAAGAGCAGCTGCAGCCACAGAGGATAGTTATTCGGGCTATCGCTCACTTCATGGGGATCTCCAGGGCGTCTCTTGGCGATGGCGAAGGTATAGCTCAGGAAGATGAGGAAGAAGGCCAGCAGCGTCAGTCCCTCGCTGCGGGTGATCATATTGGCCGTCGCCGTAGGATCGAGGACTCGGTCCAGCACCATGAAGGAGAGGACGAAGCTCGCCAGCAGCATCAGCGGTATCTCACGCTTCAGCGTACCGCGTGTAATGGAAATCGGGGCAACGAGGGCGGTGACCCCTCCGATGGCTAGGACGTTGAAGAGGTTGCTCCCCACGACATTCCCCAGCGAGATGTCGGCACTGCCCTTGAGGGCTGAGGTAAGGCTGACGATGAGCTCGGGAGAGGAGGTGCCGAAGGCTACGATGGTGAGCCCCACGACTAGGGGCGATACGCCGAAGCGGCGAGCGAGCGTCGAGGCGCCCTCGGTAAGGTAATTTGCTCCTCCGATGATCAGGCCGACCCCGAGGACGAAGTAGAGTATATCTAGTATCATAGGCTATCAATGCTTAGAATGTGCATGTGCTGCGGCTAGCTCCTTGATTTAGCAAGAGCCGCCACAGCTACCTGAGCAGCCCGTACATCCTGGGCCGCGTTGCCCTCCCTTGGGTGGACGCAGCATGCGCCATAGGGAGCGGAAGATGAAGAAGAGGACGACGCCGACGATGGCGAAGACAATAAATTCCTGTACCATGATAAATAAAGCACGGAGCTAAGCTAAAAGTTGTCCCACCTGGTAGACAGCGAAGCATACGAGCCAGGCCACGACGCAGGAATACACGGCTGCGAAGAGCCCCCAGCGCCAGTCATCCGACTCCCTCCCGATGGCGATGAGCGTCGCGATGCAGGGGAAATAAAGCAGGATGAAGAGCATGAAGCTGTAGGCGATGAGCGGCGTGAAGGAGGGACTACCATCCGCGCGCCGCTCCTGCTGCATGCGTGTAGAGAGCTGGGCGATAGCTGCATCGTCATCCTCCCCTACGCCTGTGTAGATGACGCCCATGGTGCTGACGACGACCTCCTTGGCCATCAAGCCCGACACGATGCTTACCCCCATCTTCCAGTCGAAGCCCAGCGGACGGATGACTGGCTCGCAGACCTGACCGATACGCCCGATGATCGACTGCTCCTGATGGAAGGTGGCGAAGGCGTGCTCCAGCGAGTCGATGCGCTCCTGACGTAGCTCGGGGGCGAGCTCGCTCTGCTCCAGCTGCTCGATCTGGTGATCCACCTGCTGGCGTGCCTGCTCCTGCCTGGGGTAGTAGCTCATGAACCACACGATCACGGAGGCCGCGAGGATGACGGTACCCATCTTCTGTAGGTACTGCTGTGCTCGCATCCATACGTGGATAGCTACCGAGCGCAGCGTGGGGCGACGATAGGGCGGCAGCTCCATGACGAAGGGGATATCCTCGCCCTTGAAGGCTACGGTCTTCAGCAGTCGAGCCGAGAGCACGGCCACCAGTACCCCGATGACATAGAGGGAGAAGAGCACGAGCGTCGCCTGCCACGGGACGGGGAAGAAGGCCCCCGCCAGCAGGATGTACACGGGCAGACGTGCCGAGCAGCTCATGAAGGGCAGCACCAGCATCGTGATCAGACGGCTCTTGCGGCTCTCGATCATACGCGTGCTCATGACGGCGGGGACGTTGCAGCCGAAGCCCATAACCAGCGGGATGAAGCTCTTGCCATGCAGCCCCATGCGGTGCATCAGTCGATCCATGATGAAGGCCGCACGCGCCATATAGCCGCTGTCCTCCAGCAGCGAGATGAAGAGGTAGAGTAGGACGATCTGCGGGAGGAAGACGGTGACGCCGCCTACGCCCTTGATGATGCCATCAACTAGCAGATCACGCAGTGGTCCTGCGCTCATCTGGCTGCCGATCCAGCCGCCGAGGAGGCCGATTCCCTCCTCGATCCAGTCCATAGGGTACTGCCCGAGGGAGAAGGTGACGAAGAACATCGTGATCATCAGCCCGAGGAAGATAGGGAAGCCCCACAGACGACTCGTGGCCAGGTCATCTAGCCTATCGGTCAGCGTGCGCTCGCCTCGGTGCTTGGGGCGGTAGGTCTCCTTGAGCGCACCCGAGATGAAGCCGTAGCGTGCATCCGTGATCAGTTCCTCGGCCTCCTCGCTGGCGTGCTCCTGCAGCTTGTGCAGGGCGTAGTCACGTGCCGAGAGGAGGAAGCCTCCGCGGGCGTGACGTGCCAGTAGCTCCTGCTCGGTATCCTTGTCCCGCTCCAGGAGGCGTATTGCGATCGAGCGCGCAGCGATGGGATCCTTGATCTCGGAGTGCTCCTGGACCTTCTCCGTCAGTTCCTCGATGATGGGCTCAAGGAGCGGTCCGTAGGGGATACGTAGCGGGCGGAGCTTGCCCGTCTCTGCTGCGAGCAGCGTCTCATCGCCCTCCTTGAGTCCCTTGGCTAGGCTGATGACTTCGTCGAAGAGTGCTTCGAGCCCCAGCCCAGTTCGGCAGATTGTCGGGATCATCGGTACGCCCAGCAGGGTCGCTAGGCGTGGGTAGTCGAACCATTCCCGACGCTGCAGGAACTCGTCGTACATATTCAGCGCCGCGATGACCGGCAGCCCGAGCTCCTTCAGCTGGAGGGTCAGGTAGAGGTTGCGCTCGAGGTTGGTCGCGTCGATGACGTTGAGCACGAGGTCGGGACGCTCCTCGCCCGTCAGGTAGTGACGGATGTAGAGCTCCTCGGGGCTGTAGGGGGAGAGGGAATAGGCACCGGGCAGGTCAATCAGCTCCAGGCGGTAGCCGCCGTAGTAGATGTGCCCTACCTTGGCCTCGACGGTGACGCCGCTGTAGTTGCCCACGTGCTCGTGCGCTCCGCTGGCTTGGTTGAAGAGCGAGGTCTTCCCGCAGTTGGGATTCCCCACGAGGGCGACGCGCAGTGTGGGTAGCTTCTTGGTCTCGGAGCCACGGCCGTCCATGCGCTGCAGGCTGTGCAGCTCGGGGGCGGGGAAGAGCTCCTCCTCGGGTTCACTCGTGGGGCTCGTGCTGAGGGCCTCTAGGGGCCGGATCTCGATACGCTGGGCATCCTTGCGTCGCAGGGATACGTTGTAGTCGAGGATCTTATAGTATATGGGATCCTTGAGCGGTGCGTTGTGTACGGCCATGATCTCCTTGCCTTGGACGAAGCCCATCTCTAGGATGCGCTTGCGGAAGGCTCCAGAGCCACCGACACGTAGGATGACTGCTCGCTGTCCTGTCTGTAGTTGCGCTAGATTCATATAGCGCAAAGATACTAACAATTCGCGCTGAAGTCTCTATCGAATCCCGCCGAGCTCTCTATCGAATCTCGCCGAAGTCCCCAGCCAATAGCCCCGCACATAAGTCCCCTAAGCTGCAAAAGCGATGATCTATCCTTGCGCCGAGGCCTGAGGGCTGCCTGGCTGATGCTCGTCGATCGGGCTGAGGCTGCTGATGAGGCTAGGGAGTTCCATAGCTTGAAGCATGCGCGTTAATCGCACAAAGCTAGGCAAGTGTGCCCTTCGATCAAGATTATTCCTCAGGCCTGCTGGGCTTTCCTGCGCTCAAACCAAGGCCCTGTAGCCCTTCTCCCTACAGCTAGGATAGTAAGTTCGCTTCGTCTCGGCCTCGACAAGTCGAAGGCGCTACAGCGCCCGCCGCTTTGCTCGGGCTGCGCAGACGACACGAAGCCAGTCAGGAGATGAGGGGATGTAACGAGACTTACAAGCCTTCCTTCAGCCGCTGAATTCCCTTAGACTAGGCTACGGCCGAAGGAAGTCGCTGGCCTTTACTGGCGGGGTCGAAGGCCTTCGCAAGGGCGCTTGAGGCAGACTCCAGACGAAGTCACTAATCTTCCTCCCAAAAGTGGCTAATCTTTTTGGAAAAGTGGCTAAACTTTTGCGCAAAAGATTAGCCATTTTTTCTTGATTCATAAGGTACTTTCCCGACACGGCTTAAAGACTTCGCTCGGAAGGCTTACTTAGCTGGCTCGCCAAGTGCCTCAATCGTCCGTCCTTTGGTAGTCCAAACCCTTGACCGCCTTACCCAACTTTACGTGAAACTAGGGGGGAAAGGCTCGTGAAAGTGGTTAGTCAGCGCCGTGAGCGCTATCAGTCAGCGAGCTGAGGGACGTCCGTCAGCGCCGTGAGGGATATCAGTCAGCGAGCTGAGGGATAAGTAAGGGCGCGGCGGAGACAGGACCAAGGGCGGGAGCGGTAGCCCGAAAAAGAGCGAGCCCCGAGCATCCGAAGAGGGACGCTCGGGGCTCGATGGATGGAGCACTCGAAGTAGAGCGGGCGGCTTACTTCTCGAGGAGCTCGAGGGTGGAGAGCTTGTAGACGATGGAGGCCTGGATCATCTGCTGGGCCTGCTCGGCCTCACCCATCTGGAGGGACTCGCCGTAGGCTTGGTTGTAGTACTCACGTGCCTGCTTGTAGTCCTTGAGCTCGCGGTAGGAGTCACCGACCATGACGAGGAAGTTGATCTTGTTCATCAGCGTCCGTTCGCTGGGGATGGCCTTCTGGAGCCAAGCGATGGCCTGCTTGTGGTCTGCGGCGGTGAGCTTGTTGCCCGCGGCATTGTAGAGCGACTGGGCTGCGATGCCGTAGTCGGCAGCGTTGGCGTCCTCGCCGAGGCCGTCGAGGTAGCTGGACATGAGCTGGATGTAGCGGGGGACGTCCTTGCTCTTGTAGATGGCGTAGAGCGCACCGTAGTAGTCGACGGACTTCTGGTAGGGCGTGACCTTCTTGAACTTGATGACGTCGTAGGCCTTCTTGTAGTCGGTGCGGATCTTCTCGAGATAGGTCTTGTAGGACTCGTCGCCCTTCTTGACGAGCTCGAGCATGCGCTCATCATTCTTCTCGATGACGTAGTAGGCGGCAGGCTCACCGACAGCAGCGATCCAAGCGTCGAGATTGGCATTGATGTACTCGACGACGCGGGCTACTTCGTCGGCATCATCGCCGCCGAGGTTGCTGATGATGAGGTAGTCCTTCTTGTTGATGAGGCTGCCGTCGGCCATCTTCTTCGCCAGGTACTCCTTGTAGAGCTTGCGGACGCGGACGACCCACTTCTCAGCATCCATGCCGTCCTGCGTGGTGAGGAAGCGGGGAGCGATGGTGAGGAGCTCCTGCTGGATCTTGAGATCGTCGGGCTGAGCACGGTATTCCTTATACAGCTCTTCGAAGCCCTTGATCTCCCCGACGGCGGTCTTGGCCATCTCGAGGAGTTCGTCGGCCTTCATGAAGCCTACGTTGATCTGTATGGCCTTGCCGTCGGGGGCGATAATGCCGAGGGTGGGGAAGGCCTCGATCTTGTACTTCTTGGCGATCTCTACATTCTCGGGGGCCTCGGCGTCGAGCTGGAGGTTGACGAACTTAGCATTGAAGAAGGCACCGACCTCGGGCTGGGTGAAGATGGTCTTCTCCATCTTCTTACAGGGGACGCACCAGGTGGCGAAGAAGTCTACGAAGAGGGGCTTGCCCTGACGCTGTGCCTCGGCCTGCGCCTCGGCAAAGCTGCCCTTGAAGAAGCGGATGCCCGCGGTCTCCTGAGCAGAGACCAGGGCAAAGGCTAGGAGCGCTACGACCACGGAGGTCATGTACTTGAGGTATCTCATAGGGGGAGAGTGTTAGGCTTCGTCTTGGATGATGAAGGTGAAGAGGCCACGTAGCTCACGGCTGTAGCCCTCATTATAGACGCGGAGATTGACGGTATAGCGTCCGTTCGGCAGGCTCTGCACGGCCTCGGGGAAGAGGTTGATCGTGCCGCCATTGACGGTGATCTTGCCTGCCTGGACGGCGGCGGCGAACTTCGCTGCGTCGCCTCCGTCAGCGACGTCGACGCTGAGGAACTGGTAGTTCACGGGATTCGTCCCCGAGACGCCCTGGATACGCTGGGAGGTCCAGGGAGCTGGGTACTTCTGCTTGAGGCTGTGGGGATCGTCGTCCGCTACGGTGCGGTAGACCTTGAGCTCCTTGGAGGCGAAGGTGGCGTGCGTCGTGTCGAGGTAGCCCACCGTCACCTTGCGGCAAGAGGGTAGGGCGAGCGCTAGGAGCGTCACGAGGAGCAGGCTATAGATGGATCTTGCTGTCATCGGTCAGGAGAATGTATTAGAAGTCCGTAGGCGTGAAGTCGTACTGGAGGGAATGCACCACGCCGGTACGCGTCTGGATATTGTGCGAGGCGATATCGCGGGAGATGCTCGTCGTGGGTGAGACGACGTGCAGGCGGTTGGCCCCAGCGCCCGCCACACCTGCATAGGTGTCGCGGAAGGTATAGAGCCATAGCTGCTTGCCCGAGGCCATCGTATAGGTCTTCCCCCCCGTGCCGACGGCGCTCCCATCGGCTGCTCTACGGCCAGCGGGGAAGTCCTCCAGGAGGATCTTCTCCTTGGGGATGACGCAGTCGAGGATGAGGCTACGGCAGGTGGCGACACTCATACGGTCGATGAGCTTCATCGTCTCCTCCTCTGTGAGCTTGCTGGGATCGACGGCGTCCTCAGGCGACTCGGAGCCATCGGTCTTGATGCCGTAGGTGCGGTAGAGGTAGCGGCGGATGCTGTGATTGGTCATCCCGAGGAAGGTGATATCAGGCCCGTACTGGGTGCTCTTGCCCTGGAAGAGATCCTCCAGGCCGGCACGCTTGGTCATATAGACTAGGTAGCTCCAGTTGTAGCTATCGGTCTGGAAGTACTCCCACATCGTCGTGTCGTGGTAGGCCTTAGCCTTGCCCGTCTCGACGAAGTCATACTTAGTGCAGGAAGAGCATATCGTGAGCAAGAGTAGGGCGAGTAGGTAGAGAGGATGCTTGATCGTACGCATAATGGATAGATCCTTAGTAAGTACTACATGTAGCGGAACCAGTAGGGACGCTGCAGGATGAGGCCGTTGATGACCTTGCCATCCTTGTCACGCTGGGCACTCGAGGGAATGGGTAGGTTGAGCGCACCGCCAGCGATGTCCGCCGTGGTGAGCGTGGGGAACTTACCCTTGAGCTCGGTCTTGTGGTAGCCGTTGCGCAGGATGTCGTAGTAGCGGCTATCGTTCTCGAGGATGAACTCACGCTCACGTTCGCGGAAGATGGCCTTCTTCAGGTCACTCTCCCCAGAGGCGGGGTAGCTAGCGGCACCAGCGCGGGAGCGGATCTTGTTGAGGTCAGCTATAGCGCTCGTATTGTCGCCGAGCTTGGCGGAGCACTCGGCACGCAGCAGATAGACGTCTGCCAGACGCCAGTAGACATAGTTGGCATTGATGCTGAGGAAGCTCTTGCCCGAGTCCGAGCTCTGGTCGACGGTGTAGACCGCGGAGCGGAACTTGTAGGGTACGGCATAGTTCACCCCCGAGACCTCGTGGTCGGTGTCGAACTCATAGAAGAAGGCCGTACGACGTGCATCACCCGCATCTGGGTAGAGCTTCTCGATGGTCGTCTTCTTGAGACGGAAGGAGGCCTGTGCTAGGTTCCCCTGCGTCAGCGTGCTATTGACAGGCCAGGTAGCGAAGAGATTGGCCACCTCGTTCTTGGAGGTCGACTCATTGCCTCGGCTCTTGTCATAGACGAGGGAGAAGATTTCCTCGGGGTTCGTCGCACTGGGATCCGAGAGGAGCTGGCAGAGCTGCTCGGGCGTGGAGACGAGGCTGTAGGCACCGACCTCGCCGTTGATGACCTTGCTGGCATACTCGACGCTCTTGCGGTAGGCTGCTGCTGCATCTACGGAGGTATCGGAGTAGAGCTCGGCCATGCTTCCCTTCCAGGCGTAGAGGTGGGCAAGGAGCGTCGCGCTATTCCCCTTGCTGCCGTACTGCTTGTAGCTGGCCAGGCTCCCCGAGGCCGTGCGGAGCTTGTCGTAGGTAGGCAGCAGCTCGAAGGCCTTGAGGGCATGCGCGATCCCCGCATCGATGACCTGCTGCTGGGTGGATAGCCCATAGAGCTTCAGGTCCTTGGCATTGTCGGTGACGACGGCCTGACCATAGGCGCGAGAGAGCATGAAGTAGCCGAAGCCAAGGGCGAAGTGCGCCTGCCCCGCATGGTAGGCATAGCGCTCCTCGGAGAGGCCCTGGGTCTTGTCGATGTTGTCCAGCAGGAGGTTCGCCTCGAAGATCATACGGTAGACGTACTCCCAGTCGGCAGCTGCCTCGATGATGCTGCGGGGGTTGCCCTCACGGAGCTGCCCGTCGTCCTGCGTCTCGTCGGCGAGGAGGCCGATCTTCGTCAGGGGCGTGAAGGCATCCATGCAGTTATCGAGGTAGAAGTGTATGGTGCTCGTCGTGGTGTTGAGCTCAGCCTCAGAGGAGAATGCGTTGCTGTAGGTGATGGCATTCTCGGGCGTCAGGTCTAGCGTGCAGGAGGAGGCCAGCAGACTGATCGCTAGAGCGGGTAGGATATAGCGTTTCATCAGAACTTCAGATTGAGACCAAGGGTCAGCTTACGATTGAGGGGATACATGCGCCCCGTATCCTTACCCGTAGCCGGGTCGACGATCTCGGGGTCGAGCCCAGAGTAGTTCGTCAGGAGGAAGAGGTTCTCACCTGCGAAGTAGATACGCAGGTCCTTGAGGCGAAGGCGCTTCGTCCAGCTCTCGGGGAGTGTGTAGGAGAGGCTCAGCTGCTTGAGGCGCAGGTAGCTCACGCGCTCGATGTTGCTGTCGATGTCGCCATCGAACTGCCCCGTGTAGCCGTCATCGGAGAACTCCAGCGAGGGGTACTGCGTCTCATCCCCAGGCTTCTGCCAGAAGGAGGCGCGGGAGAAGTCGTTCATCACGACGCCGAACTTCTTGTTGAATAGGAAGGCGCCATTCTTCACCATGTTCATCATGCGCTGGTCGAGCGTGTAGGTCAGCAGGACGTTCAGCGCAAGGCGCTTGTAGGTAAAGGTGTTGGTGATCCCCCCGTAGGCCTTGGGGATGGCGCTGCCCGCGTAGTAGAGGTCCTCGCTGTTGATGTAGCCATCGCCGTTCTGGTCCTTGATCTTGCGGGCACCGACACGCAGCGGATAGGCCAGCGAGCCGAAGGAGAGGGGTACGCGCTGACCCGTCTGGTCGTAGTAGTAGGGGATGTCGGACTCACGCTGTACGAGGCCCTCGTCCTTGTAGGTGTAGATCCCATAGATAGGACGACCGAGCACCTTGTCCCCGAGGTCCTTGCCGTCGTAGGAGGCGAGGAAGCGGTTCCAGTTGCGTGCGATGTTGAAGCGCAGCGTCCAGCTGAAGTCCTTGCGGCGCATCACGTCGGCCGAGAGGTCGAGCTCCAGACCTTCGTTGGAGATGGCGGAGGCATTGGTCCAGGTGGTCTTCGAGATGAAGAAGTTCCCTGGGGTGGGCACCTGCATCAGTAGGTCGTAGGAGTGCTTGTAGTAGTAGTCGAGCTTGACCTTGAAGCGGTAGTTGAGCAGGTCTAGGTCGAGCCCGAGGTCGTACTGGTCGCTCTTTTCCCAGGTCAGGTGGCTATTGGCCATGGCGCTGGGCTGGAGCCCGGGCTGGCCGAGGAAGGAGTTGGACTCCTCCATCAGCCCGTGGGCGAGGTAGGCCTCCTGGAACTTCTGCCCGCTCTTACCCCAAGAGGCACGGAGCTTCCCGAAGCTGAGGAACCAGAAGTCCTTCATGAAGGGCTCCTTGGAGAAGGCCCAGGCAGCACCCAGCGAGGGGAAGGCCGCCCAGCGTACATCGCGGCCGAAGACGGAGGAGCCGTCGTAGCGGAGCGAGGCCTCGAGCATGTAGCGCTTGTCGAAGTTGTAGGCGACGCGTCCCAGGTAGCTGAGCATGATCTGCTCCTGGCGGTCGGTTGTCACACGCTGGAGGTACTCGTCGCGTCCCTCTACCGAACGTGCCTGGGGCCAGCCGTCACCGATCTCGTAGATCTTATTGGTCGGGCCCCCTGCAGCCTTGCCCTTGATGTTCTCCATCAGGTCGTAGGTCGTGGTGACCCCAGCCATGACGTCGAAGTTGTGGCGGTCGCGGAGGTTGAAGCGATAGGAGAGGATGTTCTCCCACTGCAGCATGGCGACCATCGAGCGCGAGGCCTCCACGGAGGAGAGGTTATTATTATTGAGGTAGGAGGGGCGGAAGACGTGGTTGTTGGAGAAGTAGGCGTCCCCTGAGGCCGAGGTTGCGAACTTCAGCCCCGAGATGGGCGCGTAGTCGAGCCCGACGGAGAGACGGGCGTTGAACATCCCGTTGCGGGCCCGCACATCGCGGATCTTCTGCAGCGTGAGCTGCTCGGCGATCGAGCCGCGGCCAGGGTAGACCGAGGGCGTCTCCTTGGGGTCGACGTCCAGGCCCTGGATGTTGGATCCGCTGATGGCGTCCTGCTTGTTGTAGGCGAGGTTGAGGCGCGTGAAGGCGTTGACCTTCGGCGTGAGGCGTAGGTCGAGGTTGGAGAGGAAGCTCAGACGCTTAAAGCCTGAGTTGATCTGGATCCCGCGCTCATCGTAGAGCCCAGCGCTGACGAGATAGCGTACGTTGTCGTTCCCGCCCGAGGCGTAGAGATCCCCCGAGCTGACACGGCCGAGCTGGAAGATGTACTTCCACCAGTTCGTGTCATTGTTGTAGAAGCTATTCAGCGAGTCCTGCGCCGAGGCGGGGGGCTGGTTGTCCTTCGCTAGCACATTCCCATTACCCCAGAAGTAGTCGTAGGCGCCGTCCAGCGTAGGCTCCCAGCCATAGGACTGGCCGTAGCTGCGGGGCAGGGTGTAGCGGTTGGTGGTGTAGTCGTTGTGCCCGATACGCTGGTGGCGCGCCAGGAGGTTGTGCACGAGGCGCTCTCCGTGGCCGCGCATCTGCAGCGGCGTGGCGGGGAGGAAGGAGATGGACTGGGAGAAGTTCAGCCCGAACTCTGCCTTGCCTGACTTCCCCTTCTTGGTCGTGATCAGCACGACCCCATTGCCCGAGCGCGAGCCATAGAGCGAGGCGGAGGCAGCGTCCTTGAGCACCTCCACCGACTCGATGGTCGAGGGGTCGATCCCAGCCAGCGCGTTGATCCCGCCCGTAGTCTCGGCCGAGACCTTCGAGAGGGGCACCCCGTCGACGACGAAGAGGGGCGAGCCATCGTTGATCCCCTGATCATTGAGCGAACTGATCCCTCGGATGTTGATGCGCGCACCGCCCCCACCAGGTGAGCCGGACTGGTTCGTCACAGAGAGACCAGACATCTGCCCCTGTAGGAGGGACTGGATGCTGGGGGCGGGGGCGTCCTTGAGCTGGTCGGCCTTGATCGAGCTGACCGCCCCGACGAGCTCACGCGTATTGCGTCGGCCGTAGGCGATGACTGTGACACCGTCGAGCGCCTTGACATTCTCCTTGAGGACGATGGTCACGGGCTGGCCCGCGGAGAAGGAGGCGCTGCCGTCGTAGTAGCCGACACAGCTCACCTGGAGCTCACCAGAGGTCTTGTCCGTGTGGATGGTGAAGCGCCCCTCGATGTCAGTCTGGGCACCGAGCTTCGTACCCTTGATGCGGACGTTGGCACGGATGACAGCCTCGCCTCGAGCGTCCTTGACGACACCCGTGAGCTGCCCCTTAGCACTGGCCTGCTGCTGGGGACGGAAGATGCGGATGGTCTTGCCGTCTACGGCGAAGACGAAGGGCGTGCCCTTGAGCAGACCTTCGACGGCCTTCTCTGGGCTCACCTCATCGAAGGAGACCGTGGCCTTGTAGCCCGCTGTGCGGAGCTCGGGCTCATAGTCGATCTTGTAGCCTGAGCTCTTGGCGATGAAGTCTAGGATAGAGGCGATCTCCTTGTCCTTGAAGGAGATCGAGACGGTCGGCGTGGGGCTCTGGCTCCAGCTCTCCGTCGGTGTGGAGAGGCCGAGCGTACAGAGGCACAGCCCAAGGGCTAGGCGCCGACGTGTACTATGTAATGGTTGTCGCATGGAGAATAGGTATGGACTATGACTTATCTATTCGGGGTGATGGGGACTATGTATAGCAGTGCGAGCCTCCAGCGAAGGTGCCTAGAGGGGCTACTCTAGGGCCGCTTCACTTAGGCACCTCCGCTGGACGTCGCTAGCCGATTGCTGTCGTGCTATACATATATAATGTATCTCGCTATCTCGATGAGGCTGCTAGTGCTCCCAGGTCTTGGCCTCGGGGGCGATGCTCTTGACCACGATGTCGCGGCGCTTGCCCTCGTCGAGGAGCTTCTTCAGGAGTGCGGAGAGGTCTTGGGCGGTGACCGCCGATACCTTGACCTCCTGCCCTGGAGCCTTCTTGGAGAGGTCTGGTGCCTTGCCCGTCTCGGCATAGGCGTTCAGCAGCGCGATCCAGTCGCCGAGCCCTAGCTCATTGCCTGCAGCCTTCTCCTCGGCCTCTTCGTCGAGGACCTGAGGGATGTGCACCTTCTTGTACTCGTCGCGGTCGATCTTGCCCGCAGCGATGGAGCGGAGGATCTCATAGGTGCGCGCCTTGAGGTGGTCGGCCTTGGCTCGGGAGGTGATGAAGTGGATCGAGAGGCTGCTGCTCGCTAGGGGCTCGTCGGTATAGCTCGTCTTGACGGCGATGCTGTAGGTGCCCTGCTCCTTCTCGCGGAGCTCATCGAAGAGGCGGTTCTGCAGCAGGGGCTCGAGGAGCCCGAGTGCTAGGCGCTCGCGCTCGCTGAGCTTCTTGTCGCCGAGGAAGGAGAGCTCGACCTCGCCGAGATCCCCCTCAGTGTCTACCTCGAAGGTGCGCTCGATGACGCGCTCGCGGGAGCTGTGGTCGCGGATCGTGTAGCTGCGGCGTGGTGCCTTGGGGTCGCCAGGCAGAGCGGCTAGGTAGGTCGTGACGATACGCTTGGCCTCGGCCTCGCTGATATCCCCGACGAGACAGCCCGCCATCTGGGAGGCGTCACCGAAGTGCTCTTCGTAGAGGCGGCGCACATCGTGCAGATTCATCTTGTCATAGAAGGCCTGATCTTCACGAGGATTGGCCTCGGTGATGGGATTCAGGAGCTCACGTATCTCACGATCGACCGCCTCACGTCCTTGCTGGGGCTGTGAGGCATATATATAGCGCTTGCGCTGGAGCCACTTATTGAAGATTAGATAATTGAATTGTTGCTTGTTGAGTACAAGATAGAGGTAGGAGAAGAGGTCGTCTACACCGTCGGTCTTGCTACGTGCCTGCATCCCGTCCATGTACTCCGTGATGGAGAGGTTGACCTCCATAGGGCGTCTACGCAGCCACTGAGCAAGCTGGTTGCGGTTGTACTTGTAGAGACCAGAAGCCATGATGAGGCTCTGCATCGCAGAGAAGGAAGCTAGATCCCGAGGCTTGACGATGGACTGACCACCCTTAGCCGAGGCGAGGAAGAGTACTTCACCCTTGAGCTCCTTAGCTAGGTTCTTATAGATCACCTTCATGCCATTGGAGAGCGTCCACTCGGTAGCGCCGAGCGCGGGGATCTTCTTCTCCTGAGTGATCTTCCCTGCGGGGAGCTCGAAGTCAATGAGCTTAGTGATAGGTGTGAAATCTATCATTGAGGCATAGACGCCGGGACCATTGTGTTCCGCTAGTTGGCGACGGAAATCCTGCTCGGAGATAGCCTCTGCTTCGGGGCTATTCGTGTAAGCCACGAAGGCGAGGTTGCGATCACCCATCGCACGCTCTTTGAGCCAAGCGCGTAGGTCGTCAGCCTCCAGCTCTACCAGTGCCTCGAGGTTGTCCTCGAGCTGCTGACGGAACTCACGCATCGGCGTCCCGTAGAGGTAGTTGTTGCGGTAGATGTCGATGAAGTTCTGCGGTGTCCCCAGGCCCTTGTCGTCACTCAGTACCTCCTTCATCCCCTCGTAGAGCTTCTGCTTCTCTGCCTTGAAGGCCTCATCGATGATGAAGTCGTAGGGTATCATAGCTCTACTCATGAGGATCTGCGCAAAGGCGTACTCATCCTGACCCGAGTAGGGCACGAAGTCCCAAGCAAACTGAGCGTAGCCACGTACCAGCGGTGAGTAGCTCACCGAGACGGCGATATTAGCCTCCTCCCCATTGTTGCGCAGGCGAGCGAAGAACTGTGGCGCAAGAGTATTGAAGAGCTGACCGAGGAGATAGTCCTTCGTCGCCTCTGCCGTAGAGCGGTTGGTGGGGGTAGCTACGCGCTGGTAAAGTCCGTAGGAGTGGAAGCGGTTCTCCTTGTCGATGAAGCGGTAGTAGAGGGGCTGCTCGTTATCAGCTATGGTGAAGGCAGGGCGCTCCTTGGCCTTGCGTGCTGCGGGGAGCGAGGAGAAAAGCTTCTGCACCTGCTGCTCGTAGGCCGCAGGGTCGATGTCCCCGACGATGATGACGCACTGCAGGTCGGGGCGGTACCAGGTCTTGTAGAAGGCCTGGATGTCGCGATACTTGAAAGTCTTCAGCACGTCGAGGCTGCCGATGACATTGCGCCGAGCGTATTGCGAGCCGTTGTAGATGACGCCAGCGATGCTGTCACTGAGGCGCTTGTCGATGCCGCCACGCTGGCGCCACTCCTCGATGATGATACCACGCTGCTTCTCCGTATCCTTCTCGGTGATGGAGATGCCATTGCACCAGTCCTTGAGGATGAGGAGCACGGAGTCGGTGAGGCCGCGCTCGGCGGTGGGGACGTCGAGGATGCTGTAGCGGGTGTCGTCCGTCCCTGTGCGGGCATCGAAGCTATAGAGGCCGCGGGCACGGAGGAAGTTCATCACCCCTCCTGGGAAGTGCTCGGTGGCTTCGAAGGCCATGTGCTCCAGGTAGTGAGCTAGGCCATTCTGCTGCTCGCCCTCGAGGATGGCTCCTACATTCTGCAGGAGGAAGAAGTGTGCTGTACCCTGGGAGGCGCCAGCGTCGCGGCTGATGTAGTAGGTCAGTCCGTTGGGCAGGCGGCCGGTACGTAGCGTAGAGACTTGGGCAGCGAGGGAGGCGAAGGAGAGGCCTCCTACGGCAGCTGCTATCAGGATGCGTTTAGCCAGGCGGGTGGCTTGTGGTGTCTTGATCGTCATCACGTGTTGGAGTCTAGTGGGTCCATGGAGGCGAGAGCGGGCACCGACAGCCTCGGCCAATGCGCCCTGTGCCCTCACCTAAAATCACCCTAAAGGTACGCAAAGTCCTCCGTAATCACAGCGTAGCCTCCTTGGTGCCTACTTTAGAGAACGCGCACGCGAGACGGGTAGCTGAATTTTCAGCCTTGGTATATACCTCTGTCTTAGCTTCTCCGCCAGCTCGTCGGCTCGCCGCTCCCGTGGGGTGTAGGCGAGGGGAGGAAGGCGGCTGCCGAGGCTCGGGCCGCACTCAGAGGTAAGGGTGAGGGGCTCTAAGGGATATCAGTGGGTGTGCTGAGGGACGCCCATCAGGCCTCTGAGGGATATCGGTCAGTGAGGCTAGGGGTATCCCTCGCGGAGGTGCGGCAGGGCTATCGCCTCGCTACGCCTCTTCCCGCCAAGCGCTGGCGGGCTTAGCGCGCCTCATTGCGACTAAGGACAGAGCTCCCCCGAGGGCCTTGGAGTGCCTTCGCACGGAGGGGGTGACGGCGCTCTGAGATGCCCCTCGCGGTGAAGCAGAAATAATGTAGTATGTTTGTGCTAGGCAAGACTAAGTTCTTCGTACATACTTTCTTCACCTTGCATCGTATCACCTTCATTATTGCCAGACCATGAGCATCGCAGGAAAGAAAATAGGGGTGGCCTTATCCGGAGGAGGCTATAGAGCGGCAGCCTATCATATCGGTACGCTGCGCGCCCTGCATCACCTCGGCCTACTAGACAAGGTAGATGTACTCTCTTCGGTCTCCGGGGGATCGATCACAGCAGCCTACTACGCGCTGCACAAGGACGACTACGAGGACTTCGAGCGGAGCTTCATCAAGGGGCTCTCACGGGGCGTCTTGTGGTCCTCCTTCCTCTATCTCGGCGGCGTCGGGCTCGTGCTGCTGGCGCTCTCGGTAGCGCTGGGCTACCTGGCGGCCTCCCTCGCGGGGCATTCCGCTTGGCTGACCGAGCTCCAGCTGCGCCTCTACATGCCCATGCTGCTGACCCAGTCCGCCGCGCAGCCCTAAGCCCTAGACGCCTTTCCCGACCCTAAGCCGTATAGCGCCTCCTCCCGCCTCGGCGTAGTCCGAGCGCTAGTCGTAGAGAGGCCGTAGCCTCGGTGCGGCAGAAGCAAGCTAAACAATGGTAATCAAGAGACTTCTTATCAAGCTAAGCCTAGAGCAGAGCAAAACCCCGCACCCGCGCTTTGCGTATGAGTTCTATCTCAAGAGTAGGCACCTCTTCAACTTCATTGAGCGTACCTGCCTCAGCAAGCTCAAGCAGCAGGCAGACTATGATACCATCTGTATCGACGCTCGGTATGGCTTTGACGCCCCGTATATGGAGCGAAGTGCAGAGCTTGTTTATCCTGGCGTCCTTACGATCGTCTTGCCCTTTGACCTTGCAGGCTACAGGAGCTTGACGACGATGGTAGACTACTATGACTTCATAGAGCGTCTACTCGTGGAGGGCTTCGCGATCGCTGGTGATCGCTTCGCGCTGCCACAGCATGATGTGCTGGAGAGCTTCCGTCAGTTCCGCTCGGAGGGCTGCGAGAACACGTGGAGCATCTTGAGCAAGGTCATAGACAAGGAGCGGAAGCTCAAGGTGCAGCTACGTGGACGATTGACTGCTGATAGCTTCAGCCTTGAGTATTCGCTCCTTCAGGGTAAGGCCTTAGTGGATGCCCAGGTCGTGTTTGTTGGGGAGCCTGACGAACTGATCTTTGCCAAGATCGTCCAGGCGCTTTACGTAGACCAAGGAGAACTCGTCATTCAGGGCAAGCGCGGGGTGCTCAAGCGGCTACCCTTGCCCGCAAGCGAAGGATTGTAACCAAGCTGTTGAGACTTGGCCATTAGGCTAGGCTAGCCTCGCTGTCCTCATCGTGAGGGATATCCCTCAGCCTCGCGACTGCCGTCCCTCAGCTCCGTGATGGGCATCCCTCAGCACGCTTACAGATATCCCTCACGGGGGCTCCGCCTAGAGCGGCGCTTCGCTGGGGCTTAGCACAGCCCTCGTCGTACGCAAAGGGAGCGTGGGGAGGAGTGGTATGAGGGCCTGGGCTTGGGGTGCTTATTCGGGGAGCTTGCGAAGGGGGGATGGGCTGTCTTAGAGCAGACCTTTGGCTATGCGGCTAATTTGTGCTACCTTTGTAGTGTAAGATACAGAACGAGAGAGCGGAGGAGGCAAAGAGCTTCCTCCGCCTCATTTTATAAAGCTCCCTCATGCGCTGAGCGCAGGGGCGGAGCAAGCAAAGAAAGCTAAGGAATGATCGCAAAGAGCCTCATCGAGCAGCTGGTCACGGACTTCTGTGCCAGTGAGCATCCCGACTATTACATCGTAGACGTAGCCGTCCACCCCGGCAATAGGATTGTCGTCGAGCTGGGTGCAGACGAAGGCATCAGCATCGATGTCTGCGTGGTGCTGACCAAGCATATCGAGGCGCACCTAGACCGTGAGGTCGAGGACTTCGAGCTCGAGGTCGGTTCGGCGGGGCTTACCAGCCCGTTCAAGGTGCTTCGTCAGTACGAAGGTGCCATAGGCGAGGAGCTGGAGGTGCTGCGTAAGGGTGGCGTGAAGGAGAAGGGACTGCTGACGGCGGCCACAGCCGAGGCCATCACCCTCATGGTCGTGCGCATGATACGCCCCGAGGGAGCTAAGCGCAAGCAGGCTGTAGAGGAGTCCCTCGTCATCCCTATGGAGGAGGTGCTGCAGGCCAAGCGTATCCTGAAGTTCTAGCCCACCAGTCAAGCAAGTGAACATACAACAATAATAAAGCCCAACAATGGCAAAGAAGAAAGAACAAGCTAATCTCATCGACGCCCTCTCTGAGTACAAGGAGGAGAAGAATATAGACAAGAACACCACCATCAAGGTGCTGGAGGACTCCCTCCGCAATGTCCTGTCCAAGATGTTTGGCTCGGATGACACCTTCTCCGTCATCATCAACCTGGAGAAGAAGGGGGACTTCGAGATCTGGCGTACACGTCGTGTCGTCGCTGACGGCGAGGTCGAGGATCCCGTCCGTCAGGTCGCGCTCAGCGAGGCACAGGCCGTAGACCCCGACATCGACCTAGGGGAGGACTTCGTCGACGAGGTGGACTTCAAGAGCTTCGGCCGTCGTGCGGTGATCAACCTCCGCCAGGCGCTCTCGAGCAAGATGCTGGACCTGCAGAAGGAGAACTTCTACCACAACTTCGCTGGCCGCGTCGGTGAGCTCGTCACGGCCGAGGTCTACCAGGTGTGGAAGCGTGAGGCGCTGCTCGTCGACGACGATGGCAACGAGATGCTCATGCCTAAGAGCGAGCAGATCCCAGGCGACTACTTCCGTAAGGGCGAGACCGTACGCGCCGTCATCGAGCGTGTGGAGAATGAGAACGGCAATCCTAAGGTCATCCTCTCCCGCATCAGCCGTCGCTTCCTCGAGCGCCTGCTGGAGCAGAACGTCCCCGAGATCGCCGATGGCCTGATCACCATCAAGGCCGTAGCGCGCATCCCAGGTGAGCGTGCCAAGATCGCCGTCGAGTCCTATGACGATCGTATCGATCCAGTAGGGGCCTGCGTCGGGGTCAACGGCTCCCGTATCCGCGGTATCGTCCGTGAGCTACGTGGTGAGAACATCGACGTCACCACCTACACGACCAATACGCTGCTCTTCATCCAGCGCGCCCTCAGCCCTGCACGTGCCACCGCCATCACCCTCGATGAGGAGGGCAAGCAGGCCGAGATCTACATGCGCCCCGACCAGGTGCCCCTGGCTATTGGTAAGAACGCAGCCAACCTCAAGCTCGCCTCGCTACTGACGGGCTACCGCATCGAGGTCTTCCGCGACGGGGACGCCGAGGAGGACATCTACCTGGATGAGTTCAGCGACGAGATCGACACGTGGATCCTCGGCCGCTTCAAGGAGAACGACTACACGACGGCCAAGGCCGTGCTCCGTGCTAGCCGTGAGGAGCTGCTCGAGAAGACCGACCTTGAGGAGGAGACGCTGGATCACGTCCTGAGCGTCCTGGCTGCAGAGTTCTCCGAAGAAGAGCTCGCCGAGGAGCCTGCCGAAGAGGGAGAGGAAGAAGAGGCCTAGTGCCCATATCGTCATCGTATGCTGCCCTGTCCATCAGCTCCCGTTGCGAGTAGAGACACCCATAGAGAGTAGGGGAGCTGCCCAGTGCAGCCGATGAGTCACCATATAACAAGAGGAATAGATATACATGCCAAAAGAAATTAAGCTCTTCACCCTGGCCAAGAAGCTCAACGTAGGGATGAACTCCTTCAGGACATCCCTCGAGAAGCGCAATGTGCCAGGCGCCGACAATATCAACCCCAATAGCCGCGTGCCCGTAGATGTCGCCCTTCAGCTCATCCAGGAGCATGGCAAGGGGATGAACAAGACGCAGATCGACGAACTGATCACCGAGCTGCAGGGCGGTGCGCCCAAGGCTGAGCCCGCAGCGGCTCCAGCCCCCGCGCCCGAGCAGCCTGCCGCTCCAGCCAAGGAAGAGGCGCCCCAGCCCGCTCCCGAGCCTAGCCGCCGCCAAGGCCTCAAGGTCGTCGGTAAGCTAGCTGCCGACGGCTCCATCCAGAAGTCCGAGCCCGCAGCCCCCGCGCCTAAGGTCGAGGCTCCGAAGGCCGAAGTGAAGCCCGAGCCCACCCCACAGCCCGCGCCTGCAGCTCCCGCCGCTAAGGTGGAGGAAGCACCCAAGGCAGAGCCTAAGGCCGAGGTCAAGCCTGAGCCCGTGGCCGCACAGCCCGAGCCCGCTGCTCCTGCCGCTAAGGTAGAGGAAGCACCCAAGGCCGAGCCTAAGGCCGAGGCCAAGCCTGAGCCCGTGGCCGTACAGCCCGAGCCCGCTGCCCCTGCCGCTAAGGTAGAGGAAGCGCCCAAGGCCGAAGCAAAGCCCGAGCCCAGTCTTGCAGCACCCGCCGCAGAGCAGCCCGCCGACGAAGTGCCTACCGAGCGTGAGCCCGAGATCTTCCGTCCCTCGACGCCTAGCGCAGGCATCAGCTTCAACGTCGTAGGTAAGATCGACCTTTCCGCGATCAATGACAACACGCGTCCCTCCAAGAAGAGCAAGACCGATAAGAACCGCAAGCGCGCTCGCGTAGGCAAGAACCCCGTCGACGTCAAGGCCGAGGCTGCCAAGGCTGCCGAGCTAAGTGCCAAGACGCAGGGAGCTAAGAAGCCCGCCCAGGGCCCGGGTGCGCAGGGTGGTCGCTCCGCAGATCCCAACGGTCGTGGGGCTAATCGCCCAGGTCAGGGTGCTACAGAGCAGAAGCTGGGCCGTAAGGCAAAGCGACAGAACCAGCAGCCCCAGCAGAAGGCGCCCGTCACCGATGAGGACGTACAGCGTCAGGTCAAGGAGACGCTGGCACGCCTGCAGGGTAAGAACCAGCAGGGC
Organism: Porphyromonas sp. oral taxon 275; assembly: GCF_018127745.1. Lineage (NCBI taxonomy): Bacteria > Pseudomonadati > Bacteroidota > Bacteroidia > Bacteroidales > Porphyromonadaceae > Porphyromonas > Porphyromonas sp. oral taxon 275. Next base: position 603,265 of record NZ_CP072333.1, read on the forward strand.
GCTAAGTCGGCCAAGTACCGCCGTGACAAGCGTGACGCTGCCCGCTCGGCAGCACTGGACGCGCAGGAGCGCAGCCAGGAGGAGAGCATGACGCTCAAGCTCACCGAGTTCGTCACCGTGAGCGACCTGGCGAGCATGATGGACGTCCCCGTGACGCAGGTCATCGGTACCTGCATGAGCATCGGGCTGATGGTCTCCATCAATATGCGTCTCGACGCTGAGACCATTGAGATGGTCGCTGAGGAGTTCGGCTTCAAGACCGACTTCGTCAGTGCTGAGGTCGTCGAGGCCGTCAATCAGGACGATGAGCCCGATAGCGAAGAGGACCTCGTCACGCGTCCGCCGATCGTCACCGTTATGGGACACGTCGACCATGGGAAGACCTCGCTGCTCGACTACCTCCGCAAGACCAACGTCATCGCTGGTGAGGCAGGGGGGATCACGCAGCACATCGGGGCCTATGCCCTCACGCTCGCAGGTGGCAAGCGTATCACCTTCCTCGATACCCCAGGTCACGAGGCCTTCACCGCTATGCGTGCTCGTGGTGCCAAGGTGACCGATATCGCCATCATCATCGTCGCGGCTGATGACGATGTGATGCCTCAGACCAAGGAGGCGATCAACCACGCTGCGGCTGCAGGTGTACCCATTGTCTTCGCCATCAATAAGGTGGATAAGCCCGCTGCCAACCCCGACCGCATCCGCGAGCAGCTGGCTGCGATGAACTACCTCGTAGAGGAGTGGGGCGGTAAGTACCAGTGCCAGGAGATCTCCGCCAAGCAGGGGCTCAATATCGACGCCCTCTTGGAGAAGGTGCTGCTGGAGGCCGAGCTCCTCGAGCTGAAGGCCAACCCCAAGCGCCGCGCTGTGGGCTCGATCATCGAGTCTTCGCTGGACAAGGGCCGCGGCTACGTAGCCAAGATCCTCGTGCAGAACGGTACGCTGGCTCAGGGCGACGTCGTGCTCGCCGGTACCCACTACGGGCGTGTCAAGGCGATGTTCAACGAGCGTGACCAGAAGGTCATGAAGGCTGGACCCAGCGAACCCGTGCTGATCCTCGGGCTCGATGGCGCACCTACGGCTGGTGAGACCTTCAACGTCATGGAGAGCGAGCAGGAGGCCCGCAGCATCGCCAGCAAGCGTGAGCAGCTCAAGCGCGAGCAGGACAACCGTACCAAGAAGGGCCTTACGCTGGACGAACTGGCGCGTCGCCGCGCTTTGGGCAACTTCCAGGAGCTCAACGTCATCATCAAGGGCGACGTGGACGGCTCGATCGAAGCGCTCTCCGACAGCCTCATCCGTCTCTCCACCCAGGAGATCCAGGTCAACGTCATCCACAAGGGCGTCGGTCAGATCTCCGAGAGCGATGTCGTGCTGGCCTCGGCCTCATCGGCGATCATCCTGGGCTTCCAGGTGCGTCCCAGCCAGGCCGCACGTCGCCTAGCGGACCGTGAGGGCGTCGAGATCCGTACCTACTCCATCATCTACGATACGATCGAGGACATCAAGTCCGCTATGGAGGGGATGCTCTCGCCCGAGATCAAGGAGAACATCGTGGCCAACCTCGAGGTACAGCAGACCTTCAAGATCACCAAGGTCGGCACGATCGCTGGCTGTATGGTCATCGATGGGAAGATCAAGCGCAACAACAAGATCCGCCTCATCCGCGACGGGATCGTCAAGTATGCTGGGGAGCTCGGCTCGCTCAAGCGCTACAAGGACGATGCTAAGGAGGTCGTCATGGGTCAGGAGTGTGGTCTCAATATCGAGGGCTACAACGACATCATGGTCGGCGATATCATCGAGGCCTACGAGGAGATCGAGCTCAAGAAGACGCTCGACAGCATCAGCTAGTCTCCCCCATCCTCCCTACAGTGCTAGAGCCTACGCCTCACGCCGCAGCGAGCTGCGGCCGAGCGTGGGCTCTAGCTCTTTACTCCACATCCATCATCTCACCCGCTATACACTATGCCTACCCCTAGTCAGCGCCCTCAGCACGATCGCATAGACACGGCGCTTACCCTCTGGTTCTTCATCCTAGCAGGCGGAGCGCTCGTGGCCTTCTTCCTCTACCGCCACACGCAGCCTCTGCTCTTCCAGGCGCTCGGGACGGCTGCGCTCGTCCTGCGCGTCATCTACTACGCCAAGCAGCTCCTCACACGCCGCCGCTAGGCCCCTTAGTCACCACGCTTATGCTTTGGGAACAGTTACTCTCTGATCGGCGGCTTGGTGCGAGTGCCAGCAGCCGCCCCGCCTCGCGCTCCATCGCCCGCAGCGACTTCGAGCGCGACTATGACCGCCTCGTCTTCTCGCCGCCCTTCCGTCGTCTGCAGAATAAGACCCAGGTCTTCCCCCTCCCGGGCAAGGTCTTCGTCCACAACCGACTGACGCATAGCCTCGAGGTCAGCTGCCTCGGGCGCTCGCTCGGTTCGCTGGTCGGCGACTGCCTCGCCGAGCGTCATCCCGAGGCACGCGAGGTGCCGCTGCGCTCGGGGCTAAGCGCCATCGTCAGCGCGGCCTCACTGGCACATGATATGGGTAATCCGCCCTTCGGGCACAGTGGGGAGCGTGCCATCAGCGCCTACTTCACTGAGGGCGCTGGGCGTAGGCTGGAGGATCAGGTGCGCGCCGAGGGGGGGCGCTGGGAGGACTTTGTCCACTTCGAGGGCAATGCCAATACCTTCCGCCTCCTGACGCATCAGTTCCGCGGGCGCCGCGAGGGGGGCTTCGCCCTCACCTACAGCACGCTCGCCAGCACGGTGAAGTACCCCTACAGCTCGGAGCAGGCGGGAACGAAGGGCAAGTTCGGCTTCTTCCAGAGCGAAGAGGAGACGATGCGCGAGGTCGCAGGTACGCTTGGGCTCATCCAGCGCTCCACGGCGCCGCTGAGCTATGTCCGTCATCCGCTGGTCTTCCTCGTCGAGGCGGCCGATGATATCTGCTATCAGATCATGGATATAGAGGATGCGTCGAAGCTCCACCTGCTGCCCTACAGCGAGGCGACGAGCCTATTGGAGGCCTTCTTCACTGAGGAGGAGCTCCGAGACGTCCACGCCGTCTGCCGTACGATAGGGGATGATAATGAACGCCTCGGCTACCTGAGGAGCAAGGTCATCAACCTGCTGGTCGAGGAGTGTGCTGCGGCCTTCCTCGACTGCGAGGGGGCACTGCTGGCAGGCACCCTCGCCGAGCCGCTCATCCAGCTCACCTCCCCACATACGCGCCGTGCCTACGAGGCTTGCTCGGAGGTCGCACGTGCCCGTATCTATCGTGCCCGCGAGGTGGTAGATGTCGAGCTGGCAGGGCATCGCATCTTCTCGGCCCTCCTGGACGAACTGATTAAGGCTATGGAGCAGCCCGATCACCTCTACAGCCGCACACTCCTCAGCCGCGTCAGCAGCCAGTACGACACGGCGCAGACGACGCTCTACGGCAAGGTGCAGTGTGCCCTGGACTACATCTCGGGCATGACCGACCTCTATGCCCTAGACCTCTACCGCCGCCTGACGGGGATGAATCTCCCAGCCGTCTAGGGTGGCTTCGCTGCGAAGTAAACCAGCGCTCAGTGAGGAAGAAGGCTTCGCTGGGCAGGCCGCAAGCCCGCTTGCACGGAAGCCGTGACGCCTTGCTCAAGCCTCATGAGCAAGCGCTGCACGAAGGCGCGGCGAGCTCACAGCTTCGACCTAGCCGCCGTGAGGGATATCCCTCAGCGTCTTGACGGATATCCCTCAGGCGTGTGACTGACGACCCTCAGCCTGCTGACTGATATCCCTCAGGAGCGTCCCTCCGCGTCGCTCGCACTTCGATCCCATAATAAAGGCCCTCGCCCCCAGCAGTCGCGGCTGCTGGGGGCGAGGGCCTTTTATAGAGGTGTGGGTAAGGGGCTACTTGCGCCCGAAGAGGCGATCCGCGACCTCCCGAGCCTCGGCGATGATCTGCTCCTGCCCGGGGACGTGGCGGTGACGCATGCGGATGACGCCGTCGATGATGACTGTATCGACGCAGCTCGAGCCTGAGGTGGCGTAGACGAGATTGGAGGTAAGGTTATTCAGCGGCACGAGTTCGGGGACGTTGAGGTCTACGAGCGAGAGGTCGGCGAGCATCCCCTCAGCGATCTTTCCAGCCTTGAGGCCGAGGATCTCGGCACCACCGACGGTCGCCGAGTGGTAGATGTCGGCAGCCTTCGTCGCCGTGGGGCTGAAGCGCCAGGCCTTCCCGAGGAGCGACGCGAGCTTCATGGCGATGACCATGTCGAGGTTGTTCGACGAGGAGCAGCCATCGGTCCCGATCCCGAGCTTGATACCACGGCGCTTCATCTCCTCGTACTTGAAGGTGTAGCCGCTGCAGAGCTTCATGTTGGAGGCGGGATTGTGCACGACGCTGACGCCATGTTCGGCCAGTAGGTCCATCTCCTCATCGTCGACCCACACGACATGGGCGATGACGAGGTGCGGGCTGAGGATGCCGAGCTGGTGGAGGTAGCGCACAGGGGTGGTGCCGTGCAGGCGGATACAGTCGTCGACCTCGCCCTTGGTCTCCGCCAGATGCAGGTTGATCTTGACGTCATGCTCTACGGCAAAGCGGTGACAGAACTGCAGTTGCTCCCCGCTGACGGTATAGATGGCATGTGGCCCGAGGGTGAAAGTCACGCGGTCACTGAGCCCCTTGAAGGCCTCATAGTACTCGTAGCTACGCTTGCGATCGAGGGCTGCACGCTCCGCTCCGCCCTGGTCGAAGAGCGTGTAGGAGAGGTGGGCTCTGAGGCCGAGCTCCTCGACGGCGCGTGCCGTCTCCATAGGGTACATGTACATGTCGAGGAAGCAGGTCGTCCCCGAGCGGAGCATCTCGAGGCAGGCGAGCTTCGCCCCTACATAGACGTCATGCTCGGTCATCTTGGCCTCCACGGGCCAGATGTAGTCCTGCAGCCACTCCATCAGTGGCAGGTCGTCCCCATAGCCGCGGAAGAGGGTCATCGCCGCATGGGTATGCGTGTTGATGAAGCCCGGGATGGCGGCCTTGTCACGGCCGCTGAGGATCTCGGCGCCCTCGGGAGGATCGATGTGTGGGGCGATACGCTTGATGTACTTGCCCTCGATGAGGATATCGGTGATCTGGTCCTCCAGGAGCACCTGCTTGATGAGTAGGGACATAGGCACTAGTGCTGGGGATAGATCTTGTAGAACTCGGCGACGGCCTCGATGCCCTTGTAGAAGACATCGAGCGGCATGTTTTCATTGGGCGAGTGGATAGCGTTGCTCTCCAGCCCGAAGCCCATGAGGATGGTCTTGATACCGAAGACGCGCTCGAAGGCCGCGATGATGGGGATGCTCCCGCCACGGCGTACGGCTAGCGGGCGCTTGCCGAAGGCCACGCCTACAGCCTCCTCAGCAGCCTTGTAGGCGGGTAGGTCGATGGGGCAGAGGTAGGCCTCGCCACCGTGCATCGGGGTGACCTCGACGCGGACGTACTTAGGTGCGATGCTTTTGATGTAGTCGATGAAGGCCTGGCTCACCTGGTGGTGATCCTGGTTCGCCACGAGGCGGCAGGAGACCTTGGCGTAGGCCTTGGAGGGGAGGACGGTCTTGGAGCCTTCGCCCTGATAGCCGCCCCAGATGCCGCAGACGTCGAAGCTAGGGCGGCAGCTATTGCGCTCCAGCGTGTGGTAGCCCTTCTCGCCGAAGAGGGCATCGACGTCGAGGAACTTCTTGTACTGCTCCTCGTCGAAGGGGATCTGGGCGATCATGGCGCGCTCCTCGTCCGTCAGGTCGACGACCGCGTCATAGAAGTGGGGGATGGTGATGCGCCCATCGGCGTCCTGCACCTGGGCGATGAGCTTGCAGAGCTCGTTGATGGGATTGGCCACCGCACCGCCGAAGTGACCCGAGTGCAGGTCGTGGTTGGCACCCGTCACCTCGATCTGCCAGTAGGCTAGCCCGCGTAGCCCCGTGGTGAGCGAGGGCGTCTCGGCGCTGACCATACTGGTGTCGGAGACGATGATGTTGTCTGCGCGCAGCATCTCGAGGTGCTCGCGGCAGAACTGCTCCAGGTGCGTCGAGCCGATCTCCTCCTCGCCCTCGAAGAGGAACTTCACATTGCAGCGTACCAGCCCAAGCGCTAGTGCCGTCTCGAAGCCCTTGACCTGGATCATCGACTGACCCTTGTCGTCGTCGGCGCCACGTGCCCAGATGTGGCCGTCGCGTACCTCGGGGGCGAAGGGTTCGCTCTTCCATAGCTCGAGGGGCTCGGGGGGCATGACGTCGTAGTGGGCATAGACGAGGATGGTGGGGAGCTTGGGGTCGAGCTCGTAGTGCCCGAAGACAATGGGGTTGCCCGCCGTCTGGTAGATCTCCACGGTCTGGACGCCGAGGCTGCGGAGATGGTCACGCCAGTGCTCGGCACAGCGCTGCATATCGCTCTTGTGCTCGCTCTTGGCGCTGACGCTGGGGATACGGATGAGGGCGAAGAGGTCCTCGAGGAAGCGTGCCTGGTGCTGCTGGATGAATTCCTTGATCTGGCTCATGATACTGCTGTACTTTAGGGTAGTGATAGGGGGAGATCAGCTGATGTCGGCCTCCTCCTCGAGGGGCTGATCGCTGAAGATGATGCTGGTGGCACCGAGGGTGATGACGTCGCCACTCTGGAGATAGACCGACTCGCGGGGGCCGAGGATCTGCCCGGAGACGAAGGTGCCCACGTGGCTATCGTCGTCGGAGAGGGCGAAGCGTAGGGTGCCCGTCTTGCCCTGGGTGACCTTGATGATGGCGTGATGCCTGTCCATACTGGGGTCGCCCGTGATGATGGGGATGTCGGTCTCGGTGTCCTTGTTGCGGCGGCCGATGCGGTTGACTCCTAGGTATAGGGGGAAGGTCTGCTTGTAGCCGAAGCCGTTCTCCACCACCAGCAGGTGCCCCACGCTCTCACGCTCAGGGCGGGGCTGCTTGCCCTCCTCCTTGGGGAGACGTAGCTTGAGGTTGAGCTGATGCGTGCAGCTGGGGCAGACGATGGAGAAGCGCTCCTCACCGCGCTCACGCAGCTGGCGCAGGCGCTCTGCCGTCAGGACGATGGGGTTGTCACACTTGGGGCAAAAGATCTTCTTCATGCTACTTCTTTGCTGGGGGACTAAGGAGCTGGCGGTAGCGCGTGCCGTCGGCCAGGAGTTTGAGGCCCTCGGCGATGACCTTATCCTCCGTCACGCCACGCTCGCGAGCTCCACGGTCGTAGTAGTAGCGGGTAAGGATGCTCGTCGTCAGCTGGCGCTCGATGGCGGCCTTGTGGTAGTCAAGGTCGTGCTTGAGGTCGGGGACGAGCAGCGTCTTGAGGCGCTCGAACTCCGCCTTGGTACGCTCGTAGTAGCCCTCGAACTTAGCTAGGTCCTCCAGTCGCTTCAGCTCCTTGCTGCTCTGACGGTCGTAGTCGAACTTCTTGTCGATCATGTACTGGGAGAAGTCGGCATAGTCCGCGGCGCTGAGACGGAACTCTAGGGGTGAGGCGATGGTCTTGTGCTGCTGCGTGTAGCGCGTGACCCAGTCGAAGGCATCATTATTATAGGTCAGGTAGAAGAGCATCGTGGGCAGGCTGTCCGCCGTGACCTTGACGTCGGGGAGGATCCCCCCAGCGTCACGTACCTCACGGCCTGCCCGCGTGTGGAAGACCTGCGTCAGGCTGTCGGGCGTGACCTGCTCGCCCTTGCCCTCACGTACCGAGCGGTAGTTGATACGCTGGATGCAGCGACCGCTGGGAATATAGTACTTGGCCGTCGTCAGCTTGATCGTGCCGTCGTAAGGGAGCTGCATCGTCGTCTGCACAAGCCCCTTGCCGTAGCTCTTCTGACCCATCACGACGGCGCGGTCCATATCCTGCAGCGCGCCACTGACGATCTCGGAGGCGGAGGCTGAGGAGCCGTCGATGAGGACGACCAGCGGCAGCTCCGTGTCTAGGGGCTTGGCGGAGGTCCGGTAGGTCATCTCCTGTCGGGTGGATAGGGCACGTCCGCGGGTGGTCACGACGACCTGTCCCGCGGGGACGAAGAAGTTCACGATCTTGATCGCCTCGTCGATGAGGCCCCCGCCGTTGCCACGTAGGTCGAGGATGAGGCCCTTGAGTGCCTTGCGTCCCTTGAGGTCAAGGAGGGCGCGCTTGACCTCCTCGGCAGCGGTGTTGGGGAAGCTCGTCAGCGCGATGTAGCCGTAGTCCTTACCCACGATCCCGTAGTAGGGCACGGGGTTGACCTGCACCTGCTCACGTTTGAAGGAGAAGAGCTGGGGCTTGGGCGCCCCTGGGCGTTGCACGAGGATGGTGATCTTGCTTCCGGGGCTGCCCTTGAGGGCCGCGCTCACCAGCTCGCTGGTGGAGCGGCGGAAGTCCTTGCCGTCGACCTCGAGGATGATGTCCCCTGCCTTGAGCCCTACCTTAGCTGCAGGCATGCCCTCCATAGGGCTGTTGATGATGATGGTGCTGTCGGGGCGCTGCGAGATGATGGAGCCAATGCCGCCATATTCGCCTGTGGTCATGAGGCGGAGCTTGTCGTTGTCCTCCGCAGAGTAGTACTCCGTGTAGGGGTCGAGGCTCTCGAGCATGCTCGCCAGCCCGAGGCGGCTGAGCTGCTTGAGGTCGACGCTGTCGACGAAGTAGCGGTCCAGCAGCGCCATCGACGAGCCGAGGACGTCGATCGCCTGCATGTAGTTGAACTTGTTGTCCTGCTTGGGCTGGGCGCTGCGCGCTGAGGGGGAGGATGCAGGCTAGGGAGAGCAGCGCGAGGCTAGCTCTATGTAGTAGACGCATAGGTGAGAGGTCTATTAGCTGTATATAAAGTGAGGAGCAGGACACCTCAGTGCCGCTCCCCGAAGAGTGCCGAGCCGATACGTACGTGCGTGGCGCCCTCCTCTAGGGCTAGGGGGTAGTCCCCACTCATGCCCATGGAGCGGATGGTGAAGCGCTCGCTGTCGACCCACCCCGAGCGGAGGAGCTGTGCGTGGAGCTCGGCCACTCGGGCAAATTCGCCCCGTACCTGGGCGCTGTCCTCGGTATTGCTGGCCATAGCCATCAGTCCGCGTAGCTCGATGCCTCGGTAGTGCTCGGGCTCGTGGTGGATGCGCTCGACGAGCTGCAGGAGCTTCTCGGGGCTGAAGCCGCTCTTGGTCTCCTCCTCGGCCACGTAGACCTCGAGGAGGATGGGGATACGACGGCCCACGCGCTGCCCCTGGCGGTTGATCTCCTCGAGGAGTCGCTCGGAGGTCACGCTCTCGATCATGTGGATGAAGGGGGCGAGGTACTTGACCTTATTGGTCTGTAGGGGGCCGATGAAGTGCCAGACGATGTCAGGGCAGTCGGCGGCAAGGGCCTCATGCTTGGCCACGAGCTCCTGCACGCGGCTCTCGCCGAAGAGGCGCTGCCCCAGCTCGTAGCTGAGGCGTACGTAGTCGGCGGGGTGGAACTTCGATACCGCCACCAGCTCGGCGCGCCCTGCGAGGCTTGCGCGGACTTCGCTGAGTCGTGCGGCTAGTTCGTCTTTACTTAGCATCCTTGGCTGGTGCTACATACTGGTAGACGTCCATGATCTGCGTCTCGGTGATCGAGGCGAGCTCATAGGCCGAGAGCTGTCCGTCCATCTGGGCGGTGAGCTCCTTGACGGCTCCCTGTAGGCTGTCGCTCTTGACGATCATCTGTGCGGCGGTACGCTTCTCCTTGCCGCTCTTCTCGTCGACGGTGACGAAGTTCACCTTGGCGCGGTAGTAGCGGTCGTGGTCTGGGTCCTCGCTGAGGAAGAGCTCCGCGATGCGTGCGCGGCGTATGTTCACCACCTCGAGGTCGCCGCCGCCGATGGCTGCGAAGGGGGTCACCTCCTCGATGATGCGCTTCTCTGCCTCTGTGAAGCTGAGGGCATCTACCAGGTAGCTCTCTGATACCTTAGCCGTACCTAGGTTGTCCGTCTGTCGCTCGTAGGACACCTTGCATTCAAACCAATAGTTCATCTTGGGTATGTCTTAGTCTTTGTGGGTCTATATATAATGTATGTAGCTAACGCAGCAGCTGGGGCTATTCGGCATATAGGCCAGCGATGGCCTCGGCGAAGTGCTCGTTGATGACCTTGCGGCGGATCTTGAGCGTGTTGGTTAGCTCGCCTCGCTCGAGGCTAAAGGGCTCGGTGAGCAGGACGAAGCGCTTGACCTTCTCGTACTGAGCCACCGTGCTCAGCGCCTGCTCGATGTGGGTGGTCATCAGTCGATGTACCTCGTGGTCGCCCGCCAGAGCCACATCGCTCTGCGTCATATCGACCCCGCGGGCCTCGGCCTCGCGCCTGAGCAGCTCCCAGTTGGGGTAGATCAGCGCACTGACGAACTTGTAGCCGTCGCCGATGATGGCTACCTGCTCGATGATGGGGTCTAGGGTAAGCATCCCCTCCAGCATCTGTGGGGCGATGTACTTCCCGTTGGCGGTCTTGAAGAGGTCCTTGAGGCGCTCGGTGAAGTAGAGGACGTCACCCTCCAGGCGACCAGCGTCTCCAGTGCGGAAGTAGCCGTCCTCGGTGAAGGCCTCTGCGTTGGCCTCCTCATTATTGTAGTAGCCCTGCATCACGCTGGGCCCCTTGATGAGGATTTCGCTTGTCTCAGGATCGATGCGCACCTGTAGGGTGGGCATGATGGTCCCGATACTCGTCGGGTCGAAGCCTACCAGCGGGCAGGAGCTGACCGTGGCCGTGCTCTCTGAGAGGCCGTAGCCGAGGCAGATGGGCACGCCAATCGAGCGCATGAAGCGGTAGATCTCTACCGAGAGTGCAGCGCCAGCCGTGGGGAAAAACTTGCCGCGCTGTATGCCTATGGCCTGCTTGACCTTCATGAAGAGGGTGTGGTCATAGAGCTTGAAGAGGGCATTGAGCCACAGCGGAGGGCGCTTGCCCTCGTTGACATAGTCGAAGAAGTAGCGCTCCCCGATGCGTATCGCGTGGCGCATGATCCCACGGATGGGGCGGGGGGACTGCTCGATCTTCTGCTGTACGCCAGCGTAGACTTTCTCCCAGAAGCGGGGTACATTGCTCATCATCGTGGGGCGCACCTCGGGTAGGGCCTCGAGGATCTTCTTGGGGTCGCTCAGTACAGCTACGCAGCAGCCCATGCTGAGGCAGAGGTAGCACCAGGCCTTCTCGAGGATGTGATTGAGCGGGAGGAAGCACATCGAGGTGTCGCGGGGCGACATGAAGGGGTACTTCAGCTGGTGCGCGTACATCTGCTCGATGAAGTTGCTGTGGTGCAGCAGGACGCCCTTGCTACGCCCCGAGGTGCCCGAGGTGTAGATGATGACGGCTAGATCGCTCGCCAGCGCCTGGCTGGCGGTGACGTTGGCCTTGTTCTCATAGGCCACGGCATCACCGCGGCGGATGAACTCATCGTAGTACGTGCTGGTCGTGTCGCCTGGGGCAAGGACGACCTCGGGGTCGATGATGATGAGCTGACGTAGGACCTCGGAGCGCTGCTGCACCTCGTAGGCATTGTTGTACTGGAACTGTCCGCCGACGAACATCGTCGCTACCTGGGCGTCCTCGATGACGAACTGCACCTGCTCGGGCGTGCTCGTGGCGTAGAGCGGCACCGAGACGCCGCGCATCATGAAGAGCCCTAGCTCGGCAGCGATGCCCTCGACGGTGTTCGGGGAGTAGATGCTGACCTTGTCCCCAGGCTGGAGCTGGAGCCAGGCGAAGCCCTTAGCCGCAGCGAGACACCGGTCGGCTACCTGTTCGCCCGAGAGCTTGACCCAGCGCCCCGAGACCTTGTCGTGGTAGCGGAGCATGGGTTTATTGGGGTAGCGGAGGCGGAACTGGTGGGGGTACTCAGCGAGGTGATATTTGGGGTAGGGTGTTGTCATTGCGACGCGTTACAAGGGTGATCGTGTACCCATCACCGCTCTAGGCGGGGTACTATTACTACAAAGATACTGCGATTACTCGGATTTGCTTCGGTCTTGTCTCCGCGCTTCTGTGCGCCTCCTATACCTATATATAAGGGGACTTCTCCCGCTGCGCTGGATAGCTCTGCCGCTTTACTTGGCTGCTCGTCTTGGATAAGGATGCTACTACTTAGCTGGGGTTCTTCGAGCCTCTCGCTAAGGCTGTGCCGAGGCTAAGTTCCCCCGCCACGTAAGCTGTGAGCTAAGGGGGAGCTCGCTGAGGGATATCCGTCAGCGAGCTGAGGGGCGTCTGTGAGGCGGCTGACTGATAGCCGTGGGCGGGCTGAGGGGTATCGGTCAGCGTGCTCCGAGCTCGGGGCGCGTGGGGTGGGGGATAGGGAGGCCTTAGCTAAGGGGCTGCTTGTGACGACTTGAGGGGATTGTTTGGAAGGGCAGGTGTGTATGTGGAGGTGCCGCTGAGCCAGGCTGGAGGGCAAGGCGAAGATGGGGAAGTCGCGGGGCTTAGGCAGGTGCTGTGAGGAGGCTATTGCTGGGCGCTTGAAATTTTGTATCTTTGTGCGCTGTTTATCAAATAGTACCCCTACGAATCCGCCGACTGAGGGTGGCTGCTCTTCCCCAAGCGAAGGGCGCACTCGTGCGAGATCAGTGTCCAATCTGTATGATCTCGTGGCGGCTGTATGGTCATCCAAAGCAGGAGTGGATCGTGGGTTTGTCTAACTTAATCATTATTAACAACAGAAGTAATGGACACGCTAAGTTTCAAGACTGTCTCAGCTAACAAGGCGACCGCTCAGAAGGAGTGGGTCGTAGTGGACGCTGCGGGTCAGAGCTTGGGTCGTGTATGCTCCAAGGTGGCTAAGCTCCTCCGCGGTAAGTACAAGCCCAACTTCACGCCACACGTCGACTGTGGCGACAACGTCATCATCATCAACGCCGACAAGGTCGTCCTCACGGGTAAGAAGTGGGATGATCGCGTCTACCTGAAGTTCTCGGGCTACCCTGGTGGTCAGCGCAGCTTCAGCCCCCGCTTCCTGCAGGCTAAGGGCTCTGATCGCCTCTTCCGCAAGGTCGTCAAGGGTATGCTGCCTAAGAATCGCCTCGGTGCAGCTATCCTCGACAACCTCTACGTCTATGACGGCGCAGAGCACAAGCATGAGGCTCAGCAGCCCCGCGTCATCGACATCAACACGCTCAAGTAATACTCAGGACAGATGGAAATGATCAATGCTATTGGCCGTCGCAAGGCCGCCGTCGCTCGTGTATACGTAGCAGCTGGTAGCGGTAAGATCACGATCAACAAGCGTGATATCGCTACCTACTTCCCCTCCTCTATCCTCCAGTACATCGTCCGCCAGCCTCTGTCGGTCCTCGATGTAGTAGAGAAGTACGACATCAAGATCAACCTCAAGGGTGGTGGCTTCAAGGGTCAGAGCGAAGCAGCTCGCCTGGCTATCGCTCGTGCGCTGGTCAAGATCAATGCCGAGGACAAGCCTGCACTCCGTGCCGAAGGCTTCCTGACGCGTGACTCCCGTGTCGTCGAACGTAAGAAGCCAGGTCGCCCCAAGGCACGCAAGCGCTTCCAGTTCAGCAAGCGTTAAGATCGGTCACCAGGTGTGCTGCCTAGCGTGTGCCGCCTGATCCGACTTATCTCGCGTTTAGTATCTAAACCGCCTAGAGCTACAGCCTAGCTTGCTCCTCGAGCCCGAGAGGCTGTCCTACCAGACGGTTGAAAGTAATCCAGTTACATTTATAGAACGTAAACGAAATCATGTCAAGAGTTTCCTTTGACCAACTCATCGAAGCTGGCGCACACTTCGGTCACCTGACCCGCAAGTGGAACGCAGCTATGGCTCCATACATCTTCATGGAGCGCAACGATATCCACATCATCGACCTGCACAAGACTGTTGTTAAGGTTGACGAAGCAGCAGAAATCGCCAAGGCTATGGCTAAGGGTGGCAAGAAGATCCTCTTCGTCGCTACCAAGAAGCAGCTCAAGGGCGCCGTCTCCGAACTCGCTAAGGCCGTAGGTATGCCCTACGTCACCGAGCGCTGGCCCGGCGGTATGCTCACCAACTTCGCCACGATCCGTAAGGCCGTGAACAAGATGAGCTCCATCGATAAGATGACTGCTGATGGTACTTTTGATAACCTCTCCAAGCGTGAGAAGCTTCAGATCTCTCGCCAGCGTGCCAAGCTCGAGCTCACCCTCGGCTCTATCGCTGACATGAAGCGCCTGCCCTCTGCCCTCTTCGTCGTAGACGTCATGAAGGAGCACATCGCAGTGGCTGAAGCTAATCGTCTCGGTATCCCCGTCTTCGCTATTGTGGACACCAATAGCGATCCTAGCAATATCGACTACGTCATCCCTGCCAACGACGACTCCACGGCAGCTGTCGAGCTCATCGTCTCGGCTGTCTGTGCAGCGATCGCTGAAGGCCTGCAGGAACGCAAGGCCGAAGGTAAGGGCGAGGAAAAGGAAGAAGGCGAAGGCGCTAAGCGCATCGGCGGCGGTCGCGGCCGTGCTCGCAAGGCGGCTCCTGCTGCTAGCAGCGAGGAGGCCTAAGCCCGTCCTCTCCCCTCTGACGTAGCCCCAGCTAGCCTGGGAGCGGACGCAGCATAAAATAAGAGACGAGGATAAGCCGGCAAGCTCCAGCTTGTCCTCGGATCTTATTCTACCCCCATAAAACTATTGTAACGTAACAACCCAATACCCATACTGCAATTATGAGTGCACTGATGGAAAGCATCAAGAAGCTCCGCGCCCTCACCGGTGCTGGCCTCTCTGATGTCAAGAAGGCGATTGAAGAAGCCGAAGGCGATCTCGAGAAGGCGATCGAGCTGATCCGCAAGCGCGGTCAGGCTATCGCTGCTAAGCGTGGTGACCACGACGCTGAGGAAGGCTGCATCCTCGCAGCTCACGAAGGCGACTACGCTGTCATGGTCGGCGTAAAGTGCGAGACCGACTTCGTAGCTAAGAACGAAGACTTCATCAAGCTCGTCTCGACGATCCTCGAGGTAGCCAAGAGCAAGAAGGGCGCGACGAAGGAAGAGATCCTTGCTACGACGCTGGAGAACGGCCGTAGCGTGCAGGAGTACATCACCGAGCGCAGCGGTGTCTCTGGTGAGAAGATGGAGCTCGGCGTATACGAGTTCGTCCAGGGCCCCTTCACGACCTCCTACGTACACCCCGGTAACATGCTGGCTACCATCGTTGCCTTCAACGAGGCTACCGATGCACAGGTCGCTCGCGACGTAGCTATGCAGATCGCTGCTATGGCTCCCGTCGGTATCACCGAGGAGGACGTACCCGCAGAGATCAAGGAGCGTGAGCTCGCCCTTGCTCGTGAGAAGGCTATCGAGGCAGGCAAGCCCGCCAACCTCGTAGACACGATCGCTCAGGGTGCCCTGAAGAAGTACTACAAGGAGAACACGCTCCTGGATCAGCTCTTCGTCAAGGACAACAAGCTGACGATCGCTCAGTACCTCCAGGCACAGAGCAAGAGCCTCACGGTGACTGCCTTCAAGCGCGTTACCCTCAAGGCTGAATAAGCTCACCACGTCTTATAGCATAGCCCCGCAGAGCTTCGTCTTCTGCGGGGCTATTCTTTTCTCCCATCAGATTTATACGTATGCTTAAGTACCGTCTTTATTTCTTCTTCTATTACCTCTGTGGGATCTCCTATATCCTAGCAGGAGTCAATCACTTTGTCAATCCTAACTTCTACCTCCGCATAATGCCAGACTATCTGCCTGCTCACGAAGCCTTGGTCGCACTAAGTGGTGTCGCGGAGATCCTCCTTGGGCTAGGGCTGGTGGTCAGACCCAAGAGTCAGCTTCGTGTTTGGTCGGCTTGGGGGATTATCCTACTCCTGATCGCTGTCTATCCGGCCAATATCTACTCCTATACACACCTAGCTGAGCTCGGTGATCCTCGTGCGACGATAGCCTTGATCCGCCTCCCCTTCCAGCTTCTCTTCCTTTGGTGGGCTTGGGTGTATACCCGTCCTTTCCCCAAGCGTCCCGAGTAGAGCTCGATGACTGTCTTAGCCCCGTCTATTTAGGTCTTCCTCCTTCATGCGCAAGATCATACACATCGATATGGATGTCTTCTATGCCTCGGTAGAGCATCATGATCATCCGGAGCTGCGTGGTATCCCCATCGCCGTTGGGGGAGGACAGAGAGCCAGCGCAGGCTGCTGCGTGTATCCTATGTATAAGGTAGAGAGCCTCTACGACGCGCCTTATCTCGGCCTTGTGATCGGTGGAACGGAGCCCCAGCGACGAGTGCTGTGGAGCTCTGGTAATGGATAGGAATAGTGTAGGTGTCCCTTAGGGGGCTACGAATTACCAACGATAGCTAATGGATTATAAGGACCTCCTGCTGCGCGGCTATAGTTCCGCCCCGCGGCTGTCGCTTCAGTACTTCGGCTCGCCAGCGCCTAGCCTCATCGTGGGCCTACCCTTCGAGCAGGATCGTAGCTCCCTCGAGGAGCGCCTAGGTTATCGTCTGAAGCTCTATACCATCCTAAGACAGGATGAAATCTGCTTCACTCCTGGGGACGATGAGGACGCCTACATCGTGGTCTCGTACTATAGCGATGACTACGGGCATTGGGCCTATGTCCTCTATCCCTTCTGGCTGGGGCTGCCTAAGGCAGATGATGCGGCTGGGGCAGACGCTGTGGCTGCTTCGGCTACTATCCCTAGTCCCGTAGCTGGGGCGACAGTGCCTGAGGGGCCTGCCGATGAGGGGCCTGTAGGGGTGACACTGGAGGATGATGCGAGCTCTTTCATAGCGTCACCCGATCCCGATACGCTCGTCTTCGTCTACGAGGTGCTCGGGGCGATCAGCGATGAGGCCCCCGAGGCGGAGCCTACCCGACCGGTCAGCGATCTAGAGAGCTACCTCTATAGCATCTTTGTCACGCCACTGATCCCTGTCCCTGCCATTCCCCGTGAGCGGATTAGCTCGGAGGAAGAGGTGCGCGAGATCGTGGCCCAGCTACTCCCCGAGGAGGAGCTGGTATACCCGCCCTACATAGAGCGCATCGTCGATCGCTACGATCGCTGCGCGTGTGTACCTCGCTATGAGGTCAGCCTCCGAGGGGCACAGCTGGCTGACGCTGCCTACCTAGAGGGTGGCCATCGTCTGCTCCTTGATCTGGGGGGAGACCTCTGTGCGGAGGTTACGAAGCTCTACCAGTCGATCGGCTACGAAGCGGTACTGATCCAGCTCTCAGGGGTGCCACGCTGGGGCTACCTTGGGTACTTCATCCTGGAGCAGCGTGCCTCGACAGTCGAGGCTTACCTCGCTCAGCACTATAGAGAGCTCATGCTCCTAGGGGCTGTACGCAGCTCGGTGCGGAGCTGGGACGAGCGTATCTCGGTCTCGCAGCTACAGCTAGAGGAGCAGGCGTCAACGTCTCAGGAGTCCTTGGCCGAAGCGGAGAAGGCTGAAGCGGCAGGACGGCCTCAGCTCGTGAAGTACCTCGTTCTCTTGCTCGTGCTCCTATCCTTGATCCTACGCCTCATCTACTGGCTACGCTGGTAGCCCCTACCCATAGCCCTTTTCCCAAGCGAGTCCTCATGCGCAAGATCATACACATCGACATGGACGCCTTCTTTGCCTCGGTAGAGCAGCATGATCATCCGGAGCTGCGTGGTATCCCCATCGCCGTTGGGGGGGCGGAGCATCGAGGAGTGGTCTGTGCCGCGAGCTACGAGGCGCGTCGCTATGGAGTGCGCTCGGCGATGTCAGGGGCAGAGGCGCGCAAGCGCTGCCCGCACATCACTTTCGTGCCCGTGCACTTCGAGCGCTACAAGGAGGTCTCGGCGGCTATCCATAGCATCTTCCACGACTATACCGATATCATCGAGCCCATCTCCCTAGACGAGGCCTTCCTCGATGTGACCGAGAATAAGCCCGGCATCCCCCTCGCGGTGGACATCGCCAAGGAGCTGCGGCGGCGCATCTGGGAGGAGCTCGGGCTGACGGCCTCGGCGGGCGTCTCCTATAATAAGTTCCTGGCGAAGATCGCCTCCGAGGAGCGTAAGCCCAACGGCCTCTGTACCATACACCCCGACCAAGCGCTGGAGCTCATCGAGCGGCTGCCCGTGGAGAGCTTCTGGGGCGTGGGACGTGCCACGGCACGGCGCATGCACCAGCTGGGGATACGCACGGGGGCTGACCTCAGGGCGCGCAGCCTTCAGGAGCTGCAGCGGCACTTCGGTAAGGCTGGACAGACCTTCTATGACTATGCTCGCGGTATAGACGAGCGCCCCGTGGAGTACGAGCGCGTACGCAAGTCCATAGGCTGCGAGCATACCTTCGAGACGAATACCGCCGAGCCGCTGGAGCTCGAGCAGCGCCTCCTCGAGGTGCTCTCCGACCTTAAGAGGAGGCTAGAGCGACGCTCCTTCCGAGGGCGTACGCTGACGCTCAAGCTCAAGTTCGCCGACTTCTCCGTCCAGTCGCGCGCCTATTCCGCGCCGCATCTCCTCGAGGAGGCCGAGCTGGAGGCCGAGGCCCTCACGCTGCTGTGGGGCGTGGAGCTCTCCGGGCGCTCGGTGCGCCTCCTCGGGCTCACGGTCTCCAACCCTCCCGAGGAGCTTAGGCCTGGGATGTGGGTGCAGCAGTGGCTGGACTTCGATCCCGCCTCGCTGGAGCTCAAGTTGCTCTAAGTCATCCCCAAGCCTTGGGGGCAGCCCTTAGACACCTTTAATCCCTTTAGATGCTGGGGGACGAGGCATTTGGATAGTTCGTTTACTTTCTCTATCTTTGCAGTGCTTTAAGCGATAAGAGGCGGCGAGATAGCTCAGCTGGTTAGAGCGTCGGATTCATAATCCGAAGGTCGGGGGTTCAAGTCCCCCTCTCGCTACCACTAGGACGGCAGGCATGATCTAGAGATCATGCCTGCCGTCTTTTTGTATGCTTCCCCTTGCGCTTCGGTGGCATTTGGCTTCGGGCGCAGCGGGGGCTCTATCGGCTCTGGATGAAGGGCATGGTGGGGACGCTGCTGGGGGAGGGCTCGGCGGGGTGCTGCTCCTTTAGGGGGCGAAGGTGGATACTTCGTTTGTTCTTAGTACCTTTGGGTCAGTAGTACAACTAACTTTTATATTAGAGCACGCTTCCAAGAACATGAAGACAACTCCATTCACTGCTCTGCACGAAGCCCTGGGGGCTAAGATGCACGAGTTCGCAGGCTACAACATGCCTATCGAGTACAGCACGGGGATCATCGACGAGCACATGACAGTGGTCAAGGGCGTAGGTGTCTTTGACGTCTCGCACATGGGTGAGTTTTGGGTCAAGGGGCCTCAGGCGCTCCAATTCGTCCAGGACATCACCAGCAATGACGCCTCCAAGCTCGGTGTCGGCGATATCCAGTACACCTGCTTCCCCAACGCTAGCGGAGGGATCGTCGACGATCTGCTCGTCTATCACTATGAGGAGGAGAAATACCTGCTCGTCGTCAATGCGGCCAACATCGACAAGGACTGGGCCTGGTGCCAGGCCAATAACAAGGTTGGGGCTATCCTCGAGAACAGCTCCGACAATGTCGGGCAGCTGGCTGTCCAGGGGCCTCTAGCTACCCAGGTACTGCAGCGTCTCACGGAGGTCAACCTCAGCGAGATCCCTTACTATACCTTCAAGGTCGGGGAGTTCGCTGGCTGCCCCGAGGTCATCATCTCCAACACGGGCTATACGGGTGCTGGGGGCTTCGAGCTCTACTTCTATCCCCAGTATGGCGAGCGGATCTGGAATGCGATCTTCGAGGCAGGTAAGCCCGAGGGTATCCGTCCTATCGGCCTGGGCGCACGCGACACGCTCCGCCTCGAGATGGGCTTCTGCCTCTACGGCAACGATATCACGGATACGACCTCACCCCTAGAGGCGGGCCTCGGGTGGATCACGAAGTTCAAGGACGACAAGCACTTCCCCGGACGCGCCCTCCTAGAGCAGCAGAAGGCCGAGGGGATCAAGCGTAAGCTCGTCGCCTTCCGTCTCAAGGACAAGGGCATTCCCCGCGCGCACTACGAGATCGCTGATGCCTCGGGTCAGGTGATCGGCGAGGTGACCTCAGGGACGATGTCGCCCACGCTCAAGGTCGGTATCGGCATGGGCTATGTGGCTAAGGAGTACAGCGCTCCCGGCACGGAGATCTACATCGTGGTACGTGGGCGTCAGCTCGCGGCCGAGGTCGTCAAGCCGCCTATGCGTCAGGTCGACTAGCTCGCTGAGCTGATACTTAGACCAGTAAGCAAACTAGGCCGAGGTGCTCGCTGCACCTCGGCCTAGCTTTTTGATGGGGCTTCGTGTTTCCTTTGGGACTTATGGGGGAGGCTGGGGGAGTCCTGCTTTGCGCTGCAGCTGGGAGCTACTCCTGAGCCCAAGGTACCCTCCTTTGTCGAGGGCCTTATAAAATGAATAGGGACTGTCTCCCGACACCCCCTATTCCAGTTAACCTTAAATCTAATACCATGAAAAACACACTGCAAAGATACAACATTTATTTATATATGCAAACTTCTGTAAAGCATCTCGACGCGCTCCCCCTAATTTATGGGTGCGCTAGGAGCTAAAGGAGGGTGGTGTTCTTGTTTTTATTCGCTCTTGCTTAGTGTCTTATGTGTCTATCGTGAGGCTAGGACTAGCGAGCCTTCAGAGCGAAAAGTTTTTTCGCTGAGAGGCTGAAAAGTTCTCCTTGAGGCCAAGTTTGGAGCTCCCTCGGGGGCTGAGTGAGGGGGAGCGGAGCGGCATGGACGAGTGTGCTGCGAGAAGCTAGGGGGGGCGCCTCGATACGCTGGAGGCTAAGTTCGCTCCTTAGTCTTGCTCAGCGCTCGGCATAGCCCGCCCAGCCTGAGGGCTATCCCTCAGCGCGCTGACTGATATCCCTCAGCCGTCTGACTGATACCCCTTACGGCGCTGACTGCTATCCCTCAGAGCGCTGAGGGATAGGTCGGCGGATGGGGAGGGCTTCGGAGGAGGAAGCCGAGTGCCGTAGGGTGGGGGCGCTTGCTCTTGGCCTCAGTTGGGCTGGGAGCCTCGCTATACCGAGGGTGGAGGAGGCTGCGTTTTCACCTCAGAGCCAGGGCGAAGGAGGGTTGCTGGCACTAGAGATGTCGTCTATGTCGGCGAGTAGTCGTAAATTTGGAAGTTATTTAGGAACTATAGCGCCTGGCTCAAACCGGGCTAAATAGAATAGGATAAGGATAATAGACTATAGGGAGACCATAGGAATGGGACGAATCATCGCCTTAGCAAACCAAAAGGGTGGCGTAGGGAAGACTACGACAGCTATCAATCTGGCAGCCTCGCTGGCCTCGCTCGACAAGCGCGTGCTGCTGGTGGATACCGATCCGCAGGCCAACGCCTCCTCAGGGCTGGGCGTCGAGAGCCTCAAGCTCGGCAAGACGATCTACGAATGCCTCTGCGGCGGCCTCGCGGCCTCCGAGGTCATCATCCCTACCATCGTGGACGGCCTCGAGCTACTGCCTTCGCACATCGATCTGGCGGGGGCAGACATCGAGCTGATGGAGCAGGACGAGCGCGAGCACAAGCTGCGCCGCGTCCTCGAGCCACTCGTAGACCGCTACGACTATATCCTCATCGACTGCTCCCCTTCGCTGGGCCTGATCACGATCAATGCGCTGGTAGCGGCGGACGCCGTCCTGATCCCCGTGCAGTGCGAGTACTTCGCCCTCGAGGGCATCTCCAAGCTGCTCAATACCATACGTATCGTACGCCAGCGCCTCAACCCGCGCCTCGAGATCGAGGGCTTCCTGATGACGATGTACGACAGCCGTACGCGCCTCAACAATCAGATCTACGAGGAGGTCAAGAGCCACTTCAAGGAGCTCGTCTTCGAGACCGTCATCCAGCGCAATGTCAAGCTCGGCGAGGCGCCGAGCCATGGGCTACCTGCCCTGCTCTACGATGCCGACAGTCGCGGCGCCGTCAATCACCTCCAGCTGGCAGTCGAGCTGATCAATAAGACTAAGAAGTAGACGCTATGGCAATGAAGACTAAGAGCGTCCTCGGGCGCGGCCTCGGCAACCTCCTCCCCGATGAGCCTATGGCCAGCCTCAGCGGGGCCGCCTCGATCCAGGAGCTGAGTATTTCACTGATCCAGCCTAATCCCAATCAGCCTCGCCGCGAGTTCGACGAGGAGCGCCTCGAGGAGCTCGCGAGCTCGATACGCGCCCTAGGGCTCGTCCAGCCCATCACGGTGCAGGAGCTCGGGGGCGGTCAGTACCAGATCATCTCGGGCGAGCGCCGCTGGCGTGCCGCCCAGCGTGCGGGGCTCGAGCGTCTGCCCGCCTACATCCGTCCCGTACGCGCCGAGGAGCTCATGGAGCTGGCACTGGTGGAGAACATCCAGCGCGAGGACCTCAATGCCATAGAGATCGCCCTAGCGTACCAGCAGATCATCGACCTGCAGCACCTCAAGCAGGAGGAGCTCGCCGAGCGCGTAGGGAAGAAGCGTACCACGGTGGCCAACTACCTGCGCCTACTGCGCCTGCCCGCCGAGATCCAGCTGGGACTCACCCAGCGCCTCATCGACATGGGCCATGCCCGTGCCCTCCTGCAGATCGAGGATACCGAGCGGCAGCTCGAGCTCTACGCCCTCATCCAGCAGGAGCAGCTGAGTGTGCGCGCCGTCGAGGAGCTCGCCCGTGCCGTCCAGCAGGGCGGTGAGGAGCTCCCCACGGCTAAGCCAGCCAGCGCCCCCAAGCCTTCTGCACGTGCGGACTACAAGATCCTAGAGCAGCACCTGGCACAGGTCTTCGCCTCGCGCGTCACCCTGCGCTGCAACGCTCAGGGTAAGGGACGCCTGACGATCCCCTTCTCCAGCGATGAGGAGCTGGAGCGTATCATGCAGCTCCTCGAGCGCGTACAGCACTAGCCCTCCGTCTATGACCGCCTCCAGCTATCGTCCCTTGCTCCTCCTCGGCCTTGCCCTCCTCCTCGGTGCGGCCTCTGCCCGAGCTGCAGCTCCCGACAGCCTCCTCACGCTGCGTAGCTATCCCTCCCTAGTGAGTGCGGGGCTCGAGGGCCTTCCGCGCTATGTCGGGGACGAAGCACCGCGCCGCGGACTCGTCGCACGCTACGATAGCCTCGCGCGTGTCCCCGAGGCACCACAGCAGGTGCAGCTCTCGCCCCAGGCGACGGCGATAGCTCCGCTTTGGCAGCCCAATTCGACCAAGGCGCTCCTCTGGGCGCTCCTCCCTGGGGGCGGACAGATCTATAATCGCAAGTACTGGAAGCTCCCCATCGTCTGGGGCGCACTCACGGCCTGCTACTACGCCATCAGCTGGAACAACCGCCAGTACCGCGACTACCATGAGGCCTATCGCGACATCATGAGTGCCGACCCCGCGACCAATACCGCTTGGCTGGCCTTCGCCCCCGCGGGCGCCAAGGCCGAGGACTACGCGCAGTACAGCTCGCTCCGCTCGACGCTCAAGCGCGGCAACGACTACTACCGTCGCTACCGCGACCTCAGCATCGTCGCCACGGTGCTGGTCTATGGCCTCTCGCTCCTCGACGCCTATGTCGATGCCGAGCTCTACACCTTCGACATCTCTCCCGACCTATCGCTGCGCCTCAGCCCAGAGATAGCCGTGCCTGCGCTACCCCGACCCGCACTACAGCTGGGGGTCAACTGTAGCCTTACCTTTTAATGACTCCCTCTATGAAGAGCCTCCTCAGGATATCCCTTCTCTCGCTTCTCCTCACGCTCTCGCCCTCCCTCTGGGCACAGCGCGACAGCATCCGTCAGCAGGGATCTCCGCTCTCGCTCTCCCTATCCTCAGCACTGCTCGATCCCATCACGCTCCCCGCTTCGCTAGACCGCGACGTAGAGAGCCTGCTGGAGCAGTGGTATAGCGGCTATGGGCGCAAGGGTACCGCGCGTACCAGTCCCGCCCTCCCCGCCTCCGTCTCCGTCCCTTACACTGCCGACAGTACCTACATCAGGATGCTGAACCGCATACCCTCGGTGATGCGCTTCAGCTACAATCCCCTCGTGCGTGAGGCCATCGAGCTCTACCTCTACCGTCGCCGCGGCCTGCTGAGCTCCATGCTCGCCCTCTCGGATCTCTACTTCCCCGATATAGAGATAGCGCTCGACAAGCATAGTCTGCCTATGGAGCTACGCTATCTGGTCATCGTCGAGTCGGCGCTCAATCCCAAGGCCATCTCCCCCGCTGGGGCCGCTGGCCTCTGGCAGCTGATGCTCCCCACGGGCCGCGCCTATGGGCTCAACATCAATAGCCTCGTGGATGAGCGCATGGATCCCATCCGCAGCACGGAGGCCGCGAGCCGCTTCCTCAAGGACCTCTACAAGATCTACGGCGACTGGTGGCTGGTGCTGGCGGCCTATAACTGCGGCCCGGGCAACGTCAATCGTGCCATCAAGCGCTCCGGGCTCCTCAAGCCGAACTTCTGGGACATCTACCGCTTCCTCCCTGGGGAGACGCGTCGCT
This sequence comes from Porphyromonas sp. oral taxon 275, assembly GCF_018127745.1. NCBI lineage: Bacteria > Pseudomonadati > Bacteroidota > Bacteroidia > Bacteroidales > Porphyromonadaceae > Porphyromonas > Porphyromonas sp. oral taxon 275. The sequence continues at coordinate 627,658 of NZ_CP072333.1, forward strand.
ACATCCCGCTCTTCATCGGGGCTTACTTCGCCATGCACTACTCGCGCCACTACGGCATCCTGCCGCGCGAGCTGGGGCGTCCGCTGGCTACCGACTACTACGTGACGCCGCACCGCGTGACCTTCGACCGCATCGCCGAGCTTACAGGGCTGGATCGGGAGACGATCTCCACCTTCAACCCCCAATACCGTAGCGGCATCATCCCAGGGAATAACGCCTCGGTACGCCTACCCCTGACAGCCATCCTCAAGCTCGATAGTCTCGGCGAGGCTGTGGTCTCCCCCGAGCTGCGTGTCAACCTCGAGGGGCCTGACCAGCAGGCCTCCGCACGTCGGAAGCAGAGCCCGAGCGAGGAGACGAGCGAGGAGGAGGCAGAGGCCGAGACCAGCTCCAGCCGCTCCCGCACTCGCTCTAAGGCTGAGCCAGCCACCACGAGCCGCCAGCATAAGGTCAGCTCGGGCGAGACGCTCTCCAGTATCGCCCATCGCCACGGACTCACCGTCGAGGAGCTCAAGAAGGCCAATAGACTTCGCTCCGACAAGCTCAGCGTAGGTCAGAGCCTATCTATCCCTGGCAAGCACAGTGCCAAGGCGGCGCAGAAGCACACGTCCTCTAAGGGCAAGGCCACGAAGAGCCGCAGGCGCCGCCGCTAATGCGTCATCACTAACTCCTAAACACTATAAGTACAATGAAACAACCTACACTCGTTGTCCTCGCTGCAGGTATGGGTAGCCGCTACGGCGGTCTCAAGCAGCTCGATGGTCTAGGCCCCTCGGGCGAGACCATTATGGACTACTCCATCTACGACGCTATCCGTGCTGGCTTCGGCAAGGTCGTCTTCGTCATCCGCCACCTCTTCGAGGAGGAGTTCCGCACGAAGATCGTCTCCAAGTACGAGCACAAGATCCCCGTCGAGATCGTCTTCCAGGACCTGGACAAGCTGCCTGAGGGCTTCACTGTCCCTGAGGGGCGTGAGAAGCCCTGGGGTACCAACCACGCCGTCATGATGGCTGAGGAGGTCGTCAAGGAGCCCTTCGCGGTGATCAACGCCGATGACTTCTACGGTCGTCATGGCTTCGCTGCGCTGGCGGACAAGCTCCGTAGCCTCTCCGACAGCGAGGGTAAGTACTGCATGGTTGGCTATCGTGTGGGCAATACCCTCAGCGAGAGCGGTACAGTAGCGCGTGGCGTCTGCCAGGTCGACGCCAAGGGCTTCCTGACGGAGGTCGTAGAGCGCACGGCCATCGCTCGCGGGGAGGATGGACGCATCTTCTTCGAGGACGAGCAAGGTCAGAAGCAGTACCTCGAGGAGAACACGCCCGTGTCGATGAACATGTGGGGCTTCACTCCCGACTACTTCCGCCACTCCAATGAGCTCTTCCGCCACTTCCTCCAGGCGCTGGACACGAACCCTAAGTTCGAGTACTTCATCCCGCTGCCCGTCAACCTCCTCGTAGCTCAGGGCAAGATCTCGGTCGAGGTGCTGGATACGCCCGACCAGTGGTTCGGCGTGACCTACGCTGCTGACCGCCCCGAGGTCGTAGCCAAGATCCAGGCACTGGTCGACGCCGGTGAGTACCCCACCAAGCTCTTCTAGGCGCTAGCGTCTCCCTCATGACAGGCGAGCGCAGTCGGTAGCTCCCGCTACTGGCTGCGCTCGTGTCTATAGCTCCTCAGCATGATGATGTCTCGCTTCCGCCAGTCCCAGCACGGCCGAGGCCTTCTCCTCGTCGCTCGCCCACTCCTTGGCCTCCTCTTCGTCTCGGCAGCCCCGCTCCTCAAGGCGCAGAATATCCAGCTGCACTACGACCTCGGCCGCGCCCTCTACCCGACGGTGCAGCGCGAGCGTCCTATGATGACGGCTACCGTCGAGCAGCAGAGCCTCGACCGCTTCGGCGATACCTTCTACTTCGTGGACATGTCCTGGCGTGATCAGGGTGCGGTGAATGCCAACTGGAAGTTCATGCGCAACCTCCGCTTCTGGCGCGCGCCCTTCGCCCTGCACCTCCGCTATGATGGGGGCCTCCGCTTCAGAGACTACGCCCCGAGCACGGAGCGGACCAAGCCCGCCTTCTCCCTCAACGATGCCTTCATGCTCGGCGGGAGCTACACCTACCTCAGTCCTACACGCCGCACGATGCTCCAGCTCATCCCGCTCTACAAGTATATTAAGGGGGCAGAGCAGCCGCACAACTTCGAGCTCTGTGGTGTCTGGCGCTTCGCCTCGGCCTCGGAGCTCTTCACGGCGACGGGCTTCTTCAGCTGGTGGCGTCAGGAGCTGAAGGCACCAGGCTGGGGAAGCACGACCTTCAAGTTCATGTCCCAGCCGCAGCTGTGGTGCAATCTGAACCGTATCAAGGGCGTCGCACCCGACTTCAACCTCAGCGTAGGCACGGAGCTGCGCGTGTCCAAGAACGTCGATGCCCCTCAGTGGATCGTAGCCCCGACGCTTGGGCTCAAGTGGAGCTTCGGCCGCTAGACACACTCCTCACAGTATAAGGGCAGCGCCCCCAGCATCTCGATCGGATGCTGGGGGCGCTGCTGTATGAGGGGCGCTCGCTCTCTGCTCCCTGCTGTGGCACCTCGCTAGAGGTCGAAGGTCGCCGAGAGGTAGAGGCGTCGTGGACGCGTGGGGCCGTAGATGTAGGCCGAGGCGCGGCCAGGTCCCTTGTCGGTATCCTGCTGGTAGGAGTTCAGGAAGTTCTGTATACCAGCGTCCAGCGTGAGCTTGACCAGTGAGGTGAGGTCTAGCGCGTAGCTGATGCGCAGGTCGAGATCAAGGAAGGGCTTGGTCGTGGTGAGCTGTGCGAAGCCTGGGGCCAGGCCGCGGTGCTGCGTGCCTGCTGCGTCGGTGTAGTCGAAGGCTCCACGGCTGTCGGGCTTAGCCGCGCTGGCGATCCCATCGAAGCCCTCGTAGGTCTCGTGGGGTACCTTCATCGAGCCCGTGTAGGTGCCCGAGAGGGTGAAGCTCAGCGGCCGGCTGGGGCGCAGCGTAGCGGCGAAGTAGCCGTACACATTGGGTGTACGCTCGTAGTCGCGCGTGGTGATGGTCGCCTGCGTGGGCGTCTCGTCGCTGGGCTCGAAGAGCGTCTTCTCCGCCCCATAGCGGCTGCGCTGGAGCGTCAGTCCTGCCTGCAGGTCGAGGAGACGGCGGTACGCCAGGCGTCCCTCGAGGTTGATCCCGTAGACCTGGCTGGGGCTGCCCGCGGCGTTGACGATGGTGATGACCTTCTTCCCCGTCTTGGGGTCGAGGACGCCATCCTCGTTGTCGGCGGTGAACTTATTCTTGATGAAGGTGGCGAAGCCCTCTCCCATGAGGTTGAGCTGCCAGCTACCGAAGGCGGTATACCAGTCGGCCGAGGCGCTGAGGCTACGGCTGCGCTCCTCGCGGAGGTCCTTGCCGAGGACGCGCTCCTTGGGCTCACCACCAGCGAGCGTCACGTGCATCTCCTCGTCGAAGAACTGCGGGGCGCGGAAGCCCTCGCTATAGGAGAGGCGTAGGCCGAGGTCCTTGGTGGGTGCGAAGCGTACGTTGGCACGCGGACTGAGGATGAGGAGCGGGTCGATGCTCTTCTTGCCCCCCTGCGTCAGATGCACGTAGTCGAGGCGGCCACCGAGGAGGAAGCTCCAGCGGTCGAGGCTGTACTCGAGCTGGTCATACTGGCTCCAGGTCCAGGTCTTCTGGTCGATACCCTGAGCGCGGTAGCCGCTCTTATCGTTGAGCAGCGAGTAGCTGACCTCAGCCCCAGCCGTGAGTGTCCAGGGGCGGTCGAAGTGGTGGATGTAGGTGCCGCCTGCCTGGAAGTCGAAGCCCTTGGTCTGGCCGTAGGAGGTCAGCGCCTTGAAGGCGGCATCGTAGGCCTCCTGATAGGCCGACTCCTCGGCGCTACCCTGAGCGCCACGAGGCAGCTCGCGTAGAGGCTTGAGCAGCTGTTCGGCATAGTCACCCCCGCCGTAGTAGCTCTTGCGCAGCACCTGCTGGCCCGATCCGTAGAGGCTGAAGCTATCCTTGCCCTCGGCCGTATTCTGGTCGAAGCGCAGGCTAGCGCCGTTAATGAAGTGCTGGAGATACTCGGCGATGCGCGCCTGGAAGGGAGCTTCGTCGAGGCGGTCACCGCCGCGGCGATACTCGTGCATGGAGCGCCATTCGGCCGTGAGCTTGCTGTAGATACCCGTCTTGTAGTAGGCACGCAGACCGAGGGCGCGCTGCTTGAGCTCGGGGATGTCGGTGAACTGATCCCCGTCGACGTCGACGAAGCCACGGCGGGCGTGCTGCCCGAAGACCATGACGGCAGCGCGTCTATCTTCACTGACGAGGCTCGCATTGTAGCTCGTCACAGGCATGGGCGTGGTATAGCGATGGTCCGACTGCTCGTAGCTGGTGATGCTCTGCTTGAGCGTGGCGGTGCTACGCAGAGGCTCGCGGGTGATGACGTTGATGACGCCTCCCACGGCATTCGCCCCGAAGAGCGCCGAGCCTCCTCCACGGATGACCTCCACGCGCTCGATCATCGAGGCGGGGATCTGCTCGAGGCCATAGACGCCTGCTAGGGCGCTGAAGACGGGACGGCTATCGATGAGGATCTGCGAGTAGGCGCCCTCGAGACCGTTGATACGCACTTGGTTGAAGCCGCAGTTCTGGCAGTTGTCCTCGATGCGCAGCCCGGGCTGGAAGCGCAGTCCCTGACTGAGGTTCTCGGAGTTGGTCTTGGTGAAGAGCTCCTGCGAGAGCACGGTCACGAGGCTGGGGGCATTACGCCGCATCGTCTCGTGTCGATTGGCCGAGACGACGACGCCATCGAGGTCTATGCTCTGCGCCTTGAGGTAGAGGTCGAGGTGGCGGCTCTGGCCTGCGGTGACGGAGAGGCGTACCTGCTCGGAGGCGTAGCCGACGAGTCGTGCCTGGAGGGAGTAGGTGCCAGGCTTGAGCTTGGTCAGTGAGAAGGCTCCATTGGCATCGGTCGTAGTGCCGAGCGTAGTACCCGTGATGAATACCTGGACGAAGGGAAGGGCCTCGTGTGTCGAAGCGTCTACGACGGTGCCCACGATACTTCCTGTCGTCGCTGTCTGCTGCGCGCTGCCGCTCCAGCTGACTCCGAGGAGGAGTAGGGCGGCCAGCAGCACCTGCTGCATCAGCTTGTTCATTGCGTTTCGCTTGGTTTTATGCCCCTATGCTCCTAGGGCATGGGGGCGGTTAGTAATAATGAAGGAATGATGCTCCCGATGGGCGCTGAGCGAGGGCACACCAGCGGGGGACCGCGGCGTAGCTTGGGCTGTCAGGGCTAGGCACTCGTGGATGGGATGGGGGAGTAGTTAGCTCGGCCAGGGGCAAGCGGTAGCTTCGGTCAGTGCAAAGGTAGGCCAAAGCCTATAGCCGCGCTCTATCTGGCGATAAAATACCTATTCTTGGGGATGGCCCTCGGCTGGGGGAGAGGGAGGCTCGGATTAGGCTTTGAGACTAAGTCTATTAAGGAGCGAAGCCCACTCAGGTTGCTGCTGCAGGCCTGAGTGGGCTTTGTCGTGCGTACCCCCGAGCAGAATCGAACTGCTATCTAAAATTTAGGAAATTCTTGTTCTATCCGTTGAACTACGAGGGCCCGGTGCTCGCCTTGGACGGAGGACTCCTTTGTGGGAGGCTTGCTGACGAGTTAGCGCAAAGATAATGAAATTTAGCTAGAGCCCTCGTGGACAGCTCGCGTAGCGGCTTCGTTGGGCGAAGCGTGCGGCGACTAGCCCGCTTGTGATGCCAGATGTCTAGGCTAAGGCGGGGATGGTGGATTGGCTTGTCTTGGGAGTGGCTAAGCCGCCCTCGAGACGACTTAGCCTAAGGCCTAGAGCGCTTCGGCAAGAGGGGGACAGAAAAGGCTAAGCGGAGGGCGAGCGAGAGGACAGCCTAAACGAAGCGGCGCGAGGGATATCAGTCAGGGGGGTGACTGGTATCCCTCGCGCGGCTCATGGACGTCCCTCAGTTCACTGACTGATATCCCTCGGGAGCCCTCTGCCCTAGGGGTTAGAGCTGGATGACGTAGCTGAGGCGTGCGCCGAAGCGCAGCTCGGAGGACTGGGGATAGGGCGAGGTGCGTGCACTCGACCATATATTGCCGAGCCCGTAGACGAGGCGTCCCTCCAGCTCGATGCGGTGACGGCCGCCGAGCTGCAGGCTAAGGCCTGGGCCACCGCCCAGCCCCCAGAAGAAGCGGTTGGCGACGGGCAGCGCATGGCGCACCTTATCCTGATCACTCATCGCATCCTCTCCCGAGCTCGTGGAGGCCTCGGAGAGGATGTAGCCGACGAAGGGACCCGCGTTGAGGTAGAACTTAGCGCTCCCTTGCCCCAGATAGAGGTGCGTCAGCAGCGGCACCTCGAGCGCGTTCAGCGTACGGCTGTAGCTGGTCGTAGCGGCATCGTACTTCTCCCGCCAGCCGCCTTGGACATAGTTGGCCTCGAGCTGCAGGGAGGCACCACGCTCTACATTGTAGCGGAGCAGGACACCGCCCATCAGTCCTGAGTGCAGCCGCTGGCTGACGCTGGGGACGAAGTTGATGCGGCTCATCAGCATCCCACCATGGACACCGACGGCGAGTGACTGGTGAAAGGGGGGCTTGGCCTCCTGGGTGCTGGCCGTCGTAGCGGCGAGCCCTAGGACGAGGAGGCTGTAGCATAGGGTACGTATCATCTCTGGGCGGAGCTAGATAGCATCACGCTGGATGGTGCCCGAGGACTTGTAGGTGACCAGGTAACAGCGGGTGTTGGTATAGACGCTGCGGCGTACGCCATCCTGCTCGTCGGTGAAGGTCACCTTGGGGTAGATATCCAGTTGCAGCCCGTCCGAGGGTAGGGAGTTGAGGTGCTTGACGAAGCCTTGCCCGTAGAGTGAGTAGGCGCGGATGAAGTAGCGGGCTAGGTCGTAGCCAAGGACGCTGTACTTGGGGTAGGTGTTGTCGATCTTGTGGCTGAACCAGTGATTGTACTGCGTGAGGAAGTCGCGCGACTCGCTGGTCGTCGGGTCGAAGAAGAAGCTCGAGTAGATCGTCGCATTGTAGCGGCTAAGGCTACGCTGGAAGCCGCCCCCGAAGGACTGCCACTGTGGGTAGCCGAAGAGGGTAAGGTTCGCCGAGCTCTGGCGCTCAAGGTAGCTGATGGTAGCCTGCGCGAGGTTGCGATCCGCTGAGACGGGTACGAGGACGGCCGTCGTGCCTAGGGTCGGGCTCTGCCCGCCGAGCTCGATGGAGCGGTGGGGGAGGCCAGCGCTGCGTAGGGCCTTGCGCAGCTCCTGGGCGAAGAGGTCCTCGCTGTCGCTGCTGCGCTTGACGAAGACGACTTCACGTCCCTTGTAGCGATGTAGGAAGCTCGGGATGACGCGGTCGATCAGGTACTCGGGGTGTGCGTTGACGAGGACGGCCGAGTTCCCCGCCCCGAGCTCCAGCCCGTCGACGCGGCTGAAGGGGACGACATAGTAGCGGTAGCCGCCCGCGCGTGCTAGGGCACCGATCTGCTGCTCATTGACCCCGCCGAAGACGAGATCCATATCCCGCAGCTTGCCCTGCGCGATGTGCCCCGAGAGCGCGTCGTCTGTCGGCGTGTCGAGCGTGGTCAGCTGGATGCTGACGCCCGTCTTCTTGAGCTCGTACATGCCGAGGAGGAAGCCCTCGTAGAACTCTACGTAGCGGCGTCCCTTCGTGAGCGGTAGCAGCAGCGCCACGCGTACCTGCGCCTTGGCCACCTGGTTGGAGGCGATCTCTACGCTCTGAGGCTCAGGGGCAGGGCTGGCCGTGGCGGACTGCTCGGCCTCGGGGCTGGGGATGACGAGCTCCATGCCTACCTTGACATTGGAGGAGGTGACGCCGGGATTGGCACGCAGGAGCTGCTCCAGCTCGATGCCATAGTTCTTACTGATGCGGTAGAGCGTCTCGCCAGCGGCTACGATATGCTTGCGGCTCTCGGCCTTGGGGTTGGTGCTGCTGTGGCTCGTCGCCTCGCTTGGGATCAGGAGCTTGTCCCCGACCTTGATCTGGGTACGTGCCCAGGGATTCAGCTCGTAGATCTTCTCTATGGGGACATTGTAGCGTCGGGAGATGCTGTAGACGGTCTCCTCGCGTACGACCTCATGCTCGCGGATGCGCTTGCTCTGTGCTAGGACGGGGATGCTGATGAGGAGGGCTAGGGTGAGGGCTAGGACGCGGCGCGTCCGCCTAGAGTATGGGCTCATAGCTGTGGGCTGTGCTGATTAGTCGCTGCTCGAGTCGTGGTGCTGCTGCTAGCGGCGTGGCTCTGGGCGCTTACTATTCTTGCTGATGAAGAAGAGAATAAAGACGAGGTTGAGGATGGCAAAGCCGCCCCCGACGAGGACGATCATGCGCTGAGCCTCCGAGAGGAAGGCTAGGGAGACGAGGCACCCGACGGCGACGAGGATGATCAGGATGAGGACGATTTGCTTCAGCAGTTTCATAGGGCTGTGTGGCTAGGGGAAGAGGGTGGGGTGGCTGTGGGTCGGCGACGCCTCGCTCGGGTGACCTAGGCGGCCTGAGTAATAGAAGCTCAGCTGGCCGAGTAAGTTGGGCTCGGCAGCTAAGGTACGATGGCGCTGCGGCTCGGCGCGAGCTCGCCCTGCCGCAGAGTAGCCTTGCCGCGGGGCGAGGTCGTCTCTAGAGCAGGGCGAGGGGTCGATCCCAGAGCCTCGAGGCTATAGGCCAGGGGGAGGCTAAGCTGGGGGCGCAGCGAGGCAGAGGCCATCGTCGGCTAGGCGAACTAGCGCTTGAGTAGACGGTTGAGGTCCGAGACGCGTACGCCCTGCTGTTGGGTAGAGCGCGTCGTCGTGGGGCTCGTGCTGGGAGTGGCCTTGCCCGTGTAGTACTTCAGCGCCGTGGGGAGGTACTCGTTGATGGCGCGGATGCGGTTCTCGTCGCTGGGGTGCGTGCTCATCAGTTCGCTGACCTGCTGGCCGCCCTTGCTAGAGGACATCTTCTGCCAGAAGTTCACGGCGTAGCGTGGATCGTAGCCTGCGATAGCCATGAGGACGAGTCCCATCTTGTCGGCCTCATACTCCTGTTTGCGACCGAAGGGGAGCATCACACCGACCTGAGCACCGATGCCGTAGGTCTGATTGATGAGTGCGCCGAGGGTCGCCGAGCGTGATCCTACTGCAGCGCCGAGGATCTGGCCGCCTGCCTGCAGGAGCATCTGATTGCTGATGCGCTCGTTGGCATGCTTGGCCAGCGCGTGGCTGAGCTCGTGCCCCATGACGGCTGCGAGCTCGTCATCCGCGTGGGCGCCGTTACCTACGAGATTCAGCAGACCGGTGTAGACGACGATCTTGCCGCCAGGCATACAGAAGGCGTTGACCTGCTTGCTATCGACGACGTTGAACTCCCAGCTAAGTGTGGAGAGCATGTCGGTATAGCCGTTCTCCTTGAGATAGGAGTTCGTGGCCGCGGCGAGGCGACGGCCTACCTGGCTGACACGCGCGTTGTAGCTGCTGTTCCTGCTGAGCTGAGCCTGGCTGATGAACTGGCGGTACTGCGTCGCGCTCATCGATAGGATCTCGCCGTCGGATACGAGGCTGAACTGGTTGCGCCCCGTGATGGGCACGGTGCTGCAGGCTGTGAAGAGGAAGAGGGCCGCTGCTGCAGCGCATCCTCTAGATAGGATATTCATCATTCGTACTAATGCTACTGATTGCTTAGGCTGGGCTGTGGGGGCTAGGCTGAGGCCGCAGCCCAGGGGCTTAGGACGTCGTGCCTGAGGCCTCCCGGCCTTACCTTACTTATACTCGGGGCGGTACTTGCCACCTTCTTTGTCCTCGAGGATACCGAGGTAACTGGTGTATCGGGAGGGCGCGATGCGTCCCTCCTCTAGTGCTGATAGAACGGCGCAACCAGGCTCGTGCGTATGCGAGCAGTTGCCGAAGCGGCAGTGTGCGCTCTCTGCGAAGATCTCGGGGAAGTAATGCGAGACCTCTGCCTCCTCCATCTCCAGCATGCCGAAGCCCTTGATCCCCGGCGTGTCGATGAGGTAGCCTCCGCCAGCCGAGGGCAGGGGGATCATCTGCGAGAAGGTCGTGGTATGCATCCCCTTGAAGTGCGCCATAGAGATCTGCCCCGTGCGCAGCTCCGCGCCAGGGATGAGCCTATTGATGAGCGTGCTCTTGCCGACGCCTGAGTGACCGCTGAAGAGGGTTATCTTGCCCTCCAGCCTGCCTAGGAGCTCGTCGACGCCCTCACCTGTGGTGGCAGATACTGCGTGGCAGGGGTAGCCGATGCCGCTGTAGAGCTCGATGAGCTCCTGCATGTACTCCAGCGCCTCGGGGGTATAGAGGTCGACCTTGTTGAAGATCAGCTCCGTCGGTACCCGATAGGCCTCCGCCGTCGCGAGGAAGCGGTCGATGAAGGTCGTGCTGGTCTCGGGGGCAGCGATGGTGCAGACGAGGAAGGAGGCGTCGAGATTCGCCGCTAGGATGTGCGACTCCTTGGAGAGATTGGCCGAGCGACGGATAATGTAGTTGCGTCGCGGCAGGATGTCGCGGATGTAGTGCACCTCGTCCTGCTCGTTGAGCTCGAGCTGGACGAGATCCCCCACTACGATGGGGTTGGTGCTGCGGAAGCCTCTAAGGCGTAGGTTGCCCTTGGCAAGGCAAAGATATTCCTTGCCGTCCTCGGCCCGTACGCCGTAGTGGCTCCCGGTATTCTTGATGACTAGTCCCGTCACACTACAGGGCCTAGATTAGACGGTCATGATTTCCTTCTCCTTGGCGGCGAAGAGCTCGTCGATCTTCTTGATATAGCGATCATGAATCTTCTGCACCTCGGCCTCGGCGTCCTTAGCTACGTCCTCGGGGGTGTTGTCCGCCTTGATGCTCTTCTTGATGGCATCGTTGGTGTCGCGGCGCGCATTGCGTACGGCTACCTTGGCAGCCTCGGCGTCGGCCTTGACCTGCTTGACCAGCTCGCGACGGCGATCCTCGGTGAGGGGCGGGATGCCCAGGCGGATCAGCTCGCCATTGTTCTCAGGCGTGATACCCAGGGGCGAGTTGATGATGGCGCGCTCGATATCGCGGATGATATTCTTCTCCCAGGGGGTGATGACGATACTCTTGGCGTCGGGTACGGTCACGGTACCTACCTGCGTCAGGGGTACGAGGCTGCCATAGTACTCGACCATGATGCCGTCGAGGATCTTGACATTGGCCTTACCAGCACGCACACGTGCCAGCGCCTCCTCGAGGTGCTCTACCGTCTTCTCCATCTGGGCGCCAGCCTGCGCCGTTAGATTCTTCAGTTCGCTCATTGATATGCTTTATAGATTTATGCTTGTCCTTATATATAATGTATCTGTCCCTAGAAGCCCACGTAGGTGCCGATGGACTCGCCGCGCAGCACCTTCAGTAGGTTGCCCGGGGTATCCATATCGAAGACGATGATGGGGAGCTTGTTCTCCATGCACATCGTCGTAGCCGTGAGGTCCATGATCTTCAGCCCGCGCTGATAGATCTCATCGTAGGTGATGCGGTCGTACTTGGTCGCCGTGGGGTCCTTCTCCGGGTCTGCCGTGTAGATCCCATCCACGCGGGTACCCTTGAGCATGACGTCGGCCTTGAGCTCGATGCCGCGCAGCGAGCTACCTGTATCGGTGGTGAAGTAGGGATTGCCCGTACCGCCCGAGAGGATGACGACCTCGCCACGCTCCAGCGCCTCCAGGACGCGGGGCTGTGCGTAGTACTCCCCGATAGGCTCCATGCGTATGGCGGTGAAGACGCGGTTCTTGACGCCGAGAGCTGTCAGTGCAGAGCCTAGGGCGAGGCTATTGATGACCGTGGCGAGCATCCCCATCTGGTCGCCCTGCACGCGATCGAAGCCCTGGGCTGCACCGCTCAGTCCGCGGAAGATGTTGCCCCCGCCGATGACGATCGCTATCTGAATGCCCTGCTCCGAGGCCGCCTTGATGTCGCGGGCGTAGTCGCCCAGGCGATCCGTGTCGATACCATACTGCTTGGCGCCCATCAGAGACTCTCCGCTGAGCTTGAGCAGCACACGCTTGAATGTATTCATACCTTGAGTATATGCTGATTATATATACAAAGTAACGACTTTTCTGCCACACTCCAAGGAGTGCACACCCACTGCGGCGGGCTGTCGTAGGGGGCTGCGGGGCTTGGACGAAGGGCTTGTCTCGGCCCTGCTCGCTTGCCTTGGGTGCAGCTTGCGTGAGGCCTTAGCTTCCTCCGCAAGGGGCTCCACAGGCTGAGGCTTAGGCCGCGCCGCACTGAGGGATATCAGTCAGCACCCCCGAGGGATATCAGTCAGGGCACTCATGGACGTCCCTCAGCCTCGTGAGGGATATCCCTCAGGTCCACCGAGCCTTGCCCTCGAGCGCTCTTGCGAGGCAAGGGGGGCTGGCCTGGAGGACCCTTGGGAGCTACTTGAGACGGGGACTGTGTGGGGCTAATTTGACGACTTCGGCGAGGGGGTGTTTTGAAGTGAAAAAATCTTTACCTTTGTCCAAGACGCAGGGAGCACAGCCTCCTGACGATACTACTGCAGACAAACGAACGTAATTCAGGATATGGATGCAAAGATTCAAGAACTGACCGAGAAGATCTACAACGAAGGGGTAGAGCGAGGACAGACGGAAGCACAGCGACTCATCGCTGAGGCCGAGACCAAAGCCAAGACCATCGAAGCCGACGCACAGGCACGTGCCGCAGCACTCATCGCAGATGCTGAGCGCCGAGCCAAGGAACTCAAGGAGAACACACAGTCCGAGCTGCGCCTCTACAGCGCCCAGCTCGTCGACAGCCTCCGCAGCAGCATCGCTGACCAGATCCAGGGCCAGGTGGCAGAGCAGAATACCAAGGCACTAGCTGTAGATCCCCAGTTCATCCAGGGCCTCGTGGCTCGTATCGTCGAGGGCTTCGACCTCAACCGCGGCGTAGAGATCGCCACGGCTGACGCCGAGGCACTGCGTAGCTACTTCGCGTCCAACGCCAAGCAGCTCCTCGAGCAAGGGGTCAGCATCCGCTCTGTCGCGGGCAAGCCCACAGACTTCACGATCTCCCCTAAGGATGGCAGCTTCAAGATCCAGTTCGGAGAGGCTGAGTTCGCCGAGCTCTTCAAGAGCTTCCTACGTCCCGAGCTGAGCAAGATGCTCTTCTAAGGCCTCACCAGCATCCTTGAGACAAGACCATGGCTAAGTACTACGGCTTAGTATCAGGGCTCCCAGTCTTGACCGCTGAGATGGCGAAGCCTCCCTATACGGCGGAGGAATTCTACCACGAGCTACAGCCTGTCCTCAGCACCGCCGACCGCCAGCTCCTGGAGGCGCTGCGTGCCGAGCGGCTGCATCCTCAGCTCATCGACTGGATCAGCACCGATGCGCTAGCCCCCAGCCCCGAGGGTGACTCTGAGGAGCTGCCCCATGAGGATTCGGACGAGAGCTCTAGGCGCCTCGATGCGCTGCGCTCGATCGCGCAGCGCGCCTCCGAGGGAGCACGCCTCACAGCACCAAAGGGGATCCCCAGCTATCAGGCACGCTTCGTCTACGAGCTCTACTATCGTCCCGCGGCCGATGACTGGCGCGCCGATAGCACCACGCCCGCCCTCATCGAGGAGCTGCGCCACGAGCGTATCGCCCTAGAGGATCGCCTCTCGCGCTACTACTATGAGTGGCTCGGGACGAGCTCCAGCGCCTTCGTCCGTGGCTGGGCTGAGCTGAACAAGAACCTACGTAACATACTCGCGCTCTATACCTGTCGTCGCCTCGGCTGGGACCCTAAGGACTACATCGTAGGCAACGGTGAGGTCGAGGAACTGCTGCGTACCAGCACGAGCAAGGACCTGGGGCTGGGCGATCAGTTGCCCTACCTCAAGGACGTGCTTCGCATCGCTGAGGAGCGTGATATCGCGCGCCGCGAGCGCCTCATCGACCTGCTGAAGTGGCAGTGGATGGATGAGTGGACCTTCGTCCGTGTCTTCGATATAGACAATGTCCTTTGCTACTACCTGCGCCTAGAGATCCTCGGCCGCTGGGTCCAGCTAGACGCCGAGCACGGCGAGGCTACCTTCCGCGGTATCGTACACGGGCTCAAGGGCGAGAGCGCACGCGTCCTCGATGACTTCAGGCACAGCCACCGATAGGCGGCCCCCGAGGGACATCGCAATCACATCGCAACACCGAAGAATACAATCATACATAATGGCAACAAAAGGCATAGTAAAGGGCGTGGTCGGTAACCTCGTGACCATAGAGGCTGACGGTCCTGTGTCTCAGAATGAGATCTGCTACATCACCGTCGCAGGCGTAGACCTCATGAGCGAGGTCATCAAGGTACAGGGCAAGAACGCCTACGCCCAGGTCTTCGAGTCGACGCGTGGCATGCGCATCGGGGACGAAGTCCGCTTCGAGGGGCACATGCTCGAGGTGACGCTCGGCCCAGGGATGCTCTCCAAGAACTACGACGGGCTGCAGAACGACCTCGACAAGATGGAGGGCGTCTTCCTCAGCCGCGGTACCTATACCTATCCCCTAGATGAGGGCAAGCAGTGGGGCTTCTCTCCGCTGGCTCAGCCTGGGGATCGCGTGCAGGCTGGGAGCTGGCTGGGTGAGGTGACGGAGAACTTCCAGTCCATCAAGGTCATGGTCCCCTTCACCTTCGAGGGCCTCTATACCGTCAAGACCATCGCCGCTGCGGGGGACTACACGGTAAAGGAGACCATCGCTGTCCTCACCGACGAGGCAGGGCAGGAGCACCAGGTGACCATGGAGCAGAAGTGGCCCGTCAAGCGCCCCATTAGCTGCTATGCCGAGAAGCCTCGCCCCCATAAGCTTCTCGAGACAGGGGTGCGTATGATCGACACCATGAACCCCATCGTAGAGGGCGGTACGGGCTTCATCCCCGGTCCCTTCGGTACGGGGAAGACCGTGCTCCAGCATGCCATCAGTAAGCAGGCCGAGGCCGACATCGTCATCATCGCTGCCTGCGGGGAGCGTGCCAATGAGGTCGTGGAGGTCTTCAAGGAGTTCCCCGAGCTCAAGGACCCCAACACCGGCCGCCCGCTCATGGAGCGTACCATCATCATCGCTAATACCTCCAACATGCCTGTGGCAGCCCGTGAGGCCTCGGTCTACACCGCGATGACCATCGCCGAGTACTACCGCTCCATGGGGCTAAAGGTGCTGCTGATGGCCGACTCCACCTCCCGCTGGGCTCAGGCGCTGCGTGAGATGTCGAACCGCCTCGAGGAGCTCCCTGGCCCCGACGCCTTCCCTATGGACCTCTCGGCCATCGTGGCGAACTTCTACGCTCGCGCTGGCTTCGTCCACCTCAACAACGGCGCTACGGGCTCCGTGACCTTCATCGGGACGGTATCTCCTGCAGGGGGCAACCTCAAGGAACCCGTGACGGAGAACACCAAGAAGGTAGCCCGCTGCTTCTACGCCCTCGAGCAGGAGCGTGCCGACCGCAAGCGCTACCCCGCCGTCAACCCCATCGACAGCTACTCCAAGTACCTGGAGTACCCTGAGTTCCAGGACTACATGGCCGAGCGCATCGGCTCGGGCTGGATCGCTAAGGTCGGGGAGATGAAGCAGCGCCTCATCCAGGGTAAGGAGATCTCCGAGCAGATCAACATCCTCGGTGACGACGGCGTGCCGCTGGACTACCACATTACCTTCTGGAAGAGCGAGCTCATCGACTTCGTCATCTGCCAGCAGGACGCCTTCGACGAGATCGACGCCAACTGCTCGCTCGAGCGTCAGGAGTACATGGTGGACAAGGTCATGCAGATCTGCCGCACGGACTTTGCCTTCGAGGACTTCGTCCAGGTGGGTGAGCACTTCAAGGATCTGATCAATGCCCTCAAGCAGATGAGCTATTCGGTCTTCCGCAGCGAGGACTTCGCGCGTAACGAGGCACGCGCCGACGAACTGGTCGCACAGCGCGCAAAAAACTAAGACGATTATGGCAGCAAAAGCATTCCAAAAGATATACACCAAGGTCGAGAACATTACGAAGGCCACCTGTATGCTCCGCGCTACAGGCGTAGGTAATGAGGAGCTGGCTACGATCGACGGGCGCCTGGCGCAGGTCGTGCGTATCATGAACGATGAGGTCACGCTGCAGGTCTTCGGCGGTACGGAGGGCATCCCCACGGACGCCGAGGTCATCTTCCTCGGCAAGGCCCCTTCGCTCCAGGTCGGCGACCAGCTCGTAGGGCGCTTCTTCAACGCCTACGGCGAGCCCATCGATGGCGGCCCCGCCGTCTCGGGCCAGGAGGTAGAGATCGGCGGCCCCTCGGTCAATCCTGTTCGCCGCGAGCAGCCCTCCGAGCTGATCGCCACGGGGATCGCAGGCATCGACCTTAATAACACGCTCGTCACGGGGCAGAAGATCCCCTTCTTCGCTGACCCTGACCAGCCCTTCAATGAGGTGATGGCCATGGTGGCCCTCCGTGCCAAGAGTGACAAGATCATTCTCGGCGGGATGGGTATGACCAATGACGACTACCTCTTCTTCAAGAATACCTTCAGCAACGCCGGTGCCCTAGACCGCATCGTCAGCTTCATCAACACGACGGAGGATCCCTCCGTCGAGCGCCTGCTCATCCCCGACATGGCGCTCACGGCCGCTGAGTACTTCTCCGTTGTCAAGGGCGAGAAGGTCCTTGTGCTGCTCACCGACATGACGAACTACGCCGATGCCCTGGCTATCGTCTCCAACCGTATGGACCAGATCCCCTCCAAGGACTCGATGCCGGGCTCGCTCTACTCCGACCTAGCGAAGATCTACGAGAAGGCGGTACAGTTCCCCGACGGAGGCTCCATCACCATCATCGCCGTGACGACCCTCTCGGGTGGGGACATCACCCACGCAGTGCCCGACAACACGGGGTACATCACCGAGGGGCAGCTCTACCTGCG
The DNA here is from genome assembly GCF_018127745.1 of Porphyromonas sp. oral taxon 275. NCBI lineage: Bacteria > Pseudomonadati > Bacteroidota > Bacteroidia > Bacteroidales > Porphyromonadaceae > Porphyromonas > Porphyromonas sp. oral taxon 275. The sequence goes on from NZ_CP072333.1 coordinate 644,569, forward strand.
CCGCGACTCCAATGTCGGTAAGGTCATCATCGACCCCTTCCGCTCGCTGTCGCGCCTCAAGCAGCTCGTCATCGGCAAGAAGACCCGTGAGGACCATCCCCAGGTGATGAATGCTGCCGTCCGTCTCTTCTCGGATGCCGCTGGCGCACAGACCAAGATGGAGAACGGCTTCGACCTCACCGACTACGACGAGCGCACGCTCTCCTTCGCGGCCGACTACTCCCGTGAGCTGCTGGCCATCGACGTCAATATCGATACCGAGCAGATGCTCGATACGGCATGGCATCTCTTCGGTCGGTACTTCCGTCCAGCAGAGGTGAATATCAAGCAGTCCCTCGTCGATAAGTACTGGCCTAAGGCCTAAGGGAACTCGCGACAGTATGTTGGCCCACGGGGAGCCTCCGCTCCCTATAGGTGTGGCTGGTAGAGTCAAATAGTACAGAGAATGAACCCAAATATCTTCCAGAGAATGAACCCAAATATCTTCCTTTTCCTCTGCTCCTCTTTCGCCGATGTAGCTCCTCTACTAGAGCAAGCCTGCCCTATGGAGCTACGGGAGAAGGTCGTCACCTTTATCCCCACAGCTAGCATCCCGGAGTCCTATACGGGGTATGTCGGGCTGGGGCGAGAGGCCTTGGAGCAGCTAGGGCTAAGGGTACTCCCCCTTGATGTCTCTAAGGCTTCACCTGAGGAGATAGCAGTCTCCCTCTCGCAGTGTGACCTTATCTACATCTCGGGAGGCAATGCCTTCTACCTCCTTCAGGAACTGAAGCGTAAAGGTGCGGATAAGCTTATCCAGCGGGAAATAGAGAGAGGAAAACCTTATATAGGCGAGTCGGCAGGGTCGGTGATCCTGGCACCTAGCATCGAGTATGTTCAGCTAATGGATGAGACCCAGGCGGCTCCTGAGCTGACCTCCTTCGCTGCACTAGGCTTGATCGAGAAGTATCCTTTGCCGCACTACCGGTGCTTCCCCTTCGTCGAGATGGCGGAGACTGTGCTCGCTACGTATGGTGGCCGACTCTCTCTCGTACCGATCACGAACCACCAGGCTATAATCGTCCGGGGTCGAGAGCTCACCATCGTGACTAAGGAATAACTAGGTAGCCATCAAACGTCTTATGGCGATACGATTTCAATACAACAAGACCTCGCTACAGCAGCAGGAAAAGGCGCTGAAGATGCGCCTGCGCACCTTGCCTACCATCAAGAGCAAGGAGAGCGCCCTGAGGCAGCAGGTCAAGCAAACCAAGCGCGAGGTCGAGGAGCTAGAGGCGAAGCTGGAGCGAGAGCTGCAGGGCTACCAGGGTATGGTGAGCCTGTGGGCAGAGTTCGACCCCAGCTTGATCACCGTCGATAGGGTAGACCTGTCCATGCGCAAGGTCGCTGGCGTCATGCTGCCCGTCCTCGGAGAGATCCACTACGAGGTGCGTCCCTTCAGCATCTTCAACGCCCCGAGCTGGTTCGCCGAGGGCATCGAGCTGCTCAAGACGCTTGCCACGACGGGCATCCAGGCCGAGTTCCTCCGTCTCAAGATGGAGTACCTCGAGCACGCTCGCAAGAAGACCACGCAGAAGGTGAACCTCTTCGAGAAGGTGCAGATCCCTGGCTATCAGGATGCCATCCGCAAGATCAAGCGCTTCATCGAGGATGAAGAGAGCCTCTCGAAGGCCTCGCAGAAGATCATGCGTACCAATATCGAGAAGCGTAAGCAAAAGGAGGAGGAAGAGCTATGATACAGCCAATGAGTAAATACGCCTTCCTCGTCTTCCATAAGGACTACGAGGCTGTGCTCCACCAGCTGCGTGAGCTCGGCGTGCTCCACATCCAGGAGCGTCGCGATACGCGTGAGGTGGAGGAGCTGCAGCAGATCCAGCAGGAGCGTGGTGAGGTCAAGACCCTGCTACGTCAGCTGCGACCCTTCGCCGAGGGGCAGGACCCCGAGCTGCATCCTCGCCTCAGGCAGCGCGCTGAGGGGCAGGAGCTCAGTCGTGAGCTGCACGGACTCCTCGAGCTACGTGGACAGAAGCAGCAGGAGCTCGCCGCCCTACATGCGGAGGCTAGCGAAGTAGCGCTGTGGGGCGACTTCAGCCCCGAGCGTCTCGAGGAGCTGGATGCCGCGGGCTATCAGCTGGAGTTCTATAGTATGCCGCTGGCACGCTATACGGAGGACTTCGAGGCAGGGCACGATGTGCTCTCCATCGCCGAGCAGGCGGGGCGTAAGTACTTCGTCCTCGTGCGTCGTGCTGGGGATGCTGCGCCGCTGACCGAGGCCGATCGCCTAGCTCGCCCCGCACGTAGCGTGGCACAGGTCGAGGAGCTCATCACGCAGCGCCGTGAGGAGCTGGAGACGCTGGAGCGTAGCATCACGATCGAGGCTCCCAGCCATCTGGCTGAGCTGGAGCAGTATGATAGGGTGCTGGAGAATGAGCTGAGCTTCGGCAAGGCACAGCTGCAGGCCGAGCGCCTGGCCGATGAGCGCCTGTATCTGCTGGAGGGCTTCGTCCCGACGGAGCAGGCCGCGGCCTTCGAGCAAGCACTGGCGGGCTCGGGCTGCTACTTCAAGCAAATCGACTTCGACCCTGCGACGGAGCGCGTGCCCATACAGCTCAAGAATAATAGCTTCGCCCGTAGCTTCGAGTTCATTACGCAGCTCTTCTCGTTGCCCAACTATGGAGAGATCGACCAGACGGTCCTCATCGCACCCTTCTTCATGCTCTTCTTCGGCATGTGCTTCGGCGATGCAGGCTATGGGCTCATCCTCCTGCTGGCCTCGACCTACTTCCGACTCAGGAACAAGGGCGGGGACAATAGTCTCCTCAGCCTCGGGCAGTGGCTCGGAGGCGGCGCCTTCGTCGTAGGGCTCGTCCTCGGCTCGATCTTCGGCATGGAGCTACCCTGGGCACGGGACAAGGACTACCTCTTCAACCAGGACAACATGATGGTCATCGCCGTGGTCATCGGCCTCATCCAGGTCTTCTTCGGTAAGCTCGTAGGGGCCTACAAGACGAGTCGACAGCAGGGCTGGCGCTATGCGCTCTCAGGCTATGCCTGGGTGCTGCTGCTCATCGGCCTAGGTCTGATCTACCTCCTGCCGAAGCTCGAGATCGCGCTGCCCCTATGGCTGCAGTATGGCCTCTACGGCATCGTCGGGCTCTCGGTACTGGTAGCCTTCCTCTACAACAGTCCAGGCAAGAACCCGCTGATCAATGTCGGCTCGGGCCTCTGGACCTCCTACAACAATGCCTCGGGGCTGCTCGGGGACGCCCTCTCCTATATCCGCCTCTTCGCCATCGGGCTGACGGGGAGTATCCTAGGGAGTGTCTTCAACCAGCTGGCTATGTCCTGCATCCCCTCGGGGGCTGATGCGAGCATCGGCGGCATCGTCATCGGCTGGGTGATGGCGCTCTTCATCCTGGCCTTTGGGCATACGATCAACTTCGGCATCGCCCTCATCGGCGCCTTTGTCCACCCACTTCGTCTGACCTTCGTAGAGTACTACAAGAACAGCGAATTCGAGGGCGGAGGCCGTCCCTATGCGCCCCTCAAGCGTAAGTAAGTAAACAAGCAAAAGAATAATAGTACTATTAACTCAACTCAACGATTATGAATGAGATGTTGTCATTCCTCGGCCTCGCGCTGATGGTAGGCCTTACAGGTATCGGTAGTAGCATCGGCGTGACGATCTGCGGTAATGCTGCAGTCGGAGCGATGAGGAAGAACCCTGACTCGCTGGGGCAGTATATCGGTCTGGCGGCGCTACCTAGCTCCCAGGGGCTGTATGGCTTCGTAGGCTTCTTCATGGCCAAGACGGCGCTGGATAAGCTCATCGCCGCAGGGGCGATCACTCCCTTCGCTGCCTGGGCGATCTTCGGTGCTGGGCTGATCCTCGGTATCGTCGGCCTCTACTCCGCGATCCGTCAGGCGCAGGTCTGCGCCAACGGGATTCAGGCCATTGGTAGCGGCGAGAACGTCTTCAGCGCTACGATGGTGATGGCCGTCTTCCCTGAGCTCTACGCCATCCTGGCCCTGCTGGTGGCTATCCTCACGGTGAACTCCCTCTAATCTAGGATAAGCTGGCTTAGGCCGCAGGCCTTAGGCGCTACGAGGGGCGCATCCTCCGCTGGAGGGTGCGCCCCTTGTCTTTTGCCGAGGCTGCGGGAGAGGGAAGGTGAGATCGTGAGCTAAGGCGGAAGGCCTCTGAGGGATATCAGTGGGCGTGCTGAGGGGCGTCAGTGAGGCGCCTCAGGGATAGCAGTCAGGAGGCTGAGGGATAGCCCTTACGGTGTCGAAGCCTTGTAGGGGGCTTCGCTGGGCCCCTTGGACTGCTTTGCTGGGGGACTTGGGCAAGGGGCTCACGGCCTTGGCCGTCGCTTGCCCGCGGGCAACTGGAGCGAGGCTGCGGCTTGGCTCTGCCTTTGCTGGGCCTTAGGGGCGGGGCTTCTTGTCCGAGCTGAGCCCTAGGCCTCAGTCCTGCAGCGGAGGGCTCGGGGGCAAGGCTATGTGCTCGGAATGCCGTATCTTAGTAGAGGCAATGCGCATGGCATCGCCCCGATAAAGGACTGCAGACAAATGAGCACAAGCAAAGTATATCAGATCCTCTGGGCAGACGATGAGATCGACCTGCTCAAGCCCCACATCCTCTTCCTGAAGAATAAGGGCTACGAGGTAACGCCCGTACTGAGTGGCAACGAAGCCATCGATGCGGTGCAGGCGGAGCACTTCGACCTCATCTTCCTCGACGAGCATATGCCTGGCCTCACCGGGCTCGACACGCTGCAGCGGATCAAGGAGCTGCGCCCCTTCGTCCCCGTCATCATGGTGACCAAGAGCGAGGAGGAGGAGCTGATGAACCAGGCCATCGGCGGCAAGATCACGGACTACCTCATCAAGCCCGTCAATCCCAGCCAGCTGCTGCTCTCGCTGAAGAAGCATCTCCACCAGAGCGACATCATCAGTGAGGCTACGACGATGAACTACCGCCAGGAGTTCGCCCAGATCAGCATGCAGCTGAGCGATCGCCTTAGCCTCGACGAGTGGAAGGACCTCTACCGTCGTCTCGTGCACTGGGAGCTGGAGCTGGAGCAGGGCGATGCGCAGATGCGCGAGCTGCTAGAGATGCAGAAGGCCGAGGCGGGACGCCTCTTCAGCCGCTTCATCATGCGCCACTACGAGGGCTGGATACGTGAGCCTGAGGGGCGTCCGCTGCTTAGTCCCGACCTCTTCAAGAAGCAGGTCTTTCCGCTCCTGGACGCTGGGGAGAAGGTCTTCTTCATCCTCATCGACAACTTCCGCTACGACCAGTGGGAGTCGGTCAAGGCTATGCTCAGCGAGTTCTACACCTTCGACGAGGAGCAGCTCTACCTATCCATCCTGCCGACGGCGACGCAGTATGCGCGCAATGCGATCTTCTCTGGGCTGATGCCGCTAGACATCGCCAAGATGTTCCCCGAGCTATGGGTGGACGAGGAGAGCGAGGAGGGGAAGAACCTCAACGAGGAGCCCATGATCCAGACGCTGCTGCAGCGCTACCGCAAGAACTACAGCTTCTCCTACAATAAGGTCTACGAGCCGCGCTTCGGTGAGAAGCTCCTCTCGAACCTCAACAGCCTCAAGCAGTACCCGCTCAATGTCATTGTCCTGAACTTCGTCGACATGCTCTCGCATGCTCGTACCGAGAGCAAGATGATACGCGAGCTGGCTAATACCGAGGCCGCCTACCGCTCGTTGACCAAGAGCTGGTTTCGCCACTCGACGACCTACAACCTCTTCAAGCAGATCGCCGAGATGGGCTACCGCGTGATCCTCACGACAGACCATGGTACCATACGCGTCAAGGGTCCCGTCAAGATCGTAGGCGACAAGAATACCAATACCAACCTACGCTACAAGGTCGGCAAGACCCTGAGCTACAATCCCAAGGAAGTCTACGAGGTCGCTGTGCCCGCCAAGGTGGGCCTGCCGCAGACCAAGCTCTCGGACAAGTACGTCTTCTGCTACAACGACGACTTCTTTGCCTACCCCAACAACTATAACTACTACGTGCAGTACTATCGTGATACCTTCCAGCACGGCGGTATCTCGCTCGAGGAGATGCTCGTGCCGCTGATCACGATGAGCCCCAAGTAGTAGCCCCTATACTCATTATTTATCTAGATGATCAAGAACATAGTATTAGACCTCGGTGGCGTGCTCTTCTACCTCGATCGCGAGGAGGCACTGCGCCGCTTCGATGCCCTAGGCGTGCCCAACGTGGCCGAGATGCTCGACCCCTACCTACAGAGTGGCTACTTCCTCCAGGTGGAGGATGGACGCATGACGGAGCCTGAGTTCCGCGCTGCCCTGAGCCGCAGTGCGGGCCGCGAGCTGAGCTACGAGGAGATCGCGCACGCCTACTTCGGCTTCCTGCGCGAGGTCGATGCCTACAAGTTCGACTTCGTGGACGAGGAGCTCGGTGACTACCGGATCTTCATCCTGTCGAATACCAACCCCTACGTCATGGACTTCTGTGAGAGCGACCGCTTCCTACCCAATGGGCGTACCCTATCGTCCTATTGCGTCAAGAAGTTCGCCTCCTGCGAGATGGGGATGGTCAAGCCTGACCGCCGTATCTTCGAGACGATGCTGCGCGAGGGCGAAATGAAGCCCGAGGAGACACTCTTCCTCGACGACGGCCCCGCCAATGTGGCCATGGCGGCAGAGTTCGGTATCCACACCTACTGCCCTAAGAACGGCGAAGACTGGCGCGAGCCCGTCCGCAGGCTCCTGGCGGAGCTCAACGCGCGCGGTTAAGAATGGCTATCTTTGTAGCCGCAAGCACATGCAAGCAGATTATTAGTTCACTATAAGTATCAATATCACATCATGAAGAGAATCGTACTGATCCGTCACGGCGAGAGCGTGTGGAATAAGGAAAACCGCTTCACGGGCTGGACGAACGTCGACCTGTCCGAGAAGGGCGTAGAGGAAGCAAAGAAGGCTGGGGCGCTGCTCAAGGAGAACGGCTTCCACTTCACTAAGGCCTACACCTCCTACCTCAAGCGCGCCATCAAGACGCTCAATCAGATCCTCGACGTCATGGACCTCGACTGGATCCCCGTCTCCAAGAGCTGGCGCCTCAACGAGAAGCACTACGGCATGCTGCAGGGTCTGAACAAGGCAGAGACGGCAGAGAAGTACGGCGATGCTCAGGTCAAGATCTGGCGCCGTAGCTACGACGTGCCTCCTACGCCTCTGGCGATCACGGATGAGCGCGCACCTCAGGCTGACCCCCGCTACGCTGGTGTCGTACCTGCCTACCTCCCTCTGACGGAGGCGCTGTGCCACACGGTAGCGCGTACGCTGCCCTACTGGGAGGGTGAGATCTTCCCCTCGCTGATGGAGCATGACGATGTACTCGTGGCTGCACACGGCAATAGCCTGCGTGGTATCATCAAGGTTCTCAAGGGGATCTCGGACGAGGACATCATCGAGCTGAACCTGCCCACGGCTGTGCCCTACGTCTTCGAGTTCGACGATCAGCTCAACCTCGTCAAGGACTACTTCCTCGGCGATCCAGAGGAGATCAAGAAGCTCATGGAGGCTGTTGCCAACCAGGGTAAGAAGGCCTAAGACCCTTTCGGTGGCTTAGCCTCATCCTTTAGAGGCCGAGTTCCATAAAGCAAGCGAGCGCGCCAGCATCCCGATCGGGGTGCTGGCGCGCTCTGCTTTTATCCCCTTCGCTCCTTGTATGTACCGAGGCTAGGGAAGGACTAGGGCGGACCGTCTCCCGTGTTCGCCTGGGCTCTAGTATAAGGGAGCATGCGCTACCAAGCCTGCGGCGACGATGCAGGCTATAAGTGGGAGGAGGAAGGGAGAAAGGCAGGAGTGAGATGGATATAGCTCGAAGCGAGGCTGGAAGATAAGGTGGGCCGAGGCCGAGCTGTAAGTGGGGGAGGGGTAGCCCCCTAAGGGCTAGGACTATAAAAACTCAGCGCTGCCTGTCTCCCGACAACCAGCGCCTATAACATACTTGTTCATACTACTTGAGCCGAAAGCCGGACTCGAACCGGCGACCTATTCATTACGAATGAATTGCTCTACCAACTGAGCTATTTCGGCAACCTTGCCTTAGTGGCTTTCCCGCTAAAGCGATGCAAAGATAGGGATTTATTTCAAATCCACCAAAAGCTCGCTCAGAAATTCGTTGAGCTCGGCATTGAGCCCCTCCAGCAGCGGCGTCGAGAGCTGTACCAGCTCCTCATCGAGGAAGAGCAGCTCCTCGAGGACGGAGAAGTCGGAGCGTACGAGGACGACGGAGAAGGGACGGGCGAAGAGCGCCTTGTCCCAGTAGCCCTTTTGCTCGAGACGCGTCACTACCTCGCGCAGGGTCTCTAGGGCCGCCTCGCTGGGGGCATCTACCGAGCCCGTGTCCTCCCAGGCGTAGACCGGTAGGCGTGAGAGCTCCTCGTCGGTGTCGTCGTAGAGGCGCAGCTCGCCAGCGGCGCAGTCTAGCTGGATGAAGAGGTCATTGATCGGGTGGTCTAGCCGTGGCGCCTCCTCGCTGAGGAGACTGAGGAAATGCTTGCGTAGGAGCTGTAGCTCGCGTTCGTTGCTGTGCGACATCGTTGTACTATCTAGGTGTAGCCCGCTCCTGCCCTTGGGGGCTCCACGGAGAGCCCGAGGGTGGGAGGCAGACGCTCTACCGCAAAGGTACGCAGTAATCTTTACTTTTTCGGCCTGTCCGCCTTGGCCTCTGCGATATGCTCATCCTAGTCTCCTCCCCGATCGGCCTTGAGCTCAAGCCGAGGGATAAAGATGTCGTAGCGAAGGGCGGGTATAGGGGGAGGGGCGTAATGGATATCAGTGAGCTTGCTGAGTGCCGTCAGTCAGGCGGCTGAGGGCTATCTGTCAGTTGGCTGAGGGATAACCCTCGCGAGGCTAGGGAAAGGCCCTGGGCTTACTTTGCCTAGGCTGAGACAAAAGCGGGAGGGCTGCTGGGGTGATACCCAGCAGCCCTCCCTAATAGTTTGCCTATGGTGTGGGTGAAGTGCTTCTTCTCTAGCTTGATAGCTTACTTTTTCTTCGGCTCGGACTTCGTCTGTAGCAGGGGAAGGTATTTGCCGTAGCCCTGCTGCACCATGGAGTCGCGGGGGATGAAGCGCAGGGCTGCGCTATTGATGCAGTAGCGCAGACCGCCTCGCTCCTTCGGTCCGTCATCGAAGACGTGCCCGAGGTGTGCCTTGCCCGTCTTGCTTCGCACCTCGATGCGTAGCATGCCGAGGGTCTTGTCCTGATGCTCCTCTAGGAGTTTGTTGTCGATGGGACGGGAGAAGCTCGGCCAGCCGCAGCCCGAGTCGAACTTGTCGGCCGAGACGAAGAGCGGTTCGCCCGTAGTGATGTCTACGTAGATCCCCTCGCGCTGCTCATCCCAGTAGTCGTTGTCGAAGGGGTGCTCCGTCGCGGCGTGCTGCGTGACGGCGTACTGCGTGGCCGTGAGGCGCTGGCGTAGCTCGCTGTCGCTGGGACGCACGTAGGGATTGGCCTCACGCGCGATGCGGAAGAGCTCGGGGCGTATGTGGCAGTAGCCGCTGGGATTCTTGTCCAGGTAATCCTGGTGGTAGTCCTCCGCGCTGTAGAAGTTCTGCAGCGGGGCTAGCTCTATGGCCAGGGGCTTGGAGTGCTTGGCCTGGAGCGCGCTGAGTGCCGCCTGGATCACGGGTAGATCCGTGGAGTCGGTGTAGTAGATCCCCGTGCGGTACTGGTCCCCGATGTCGCCGCCCTGTCGATTGAGCGAGGTGGGGTCTATGGTGAGGAAGTAGAGCTCGAGGATCTTGGAGAGGGCGAGCTGATCGGGGGCGTACTGGAGGTGTACGGCCTCGGCGAAGCCCGTCGTATGGGAGCATACCTGCTCGTAGGTGGGGGCGCTGGTATGTCCGTTGGCGTAGCCGACCTCGGTGGAGGTGATGCCGCGTACTTGCTTGAAGAAGTGCTCCGTACCCCAGAAGCAGCCTCCGGCTAGATAGATCTCTTTCATGCCTGCTAGGTGTTGAGTGGGTTTGCTAGGTGTCTGTGCTCGTCTCGTGGCAGAGGTGTAGCTGGCTAGTCCAGCTGTGGCGGCAAGGATGAGGATGAGGAATCCGAGCGCCCTGAGTGACTTGGTGTTCATCTGTATGGCTTGTCTATGGCGCACGCAGTGGCGTGGCTCTGTTTGGAAAACGCGGTGTTGTCGAGGCGCATTGCCTAGGTGCTCAATGAGCCCATATACGCTATCTATAGGAAGCACTGGGGCGCTGACTCTAGGGTAGAATCAGCGCCCCAGCTCCTTAGGGTCGTGTCGGCAGTCTGCGCCGTGAGGCCTGCTAGAGCCCCTTACGCTTGGCCTCGTTCCAGAGCTCGTCCATCTGCCCCAGCGTCAGCTCACGCAGCGACTGGTGTCCCAGCTCGGGACTCTAGGGTAGAATCAGCGCCCCAGCTCCTTAGGGTCGTGTCGGCAGTCTGCGCCGTGAGGCCTGCTAGAGCCCCTTACGCTTGGCCTCGTTCCAGAGCTCGTCCATCTGCCCCAGCGTCAGCTCACGCAGCGACTGGTGTCCCAGCTCGGCAGCGCGTGCCTCGACGTAGCCGAAGCGGCGGATGAACTTCTCATTGGTACGCTCTAGGGCGTCGTCGGGATTGACCTTATACTTACGCGCTACGTTGATGACGCTGAAGAGGAAGTCCCCGAACTCCGCCTCGGTGTCCTCCACCGAGCCGCTCGTGATGGCCTCCTGGAGCTCGTCGAGCTCCTCGCGCACCTTCGTCCAGACCTCCTCGGGCTGCTCCCAGTCGAAGCCTACACCGCGTGCCTTGTCCTGGATGCGGTAGGCCTTGATAAGGGCGGGCAGCGAGCTGGGGACGCCCGAGAGGACGGTCTTATTGCCGTCCTTCTCCTTGCGCTTGAGCTCCTCCCAGCGCTCCAGCACGATGTCGGTGGACTCGGCCGTGGCCTCGCCATAGACGTGCGGGTGGCGGTAGATGAGCTTGTCGCAGAGGGCGTGGCAGACATCGGCTAGGTCGAAGTCCCCCTGCTCCTGAGCGATCTGGCTGTAGAAGACGATGTGCAGGAGCACGTCACCGAGCTCCTTCTTGAGCTCCTCGTGCTGCCCCTTGAGGATCGCGTCGGAGAGCTCGTAGACCTCCTCGATGGTGTTGGTGCGCAGGCTCTCGATGGTCTGCTCCCTATCCCAGGGGCAGTCCACGCGCAGGCGCTCTAGCACGTCGAGGACGCGACTGAGCGCGGCGAGCTTCTCTTCTCTCGTGTGTGCCATATCTTGTATCGCTTGCGCCTTTACTTGGTGCGGCTGGCGAACTCACTGAGGCCGCCCTTGAGGAAGGAGATATAGGCAGGCACGTCCTCGTCGTAGGCACGCGAGGGTGCCAGCGGCTTGCCCTGGTGGTCTAGGAGGACGTAGAAGGGCTGGGCGTTAGCGCCGAACTTCACGCGCTGCAGGTAGCTCCACTTATCCCCGATGGTGCGGAGCTTGACCTCATGGCCGTCCTCCTGGACGACCATAGGCTCGGCGAGTGGCTTCTTATCATCGACCATCAGCGTGATCAGTACGTAGTCCTGCTCGAGCAGCTTCTTGACCTCAGCGTCGATCCAGACGGAGGCCTCCATCTTGCGGCAGTTCACGCAGCCGTAGCCCGAGAAGTCGATGATGACGGGCTTGCCCACCTGGCGGGCGTAGGCCATCCCCGTCTCGTAGTCGTCGAACTGGGCGTGCACCTCATTCTTGTACAGGTTGAGGTCCTGCGTCTTGAGCGGGGGGGCGAAGGCACTGATCGCACGCAGCGGAGCTCCAATGAGCCCAGGCATCATGTAGACAGCGAAGCTCAGGGATACGATGGCCAGGAAGAGGGCGGGGATAGGGGTCTTCTCCTGGGGCGAGTCATGTGGGAAGCGGAGCTTACCCAGCAGATAGAGCCCGAGCAGGATGAAGATGACGATCCAGAGCGAGAGGAAGACCTCGCGGTCGAGGATATGCCAGCCGTAGGCAAGGTCCGCGATGGAGAGGAACTTCAGTGCCAGCGCTAGCTCGATGAAGGCCAGGACGACCTTCACGGAGTTCATCCAGCCGCCGCTCTTAGGCATGGACTGCAGCAGCCCTGGGAAGATGGCGAATAGGGTGAAGGGCAGAGCAAGGGCGAGGGCGAAGCCGAACATCCCCACAGCGGGTGCTAGGAAGCCCGAGCTCGAGGTAGCAGCCTGCACCAGCAGCGTCCCGATGATGGGGCCCGTGCAGGAGAAGGAGACCAACGCGAGGGTGAAGGCCATGAAGAAGATGCTCACCAGCCCCGTAGCGCTGTCGGCCTTCTGGTCCATCTTCGTCGTCCAGGAGGCGGGCAAGACGATCTCGAAGGCGCCGAAGAAGGACGCTGCGAAGACGACCAGCAGCAGGAAGAAGAAGATGTTGAAGTAAGCATTGGTCGCTAGGTTGTTCAGCGCATCAGCACCGAAGAGCGCCGATACCGAGAGGCCGAGCGCCAGATAGATGACGATGATCGCCAGTCCGTAGATGGCGGCGTCGCGGATGCCCTTCTTGCGGTCCTGGCTGCGCTTGAGGAAGAAGCTCACCGTCATGGGGATCATAGGCCAGACGCAGGGCGTCACAAGGGCGACGAGTCCCCCTACGAAGCCTGCGAAGAAGAGCATCAGCAGACCCGAGTCCGCCCCGCTGAGGGCGCGGTCTCCATAGGCCTTGAGCTCGGAGATGACGGGCGTCCAGAGGGCGCTGGCGGCATTGGAGGGCTCGGCAGGGGCTACAGCGGCGCTGTCGGCAGCCTGCTGGGTGCTGTCTACCGTGAGGGGCTGAGCGACCTCGGCGGTAGGAGTGGCCTCGGCCTTAGCCTCGGTCTGCTCGGCTGCGGGGGCAGCTGCGACCTTGCCTAGCTCCTTGAGGGCGATAGTGAAGTCCCAGTTGGTGGGCGGGAGGCACTGCTCGTCATTGCAGACCATATAGCGGATAGCCCCAGAGAAGGCAAAGGCCTTAGGGTCGGTGATGCGTAGGGTCTGGCGGAAGCTGACCTGGCCCGAATAGAAGCGCAGCGTCATGTCGAAGTTCGGGTCATGCTTCTCGATGGGCTTCTTGCTAGCCGTGAGCTTGCCCACGAGCTGGGCGCCCGCGATCTTGTCTACGATGAGGCTCGTAGGGGTGGGGCCCCCGCTGGGGAGCTCGGTACCGTAGAGATGCCAGTCGCCCTTGATGGTCGCCGAGAAGACGATGACCTTCTCCGTCGGGGACTTGTCCTCTACAGAGTGCGACCAGCTGACGGCGTCGCGTATGATCTGTGCCTTGGCCCCGAGGCTCGTCAGGAGCAGGGCTAGAGGCAGGAGCAGGGCACCTAGCCGGCGGGCTAGATGGCGTGAGGATGGGATCTTCATCTGTGTGTTTATTATCGTTTAGCTGTGTGTTACTTACGTCCCTTGCTGGTGCGCCTTGGCTGGGACTGATCGGCGCCTGTCTTCGCTGCGGTGACCTTACCCAGTTCCTTGAGTGCGATGTCGAAGGTCCAGTTCGCTGGCGGGAGGCACTGGTCGTCATTGCAGGCCATATAGCGCATCGCTCCCGAGAAGGCGAAGGCCTTGGGGTCGGTGATGCGTAGGGTCTGGCGGAAGCTCACCTCTCCAGCGTAGAAGCGGAGCAGCATGTCGAAGTTGGGATCGTGCTTCTCTATAGGCTCGCGGCTCGGCGTGAGCTTGCCGACGAGCTGGGCCCCCGCGATCTTGTCCACGATGAGGGTCGTGGGTGTGGGGCCTCCGCTGGGGAGCTCCGTGCCGTAGAGGTGCCAGTCGCCCTTGAGCTTGGCAGTAAAGACGAAGACCTTCTCCGTCGGGGACTTGTCCTCTACGGAGTGCGACCAGCTGACGGCGTCGCGTGCGATCTGTGCCTGCCCTCCTAGGCTCGTGAGGAGGAGCGCTACGGGGAGCAGTAGGGTGGTGGCTAGCCTGCGGGCTAGATGCTGTACGGATAGGATATTCATAGCTGTCTATCTCCTAGGGTGGTGGATCTTATCTGCGGGCTTTCGTCGGGGTGCCTTTGGCCGAAGGGCCCTTGCTGGAGCTGGCTCTGCTGGGGCTAGGCTTGGCGGGACGCTTGCCCTTGGGGCTGTCGAGGCGGCCGAGGGAGCGCAGGAGCTTGCGGAAGAGTGGGGGGATGGGGCGACGGAAGTCCAGCTCCTGCCGCGTCACGGGGTGCGTGAGCGTGAGGTGCGTCCCCTCGAGGGCTACACGCCCCAGCTCGGCCTCGGTCGAACCGCTACGCCAGTCGCCGACGATGGGACAGCGTAGGGCGGCGAACTGGCGGCGCAGCTTGTTGTTGCGCCCCTTCAGGAGCTCGATGCTCACGAGGCTACGCTCGGGGCTGGCGCTGAGGACGCGGTAGCTGGCGAGGCCTGCCTGACTGAGCTGCTCCTCATCCGAGCCCTTGGTGCGCTTCTTGGTGCGAAGTCCCTTCTTGCCCTTCGTGTCCTCCTCTGGGGCAGGGGGCGTCAGGGTGCCTTGCTCGGGGCTCAGGTGTCCCTCGACGACAGCGGTGAAGTGCTGATGGCGGACGTAGCGCCCCCAGTGCTCACTCAGCTCCTGCTGCAGCTCCTTGCTCTTGGCGAAGACGACGATACCCGCCGAGTCCTTATCCAGACGGTTGACGTGGTAGACCTTCGCTAGGGGGTTGAAGCTCTTGAGGTGCTCGGACAGCAGGCGCAGTACCGTCTTGTCCTTCTCCTCGCCGCTGGCTACCGTGGGGAGGCCTGCATCCTTGTACACGACCACCAGCCACTCATCCTGATAGAGGACGTTGAGCTGGGTGTGGTGGAGCTGCTTGGGCAGCGGTGCGGGGTGTACCTGCACGATGTCCCCAGCCTTGAGCGGCGCGTCGAACTGCGTCGTCGGCTCGTTGCCGATGGCGATGAAGCGGTCGTGTAGGAGCTGCTTGACCGTGGTGCGGCTCTTGTCGCTCAGGGCCTGCAGGAGGAAGGGCAGTAGGGTCGTATCCTCACTGACGCGTAGGCGCAGGAGGCTCTTGCCGCGGCTGCCCGGTACGCTGATGCGCTCAGGGCCTGCGGGAGGCTGGGGCTTAGTTCTTTTTTCCATGCTTCTTTTCATCTAGGTAGAGCAAGACATTGCCGTAGATCATATAGACCAGGCCGAGGGCGAGGAAGAGGAGCCAGGCGTTCTGCCCATAGGCATCGAAGACCCCAAAGCGCGCGACAGCCGACAGCCCGAAGAGCAGGCCAGAGAAGACGCCCATGCGAGCGACCCGGCGTATGACTTGGGGCGCGTCTCGCTCGGGGGCTACGAGGTAGTAGACTAGGTAGCCTACCGCCCCCAGCGCATAGCACAGGTCGAAGACGAAGTGCCCCGTCAGCTGCAGGGCCGCCCCCGAGAGGAGCAGCAGTAGGCTGACGATGTAGAGATACTTATACTTGATGTTCATTGACGGGTATGAGGCTAGCACCCTCGGATACTGTACTTAGTCGGGCTAGTGTGCCGTGGTGTCGGCGAGCTCGGCCTGTGGCGTGATGAGGAAGATCTCCTCACCAGGGGTACGCATATAATACTGTTCGCGGGCGATATGTTCGATATGCTCCACGCTGGTACGCACATCATTGAGGCGCAGACTATCGCTGCGGTAGCGCTCTTGGTAGTACTGATAGCTCTGCTGTACCTGCTGCATACGCGCGCGATGCTCGATGTAGGCGCCGATGCTGTACTTATTGGAGGTGCCTAGGATCCAGACCACGATGAGCGGCCCAGGGAGGAGGATGAGTGCCGTGCGGTGGCCGTAGAGCCATCGTCTGCAGCGGGTGAGCTTGTCCTTTAGCCAGCCTTGCTGCTGGTCGTCCTTGTCTTGCATTCTTGTCATCTGCCCCTTGGGATGAGGCTATAATAAGGCATAATATATACCGCTAAAATACGGAAAAATAGCTTACCTCCCTCCGCTGTCTCCTCCAGCACAAGCTCCCCACCCACTGGGCTGCAGCGCCCGCTCTCCCGTGCCCTAAGGCGAAGGAGCGCTTCCCTTCCTTCGTAGCTCAGTGCCGTCCTAGGGTGGAATAGCCGCCGAAGTCCTTCGCGCCCTCCGAAGTCCTCCCCTTGGCTTGCTCTAGGCGCTTGCTCATCGAGGGAATAGCCTTGCCTTAGTTCCCTCATCCTAGTATCTGACCTGGCGCAGGGTAGTCCCTCAGCGCGCTTCCACTAGTCCCTCGCAGCGCTCGCACAAGCCCCTGGACACGCCCACAGCAGACCCTCGGCGACATTTCTTATATCACTTTTGCTCCTGATGGACGTCAGTCAGCACGCTGACTGACGTCCATCAGCGCCAATTATTATATTATATTATATTACTTTACTCGCTCCCCCTTAGCTCGGAGTTTGTCTCCAGTAGGCTGGGAGGCGCTTACCCCTCCTGTGAGGGCTGCGGGGGACAGGGCTTCGGCGGCTCTTTCGGAGGGCTGTCGTATCTTTGCGCTCGGTGTAGGACTTCGCTCCTTCCCTAATAGATAACTACTTTACCCATCCCATACATCACAGACGTATGATAACGACAGACCAGCTCAATGACCTGCTGGAGCGCAAGCTCGCGCTGAGGAGGTACCTTTGACATCGATAGCCGACGTATAGAGCTCGAGGAAGAAGAGCTGCGCACGGCCGACCCTGCCTTCTGGGAGGACCGTAGTCGTGCCGAGGTGCAGATGCGCCGTGTAGGCGAGCTGCGCCGCTGGATAGGCTACTACGACGAGGTAGAGCGCCTCGTGGACGAGGTGAGCCTCGCCCTAGAGTACTACCGAGAGGAGATCACCACTGAGGAGGAGGTAGATGCGGCCTGCGCAGCGGCCGTGGCCCTCCTCGAGGAGGTCGAGCTGAAGAACATGCTTCGCTCGGAGGAGGACAGCCTCGGCGCGGTGCTCAAGATCAATGCAGGGGCGGGCGGCACCGAGAGCCAGGACTGGGCCTCGATGCTGGCACGCATGTACAGCCGCTGGTGCGATAGGCAGGGCTACAAGACGACCATCACCAACTGGCAGGATGGCGATGAGGCAGGCATCAAGACCATGACCATGCAGGTCGAGGGCGATCAGGCCTACGGCTTCCTCAAGAGTGAGACGGGCGTACACCGACTGGTGCGTATCTCGCCCTACAATGCGCAGGGTAAGCGTATGACCAGCTTTGCCTCCGTCTTCGTCGTACCCCTGGTCGATGACAGCATCGAGGTGGAGGTCAATCCCGCCCTGATGAGCTGGGATACCTTCCGCTCCAGTGGCGCAGGGGGGCAGAATGTCAATAAGGTCGAGACTGGCGTACGCCTGCGCTACCGCTATACCGACCCCGAGACGGGCGTAGAGGAGGAGCTGATCATCGAGAATACCGAGACGCGCAGCCAGACGGACAATAGAGAGAACGCCCTGCGCCTGCTGCGTTCACAGCTCTACGACAAGGAGCTGGAGCGTCGCCGTAGGGCACAGGCCGAGGTCGAGGCTGGGAAGAAGAAGATCGAGTGGGGGGCACAGATACGCAGCTATGTCTTCGATGACCGCCGCGTCAAGGACCACCGCACGGGCTACCAGACCTCCAATGTCACGGCGGTGATGGACGGCGAGATCGATGGCTTCATCAAGGCCTACCTGATGGAGTACGGCGCCGCGCCCAAGGAGGACTAGCCTCGCGCCTCGGTGCTGAGGCTTCTAGTCACCCGCCCGCCCTACTGAGGCAAAGCTCCGCGCCAAGCGTGCGGCTATATCAAGCGATAAAGGGACAAGCCCAGGCTACCAGCTGGTAGCCTGGGCTTGTCCCTTATCTTAAGTCGAGCTGCGAGGTAGCTCGTGGACGCTCGTGGGCGTATCTGTCTTACTTCTTGCTCGTAGAGTCAGCCTTGGCAGCCGTAGCCTTGCCTGCGGTGTAGTGCTCGTTGAGATACTTGATGAAGTCGTCGGTGATGTCCAGTGCCTCCTCAGCGTAGAGCACGTTATCCCCGACCTGCGTGAGGACGAGCTTGTAGCGGCCATCCTTGTTGTACTCCTTCAGCTGGGCGCGTAGCTCCTTCATCATATCCTCGAGCATGAGCTGCTGCTTCATCGCCAGCTGCTGGGAGAGCTGAGCGCCGAGGGCCTCTCCCTCCTGCTGCATACGGATGAGCTTCTGCTGCTCGCTCTGCTGTGCTTCGGCCGAGACGAAGGCGTTGATACGCATGCGACGCTCGAAGTCGGCAGCGGCCTTCTGTAGGGCAGCTCCCTTGCTCTGTAGGCGCATCTGATGCTCCTGGGCATCCTTCTCTAGTGCGGCCTTGACCTCCTGGGCGTACTTGTACTGGGAGGTGACCGAGTCCATACGGACCAGGGCGATGGGCAGACCTGTAGCCTGTACCTCGGCGGCAGTGGCAGGAGCGGACTTCTGCGCCTTATCCTGACAGGAGGGGAGGCTGAGGACGGAGGCAAGCGCTAGCGTCAGCGAAGCAAAGCCTACGAGACTTTTCTTTGTCATAAGTGATGTATCTGGGATTAATTCTGTTGCGTATGGGATGAGGGGCCTAGTCCTGCTGGGCGACGCGCTCGGCGAGCGAGCGGCGCTGCTGGGCCTCCTTGTGCTGAGAGGTGTGGCAGGAGATGCCACGTGCCTGCATCGCCTTGCTACCCCCGACGTGGGTGTTGGGGAAGCGGCCTCCTCGCTGTAGAATGATGCGTACCGAGAGTAGGAGCACAGCGATCGCCACGATGAGGAGTGAGACGAGGATGAGTGCCATCATTAGTTTACTATATTATCTTTATATTTGCTGTGGACAAAGTTACGAGTTTTTGTGCTACCTAGCGTAGCGCACCTCTGCCCGTAGCTAGGGCGCCTCCGCCCAGCTGTCCTCTAGTCTGTGACACGTACGCATCATTAACACATAACAGTAAGTACAATGGAGATTACAGAACTGAACCCCAAGATCGTATGGAAGTACTTCCATGAGATCACACAAGTCCCCCGCCCCTCGAAGAAGGAAGGTAAGATCATTGCTTATCTGGAGAAGTTCGCCAAGGAGCATGGCATCGAGTATAAGAAGGATCATGTCGGCAACATCGTCATGATCAAGCCCGCCACCCCAGGATACGAAGATCGCGTCAAGGTCATCCTCCAGAGCCATGTCGACATGGTCTGTGAGAAGAACGCTGGCACGCAGCATGACTTCGACAACGATCCTATCCGTACGATCATCGACGGGGAGTGGCTGCACGCCGACGGCACGACTCTCGGCGCGGACAATGGTATCGGCTGCGCTGCTCAGCTGGCGCTGCTCGCCTCCACGGATCTAGAGCATGGCCCCATCGAAGCCCTCTTCACCGTAGACGAAGAGACGGGTATGACGGGTGCCTTCGAGCTCAAGCCCGGCTTCCTCACCGGTAAGATCCTCATCAACCTCGACAGTGAGGACGAGGGCGAGCTCTTCATCGGCTGCGCCGGTGGTAAGGGGCTTGAAGCTACCTTCAGCCCTCAGTGGCAGCCCGCTCCTGCAGGCCTCGTATGGCTGCGCGCTGCGGTCTCTGGCCTCAAGGGTGGTCACTCGGGCGGCGAGATCCACTGTGGTCTCGGCAATGCCAATAAGATCCTCACCCGCTACCTCTATAGCCTAGAGCGCGAGCTGGGTAGCTGGTCGCTGGCCGAGATCGCTGGGGGGAACCTCCACAACGCCATCCCCCGCGAGGCACACGCCGTCATCGGTGTACGCCCCGAGGACAAGGCTAAGGCTGAGCAGCTCCTCGAGACGCTCTTCAAGAACGTCCAGGCAGAGCTCAAGCGCGTCGATCCTAAAGTCCGCCTCGAGCTCACGGAGGCTGCTGCCCCCAGCCAGGTCATCGACGACAAGACCAAGCACGGTCTGGTGCGCTCGCTCTACGCTTGCCCCCACGGTGTCCTCGGTATGAGCCACGAGATGGAGGACCTCGTAGAGACCTCCAATAACCTCGCCTCCATCAAGCAGCGCGACGGCAAGATCGTCGTCACTACGAGTCAGCGCAGCTCTACGACGAGCCTACGCGACAGTGCGAGCGAGATGGTCGCTTCGGCCTTCGAGCTCGGCGGAGCTCAGGTAGCCCTCACCGACGCCTATCCAGGCTGGAAGCCGAACCCCGAGTCGGCTATCCTCAAGGCTTCGGCGGATGCCTACCGCAAGCTCTTCGGCAAGGAAGCAGCGGTCAAGGCCATCCACGCTGGTCTGGAGTGCGGCCTGATCCTCGACGTCTATCCCGACCTCGATATGGTCTCCTTCGGTCCCACGCTGCGTGACGTCCATTCGCCCGCTGAGCGCATCGAGATCAAGACGGTAGACCTCTGGTGGCGTCACCTCCTCGAGGTCCTCAAGGAGATCCCTGCCGATAAGTAGGCCTTCCCCTCACCTTGCCTCAGCTTAGTCTGTAGCGAGGCTCTGACAAGCAAAGCCCCACGATAGGAGGATCTCCTCGCTATCGTGGGGCTTGCATTTTGTCGTCGCTGTCCAAGCATGCGGCTGTCGCGAGACTAGCCTAGGGATAAAAGCGAAGCGCTGTAGGCGTGCTGCTCCGAGAGAGCGTAGCACACCTACAGCGCTTGTGCTTGGGGGAGGCTAAGTAGGGGAGTACCCTTAGCCGATCTTGTAGTAGACGAAGCCCTGCTCCTGCAGCTGCTCCTTGTCGTAGATGTTGCGCCCGTCGAGGATGAGGGGCGTGCGCATGGTGCGCTTGAGGACGTTGAAGCTCGGCAGGCGGAACTCCTTCCACTCGGTCACGAGCATCAGTGCATCGGCATCGACAGCGGCCTCGTACATGTCACGGCAGTAGCTGACGCGATCGCCCAGGCGGCGGCGTGCCTCGTCCATAGCTATGGGGTCGTAGACCTGCACGCGGCAGCCTGCCTCCAGGAGGCGCTCGATGAGCACGAGGGCAGGTGCCTCGCGCATGTCGTCGGTCTCGGGCTTGAAGGACAGTCCCCAGAGCGCCACCACGCGTCCCTTGAGGTTGCCGTCGAAGTGGCGTAGGAGCTTCTCGAAGAGGATCCCCTTCTGCCGCTCGTTCACTCGATCCACCGCCTGGAGCACCTCCATGGGGTAGCCTGCGCGCTGGGCGGTCTGGATGAGCGCCTTGACGTCCTTGGGGAAGCAAGAGCCACCGTAGCCGCAGCCTGGGTAGAGGAACTTGCGCCCGATGCGCGTATCGCTGCCGATGCCGCGGCGCACCATGTTGACATCCGCCCCGACGAGTTCGCAGAGGTTGGCGATATCGTTCATGAAGGAGATACGTGTGGCGAGCATGGCATTGGAGGCGTACTTGATCATCTCGGCCGAAGCGATGTCGGTGAAGATGATACGCTCGCGCTGCAGGAGAAAGGGCTTGTAGAGGCGGCTCATGATCTTCTCCACGCGCGGGCTCTCGGTACCGATGACCACGCGGTCGGGCGACATGAAGTCGCGGATGGCAGCCCCTTCCTTGAGGAACTCGGGGTTGGAGGCGACGTCGAAGGGGACGGCCACGCCGCGGCGGGCGAGCTCCTCCTGGATGACCTCCTTGACACGCTGCGCCGTCCCGACGGGCACGGTGGACTTGGTGACGAGGATGGTGTAGCGATTGATATGCTGACCAAAGGTGCGGGCGACCTCAAGGACGTAGCGCAGGTCCGCCGCCCCATCTTCGTCGGGCGGCGTGCCGACGGCGGAGAAGACGACCTCCACGTCCTGCAGGCAGCTGGTGAGCTCAGTGGTGAAGTGCAGGCGGCCAGCCTCGACATTGCGCAGCACCATCTCCTCGAGCCCAGGCTCGTAGATGGGGATGTGTCCCTGACGCAGCGCCTCGATCTTCGCCGCATCGACGTCGACGCAGGTCACGTCGACGCCCATCTCAGCGAAGCACGTGCCCGTGACGAGCCCGACGTAGCCAGTACCAACGATTGCGATATTCATAGCTTGGGATGTTTAGTAGGAAGAGGTCCTTAGTACCTCAATGATACGCTCAGAGGCGTGTCCATCTCCATAGGGGTTGACCGCTTGGCTCATCCTGGCATATAGCTCTGCATCCTCAAGGAGGTCAGAGACGCCCTTAACAATGCAATCGTAGTCTGTCCCGACGAGACGAACTGTACCAGACTCTACAGCTTCCGGGCGCTCTGTCGTATCACGCATGACTAATACAGGCTTACCAAGACCTGGAGCTTCCTCTTGGATTCCACCACTGTCGGTGAGTACGATATCCGCATACTGCATCAGATAGACGAAGCCCATATATTCTAGCGGTTCAAGGAAGAATAGGTTGGGATACACTGAGAGATCCTCACCGAAGACCTCATGGATTGGCTGGCGTACATTGGGGTTAAGATGCATGGGGTAGATGAAGTCTACCTCAGGATAACGCGCGCGAAGGTCACGGATTGCACTGCAGATTTGGATAAAGCCATCTCCAAAGTTCTCCCTTCGATGTCCTGTGATGAGCACCATACGTCGACCTGTATCTATGAGGCGCTGGGTATCGTAGCCTAGAGAACAGAGCTCCCTATGTAGGTTTTGCTTGAAGGTAGGGTTGTCTCCTAAATATCGGCGAACCCACTGTAGAGCATCAATGACTGTGTTCCCCGTGACGAATATCTGCGTCTCGTCGATATTCTCTGCAAGGAGGTATTCTTTACTTTTTGCTGTAGGAGCAAAATGTAGGTGAGCGATACGTCCTGTGAGTTGACGATTGAGCTCTTCTGGCCAAGGGCTATATATATCATGGGTACGTAGACCTGCCTCGATATGACCAACAGGTATATGCTGATAGAAGGCAGCCAATGCAGCTGCGGTACTAGTAGTCGTATCGCCGTGTACGAGGACGATATCGGGCTGGGCTTCCTTAAGAACCTCTCTCATGCGCATAAGTACTCGGCAGGTGACGTCGTAGAGATCCTGCCCCTGCTGCATGATGTCAAGGTCGTAGTCAGCAGTCAAGCCGAATACATCCATTACGGAGCGGAGCATATCACGATGCTGTCCCGTAGTGCAAACGATGGTTTCGAAGTCCTCCTTATGCTGCTGCAATTGGAGTATGAGTGGGGCTACTTTGATGGCTTCGGGGCGCGTCCCGAAGACCAACATAATCTTGCGTGGCATAGTTATGGGGCTTTAAATACGATTGGTAATGAGTAAAAAAAGGAAGCGAATAAGGTGTATTTGCCGCTTGATGCGAGTGGGCTGTTTCAATAGGCGATAGGCAAACTCTAGTTTATGATCAATCCACCATTGAGGGGCTCGTTCGACGTGCCCCGTATAGACATCAAAGCTCCCTCCGAGACCCTGATAGATTGCCTCCGGATGCTGTTGTTGCATGCGTTGCATCAGGTATTCTTGTCGAGGTGAGCCCATAGCCACAAAGACTAGGTCTGGTTTTTTCGCCGCAATGTCTTGGAGAAGAGCATTCTCGTCCTCTTTCTTAATGTAGCCATCTCGGTAGCCCCTAATCTGGAGGCCTGGGTATTCGTGCTGGAGCTTGGTGACTGTTTCCTTGATTACTTCTGGCTTTGCTCCTACAAGGTAGATGCTCTTGGAGGTGTAAGTTCGTGCGATGATCTCAAGCCAGAGATCGCACCCCGCGATCTTAATGACGTCAGGATACCCTTTACGTTTAAGAGCCATAACGGCTCCGATCCCATCACAGTAACCGATACCAGAATTAATAATGGCACGCGTCTCGTCTGTTGCATGAAGTATTTTCTCTGCATTGACTGCGACTAGGATTCCAGGATGCTGAAGAGTGTGGTCAAGTAGCTCTTCTGTCGATCGGAAGGGGTAGACGGCTACACCGTTAAGCAGTATTGGTGAGATTTTCATTGTACGAGTTGTCCGAATCGTTTTGTCCGTATGTTAGACCTGATAATCCGCGCTGGGTTTCCTCCAATTATTGAATGAGAGGGTACATCTTTGGTAACAACAGCGCCCGCACCCACAATGACTTCGTCTCCAATGGTCACACCACACATGATGATGGCATTTGCTCCGATGAAACAGCGCTCTCCTATGTGTGTCTCTCCATGACTTGCATAAACATAGTTATGGGCCAGAATAAGGGCTCCTGAGGCAACATAAGAGTCTGCTCCAATGTGTACTCCGTGAGGATTCGCTCTATCTAAGATTGCCCCGAAAGATATACTGGCTGAAGGGTGTATGTCCATCTTATAGATACGAGTAAGGGTAATATGGTGAGCCCATAGAATTGCCCTCCTCAAATGATGTCTGAGTGTGGTAATTATCATGCCGCGATGAATTAATTGTCCTGGATGATTTCCTCTAGGGTAGCCTTATAGGCGGCTATCATATCCTCTTCCCTGAAGAGCTGAAGATATCTCTCTCTCGCATTACGAGAAAGAACTTGGTACTGATCGGATTCAGGGGGAGGGAGCTCTCCTATGCGGGCTTTGAGATCCTCAAAATCCTTATATATAAATCCTGTGATTTGATCCTCATTAATTTCTCGAAATACGGGGATGCTACCAGTCAATATAGGTCGAGCCGCCCGTAGGCCTTCGATCAGAGACAATCCGAGGCCTTCATTTAGAGAAAAGAGCATTACATAGTCATAATCAGGGAGAAGTTCTTGGACATTCACAAAACCGAGGGCCTTTATGTTATGATAGGGTGCAATAGCTTCTTTGAGAGCATCATAGTCTGGACCTACCCCTGCGAAATGAAGGACTATATGTGAGGGAAGTATTGTTGCTAACTCTTTGACTAAACGTAACTGTTGCTTCCCAGGATCAATACGGGCTGGGAAAAGAATTTTGATAGTTGTTGAGGTTTCTTTCTTATGTGGTAATAGGGTAAGATCTGGAAGTCCATTATATATCACACGTACCCGCCGCTCAGCTACCCCAAAGTAGTTAATGAGATTGTCCTTGACTGTATTCGATACAGCAATGATATGCTTAGGGAAAAAGCTCAATGACTTGAGAGACGAAAACGTGCTGTGTGCGACATGAATAAGCCGGCCTTTACGTCTCAGCAGATAGAGAAAGGGTAGGAGGAAGGAGGTATATTTGCGATGATGCGAGAGAAAGACAACATCTTCGATCTGAGAATACCTTCTGAGTGCTCCCCAAGAAAGAGGGATAAAGGTTAGGCGCTCAAAGGACCTATAATGAGGATGTATTTGGTCTACCGGGGTGTCCGTAAGAATAATTGCTTCACCCTCATTCAGCTTCAGGGCGAGTTGTATACATACGTTCTGGGCTCCTCCCCGGACATGAAAATTGCATAAGATAGATATGACCTTCATCGTGGCTAAGATAGAAGTAAACTTAATGGGTGCCGCTAATTAGAGCGCCTTCAATTAAAGAACTATAGATTTCTTTAAGTTGTAGCATAATCTGGGGGAGGTAGAATCGTTCTGCTAGCTTTTTGCTATTATTCCCATACCGTATTCGTCGCTCGTTATCCTTCGCTAGAAGAACGAGTGCTTGGTAGATGGCTTCTGAGCTCTGCGATGGGATAAGTATACCATTAACATCGTTCTTCACGAGCTCAGGAATTCCTCCTCGATTTGAGGCTACAATGGCAGATCCGTAACTCATCGCCTCCATAATACCGATCCCTAAAGATTCAAACTCTGAAGGTTGGAGGTAAATTTGAGCTTGCCTCAATAACTCTTGTTTTTGCGGTCCTGTAACCCATCCGTGGTAGGTCGTAAAATCAGAAAGAGAGTCCTGTACTCGTTGATCAACGATTCTCTGAAGGGGGCCCACACCGCAGAGGTGTACCTCTACTTGGTTTGCTAGGGTATCTCGATTCGCCGCTAGACAGTCTAGAATGTTCATAATCCCTTTATTCTCATTCATGGTTCCAAAGAATAGAACCTGTATCTTATCAGGGGAGTCAGGGACACAAGATCCTGTCCTTAGGTTCGGCTCAGGAATAGGGTTATAGCAGGTTTGTAGAGCTATGCCTTGAGGAAGCATAGGCTTAAGCTGTTCTCGGAGATAATCAGAGACAGTCAGTACTCGATCTACGAGTTTAAATACCCGACTACAATAAGATCTGTGAGATTGATAGAAAGGGACAAAGAATCCCCCATGAATATGTAGGATTACCTTTTTTCCAAAAAGCTTAGCTAAAAGTACATAGAGGGATTTCCGATAGAAGGATAGATGAGAGGAGCTGTGAATATGTACCACTTTAATCTCCCTAAAGAGCATGTAAAATATGAAAATCGGAAGGGAGCGGAGAAAAAGCCACAGTTTCTTGAGTTTGGGACCCTCTCCTTGAGAGGTCGGAATAAAGTTAAAATCTCCAGGGTTGGCGTCTTTGTACATGCGTATGACGGCAGCTATGCCCCCGGGGCCTATACAGTTGGTGCCTATATGAAGAACTTGAGAGAATGGATTAAAGGGTGTCTTAAAGGGTGTCATATTAATTCATCGCGTAATTTGTCTCTAGTTTTTACGGCTTGCTTCAGAGACGTTATTGAGATTCAATGCTAAAATACGTTGATAGTACTGTGAAGTAGCGGTAGTTCAAGATTGGGGCTTAATACAGCTGCATGTTGAACAAGAATAGAATGACAGTGGCCGCAGCCATGTATATAGGATACAGATTCGTTCGCTGTCGAGCTCCTAGCGTCATGAGGATATAGGCGCAGGGGAGTATAATGTAGATGTATCTATAGTCAAGCATATGTAGTGAGACTATAAGGAGCAAGCTTGTAAATAGGAATATAGAGATTAGTGGATAAACGCGATAATCCTTGTTTTGGATTGCCTTGACTCCCCCCCAGATTGCTAACCCAGATAAGAAGAACTTGGGGATGGAGAATGTGAAGAGGAACTGCTCAACCACATATAAAGGACTATAGAATCGGGGTATTGGCCCTAAAAAAGTAATGGGAATACTGAAGATACGGAAGGCTAAGCCTTTACTTTGATAGAAACCTGAACTCGAACTGACGACGCTATCAATTGCTGGAATATAGCTTCCAAGAATCTGTGGTAGCACAATACAGATAATCATCGCAGTGATACAACCAACTGCGAAATACTTGTTATAGATACGAGGAAACCAGCAATAGCCTAGGTAGATAATGATAAAGAAAAGACTCATATAGTACCTAAAGAACCATGTTAGGGTTATGAATAGGACTACGGATAGATGCCACATTATCCCTCCAGAAGATTTAACCTTATAAATAGAGTGCATGACGGCTGTACAAAGTAGAAGGAATAGTGGTTCCTTGAGCATGGATACATTGAAATATAGAGATGCTCCATTAAGTCCCCAGAGTCCTATTATCCACATAGTCTCTCCGTGCCGTAGCCCTACTATCTTGGCTATGTCATAGATAAGGTAGACTGTCAGGGTCTGGAACCCCACATTAAGGAGCAAGAGGAAGAGCCTTACCCATTCAGTATCGCCATTCCCAATACGATACAAAATGCTGATAAATAGAGGATATCCTTGGTCTGAAATATCTTCGAGATAGAATCCAATGACGTCGAAAACCTTGGCTAGAGGTAGCTGGGCAGCCTGTAGACCAATTTTATTATATAGCTCTGCGTCAACTGAGCCAAAATTGAACTTTAGAGAAAGCTCTGAGTCAAAGATCTGTAGTAAGATAAAAGAAAGCGCAAGCTGATAAGCCGCTATGTAAAATAAGGCTGCATTGATGCTTAGCTTCTGGACTAAATGGAGTGAGGCTAAGAAAATAAGCATGCCTCCCAACTGCCATATGACAATGAGGGGCTCTAAAGTGTTATTGGTAAGTAAGGCGACCTGTAGAAGGAATGTTATAAGAATTCCCACATAGAGGTAGCGCTTGGGTATTCCTGAATCTAAATTATCTGGATAGGCTTTCATATAGATCTGCGTAAGCGGAACACATATGGGCAGGG
Source organism: Porphyromonas sp. oral taxon 275 (assembly GCF_018127745.1). Taxonomy (NCBI): domain Bacteria; kingdom Pseudomonadati; phylum Bacteroidota; class Bacteroidia; order Bacteroidales; family Porphyromonadaceae; genus Porphyromonas; species Porphyromonas sp. oral taxon 275. The sequence continues at coordinate 672,434 of NZ_CP072333.1, forward strand.
CTATAGCGTTGTGCGTTCGAACGTCCCTTCTCTATCAGTTCCTTTCGGTAGTTTTCCTCATGAATGACACGTAGAAAACCAGAGCGTATACTAGATATATCTTCTGGATCAACATAGCATACGGAGTCCTGTGCTATTTCAGGGATAGCGCCAGCTCGGCTGCTGACGACTGGGCGTCCTATAGCTCCAGCCTCAATAATAGGCATACCGAAGCCTTCATACAGTGACGGGAAGCTGATAATATCGGATTCTCTATACAGCTCGATGATACGCTCTAGCGACACATCCGATTCTTGGGTGAAAGATATCTGATGTTTGTCTAGTAGTAAGGTCTGATCTGCAGAGAGTCTCCCCACAATACGCAGGATACAATCTATGCCCTCAAGCGCAGGAATTACACGTTCTAGATTTTTGCGCTTGGCCGTACCTATATGCAGTATCACCGGGGAATGCATCTCAAACGCAGATCGAGCGGGGGTGTAGGTGAAGAGCCTATTATAGGAGTTGGGAATGACACGAATCTTTGCTGCTCCTTGAGGGTAGATGCTCTCAAGTTCACGCCGGGTGGATTCAGAGATGGCTACAATAAAGTCTGCATAGCGCATAGGCCAGCGCATGGAGACGTTGAAACGCAAAAATTTCTTGAGCCTAGATCGGGATTGCAATGCCGTTGATACATCATGCCAAGTAACAATCTTCTTTCCCCTTATGAAAGGTAATACATAGCTTTCTACAGGAGCTGACAGATGATTAACCTCTCCAGCATGCTTTATTGCAAATACAATGTTCTTTAGCATACCCCATATATTAACACTGGGTGCAGGGAAGGTTTTAAGAACAACTTGACCTATCCCTTGCTGAAGCGAAGCGGCAAGCTCCTCAATACTGTTTTGCCCAAGCGTCTTATGTCGGAGGAAAATAACAGTCGACATGACTAATATTTATGATTGGGTGGAACATACCTCTGGTATGTTCCACCCAGTAGACTCAATCTAATATTTACTTTCTTATTCCGCAGAAGTCCAACTCGATCTTGTTGGTGTCGCGAGTGAGGGTCTTGAAAGGTGCATGCGCTGTCAGGAAGGCAACGATGTCGGCACGCTGATAGGCCTCACGATAGTCCGTGAGCGTGTAGTCCTTGTAGCTCGAGACGTTGGGCTCTACGATGAGGAGCTGATGCTCGGGGTGTTCACGCTGTACCTGCTCCACGATGTGTATCGCTGGGGATTCACGCAGGTCGTCGATGTCGGGCTTGAAGGCGAGGCCCATCAGTGCAATGACAGGCTTGCGACCATGCTTCAGCTCGAATTCTAGAGCCGTGCTGTGGATGCGCTCGGCGCACCATACTGGCTTGTAGTTATTGCGCTCACGTACAAGCGCAATCATTTGGCTTTCACCTGGGAAGGCAGCCGTGAGGAAGTAGGGGTCTACTGCGATGCAGTGACCACCGACGCCGCAGCCTGGCTGGAGGATGTTGACTCGTGGGTGCTTGTTCGCTAGCTCAATGAGCTCCCATACGTTGATCCCAGCCTTGTCGCAGATTAGCGAGAGCTCATTGGCGAAGGCGATCTGAGCATCGCGGCTAGCGTTCTCCGTCAGCTTGCACATCTCTGCTGTACGGGCATTGGTGGGGTGCAGCTTGCCCTGGACGAACTGAGCATAGAAGCTCTGTGCCTTAGCCGTTGACTCGGGATTGACCCCTCCGATGACACGGTCATTGTGCACCAACTCGTGGATCACATTGCCTGGGAGTACACGCTCGGGGCAATAAGCAACGTAAATCTTATCCTTGAGTTCGGGGCGTTGGCTGAAGATGAGTTCAGCCATCAGCTCCGTCGTACCTACAGGAGAGGTGGACTCGATGACAAAGAGGTCTCCTTCCTTGAGGAGAGGGAGTGCTGCGCGGGTGGCAGCCTCTACATAGGATATGTCGGGCTCATGATCTCCCTTGAATGGGGTGGGGACGACGATGAAGTACGCGTCACTAACCTCAGGGCTTGTCTGGGCATGCATCTGTCCCGTGCGTACGACCTCCTGCAGAAGCTCCTGTAGACCAGGCTCTACGATATGCAATTCCCCCGCGTTGGTCTTTGCGACAACGTCGGGATTGATGTCAACACCGCAGACCTTAACACCATGCTTGGCTGCGATGATAGCAGTGGGGAGGCCGATGTAGCCTAGCCCGAGGAAACAAGCTTTCATTATGACGATTCCTAAATAATGGTTGAAATTTGAAACTTTGAAAAATACCCTCTTAGCGAAGGTAGTAAAAAGTGCTGAATATTACGTGTTGTAAGGTCTTAGGAAGATATAAGTAAATCCAGCGCATGACACGGAGAGAGAGAGGTCTTCGTATGTCTGCGGAGGTCACCTTCTTCCTGTATTCGGCTAATCTTCGGAGCAGCTCTAGCTTCTCTTGATTACTCACCGCTCCTCTATAAGCATAGGCAATTGTGCGAAAAAGAGTGCTACAAAGAAAGGCGTTAATCTCTCGTTCGTATGAAGTACTTTTAATAGTGAAATGCTCCGAAACGTCTTTGAAAGACTTGTCTAGATACTTGAGGGCACGTTCAGACTCAGTATAGGGATGGAGTCTATGAGTTAGGCTTCCAGAGCTCTGTCTATATAAGTACTCGGTGGCTGGGCATAGGTGTATCCTATCCACATGTTGCATGTAGCTCAGTACAAATAAATGATCCTCATGAAAAGATATGCTTGCGTCAAAGCAGAGAGCATACTGATGGATGAGGTTCGTATTGAAGAGCTTAAGTACCGGATGCCCTGCGTGTAGTAGCCTATATTGAGGAATCAACTGGGGAGCTGTAGCCATCGTGATCGTCTCTCTAGGGTATTTCAAAACCGAGAGCTGAGTTTGCAAGTCTTCAGTCATGACTTGCATCCCTTGTATTACGAGCGTGGTTGGGGCAAGTGCCCCTTGCTCCCAGAAAGCCCTAAGATAGTCGGGGCCTATAACATCGTCCGAATCAACAAAGCATAGCCACGGAGCACATGCCACCTCTATCCCTTTATTGCGTGCGGCTCCAGGACCTGCATTGTCCTGAGAGAAGACCTTTACTCGAGAATCCTTTTGCTGATATTCTTGGCAGATCGCGAGTGAATCATCTTGGCTTCCATCATCGATAAGAATCAACTCGAAGGTAGGAAGACTCTGTGCTAGGACGCTCTCTATGCATTCCTTAAGATAGGCCGCAGCATTATATACGGGGACGATAACAGAGACTACAGCTTGCTGGGGCGCTTCCATAATTTTGCCTTAATGAACCCTAAAATTTGGTTGCGTTCATTTCTCCTGAGACCAATCATATAGATTGTAAGGATACCTAGTGCTGACACACTAAGACTCCGAAGTCCAATAGCTACCAAATCTGACCCCGTAATATATCCTCTGAGTACATAGCCCAGTGCAAACAAGACCATGGATACCCCTACGATTGGGGAAAGAAAGTATAGATAGCGTCGTATAGAAAGGCCCGTCTGGGTTGCTACTATATATAGACGTACGAGCTGGGCTACGCACTCTGCTAGTAGATATACTCCGATGACTTGAGAGGGGGATATGCTAGTGAACTTGAGTAAAAGATACGCAGCTGGAATGACAAGCAGAAGTATGCCCCCTTCGAAGATCTGGAATCTCCGAATGTTTCCCGTAGCATGTATTGCTGTAAGGAGGGGGATCTTCAGAGGAGAGACGAGTTCAACACAGAGGAACATGACAGACATTCCAACCGTATAAGGGGGGACCTCTCCAAGCCATAGCCGGAGTATGGCTTCTATTGACGTGAATAGAGGAGCGACCAATAAAAGAGTAAGGAAGAAGCCGTATTTGGAGGATATAAGAACGAGCTTATACACCTCTTCTTTGTTGCCGAGGGCGTATTGCTTGATAATTTGTGGGCGTACAGCTGTCTGGAAGCCTAAAATTATGTTCTCTACTGCTGCCTGTATTTGTACAGCGAACCCCCGGGCCGCATTAGCGACTGGGCCGAAGAAGAGATTGAGTAGAATATTGATGCCTTGAGTGTAGCCAATCACGGAAAGGCTGCCTGAGGCATTCCAGCCTACGAAGCCGAGAACCTCCTTGCCGATAGCCTTGTCGTATCTTGGTTTGGCTCGCTCCTGTTTGAATTTGGAGCGGCAGACAATGAGGTATGCCAGCCGAATGATAATCTGGGAGACGAGCGTGAAGACCCCAAAGTAGAGGAGTCGATCAGCGTCAAGATAACTAAGTAGACAGACGGATAGGAGCTTAAGCATAGCCTCGCCGATGGCAATGTAGGCATATATATCCATTCGCTCATGCGCCATGATTAGCGAGTTGTCTGGCACCGCGATGATGGATACTGCGGCAGAGATCGCAGAGCATTGTAGTAGCCAGAAAGCTGTGTCAGCTCGGTCTACAGGGATGTCGAGTATAGAGTAAACAAGGTAGTGGGCAAAGAGCTGCGTGACGACTAAGAGAAGAATCGCAAGCGCAAGATGAAGGAATTGCAAAGTTGCATAGTAGGCCCGCACCTTCTCCACGATCCCCTCCCCCAATGCGTAGGTGATGAAGCGCGATGAGGCCCCAGCCAGTGAGGAATTGAGGAAGGATAAGGATACGATGATTCCCCCGATGAGATTGTATATACCCAAGTCTACCACCCCTAGACTCTGAAGCAATACACGGGAGGAATACAAACTGACCCCAAGCACCAAGATCATGCGCAGGTAGAGGTACAGCGTGTTCTTCGCGATGCGCTTATGCTCGGATGCCATATACTCTAATTCCTTGATGGGTCATCTATCCTTGTACCCTATCTTTGGGCGGCCTGCAGCCTGCGGGCTACGACGCCGACGAAGGCGAGGTAGGCGACGTAGTCTAGGATGAGTGTTGCCCAGACGTTCGTAGTCGTGAGGAGTACTAGGTGGAGTACCCCGAGGAGTACCGCGCTCAGCAGAATGATGAGGCGGGTCTTGGCCTGCGAATAGCCCTGGTCGAGCAGATAGTGATGTATATGATGGCGATCCGCAGAGAATGGGCTGCGGTGCCTGTAGATGCGCAGGAAGAAGAGGCGCGCCGTGTCGAACATCGGGAGTAGCAGCGGTGCTGCACCCAGTGCCAGGGGGGCTACGTCTAGCCGCGTGATGACCTCGCCAGGCAGGCTCAGCGACTGAAGCCAAAAGAAGCTGACTATCGCGCCTAGCGTCAGGGAGCCCGTGTCGCCCATGAAGAGCTTGGTCTGGCTCGTGGACCTGCCCCATACATTATAGTATAGGAAGGGTATAAGGGTCGCGATCACCGCGCAGGCAAAGACTACAATGCAGCTATGGGCTCCAGTCCCTAGGCAGCTAAAGAGGAGTAGGTAGAAGCCCATCGAGAGGACAACGAAGCTCGCTGCGAGCCCATCCAGACCATCGATGAGGTTGAAGGCGTTGACGACGAGCATCACGGCTACCACGAGGAGCGCCATCTGCAGAAGATGCGGCAGCTGTGTGAGGGGCTCGAAGCCTGAAAGCGGAGCTGCGGGCAGCTTGAGTACCAGCAGGATGCCGGCGAGCATCTGTATCGGTGCCTTTAGGGTCGCCTTTAGACCCGATAGATCGTCAAAGATCCCTGTGACGTAGAGGATGAGTGTCGCTAGCAGCAGGTGTAGGTACTCCGAATTGACCTCAAAGGGAACCTCTCCTGTGAGGAGGGGAGAGAGGAAAGCTGCTAGGGTGAGACCGAATAAAATGCTGGGGAGGAAGCTCAGGCCTCCGAGACGAGGCACGGGGAGCGTGTGTGAGCTGCGTTCGTTCGGTTGGTCGTACAGCTTGCGCGCGTAGGCAATACGGAGCACCTTCTTGAGTAAAACCCAAGAAAGTACTAGCGCGCCAGCGCTAGCAAAGACGACACTTACTAAATCTCCCGTACGCATGTTCGTAATGAGCTTCGATGCTAGAGTTTAAGGTGATTTGATATCAGGCTATTAGCCGATGTCTACACTTACCGTCATCTAGCCCGGCCTAGTTGCAAAGGTAGCGTAAGTCTCGTAGCTGTGCAAGTTTAGGGGCTGAAGTAGGCAGAACAGTAGAAAGATGTCAGGAACTGGAGCAGTAAGTCCGCCCGCACTCTTCCTCCTTCGGAGGGCAGATTTAGGGGTAGAAGTGAGGGCGCTCAGGGATAAGCCTCGTCGCGCTGAGGGCTAACTGAAGCCGAGGAAAGTAATATAAGAAATGGAGCTGAGACTTATCAGTCAGCGCGCTGATGGATAAGGGGGACGAGCAGAAGTTATATAATAAATCTCGCTGAGACCCTGCTTGGGCTTTGCTAAGCCCTTGGTGGAAGATCGCCCCAACACTGCTCGGGGCTCGCCGAGGGAGGGCTGCGGACTCGATGAAGGCCTGTGATTTACTCGCTTGCGAGACTAGTCGTACTTGCCTGAAGGGTAGCTGATGGGAAGGCTGCGGAGGGTGAGCTTAGTTGGCCTTCTGGAGGGTTTGGCTACTTGATCCGAATATGTCGGTGGCAGAATGTCAAGTTTTGAGCGATATGCGGCCCTCAAGGGAGGGAATCTGCCGTAAATAGGGTAGAGCGGTGCGCTTCGTAGGGTAGAGCCGGGATGAGATTGCTGAGGTCAAGACTCTAGGCTTCTTGGCATTTTGCTAACTCTAGTTTATTCCTTAGCTTTGTGACAAGCAATAAAGCTACTTAGCTGTTAGAGCAAAGCGACCTCTATCACTTATCAAACGGTGTTCAACGGTGCTACGACCTATGGGCAAGACCCGTGGGGAGTCCCTCGCGGCCGACTTGCTGTGACATACACATTATTATATAGTTAGTTTAAGACTATGGACGAACAGAAAGCGGTCAAGACGCTCAAGGACATCGTCATCCGATTCTCAGGAGACTCGGGTGATGGTATGCAGCTGACGGGGACGATCTTCTCTGACCTCTCTGCCATGACGGGGAACACCATCTCGACCTTCCCAGACTTCCCAGCTGAGATACGTGCCCCACAGGGTACGCTGAGTGGGGTCTCCGGCTACCAAGTACAGATCGGCTCGCGAGCGGTGCGTACCCCAGGGGAGCGCGCTGATATCCTCGTGGCGATGAACCCCGCGGCCCTCAAGGTCAGCGTGGGCTACCTCAAGAAGGACTCGATCATCATCATCGATACCGATTCCTTCGCTGCCAATGACCTGCGCAAGGCCGAGTTCCAGACCGAGGATCCCTTCGAGGAGCTCGGGCTACGTACCCAGCAGATCATCCCTGCGCCTATCTCCTCGGTAGTGAAGGAGGGGCTCAAGGACTTCGGTCTTGATGCCAAGAGCGCCCTGAGATGTAAGAACATGTTCGCTCTAGGGCTCATCTGCTGGCTCTGTGATCGTCCACTGGGCCCAGCTGAGGCCTTCCTCGACCGCAAGTTCGCCAAGAAGCCCCAGCTGCGCGATGCCAATAAGGCCTCGCTCAACCACGGCTTCGACTTCGGGGCTAATACACACGCCTCGGCAAGCATCTTTCGTATCGAGACGCAGAAGCCTACTCCAGGCCGCTACCTCGATATCAATGGGAATAAGGCTACCGCCTATGGCCTCATCGCAGCTAGCGAGCGTGCCAGGCTGGAGCTCTTCCTCGGGAGCTATCCCATCACTCCTGCGACGGACATCCTCCACGAGCTAGCCAAGCATAAGGCGCTTGGGGTAAAGACCGTGCAGGCAGAGGATGAGATCGCGGGGATCTGTACCGCTATCGGTGCGGCCTTCGGCGGTGACCTCGCCGTGACGACGACCTCTGGCCCAGGCCTTGCGCTCAAGGGCGAGGCGATCGGGCTGGCTGTGATGGCCGAGCTGCCGCTGGTCATCATCGACGTCCAGCGTGGGGGACCCTCTACGGGGCTGCCTACCAAGAGCGAGCAGACCGACCTCATGCAGGCGCTCTACGGACGCAATGGGGAGGCTCCGCTGCCCGTCGTCGCGGCTACGACGCCTGATACCTGCTTCCTCTACGCCTATTGGGCAGCCAAGCTCGCCCTCGAGCACATGACCCCCGTCATCCTGCTGACGGACTCCTTCATCGCCAACGGCTCCAGTGCCTGGCGTATTCCCGAGGCCGATACCCTCCCCGATATCAAGCCTCAGTACGTCGACCAGCTACCCGAGGGGACAGAGAACTGGCGTCCCTACCTGCGCAATGAGGAGACCCATGTGCGCTACTGGGCCGTACCTGGTACCCCAGGCTTCGAGCATCGACTCGGGGGACTGGAGAAGAACTACAAGACGAGCGCCATCAGTACCGACGGGGCTAACCACGCCCTCATGGTCGCTACCCGTCAGGCCAAGGTCGACTATATCGCCAACAGCATCCCGCTGCTGGAGGTAGAGGGGGATCAGGACGCCGAGGTCCTCGTCGTCGGCTGGGGGGGCACCTACGGGCACCTCTACGAGGCAACGCATAAGGTGCGTGAGCGCGGCTACAAGATCGCCCACCTGCACTTCAGCTTCATCAACCCGCTACCTAGCAATGCCGCTGAGCTGCTGCTGCGCTACAAGAAGGTCATCGTCGCTGAGCAGAACCTGGGACAGTTCGCCCGCTACCTGCGCGGCCTGATCCCAGGCTTCGCCCCACGTCAGTACAACGAGGTGACTGGACAGCCCTTAGTGCTCTCGCACCTCATCGAAGAATTCATCAAGCTAATCGAGGAGTAAGATCATGGATACGAATGCAAATGCCGTCAAGCTCGATGCTAAGAGCTTCAAGAGCGACCAGTACGTACGCTGGTGCCCAGGCTGTGGTGACCACGGCGTGCTGGCGACGCTACAGAAGGCTATGGCCGATGTAGGGGTGACGACGGAGCAGACCGCCGTGATCTCGGGGATCGGCTGCTCCTCGCGTCTGCCTTACTACATCAATGCCTATGGCTTCCATACGATCCATGGTCGTGCCGCAGCCATCGCTACGGGGCTCAAGACGGCTCGTCCTGACCTCTGCGTCTGGATCGCCACGGGGGACGGTGATAGCCTCGCTATCGGGGGGAATCACTTCATCCACGCCGTCCGCCGCAATGTGGACCTCAACTTCATCCTCTTCAATAACCGCATCTATGGGCTGACGAAGGGGCAGTATTCGCCTACCTCCGAGCGCGGCTTCGTCTCCAAGAGCTCACCCTACGGTACGGTGGAGGATCCCTTCATCCCCGCTGAGCTCTGCTTCGGGGCTCGCGGTCGCTTCTTCGCTCGTTCGCTAGACATCGACATGAAGCTCCTTGGCTCCTGCATGGTAGCAGCCGCTCAGCATAAGGGGGCTGCCGTCGTAGAGGTGCTGGTGAACTGTGTGATCTTCAACGACGGCGTACACAAGGGGGTAGCAGATCGCGCCACCCGAGAGGAGCGCTCTATCGTGCTGCGTCACGGAGAGAAGATGATCTTCGGCAAGGATAAGAATAAGGGGATCGTCCTCGATGGGCTTCGCCTCAAGGCTGTGACGATCGGCGAGGACGGCTATACGCTGGACGATGTGCTGACGCACGATGCTCATGAGGAGGATCCTACGCTGCACACCATGCTCGCTATGATGGGTACCAATGATGATATGCCCGTAGCTATTGGCGTCATCCGCGACGTCGCAGGCATCAGCTACGACGAGGCGGTCACGCAGCAGATCGAGGAGGTCAAGGCTCAGAAGCCAGGCATTCGCAAGCTCGAGGACGTGCTCCTCAAGGATGCCTACTGGGAAGTCAAGGCCGAGGATCTCTAGTCCTAGACCATGCCCTGAGCGTAGCATAGCGCTCGGCGGACAGAAGGACAAAGGGGCTAGCACCACGTAGGTGCTAGCCCCTTTGCTGTATACTAGGAGGTCGAGGTCGCCTAGCGGAGGAGGGAATGGATATTCTCCACCAAGAGGGAGAGGGCCACGGGATTCATGCCGCCCTCGGGGATGATGATGTCGGCGTAGCGCTTGGAGGGCTCTACGAAGTCGCGGTGCATGGGCTTGACCGTAGAGAAGTACTGCTTGAGCACCGAATTCATGTCGCGTCCACGCTCCTGGACATCGCGCACGAGGCGGCGTGCTAGGCGTACGTCGGCATCGGTATCGACGAAGACCTTGACGTCCATCAGTTCGCGCAGCTCCTTATGCTCGAGGATGAGGATACCATCGAGGATGAGCACCTTGGCTGGGTGTACGAGTACCGTCTGCGGGAGTCGGTTGTGCTCGGTGAAGGAGTAGACGGGGCGCTGGATGCTCTCTCCCTGCTTGAGCTGGCGGATATGCTCGATCATCATATCCGTGTCGAAGGAGTGCGGATGGTCGTAGTTGAGCTGGGTGCGCTCCTCGAAGCTCAGTTCGTCATGGGCCTTATAGTAGTAGTCGTGACAGAGCGTGGTGACGTGCTCCTCGACAAAGGCCTCCTGCAGCTTGCGTACGAGGGTAGACTTACCAGAGGCCGAGCCTCCAGCGACACCAATTACCGTAGTTTGATTAGGACTCATCGGGATGATATTATGCTGATAGTGATATTTACTTGCGGCGGGAGGCAGCGCCCGTGGCTGCCGTGGGGTCTTGCTCCTTCGCTCGCTTCGTCCCCAGCTGCTCGAGCTGCTGCCTGAGGCGAGCCTCCTCACTAGTCCAGATGCGGTGCTTGACCTCAGCAGGGCTGGCCTCCTGGCTGGTGCCCGGGTGGACGATGAGGGCGTACTTGAAGCGTAGGATCTTCTTGCACTTCTCCTCCAGCAGTTGCGCGGGGATCTCTCCCTTGCTTAGGGCTTGCTCCAGCTCCCGTAGGGCCTGCTGCGGCTGAGGGGGGCCAAGGAGGATGTCGTTGCCTGCTAGTAGCGCTGCGACGATCAGGGACTCTCCAGGCTTCACCTGTGCTCCTTTCATCTCGAGGGCATCGGTGAAGATTAGCCCCTTGAAGCCCATCTGCCTCTGGAGTAGGTCGGTTGTGATCGCTTGGCTTAGGGAGGCGGGGCGCCCCGTAGAGTCATAGGCGGGGACACGTAGGTGGGCTGTCATCACGCCTCCATAGCCCGCAGCGAAGTAGCTGCGGAAGGGCACGAGCTCGAGGGCCTCCATACGCGCCTTGCTGGCGTTGACACTCGGGAGCGTCTTGTGCGAGTCCTCGGAGGTGTCGCCATGGCCAGGGAAGTGCTTGGCTACGGAGAGGACGCCACCCGACTCGAGCCCTCGGGCGTAGGCCAGTGCTCCACGCTTGACCTCTTCCACGGTGCTGCCGAAGCTACGCGTGCCGATGACAGGATTGCGCGGATTGCTGTTGACGTCCAGCACGGGGGCGAAGTTGATGTGTATCCCCATGAGGCGGCATTGGCGGGCGACCTCACGGCCGTAGGCCTCGAGGAGCTGGGTGGAGGCGGCTGCGATCTGCTGGCTGCGTGGATAGCGCGGGGCATCCTTGAGGCGCATATAGAGCCCCCATTCGCCGTCGAGGGCGATGAGCAGGGGTGTACGGGCTGCCTGCTGTAGGCGGAGGGTAAGCTGGCGCTGCTCTGCCAGCAGTCCCTTCTGGAAGAGGATGCCACCCCACTGCTCGCGCTTTAGGCGCTCCAGCAGCTGTGTGCTATCGGCGGGGACGGGGTAGATGATGGGCATGATGAGCTGCCCGAGACGCTCGCGGGGGCTGAGTTCCCGATAGACGCTATCGACCCAGCGTTCCATAGGACGCTGGGGGACACCCTCTAGTACGCGTAGGGATCTAGAGGTCGTGGGGCGCTGGGCTGCCAGTGGGAGCGCTGCGAGGAGTAGAAGGGCGCAGCGGAGAAGCGGAGTGATCATCTCGAGGTCATGCAGTTACTTAGGCGCGCGGCGGAAGACCCAGAAGCGCTGTAGGGTGTAGTTGAAGAGGACGGAGACGACGAGGTCGGCTGCGAGCTTACCCAGCTTGTAGTCGACACCAGCATAGCGCTGCAGTGCATAGGTGCCTAGGTACTTGAGCAGGATGCTTCCTGCGACGGTGAGGGTGAAGCGGAAGAGCTGCCCCCTGAGGCTGCTCGTATAGTCCGCCTTAGGGTCGCTGCTGCGGAAGGTCCAGTAGCGATTGAGCGTGAAGTTGATGATCGCCCCCACGATACCTCCGATCGCGATGGCCCAGAAGAGGGGGAAGCCTAGGAGCTGACGGCAGCAGACCATCAGCCCATAGTCCACGACAGAGCCTGCACCGGCTGAGACCTGCGCTAGGGAGAAGGTGAGCACTAGGGCTCGGAGACGAGCGCGGATTCCCAAGGGGCCCCTAGGACTCGGATGAGTGCTTCTCCTTCTGCTCCAGGCGTGCAGCGGCGTCACGCTCGTTGGCCAGTGCCAAGAGACCCGCGAAGTCTGTGAGGAAGGCAATGAGGAGTACGACGGAGATAGCGAGGCCTATCCACTGGATGCTGCCTGGGAAGAAGTACTCGCTAGAGAAGAGCAGGGCGAGGATGATACGCACCTCCGTCGGGCCGAGGAGGCCCGAGTCGATGGAGTAGCGGTCGGTGACCTTGTAACGGAGCTGGGAGATGATCATCTCTGCACCGTAGAGGGCGACGAAGATGAAGCCGACGAGCTTCCACTCAGGCGCTACGTAGCTGTAGTATCCGAGTCCGATAGCTACGATGCCTATCCAGTCCACGACGATGTCGAGGCAGAAGCCGAACCACTTGCGTGGCTTGCCTCGGTAGTAGGCGAGGCGCCCGTCGAGCGAGTCGCCGAACCAGTTGATGGCGAAGCCTAGGGGCGTGAGTAGGAGCCACCAGCTCTCACCCGTCAGTGCCCCGAGGAGCATGAAGAGGGCTACGAGGAGGTTGCCACAGAGCCCGATGGTGGTGAGCATATTGGACGTGACCCACCGCGGCATACGCTCGACGAGGTAGGCAATGAGGGCGAGCTCCTGGGTGTGGAGCACGTTGGTGCGTTTGCGATCTTGGCTGATCGACTTCTTTGTATCCGACATAGGGTGTGATGTCTTTACGCTAGCTGGCCCCTAGAGGGAGGGGCGAGGCTGCTGTTCTTATTCTAGTTAAAGTACCAGCGGGGGCCAAGGCTTAGTCGCTACCTCAAGCGGCAGGCTAGCGTGGCTGGGCTAGCTGGGGCTGTGGGGCGGCTTTGCCCCCCTTGCCCCAGCGCTTGTAGTACTCGATGTTCTTATCTATGCGCTGCTTCTTGGCCGTGTCAGGCTTGACCTTGCGCAGCTCCTGGGGCTTCGACTCCATGGGATCTGTGGCCCGGATGTCCCACTGCTCCTCGGTGGTGAAGCCCTTCTTGATCGCGAAGGTCTGCGGGCAGTAGAAGACCTCCTCGGGCTGTCGTGGGTAGTCCCCAGGAGTGAAGGCTCCATCGCCGTCTGCGTCTACGATGAGGCGCAGGTAGTATTCCCCAGGCTTGAGGTCCTTGAAGCGCACTGCGAGGAGGCCAAGGCTATCCGAGGCTGCTGGCTTCGCGCTGGGCTGGCTTAGGCTATCGCTAGCAGCCTTTTGGGGGCTCTGGGTGAGGCTGTCTGCTGTGCCGCGTGCCTGCTGGCGCTGCTTGTTGAGCAGCTGCTGGAGGACGGCATCGGAGGCCTCGGACTGGGGTGCAGGGTTGGCCTTGGCCTGTGTCGAAGCGCGCTGCGCGCTGTCCTTATGAAGGGGGAGCGCCTTGGTCTGGGTGATGACGGCGTCGCTCTTGTCGAGGAGCTGCACGAGGGCGTGCTCGTGTATGCCCTTGAGTTGGACGGAGAGCTGGCCGAGCTCCTGCTCCGCAAGGGTGCTTTGGCTGAAGCTCAGCGAGTCGGCGGCTGCCCCGTAGATGTCGCGTACAGTGGCCGAGTCGAGCTTCAGCTGATACTGTCGCCCATAGCCTCGGGCGAAGTGTAGGCTGTAGCTGAGGCGGTCGAGACTGTCCTGTACGAGGGTGAAGTCAAGAGGCTTCGTCGTGGAGTCCACCGTCACCGTCAGCCGCAGCGCCTCCTTGGGCAGCTGAGCGAGGGGACGACTTGCGGTGATCTTGAGGCTATCCTCTAGGCTCTGGGCGCGTAGTCCTGTGGCGCCGCTCGCCAGTAGCTGCAGGGGGGACTTCTCTACCTCGCCCTTCTTGGTGCGCGGCGTCCGTAGGCGGGGCTTGAGGAAGCTAAGCGTATCGGTATGCAGGGCTACGCGCTGCAGGGAGTCGCTGCGCTCGTAGCTGAGGGCGAAGCGTACCGAGTCCCCAGCGATGAGCTCGGCATCACGTAGCCATAGGTCGAGGGTGCGGCCCTTCATGCTCGCCAGATAGAGCTGCGCAGCGGGAGCGCTCGGCTTGTCGAGGGAGCGGATGACGGGGAAGCTACCCGTCGGGGAGAGGAACTCGATGCGACAGAGGAGGCTATCCACTCGGCTGTGGCGCTCTATGCCCTTGCGGACGATGGTGGGCACGGAGTAGCGCAGGGCTACATCCTGGGGGTAGTAATAGGTATAGGGGCGCGTAATCAGGCTGTCGCGGTGGAGCGTGTCACGCCGCACGATGGAGTCGATGCGCAGCGTGTCGGTGCGCAGGCTGTCCTTGAGCGAGGTGCGGTAGCTGCGCGGGCTGAAGGCGAGCCCTTCGCTAGGCTCGTTGTAGCGGTAGTTCCTATCGTTATCCTTCGTGGCGAAGACGAGGTAGGTGGAGTCGGGGAGGCCTCTCAGGGTGAAGCGCCCCATCTTGTTGCTCTTGGATACGTAGGGGAAGGTACGCTGGGCGAGCGTGCTGTCGCTCATCTGCCCTGGGTGGTAGGCGCCGATGAGCAGGTCGCCGATGGGCTCGTAGGTGAGGGCATCGACGACGCGCCCCGAGACCTGCATGGAGTCTACTCTGTCCCCCGTGGAGAAGAGGTAGGAGAAGTCCTCGAGGGCGTTGTCCTCATTGTTGTCCATGATCGCGTCATCGAAGTAGAAGCTGTAGGTTGTCGCTGGGCGCAGGCTATCCTCTAGATAGATGATGACGCTGTGCCCGCTGGTGGTGATGCGCGCGGGCTTGAGCTGGGCGGGGGATACGATGATCTTATCCTGGTCGCTGGAGAGCTTGATATACTCGTCGAAGTTGAGGACGAGCCGTCGGCTACGTACCCCCGTGGCCTTGTTCGAGGGGTTGGCCTGCAGGAGGCGTGGAGGCTGGGTATCGTAGGGGCCTCCCTCTGGGGCGCCTTGGTTCGCACAGCTGCCGATGAAGAGGGCGCTGAGGAGGAAGGCAAGGACGAAGCAGAGGGTATGCTTGGGATAGGTCATCTAGGAGGTCTGTCGTTGGGAGTCTTTAGTGAGCAGCGGCCTTGGCCTTCTTGCTCGTCATGATCTTGAGGACGTGCTGGTCGGTCAGAGCCATACCCTCACGCCCTAGCTCGGCGAGGTTGCTGATGCAGCGGTCTATGTCCTCATCCACGATCCCCTCGTTGCCCGTCACGACCTGGCCCTGCATGGACAGGAGGGCGGCGATCATCGCGGAGCCCACGCCCGTGGATGCCTTGAGGCTGCAGCTGGGCTTGGCGCCATCGCAGATCATCCCTGCGACATTGCCTATCATGTTCTTGATCGCACCGATGGCCTGGTCTCGTGTGCCGCCGAGGAGGTAGGTCAGGGCGCAGGCCGTGCCTACCCCCGAGACGACCATGCCACAGAGGCAGGATAGACGCCCCAGCTGCTGCTTGATGTAGATGACGATGAGGCTGCTGAGCATCAGCGCCCGTGTAGCCTCCTCGCGGCTCGCCCCCTGGTGCTCGGCGAAGGTGAGGACGGGGAGCATGGAGGAGATCCCTTGGTTGCCGCTGCCCGAGTTGCTCATCACCGTCACGGGCGCTCCGTCCATGCGGGCATCGCAGGCCGAGCTCGTGTAGGTGAGCATCTGCGCCAGCACCGTGTCGCCGAAGAACTGCTTCCCGAGGTCACTCTGCATCATCTTCCCGAGCTGGTGTCCGCAGCTGTGCCCGAGGGAGTACTCACTGGCACGCTTGTTCTGCTGGGCCGCCTCGTAGATGAAGTCCATGTCCTCGATGGGTCCCGTGAGGGAGTATTCGTAGACGAGGTCGAAGTCGAGGCGGATGTCCGTGCCCTGCTCGGGGCAAGGCGAGCCCTCACGCTCTGTCTCGACGCTCTGTCTCGAGGCTCGCTGGGGGACACCGTCCAGCTCCAGCTCCGTGAGCCCCGTGTGCGTGCGGCAGAGGACGGCGCGTGCGCAGTGCCCCGCAGTGTCCTCCAGGAGTGCCTCTACGTAGAGCTTGTCGATGCCCTCGCCCTCCTTGAGTCCGATGGTAATGAGACCACTGTCTACGAGCTCCTTGGCGTGCTGGAGCTCCTCGCAGCTGAAGCAGTCGAGCAGCTCCAGCTGCTTCTCCGGCCGTGCTAGGATGACCCCGAGGGCGATAGCGATGGGGATGCCGAACATGCTCGTCCCTGGGATGCCGACTCCGAGGGCGTTTTTCAGCATGTTGGCGCTGAGGAGTACCTCGACGCGGGAGAGCTGGGCTCTGTCCTCGAGGAGGGAGGCCGCATAGGCTACGGTCAGCGCCACGGCGGCGGGCTCT
Organism: Porphyromonas sp. oral taxon 275; assembly: GCF_018127745.1. Lineage (NCBI taxonomy): Bacteria > Pseudomonadati > Bacteroidota > Bacteroidia > Bacteroidales > Porphyromonadaceae > Porphyromonas > Porphyromonas sp. oral taxon 275. The sequence goes on from NZ_CP072333.1 coordinate 688,912, forward strand.
GTACAGCCCGTAGCTGGGACGACCTCGCGGTGCACCAGCTCGGCGATCTGCTTCAGCTGACAGGGGGTAAGCATAGGATAGGCTGCTTAGGGGTGGCTACGTAGGAGCTGGGGGAGCTTCTTGTCGCGCTTCTTGAGGGGAAGGTAACCGCCGTTCATAGCGGGCTCCCAGGTGCCGTAGTTGGGGTTGGGCAGCACGATGAAGCGTCGGCCGAACTCCCGAGCGAGCTTGGCCACAGCTGCCTCACGTGTCTGCTCCTGCTTGCTGTCGAAGACGTGATCGAAGTCCCCGAGGTTGTCCCCCAGCAGCATCAGGATCTCGTACTGCTGGAGTACGGCGTTGCGGCGCGCTGTCTTGTCTGAGTTGCGGGAGGCATCACGCAGCATCAGGTGCTGGTCATCGGCCTGCGGTAGGCCGAGGCTGCGGAGGTTGCGCAGCGTGCCCGCGCGGTTGGCCTCATCACGGTTGGAGATGTAGAAGATCTGCACCCCGAGGGAGTCTGCCTTGCGGAAGAAGTCGATGGCGCCCGCCAGTGCGATGGCGGAGGCCTGGTCGCACCACTTGTCCCAGGAGGCCTGGGTGAAGTCCTCGCCCTTGAGGGCCTGGTGCACGGAGTTGGCGCTGTTGTCTACGATCGTCTCGTCGATGTCGGTGACGATAGCCCAGCGGTGCCCGCCTCGGGCCGTGGCGGCCAGGAGCCGCTCGGTGGCGATGTTGTAGGCCTGATGGCAGAGGGCCTTGTATTCGGCCGAGCGCTGGATCCAGGCCGAAGTATAGAGCTTGCCTCCCAGTGTGGGGCTCATAGCCTCGGGGCTGGCCTTGGGCGTCATGACGCTGCGATCATTACCCACGGCGATGATGCAGCTGGAGGTGGTCGCTAGGGCGAGGGAGCTAGCTAGCGCCATGGTGAGGTAGGTACGGCGGATCATAGGTTCTTACTTTCGTGTGGTGTATGCTGGTGATTGAGGTAACACTTGCGGCAGAGCGGGCTGTACTCCTGGGCCTCCCCGAGCATGACCTGCTGGTCGCCCGCTACCAGGCGGTAGGAATAGTTGGCCCAGCTGCCGCACTCGACGCAGATGGCGTGTATCTTGTCCACATTGTCTGCGATGCAGCAGAGCTCGGCCATAGGGCCGAAGGGGCGCCGCTGGAAGTCCATGTCCAGCCCTGCGATGATGACGCGCACCCCTTGGTCGGCGAGCTGCTCGACTACGGAGATCAGCCCCTCGTCGAAGAACTGAGCCTCGTCGATCCCGATGACATCCACGTCGGAGGCCATCAGTAGGATGCTCGAGGAGCCCGATACGGGGCTGGAGGGGATGGCGTTCTGGTCGTGGGAGACCACCTGCTGGACGTCGTAGCGGGTGTCTAGACTGGGCTTGAAGATCTCCACGCGCAGCCCAGCGATCTTGGCCCTGCGTAGGCGGCGCAGCAGCTCCTCCGTCTTGCCGCTGAACATCGAGCCGCAGATGAGCTCGATGCTCCCGCGCTCGCGTGCGTGGCCTGTCTCGAAGAGGTTCATCATCGTCCCACCCCTCCCTCGGCGCGTATGCGGAGCTCACGTGTGCCGTCGGCCAGCTCACGCAGCTCTATATATAATGTATCCTCGGGGAGTAGGGGCTCGAGGACCTCTGGCCACTCGATGAGGCAGATCGCGCCGCTCTGGAGGTAGTCGTCGGCGCCAAGGTTCAGTGCGTCCTCCAGCCGTTCCAGTCGGTAGCAGTCGAAGTGGTAGATCACTTGCCCCGAGGGCTCAGCCTGATACTCGTTGATGATGGAGAAGGTGGGGCTATTGATCACATCCTTCACTCCTAGGCGCTCACAGAGGGCTTTGATGAAGGTCGTCTTCCCAGTCCCCATGGGAGCTAGGAAGGCAAAGACTCTGCTCTGAGGCAGCACCTCGCGGATGAAGCGGTCGGCGACGTCGCCAAGCGCATCAGGGGAGGGAAGTAGATAGCTGGTGTCTAAGTCCATTTGTTCGTTGCCTCGCAGGGTAAGCTATACCCTACATATAGGATATTACAAATTTAGGACATTCGGCGCATATCACCGCATGCCGAGCTGTGGGCAGAGGGATGAACTCTTGCTAAGGCTCAGGGTGGGCTGCTCTTGCTCCCTGCCTCGGGATGGTGGAGCGATAGGCGGTGCGGGAGGCCTTGCCCTTAGCCCTTGTAGCCTCACGAGCAGGCTGCGAAGGCTGCCATAAAAGCTCCTAGCAAAGGGCGCAAGGTGGGCGCCTCAGGGGGAGGGCCTGGTCTCTGCTCCGTGAGGGATATCCCTCGGCCTCCTGACCGCTATCCCTCACGCTCGTGACGGACGCCCCTCAGCGCTCTGACTGGTATCCCTCACGGGGGCTCCTTCTAGGGACGCAGCTCGGGGCGACTTGCCTGTCCTCTCTGCGATTTTATAAATAGGGTAGGGGAAGAGGTGCTGCTTCGTCCCGATAGAAGCAGCTAGCCCCGATAGCGTGGCGGGTGCCGTCTATCGGGGCTAGTAGAGCATGGGCTTAGCTCCTAAGAGGGAGCTGGGGCAGCTAAGCCTTGATGCCGAAGGCCTCGCGCACCTGATCTACGTAGTCGAGACGCTCCCAGGTGAAGAGCTCGACGTCGAGGCTCAGCGTGCTGCCGTCGTAGTTATTGACCGTGCGGGTCACGCGGCGGGGCTCACGGCCGAAGTGTCCGTAGCTCGCCGTAGCCTGGTAGATAGGCTTGCGCAGCTGTAGGCGCTGCTCGATGGCATAGGGGCGTAGGTCGAAGAGCTGCTGGATGCGCTCGGCGATCTCGCTATCGCTCAGCCCTACGTGGGACGTGCCGTAGCTGTTGACGAAGATGCTGATGGGCTTGGCCACCCCGATGGCGTAGGCCAGCTGCACCAGAAGGCGGTCTGCGACGCCAGCAGCGACGAGGTTCTTGGCGATATGGCGCGCAGCGTAGGCTGCCGAGCGGTCTACCTTAGAGGGGTCCTTACCCGAGAAGGCGCCGCCACCATGCGCCGCACGACCGCCGTAGGTGTCGACGATGATCTTGCGCCCCGTCAGGCCCGTGTCTCCGTGGGGGCCTCCGATGACGAACTTGCCCGTGGGGTTGACGTAGAGCTTGAAGTCCGCATGCTCGATCTGCTCGAACTCGGCGGCGTAGCCAGCAAAGACGCGGGGCAGAAGGTGCTGGCGGATGTCGGCCGTGATCTTGGCCTGCATCGCAGCGTCGGCTGCTGCCTGTGCCTCGGGGCTCTTGTCCTGGGGCTGGATGAACTCATCGTGCTGCGTGCTGATGACGATGGTGTCGATGCGCAGAGGCTTGCCCTCCTGGCTGTACTCGACCGTGACCTGGCTCTTGGCATCGGGGCGTAGGTAAGGCATCAGCTCGGGCTCCTCCTTACGGATGCGAGCTAGCTCCTCCAGCAGCGCGTGCGAGAGGTCAAGGGTCAGGGGCATATAGGAGGGGGTCTCGCGGCAGGCGTAGCCGAACATGATCCCTTGGTCTCCTGCGCCCTGCTCCTCAGGTTGTGTGCGGTCTACCCCGCGGTTGATGTCGGCACTCTGCTCGTGGATGGAGGAGAGCACGGCGCAGCTATTGCCGTCGAAGCAGTAGTCACTCTTGTTGTAGCCGATCTGGCGGATGACCTCGCGGGTGATCTCCTGGAGGTCTATGTAGGCCTTGCTCTTGACTTCGCCAGCGAGGATCACCTGCCCCGTCGTGACGAGGGTCTCACAGGCGACCTTGGACTGCGGGTCGAGGGCGAGGAAGTGGTCGAGGATGGCGTCGGAGATCTGGTCTGCGACTTTGTCGGGGTGTCCTTCGGAGACGGACTCCGAGGTGAAGAGGTAGCTCATAGCTATATATCTTGTAGTTATTTGGTTGATAGGAGGCCGAGCGCCTATAACGTAAAAAGCCTTGGCTGCAGTGGGGCAACCAAGGCGCGATAAGGGCGTTCACTCTGTCCTGCCGCAGCACTCGAGCCAGCAGGCTACTGGTGGCGGCGTGACGGGTTTAGCATTTTTTCGCGTGGTTGCAAGCATCACAAATCTGTCCACGTACTGGTCTCTTAGCCGCCACAAAGGTACGAAAAAAAGCGATGTAGCTTATCTCGTCCCTTGTGGAGCGCCCTAGGGAGCGGGGCTGTGCGCTAAGTGCCTCGCTCCCTCTCGGGACGCGTCTGCTCGAGGACGAGGGATAGGGACTGATACTCCTTGTCCTAGTGCGTGCTAAGTTATTTGGCTTATTCCTTGATTTTGGCTACGTTTGTAGCAAGCCTTCAACGTGTAAGGCCCTAATAGAGTATAGCATGAAAAAAGTCTTAGGTCTCGACCTCGGGGTCGGATCCATAGGGTGGTCACTGATCACCCTCGACGAAGACCAGCACCCCGCCGAGATCCTTGGCATGGGCTGCCGCATCGTCCCCCTCACTACCGAAGAAAGTAAGTTCGCCAGTGGCGAAGGCATCAGCAAGAATGCCGAGCGTACCCAAATGCGCACCATGCGCAAGATGCTCGACCGCTACCAGCAGCGCCGCACCAAGCTCGCCAACATCCTTCACGAGCATCAGATGTACCCCGACGAGGCACTCATGCAGCTGCCGCTCATGCAGCTCTGGCAGCTGCGTGCCGATGCTGTAACGCCTGGGCGACAGCTGAGTCTACCCGAGCTGGGGCGCGTCCTCTACCATCTGAGTCAGAAGCGCGGCTACCGACACAGCAAGAGCGACGAGAGCGGAGAGAAGAAGGACACGGAGTATGTCGCCGAGGTCAAGAGTCGCTACCAGCAGATCCAGGAGGAGGGCCTCACCGTGGGGCAGCACTTTGCCAAGCTCCTCAAGAATAACGAGCAGCACAGCGAGCGCGGCGGCGTGTACTACAACTACCGCACGAAGGATCAGGTCTTCCCCCGTGAGGCCTATACCGAGGAGTTCGATCGCATCATGGCGGTGCAGCGCGGCTTCCATCCTAGCCTGACGGATCGTCTTATCGCCAAGCTAAGGGACTGCATCTTCTACCAGCGCCCGCTCAAGTCCTGCAAGCATCTAGTCTCCTACTGCGAGTTTGAGCGCAAGCAGGTCGAGCTCCCCGTCAAGCAAGTGGAGCGCGACGGCACGATCACCTACAAGAAGCAGCTCGTAGACGTCGGGCCCAAGGTGGCGCCCAAGTCCTCGCCGCTGGCCGAAGTATGCCGCATCTGGGAGACGCTCAATAACCTCTGCCTCTACTTCCCCGACGGCAGCGAGCGCACTATCACGCAAGAGGAGCGCCAGCGGCTCTTCGATTACCTGCAGGAGAACGATGCCCTGAGCTTCACCCAAACAAAGAAGCTCCTTAAGATTAAGCCTAAGGAGCAGGTCTGGTGCAACGATCTATTGACAAGTAAGGTAAAGGGGAATCGTACTATAGCACCCCTCATTAAGGCCTTTGCCGACTATCCGCAGTACCTTGACCTGCTGTCCTTCGAGCTCTCCGAGGAGGAGAAGGCTGATCCCGAGACGGGCGAGCTGCGTCCTGCCATCAGCGAGCGCTACCAGCAGGAGCCTCTCTACAAGCTGTGGCATATCCTCTACTCCATTGAGGACAAGGAGGCTATGAGACGAGCGCTGACGAGGCAGCTCGGCATCTCCGAGGCCGACCTCGACACAGGGCTCCTCGATCAGCTCTTCAAGGTAGACTTCGTCAAGCAGGGCTACGCCAACAAGTCCATCAAGTTCATCAGCAAGCTCCTCCCGCACCTTATGCAGGGGCAGATGTATAGTGAGGCAGCCAAGCGAGCAGGCAAGCGCCATTCCGAGAGCCTTACCCTAGACGAGCTCCAGACTCGTCCGCTCCTCGATAAGATCCCCGTGCTCCAGCGCAACTCGCTTCGTCAGCCCGTCGTGGAGAAGATTCTCAACCAGATGATCAACCTTGTGAACCAGCTCAAGGCGGACTACGGGGAGATCGACGAGGTACGCGTAGAGCTAGCCCGCGAGCTCAAGATGAGTCGCGAGGAGCGTGAACGTACTGCGAAGAATCAACGTAGGAACGAGAAGGAGAACAAGCGTATCGCTGAGCTGATCAACGAGCTAGGTCTTTACCCAACGCGAGCCAGGATACAGAAGTACAAGCTATGGGAGGAGAGTCAGGAGTGCTGTATGTATTGTGGCAAGATGATGAACCTTACGCAGTTCCTTTCGGGGAGCGAGGTAGAGGTTGAGCACATCATCCCGCGCTCCATACTCTACGATGATTCGCTGTCGAATAAGACTTGCGCTTGTCGCCGATGCAACCAAGAGAAGGGAAACCGTACGGCCAAGGAATATATCCTAAGTAAAGATGAGGCGACTCAGAAGGACTATAACGCTCGGGTGCAGGAGCTCTTCGAACTGCATAAGATTAGCGCCTCGAAGCGTAGCCGCCTGCACATGACGCTCGCTGATATCCCCGAGGACTTCCTCGAGCGACACCTTCGCTTAACGCAGTATATTTCGCGTGAGGCACATAGCATCCTCGCTAAGGGAATACGCCGCGTGCAGGCCTCCGAGGGCAGCATCACCGCGACCCTACGCCGCCTCTGGGGCTACGACGAGATCCTCAAGAGACTGAACTTCGAGATCTACAAGTCCCGAGGGGAGACCGAGATGGTACGCGTCGGAGATACGCCTACTGAGCGTATTGCGAACTGGTCCAAGCGTAATGACCACCGTCACCATGCCTTGGATGCCCTCGTCGTTGCCTGCACACGTCAGGGCTACATTCAGCGGCTGAATCGCCTAAATACGGAGGACGATAAGCTGAGTATGTGGGATGAGCTAGCCTCACTAGAGCGGCAGCATGCGGAGCGGCTGCAGTTGCTAGAGCGCTGGCTGACCGCGCAGCCGCACTTTGCTCCGCGTGTCGTGCAGGATAGAGTTGCTGAGATCCTCGTCTCCTTCCATCCCGGGGGGAGGACCTATTCTAGAGGACGGAATATCATCAAGCGGAAGGGACAAAGGTTTGTCCAGGAGGGCATCCTGGTGCCACGTGGGGCCCTATCAGCTGAGACCGTCTATGGCAGCATACAGCAGGGAGACCACAGAGAGGTCGTCTGCAAGTACCCGCTACATAGTATCACGGCGAAGGATACGCCCTATATCATAGACCCGCGCCTAAGGAATATCATTGCCGAGCGCCTAGCGGAGTACGGCGATGACCCCAAGAAGGCCTTCGCTGAGCCGCTGTACTCAGACCGAGCTCAGACGCAGCAGGTACGCACTGTGCGCTGCTTCACGGGGCTACAGAAGGAGAAGCTGGCTCCGCTACGTCGGGATGAAGAGGGGCAGGCTACAGCCTTTGTCTCGCCCAGTAATAACCATCATGTTGCTCTCTATCGAGATGTAGAGGGGCAGCTGCAGGAGTGTGTCTCTAGCTTCTGGCAGGTCATCGAGCGCGTGCGCTTCGGCCTACCGTCCATCATCTACGACCCTCGAGCTACGATGGAGCAAGCCCTTGCCATCGCTGAGCTCCCTGAATCTGTTCTCAAATCCCTCCCTCCTTCGGATTGGCGCCTCGAGGTGACGCTGAGGCAGAATGAGTTATTCCTTATGGGGCTAACTGACCAGGAGCTAGCTACAGCTCTCGAAGTTCAGAATTACAGCTTGCTCAGCCTCCACCTTTACCGTGTACAGAAACTCTCCTCTATGTATTACGTCTTCCGCCATCACTTGGAGACTAGTGTAAAGGATGAGCAGAATACTACTGGGGAGGTTCCTAAGTTCTGTAGAGTACGTAGTATGAAAGCCTATATCTCTCTTAATCCAAGGAAGGTGAAGGTCGACCGACTCGGTAAGATCAGCCTCCTCTAAACCATCAAAGCTTGTATCATGATAAAACGCACGCTTTACTTTGGGAATCCTGCTTATCTGTCTCTTAGGGACAGACAGCTTGAGGTACACCTAAGACAGGATTCCCCTAGTAAAGTACCATCACGGACGATCCCGATAGAAGATGTCGGGGTCGTCCTCCTTGATGATCCTCAGATCACCATTACCCACGGAGCCTTGAATGCTCTGCTGGAGCAGAACTGTGCCCTCATTACTTGTGGAGCTAGTCACCTGCCTTCGGGCTTGATGCTCCCTTTAGATGGGCATAGCCTTCAGAATGAGCGCTTCCGGAGTCAGCTTGATGCCTCATTGCCGCTACGCAAGCAGCTATGGCAGCAGACGGTGCAGGCCAAGATTCGTAACCAAGCTACGCTGTTGGCCTATGTGCTGCAGGAGCCTGTCCCCAATATGCTTGCTTGGGCTCGACAGGTAAAGAGTGGGGATAGTGAGAATCTCGAGGCACGTGCGGCAGCTTTCTACTGGCGCAATCTTTTCATTCCACTTCCTGATTTTACTCGTGAGCGAGAGGGCTCGGCTCCTAATTCGCTGCTGAACTATGGCTACGCTATCCTCCGCGCTGTCATTGCTCGCGCCCTAGTGAGCGCTGGCCTACTGCCTACCCTTGGTATTCATCACCATAATAAGTATAATGCCTATTGCCTTGCTGATGATATCATGGAGCCCTACCGCCCCTACGTGGATCAACTCGTGGTGGAGCTCTGTCAGGATGGGTATCCCAGTGAGCTCACGAAAGAACTAAAGGCTGAGCTGCTGATGATCCCGACGCTCGATGTGGAGCTGGAGGGGCAGCGGCGGCCCTTGATGGTCGCTGCAGCGCAGACGGCGAGTTCGCTGCAGCAGTGCTTCGCTGGCAAGCTTCGTACTCTAGCTTATCCATTACTGCGATGCGACGACGTAGACTAAGTGAATATCGTATTATGTGGGTGTTTGTTCTCTTCGATCTCCCGACCTATACTGCCTCCGAGCGTAAGGCGGCCTCCGGCTTTAGACGCGAACTGCTCAAGGATGGCTTCATCATGTTCCAGTACTCGGTTTATATACGACATTGCTCCAGTGTGGAGAATGCTGCCGTACATATTCGTCGAGTCAAGAATATGCTTCCAGAGGAAGGGGAGGTCATTATCATGCAGGTCACAGATAAGCAGTTTGGAATGATCGAGCATTTTTCCTCGCATCAGATTGGGCCGACTCCCGCCCCCTCTCCCACCGTAGAGATGCTTTAGGCTCAGAAAAAATGGGCCTAAACGAGAAAAAGCCAGTGGTCACCCACTGGCTTTTTCTTTCTTCGCATTCCTTGCTAAGTAGCTGGTCCTATTCGATTTGTTGAGGTCGTGTTGGATCGCTACTGCGAAGGTACATAAACGGGAAGCCAATCACAACCTCGGTGGCTTCGGGCAGCATAGCCTACGGGTTGGATCGCTACTGCGAAGGTACATAAACGGGAAGCCAATCACAACACCCTCCCAGCGCTTGCGGATGCGATAGAAGTTGGATCGCTACTGCGAAGGTACATAAACGGGAAGCCAATCACAACTGTAGGTAGGTCGCTCTCAGCGTGGTGTTCGTTGGATCGCTACTGCGAAGGTACATAAACGGGAAGCCAATCACAACAACTGAGTTGGCGAGACAAGCAGGCGTGACGTTGGATCGCTACTGCGAAGGTACATAAACGGGAAGCCAATCACAACTGTATCGAGCGCCGCAAGTACCTCTGTCTCGTTGGATCGCTACTGCGAAGGTACATAAACGGGAAGCCAATCACAACGCAGCACCAACAGAGCAGACTTATTGATGCGTTGGATCGCTACTGCGAAGGTACATAAACGGGAAGCCAATCACAACTCAAGGAGGAGACGCACCGCAAGCTCACGGGTTGGATCGCTACTGCGAAGGTACATAAACGGGAAGCCAATCACAACATATCTATTATACTTATCCTCTCTGTTTGAGTTGGATCGCTACTGCGAAGGTACATAAACGGGAAGCCAATCACAACATCGATGGTGCGATGTGTGGTAACAACATCGTTGGATCGCTACTGCGAAGGTACATAAACGGGAAGCCAATCACAACAAATGGGCGGATAGCTTGGGCGTAGACCTCGTTGGATCGCTACTGCGAAGGTACATAAACGGGAAGCCAATCACAACATCCATAAGGATAGGCGTGGCGTAGCATAGTTGGATCGCTACTGCGAAGGTACATAAACGGGAAGCCAATCACAACCGCAAGCCAACGATAGTGCAGCTCAAAGATGTTGGATCGCTACTGCGAAGGTACATAAACGGGAAGCCAATCACAACACTCCGTCCAGACGGTGATGCTGTTCGTCCGTTGGATCGCTACTGCGAAGGTACATAAACGGGAAGCCAATCACAACAATATCACCTAACACGATGAGTAAAGATTCGTTGGATCGCTACTGCGAAGGTACATAAACGGGAAGCCAATCACAACTTCCTGTTGAAAGGAGCTACAACCTTCTGAGTTGGATCGCTACTGCGAAGGTACATAAACGGGAAGCCAATCACAACCCCAGCGGGTGGCGATCTCCAAGCGCGGATGTTGGATCGCTACTGCGAAGGTACATAAACGGGAAGCCAATCACAACGGCGCAATCAGGGTAGTGCTCGGTGATTTCGTTGGATCGCTACTGCGAAGGTACATAAACGGGAAGCCAATCACAACAAAAGAACGTGCGCTTACGGCGATCCTTGGTTGGATCGCTACTGCGAAGGTACATAAACGGGAAGCCAATCACAACACGACGGCCAACACTGACCACGGCGAGACAGTTGGATCGCTACTGCGAAGGTACATAAACGGGAAGCCAATCACAACGAGGTCGTAAGTGTGAATTACGGCCTCCATGTTGGATCGCTACTGCGAAGGTACATAAACGGGAAGCCAATCACAACTAGCATGATGTGGTTGTAGCTATGGATGGAGTTGGATCGCTACTGCGAAGGTACATAAACGGGAAGCCAATCACAACTACGATGCCGTCAGCCTCTACGTCGAGGAGGTTGGATCGCTACTGCGAAGGTACATAAACGGGAAGCCAATCACAACTGCTGGAGGCCGTCTTTGGTAGAGCGGTTGGTTGGATCGCTACTGCGAAGATACATAAACGGGAAGCCAATCACAAGCACCAGTAGGCGTCCACCTTGCGCCTCGAGTCGGATTGCTACTACGAAGGAGTATAAATGATTCGAATCTAAGGCTTGAGCTTTGGTGTTCTCAGCGGATAGATGGGTATGTCTCTGCTCTATCGGCTGATAATCCTCACATGTGTAAGCATACATGCCTTGCTGGCATTGACGGGTATCCTTGGGCGCGCTGACAGATATCCTTCAGACGGCTGACAGGCATCACTGAGAGCGCCGACTGATATCCTTCAATGAGCTGAGGTACTGGTCGCAGATCAAGGCCGCTAGTGAGGTGACTTAGCGTACTGGAAGTTTGGAGAGAAGGTACTGACCCAATATAGGGAGATTAGCTTCCCCGTTAATGTGTCTTCACAGCAGCGATACAACTCCTCGAGTATAGTTGCTCGTGGATTCCCCCTTGTTATTGGCTTTCAGTTTGTGCGGGACTTCGGTGCGGCTTCCCCTCAGTATTTGTATCTTTGCTCTAGGCGCGTGCTGCGCTAGGGCTGGATCTTGGCCTCGCGCGCGTACCTCTATTATTACAGACTAGTCAAGGATGAAACAACTCAAGATCGTACTCATCGGCTACGGCAAGATGGGACGCATCATCGAGCATATCGCTCAGGAGCGTGGCCACCAGGTCGTGCTCACGATAGACCGAGGCGAAGAGGCGCTCTTCGATGATCCGCGCTTTGCTTCGGCGGATGTAGCCATCGAGTTCACCTCCCCCCAGGCAGCCTATGCCAACTGCTTGAAGACCTTAGAGCGGGGCCTACCCTTGGTCTCTGGCTCTACGGGCTGGAGTGAGCGTCTGCCCGAGCTCAAGACACTCTGCGAGCAGGAGGGGAAGACCTTCTTCTGGTCCTCCAACTTCAGTATCGGCGTCTACCTCTTCCGTCAGCTCGTGGCTCAGGCCTCGCGGCTGATGAAGCTGGCCCCTGACTATCAGCTCAGCATGAGCGAGACGCACCACGTGCACAAGCTAGATGCCCCCAGCGGTACGGCTATCACGCTGGCCGAGACGGTGCTGGCCGAGCGCCCAGAGCTCGAGCGCTGGACGCTTGGTGCAGCTGTGGAGGGCGAGTTGCCTGTCGTGGCCTATCGCGAGGGCGAAGTCCCAGGGACGCATAGCCTGAGCTTCACCTCCGGTGTAGATCGTATCGAGCTGACGCACGAGGCCTTTGGGCGCGAAGGCTTTGCTCACGGTGCTGTCCTCGCAGCCGAATATGCCGCCACGCATAGCGGTTGGCTGACGATGGAGGACCTCCTGCAGTCTCGTTAATCCTAAGTATGCCGATATCCCTATGAATAGATACCCGCTCTCGGGGCTCAGTCCTCGTCAGCTCCTCATCCGCCGCGTTAAGGGCGGGATTATGATCGTACTGCTCCTGCTCTTCGCCCTCTGGGCGGGCTGGGGCTGGCTTCTGCTGCTGCCTTTCTTGGTAGACTTCTACTTCACACGCTTCATCCCCTGGCGCTACCTCAAGGAGCACCCCAACGGTATGGTACGCCTGCTGGGAGGGCTGCTGGAGGACATCGTCTTCGTCGTGGTGACGGTGACGATCATCTTCACCTACTTCTTCCAGAACTTTGCCATCCCCTCCTCCTCGCTGGAGAAGACGCTCTTGATTGGGGACTACCTCTTTGTCAATAAGCTCAGCTACGGGCCGCGCGTGCCGATGACGCCGCTGGCACTGCCGCTGGCGCACAATACGGCCTTCGGGCACAAGTCCTACCTCGATAGCCCTTCACTGCCTTACCGCAGGCTCAAGGGGCTGGGCAAGGTGGAGCGTAATGACCTCGTTGTCTTCAATTTCCCTGCGGGGGACACGGTGGCGCTTTCCATGCCGAACCCCGACTACTATACGCTGTGCGCGCAGTACGGGCGCGAGCAGGTGTGGAGCGATCGCCAGCAGTTCGGCGAGGTCGTCGCTCGTCCTGTAGACCGTCGTGACCACTATGTCAAGCGCTGTGTCGGGCTGCCCGGAGAGACGGTAGAGCTACGTGCCAATCAGCTGTACATCAATGGTAAGGCCATGGCCAATCCGCGTCAGATGCAGCTCAACTACTTCGTCCAGACCGACGGGACGCCGCTGTCGCAGGAGCTCCTCGACCAGCTGGAGATCAACGACAGAGATGTGCAGCTCATCTACGACTACCGTACGAGCGATGGGGGAGACCTCTCGCCCTTCCTTGCGCAGATGAAGCTCGCCTTCCAGTCCGAGGGTTCGCGTGGCTACGGCCTTATCTATCACCTACCGCTGACGGCTGAGATGGTGCGCGTACTGCAGGCTGAGCCCTATGTCAAGGGCCTTGGGGTGGAGCGTACGACGACCGAGCTCAGCGGGCAGGTCTATCCGCTGGACTACGCTACGGGCTGGACGCGTGATGACTACGGGCCGCTCCTCATCCCGCGTAAGGGACTGACGGTCGAGCTCACCCCCGCGACGCTCGCCTACTATGCCCGCTGCATCCATGCCTATGAGGGGCACCAGCTGGAGCAGCGCCCCGATGGTGTGATCCTCATCGATGGTCGTCCCGCGACGCACTACACCTTCGCGATGGACTACTACTTCATGCTGGGGGACAATAGGCATATGTCTGCTGACAGCCGCTACTGGGGCTTCGTGCCCGAGGATCATGTCGTAGGTAAGCCCGCCTTCCTCTGGCTCTCCATCAATAGCGAGCGTCCGCTCCTCTCTGGCGGTATCCGCTGGGGGCGGATGATGCGTCTCATCAATGGGAAGTAAGGGCCGATATATCCCTAGCCTACTACGCTACGGAGCCTTGCCGCTGGGAGTCGTACTCCTGGTGCTGCTCCTACGTGCCTTTCTCCTCGTGCCGCTGACGCTGCAGACCAGCGCCCTGGCCCCGAGCTATCCTCGGGGAGCGTGGGTGCTGGTGCTCAAGAGCTTCGAGCCTGAGCGTGGCGACTGCGTCCTCATTGACCTAGCTCGACTAGGACTGGCGAAGCCCTCAGAGCCTAGCCTCGTGGCAGGGCGTGTCGTCGGTCTGCCGGGCGATAGCCTCGAGCTACGACAGGGACTGCTCTATGTCAATGGTCGCCGCACGCTCGATCATCGCCGTGCGCTCAGCGCTGGCGAGAGCTACGCACTGCGTCTACCGCGTGCTCAGGGCGTCTATCCCCTGAGCCCCGTGAGCCTCGTGGCCTATCGCCAGGCCCTCCTAGAGGAGCAGCGCGCCGAGGAGCGTCTGCACCCAGGGCGCGGACAGCTCGGGCTGGACTCCGCCCGCTGGATGGCGCGCCTCAGTGAGCGAGCGCTCTACACCTTTGCCCAGGACTACTACTGGGTGCTGGCGGACGACACTGCCTCGGGGCCTGACTCACGTCACCTAGGGATTATCCCGCGCGAGGCCATCGTAGGGCGTCTGCTCTTCGGCCTCGGCACGCGCAGCCCCTTCGTCTATCCTTGATGCACTACGACCTCCTGCTCTCCACGGCGCTGACGCCCCCCATCAGCTACTTCACCCTCCTGTATCATCACCAGTCGGGTAGGGTAGGCCTTGAGGCTGCCGAGCACTACATCAAGCAGAGCTACCGCAATCGCTGCTACATCCTCGGGCCTAACGGCGTGCAGCCACTGAGCATTCCCGTGGAGCTCCCCCAGGGGACGAAGACCCCCATCACCGAGGTGCGTCTCTCTACGCACGGGCAGTGGCGCTCCGTCTGGCATCAGACCCTAGCCACGGCCTATGGTGCTAGTCCCTACTACGAGTACTACATCGACGAACTGGAGGCGCTGTGGGGCACCCTCGAGGACGATAGCCTCTGGGCCCTGAACCTGAGGCTGCTGCAGCACCTCTGTCCCCTGCTCGAGATCGACCCCGCCTGCCTCTGCCCGACCGAGGACTTCACTCCGCTGGAGTGCCACGAGGCGGACTACCGCTATAGCCTGCGCCCCAAGCAGGGCACACTGCCCCCTGCCTACCTCCCCCAAGCCTATCATCAGCTCGATCGACCCGCTCGGGGCTTCGTCCCTGAGCTCAGTATCCTCGATCTCCTCTTCAATATGGGGCCCGAGAGTCCCCTTATTCTCCAAGCTAGCTACCATCCCTATCCTCATGAATAAGCCAAAGCAATCAGCCTTCGGCCCAGCCCCTCGTGTGGCTTCGCGCCCCGAGGAGCTGCGTCACCTCGATGACCTACGTGTCGACCCCTACTACTACCTGCGGGACAAGGAGCTCCCCGAGCTACAGGACTACCTCCAGGCCGAGAATGCCTACACCGAGGAGGTGATGGCCTCGACCCAGGAGCTGCAGGAGGAGATCTATCAGGAGATCGTGGGGCGCATCAAGGAGACCGACCAAAGCTATCCCACACTGCGCCGAGGCTATTACTACTATACCCGCACCGAGCAGGGCAGGCAGTACCCTAGCTATTACCGCTACGAGGAAGAGGCCTTCGACGAGCGCTGGAGTGAGCGCCCGCAGGAGGTGGAGGGTGGCGAGCTGATCTTCGACGTCAACCTCATGGCCGAGGGGCAGCCCGCCTATATCTTCGCAGGCTATAGCGTCAGCCCTGATAATCGCTGGGTAGCCTATATGTCCAATACGACGGGCTCCTACGCCGAGTTCGACCTCAGGATCAAGAGCCTCGAGACGGGGCAGGAGCTGCCGCTGTGCATCGCGGGCGTCGCTTCGCTGGCCTGGGCTGAGGATAGTGAGACCATCTACTACAGCCTGATCGACGAGACGCTGCGCTCTAGCCGCGTCCTTCGTCAGCGTCTCGACGAGGCCGAGGGGCAGCTGATCTACGAGGAGCTGGATGGCCGCTTCTCCTGCAGCGTCAGCGAGACCAAGACGCACGAATACCTCTTCATCTCCTGCTCGAGCAGCACCAGTAGCGAGGAGTACTACCTGGCTGCGGACGGGCGGGACACAGAGCCCAAGCTGCTGCTAGCGCGCCAGCCCGACGTGCGCTACTCGGTGCTGACGCACCGCGATCGCCTCTACCTATACTATAAGGATAAGGAGCAGCTCAACGGCGCCCTCTACGCGACGAGCCTCGAGGGCGTGGCTGACCGCTCCTCCTGGCGTACGATCCTGGCGCATCGCCCCGAGGTGCGCCTCGAGAGCCTCGGCATCTACGAGCACTATGTGGTGACGGAGGAGCGCGTCGAGGGCCTCTCGCAGATCCGCATCCTCGATCCGCTGGGGCAGCCGCTGCGCGAGGTCGCCTTCCCCGAGCCCGTCTATACGCTGGCTCTGAGAGGTAGCAGCCAGTACAGCACGCGCAAGGTGCGCTACACCTATTCCTCGCCCAATAGACCCAGCAGCCTCTATGAGTACGACCTCGAGACGGGGCAGAGTCGACTGCTCAAGCAGCAGGAGGTCGGCGGGGGCTACCAGCCAGAGGACTACATCGTGGAGCGCCGCTGGGCGCTCGGCGAGGACGGCACGACGCGCATCCCTATGGCCTTGCTCTACCGTAAGGGCCTCAAGCGCGATGGCTCGGCGCCTGCTCTGATCTACGGCTATGGGAGCTATGGGATCTCGATGGAGGCACAGTTCAGCGTCTCTATCCTTAGCCTCGTGGATCGTGGCTTCGTCTATGCGCTGGCTCAGGTGCGTGGCGGGAGCGAACTCGGGGAGCAGTGGTACGAGGATGGCAAGTTCCTCAAGAAGGAGCATACCTTCACTGACTTCGCTGCCTGCGCCCGTCTCCTCGTGGATGAGGCTTATACCTCCCCCGAGCGTTTGGCAGCTATGGGGGGCAGCGCGGGCGGTATGCTGATGGGGGTCGTGGCCAATCGCTGGCCCGAGCTCTTCGGCTGTATCGTCGCCCAGGTGCCCTTCGTGGACGTCGTGACGACGATGCTTGACGATAGCCTACCTCTGACGACAGGGGAGTACGAGGAGTGGGGCAATCCCAATGAGCCGGAGTACTACCACTATATGAAGGGCTATTCCCCCTACGACAACCTCCGTGCGCAGCGCTATCCTGCGATGCTCGTCACGGGCGGGATCAATGACTCGCAGGTCCTCTTCCACGAGCCGACCAAGTACGTGGCGAAGCTGCGCAGCCTCAAGACGGATGACGAGCTCCTCTTGCTGCGCATGAATATGGACTCGGGCCACGGCGGCGCTACGGGGCGCTACAGCGGGATACGCGACACGGCCTTTGAGTACGCCTTCATCCTCTACGCCCTAGGGCTTGTCTCCTAGACGAGGGGAGGCTGCCCCTAGGGGCACTGTCTAGCGGAGGGCCTTAGCCTAGGTGCTCTAGTACAGCCCGATAGGATCTGGAGCGAGGCGCTAGCCTACTCCTAGCTTTTCGAGGGATAGCGGTCAGGACGCTGACTGCTATCCCTCGCACGCTTTATGGACGTCCCTCAGCCTCGTGACTGATATTCCTCAGGCACCCTTCCCCTTATCTCTGGGCTTTGTGGGACTACCTCCGCCCCTTTGTCTTACCTAAAGGGAGGGTAGGGGGAAGGCTATTCCCTGCCTGCTCTGATGCTCTGTGTGCGGCGTCGCGTCTAGTGCAGTAAAATTCATTACCTTTGTCCCCGTATTATCCCAGTCTCTCGGTAGCGGGCTCTTGCCTCGCCCTTCGTAGGGCTGCGGACGCACTAGATACATTATATATAAAGGATATGAACAAGGTAAGCTATGCCCTAGGGCTAAGCATCGGGCAGAACTTCCGTGCCTCGGGCTTTGACGAACTGATCTTCGAGGACTTCCTACAGGGCGTACGCGCCGTCTACGAGGAGGCACAGCCCGAGATGAGCTACGACGAAGCGAAGCAGATCATCAACGACTACTTCCAGGAGGTGCAGCGCAAGGCTGTCGAGCGCAACAAGGAGGCCGGTGAGGAGTTCCTCAAGATCAACGGCCACAAGGCAGGCGTCGTCACGCTGCCTAGCGGTCTCCAGTACGAGATCCTGCGCGAAGGCGATGGCCCCAAGCCTAAGCTCACCGACAGCGTAGAGTGCCACTACCACGGTACGCTCATCAATGGGCAGGTCTTCGATAGCTCGATGGACCGCGGCGAGACGGCTACCTTCCCCCTGCAGGGCGTCATCAAGGGCTGGACGGAGATCCTCCAGCTGATGCCTGTGGGCTCTAAGTGGAAGGTCACGATCCCTGCTGACCTGGCCTACGGCGATCGTGGTGCTGGGCAGATGATCCAGCCAGGCAGCACGCTCATCTTTATCATCGAGCTCATCGCGATCAAGTAAGGCTAGATGAAGAAGACCGCTCTAGTGAGCCTCGGGCTGGCTACGGCCCTGCTCCTGGGGGCTTGCTCCCCCCGCCTCAAGCAGCGCACCAGTGCCCTACCCTCAGCGCAGGACTCGGTGGCCTATGCCTTTGGGGTGCTGAATAGTCAGGCCTTCTCCTCCGCTATGGCGGGTATGCCTGGCGATAGCCTTAGCCGTGAGCAGATCCTACAGGGCTTCTCCGACGCCTTCCTCAGCCGCCCCGCTCAGGTGCTCAGCCTCGACGAGGCACGTCGTATCTACGAGGGCTATATCAACGGGCTGCGCGCAGCCGAGGCGCGCGAGCGTAGCGCTCGTGCCGACTCGCTGCTGCGCCTCAACGCTCAGCGCCCTGGCGTACAGACGACCGCGAGCGGCCTGCAGTGGCGCGTGCTACGTGCCGCCGAGGGGCAGCGCCCCAGCGCTCAGGACACCGTAGTGGTGAACTACGTGGGTCGACTGGCCGATGGGGGCAAGGAGTTCGATAGCTCCTACAAGCATGGCGAGCCCGCGACCCTTCCGCTCAGTGCCGTCATCAAGGGCTGGACGGAGGGTATCAGCCTCATGTCCAAGGGGGCTAAGTACGAGTTCCTCATCCCTGCGCCCCTGGCCTACGGCGAGCGTGGCGCAGGTGGGGTGATCCCCGCTGGGGCGCCTCTCTTCTTCGAGGTCGAGCTCCTGGATATCAAGCCTTACGTCGAGCCTCAGGCAGCCGACGAGGTCTCAGAAGCACAGCCACAGTCCGGCTCCAGCACTAAGGCTAGCCCTCGGACTAAGGTGGGTAAGCGCACCAAGCGCACTAAGTAAGTAAACTTCAAATCAATTCTATAAGACGACAATGAAAAAGTTCGCAATGATCCTGGCTGCATCAGCCATGGCCCTCGGTACCTACTCCTGCCAGCAGGGAGGCTCCACGCCCAAGGACAGCGTAGACAGCGTAGCCTACGCTATGGGCTTCAGTAATGCTGCTGAGCTGATGAACGCCATCAAGGGCGCTCAGGCTCAGGGCCAGCAGATTGACTCCGCGCTCTTCTTCAAGGGCTTCGAGGAAGGCTTCAACAGCGATACGACCAAGCTCTGGTACTACGTAGGTCAGATGCAGGGCGTACAGGCTGCTCAGCGCTTCAAGGAAGACTCCACGCTGATGAACAAGAAGGCCCTCTTCCTCTCTGGCTTCAAGAAGGCGCTGGCTCTGGACTCCGCTACGCGCGTAGGCCAGGTAGACAGCCTCGGAGCTGTCGCTCAGAAGTACTACGAGAAGAAGTACGAGGAGGAGCAGAAGAAGCAGGAGGCTGAGATGGCGAAGCAGATGGAGCAGCAGTATGGTGAGAATAAGACCAAGGGTGCTGCCTACATCAAGAGCTTCGCCGCTGAGGCTGGTGTCAAGACCACGGCTAGCGGTATTGCCTACAAGGTGATCAAGGAAGGTACGGGCGCTACGCCTACGGCTAACGATGTCGTGAAGGTCAACTATAAGGGTATGCTCATCGATGGTACCGTCTTCGACGAGTCCAAGGATAAGCCCGTCGAGTTCCCCGTCAACGGTGTCATCAAGGGTTGGACCGAAGTGCTCCAGCTGATGAAGGCCGGTGAGAAAATCAAGGTGGCTATCCCTCAGGAGCTGGCCTACGGTGCACGCTACCAGGGCGACAAGATCCCTCCCTTCAGCACGCTGGTCTTCGAGATCGAGCTCCTCGAGGTCAAGCCCGCTGCTGCCCAGCAGTAGGGTAGTAGCCTTGGGCTAAGCCTAAGACATTAGTGCGCAAGGGCCGCTGCTCCATATGGAGCGGCGGCCCTTGCTGCTTTCTCGGCTCTGTGGTAGCATGCTAGGGGCTCGGTCTAGAGCCTGATCTCGCGCGCGGGATACCTTAATAGAAGGTGCGTTGAGGGATAAGTTTTGGCTAGAATTTGGAGCGTATGGATAAAAGTGCTACCTTTGCAGTGCAAAAAGATAGCGCGGAGTGGAGCAGTGGCAGCTCGTTGGGCTCATAACCCAAAGGTCGTAGGTTCGAATCCTGCCTCCGCAACTAAGTAAGGGTATCCTTATCAGAAGAGAGTCTCCACAGTCACTAGCGGAGACTCTTCTTGCATTTACGACAGCGTACTACTCACCTCCCCAAGGCAGCGATCATCTATTATGGCCCAGTCCGTCCCCCTAGCACTACGAGATATTGACAAGGAGCATCTCCTGGAGTTCCTTCTGCGCTACGCGACGACGCAGACCAGCGTCGGGGTGCAGACCTCCCGCATCGTCGTCAATACGACGCGTATAGCCCATGCCTATGGCTATGAGCTGACGATCATGATGTTCCAGCGCAACATCGCCATGACGCTGACCCCCGTCCTGGAGGGTGCTGCGGGGAGCTATCAGCGCCTTGACTACGCCCACCCCGTGACGGGCATGAGCCAGCATAAGCACAGCCCGCTGAACTTCTACCTCAATGCCGAGCTTAGCCGTCTGAGCTGGTACACCTATGATAACCACCCCGATCTAGATGAGCTGGAGGCACGCTTCGAGCGTATCCTCACCACACAGCCCGTCAATCGCTGGCTCGTGCTCTACCTCATTAGCCAGGCCAATATGTGCCTGTGTCTGCTCTTCGGCGGCGATCTCGTCTCCTCGCTCTTCGTCTTTCTCGGGACCTTCCTCGGCTTCTTGGTGAGGCAGGAGCTCAATAGACGGCACGCCTATATCTACCTGACGATATGCCTCTCTGCCTTTATCGCCTCCTTCGTCGTAGGCCTAGGGGCGAAGTGGGGGCTGGAGGCTAGCCCTGAGATCGCCCTAGGGGCAAGCGTCCTCTACCTCATCCCCGGCGTCCCCTTCATCAATGGCATCATGGACCTGCTGGACGGCTATATGCTCAATGGGCTTTCGCGTCTGATGACTGCGGCCATGATCGTGGTGAGCATCACGGTCGGGCTCAGCGGTACGCTGCTACTGCTCGGACTATCGCTGCTCTGATCCCCTCGCTTCGCCTCTTCCCCTTATACGACACACCTTCCCTATGGACTTCGTCTTGATCTTTCAGAAGGGCTTCTTCGCCGCCATCGCAGCACTCGGCTTCGCTGCTGTCGGGAATCCCTCGCCTGCGGCCTTCCGCTACGCTCCGCTTCTAGCCTTCTTCGGCAATGTGATCCGCTTCTCTCTCATGCAGTACGCAGAGGTGAACATCGCTGTGGCCTCCTTCTTCGCCGCCATCTTCATCGGCTTCATGGCCGTAGGCTTCGCCTTCTATGCCCGCTATCCGATCGAGGTCTTTGCCTTCCCGGCCTTGCTCCCGATGATCCCAGGGCAGTATGCTTACCGCTCACTCCTGGCGATGATCCGCTTCATCGAGACCAGTAGTACTGAGATGCAGGAGCAGTACCTGCCGATGATCATCAGCAACGCGATCACGGCGCTCCTGACGATGTTCGCCCTCGGGGTCGGGGTCGCGATCCCGCTCTTCATCTTCTACAAGACCTCCTTCCGTATGACGCGTGGCGAGGCCAAATAGGAGGTTGCTCTAAATGATGTACCTTTGTGTTGCGCTTACCTATACCCCTTGACGGAGCTATATGTAGGCGCAACGATTATTTAAGGAATACGTATCATCATAGTAAGGTCATAGATGGAATACAACTTTAGAGCGATAGAGGCTCGCTGGCAAGAGTACTGGAGCGCACACGAGGTCTACCGAGTCACTGAGGACAGCACGCGTCCAGCGTATTATGTGCTAGATATGTTCCCCTATCCCTCTGGTGCAGGGCTGCACGTGGGGCATCCACTGGGCTACATCGCCTCGGATATCTTCGCTCGCTACAAGCGTCTACGCGGCTTCAACGTACTCCATCCTATGGGCTATGATGCCTTCGGTCTGCCCGCCGAGCAGTATGCGATCCAGACGGGACAGCACCCCGAGGTCACTACCGAGGAGAACATACGGCGCTACCGCAGCCAGCTGGAGCGTATCGGCTTCAGCTACGACTGGTCGCGCGAGCTCCGCACCTCAGACCCCGAGTACTACAAGTGGACGCAGTGGACCTTCATCCAGCTCTTCCACTCCTACTATGATAAGGCGGCTGATAAGGCTCTCCCCATCGCCCAGCTCGTGGCTCAGCTGGAGCGCACGGGTACGGCTGGCCTTCATGTCGCTCAGGGCGAGGAGCTGCACTTCACGGCAGCCGACTGGCAGAGCTGGTCGGAGACCAAGCGTATGCAGGTGCTGATGAACTATCGCCTTGCCTACCTCGGCGAGACGATGGTCAACTGGTGTGCCGCTCTGGGCACCGTGCTGGCTAATGATGAGGTCAGCGATGGCGTCAGCGTCCGTGGTGGCCACCCTGTGGAGCAGCGCAAGATGCAGCAGTGGTGTCTGCGCGTCTCGGCCTATGCGGGGCGTCTGCTGAGCGGCCTCGATGGACTGAACTGGAGCGAGTCACTCAAGGAGTCGCAGCGCAACTGGATCGGCCGCAGCGAGGGTGCTGAGGTGCGCTTCCCTGTGCTCCGCTCGCCTGAAGGCTCCGAGGAGAAGGGAGCCCTGACGGTCTTCACCACGCGTGTCGATACGATCTATGGTGTGACCTTTATGGTGCTTGCCCCCGAGAGTGACTACGTCGCCGAGGTGACCACCCCTGAGCAGGCAGCGGCTGTCGAGGAGTACCTCGCTGCCACGCGCCGCCGTACCGAGCGCGATCGCATGTCCGATCGCCGCGTCTCGGGCGTCTTCACTGGCGCCTATGCTCGCCACCCGCTGACGGGTGCAGCCATTCCCATCTGGGTCAGCGACTATGTCCTGGCGGGCTATGGTACGGGCGCTGTGATGGCCGTACCCGCCCATGACAGCCGGGACTTCGCCTTTGCACGTCACTTCGACCTGCCCATCGTGCAGGTCGTCGTCCCCGAGGGCGAGGAGCCCAGCGATACCAGCACTTGGACGGAGAGCAAGGATAGCAAGCAGGGCGTGCTTATCAATTCGGGTATCCTTGACGGCCGCTCCGTGGCCGACGCCATCGCGACGATGAAGGCCTATGTCGAGGCTGAGGGCCTCGGCCGCGTCCAAATCAACTACCGCCTACGTGACGCCATCTTTAGCCGCCAGCGCTACTGGGGCGAGCCCTTCCCTATCTACTACGACGCTGAGGGCATAGCCCGCACGCTCCCCGAGGATCAGCTGCCGCTGCACCTTCCCGAGGTCGATAAGTTCCTCCCCACGACGGACGGGCAGCCACCGCTGGGTCGTGCTAAGGGCTGGCATACCGCTGAGGGCTACCCCTACGAGCTGAGCACGATGCCTGGCTTCGCAGGGAGCTCGGCCTACTACCTCCGCTATATGGACCCCCACAATGAGCAGGCACTCGTGAGCCCCGAAAAGAATGCCTATTGGCGTAGCGTCGACCTCTACGTCGGCGGCGCCGAGCACGCTACGGGCCACCTGATCTATAGCCGCTTCTGGAATAAGTTCCTCTACGACCTCGGCCTCGTTGTCGAGGACGAGCCCTTCCAGAAGCTCGTCAATCAGGGCATGATCCAGGGACGCTCCAACTTCGTCTACCGCATCAAGGACACCAATACCTTCGTCTCGCTCGGTCTACGCGATCAGTACGACACGACACCCATCCACGTGGACGTCAACATCGTCTACAACGACCAGCTCGACCTCGAGGCCTTTAAGGCCTGGCGCCCTGAGTATGCCACTGCTGAGTTCATCCTCGAGGACGGGAAGTATATCTGCGACTGGGCTGTCGAGAAGATGAGCAAGTCGATGTTCAACGTCGTTAATCCCGACATGATCATCGAGCGCTACGGTGCCGACACCCTTCGCCTCTACGAGATGTTCCTTGGCCCGCTCGAGCAGAGCAAGCCTTGGGACACGAACGGCATCGACGGGGTGCACCGCTTCCTACGTAAGCTCTGGGCGCTCTACTACGGTGCTGAGGGGCTGCGCGTGACAGATGGGGCGGCCACCAGCAAGGACGAACTGAAGAGCCTGCACAAGCTGATCAAAAAGGTCACGCAGGACGTCGAGCAGTTCTCCTTCAATACCTCCGTAGCAGCCTTCATGATCTGCATCAACGAGCTGCAGGCGCTTAAGACTAGCTCCCGCGAGGTGCTGCAGCCGCTGCTCATCCTCCTAGCGCCCTTCGCTCCGCACATCACCGAGGAGCTGTGGCACGCCCTCGGCGAGACGACGACTATTGTCTCTGCGCAGTGGCCCGAGTGCCGCGAGGAGTATCTGGTAGAGGATCAGGTCAAGTATCCCGTCAGCTTCAACGGCAAGACACGCTTTACGATGGAGTTCCCCACCGCGGCCACACCCGCCGAGATCCAGGAGGCTGTACTCGCCTCGGAGGAGGCACAGCGCTGGCTCGAGGGTAAGACGCCCAAGAAGGTGATCGTCGTCCCTGGGCGCATCATCAACATCGTCCTCTAGCTCCCTTAGCTACTACTACCACTCATTATATCTATCACCTATGTCTGCTCAGTTTAACCTCCTGCACTTCTTCGGGCGTAAGTTCAAGGAGCTAGGAGAGGAGCTCTCGCGTCAGCTGGTATCGAAGTACTTCTGGCGAGACCTTCTTGTCGTCTTCGCTGGGGTGCTCATCTACACGGTGGGCTTCAGCTTCCTTATCTATCCCCAGCGTGTCACTACGGGGGGGCTCATGGGGATCTCCAACATCATCACCATCATCACGGGGGTGCCCGTTGACGTGCCGTACAACCTGATCAACATTACCCTGCTGGTCATCGCCTTCCTCTTCCTTGATAAGAACTTCTTCATCAAGACGCTCATAGGCATTGGTCTCCTGGCGATCATCGTCCCTATAGCGACGCGCTATGTGATCCCTGACCCCAGCAATGAGGCCTATTGGCACCTGATGGTACTGAAGGATCAGCCGCTCCTTGCGCTTATCCTTGGGTCGATGATGACGGGGCTTGGGCTAGGCTTTGTCTTCTCGGTGAACGGCAGTACGGGGGGGACGGACGTGATCGTGGCGCTCATCAGCCGCTATCGCAACATGTCCTTCAGCCGCCTCTACGTGGCTACGGACTCCACCATCGTCCTCTTCTCCTTCATCGCCAACGTGTATCTGGCGGACATCAAGATCGACCCGCTGGTCGCCTTTGACAAGATCGTGATGTCCTTCATCCAGGTTGTCCTGCTCGGCATCACGATGGATTGGTACACGAGCGGCAATAGGCAATCCATCCAGTTCCTTATCTTCAGCCAGAAGTACAAGGAGATCAACGACGCGATCATCTCACGCCTGCACCGCGGTTGCACCATCCTAGAGGCTACGGGCGGCTATACGGGGCAGTCGCAGAAGGTGCTGCTGGTCGTCGTGCGTAAGCAGCAGTCTGTCGCCATCTCCCGCGTCATCGAGGAGATTGACCCCAAGGCCTTCGTCTCACAGGGGGCGGTCAAGGGCGTCTACGGCCAAGGTTTCGAGAGCCTCAAGAGCCTCAAGTAAGGTCTTCCGCATCCTTCCCCGCGCTTATCTACATCTTAGCCTAAGCGCCGACTCCCTCCTCATATAGAATCTCATCACGAGCGCCCCACCTACCTTCGCGGTAGGTGGGGCGCTCGCTGTTTATTGGGCTGCGCCCTTGGCCTCCCGAGGCTCTTCAGCTGGTGAGGTAGGTCGCTGATGCTTCTTGGAGCCTGCGACGAGCCTCCCCGTCCTTGCTCCTCGGCAAGTTGACTGATATCCCTGAGCGAGCTGACGGACGTCCCTGAGGTCGGTGACTGATAGCCCTCACGGCGCTGAAGGATATCGCTCAGCCCCCGTCTGACTAGGCTCGCAGCTTGCTGCTGGGCGGGGCAAGCCGAGTGCTTGGCGGTCTACTCCATGAGGCCTGGCTGATTGCCTTAGGCGTCTTCGCCTGCTGTGGAGCCTTAGGCGAATGCTCCCTAGGGGAGAGCTATGGATGTAGCTTGCGCTCCTTCGGCTTTAGGCGGTGCGTACTAATTGGCCGAATCATCGTATCTTTGTCGTACAGCTAGAGGATAGCCTGGTGATCTTTGCTCATAGGGACTGGTAGTCGTCACACCGAAGAGTACTGTCATCCGTCCCGAGAGCTCAAGGAATCAAACGATATGATCAACAGAGTACTGATACGCACCCGTGTGCTGCAAGTGGCCTACGCCCACCTACATCGAGGAGAGCTAAGCCTCTCAGCGGCTGAACAAGATCTAGAGCTGAGCCTTCAGCGCACCTATGATCTCTACCTCTACCTACTGCAGCTGATCCCTTCCCTTACCGACTTCTATCGCGAGGTGCTCGAGGTGCGCCGCCGTAAGCATCTGGCTACACAGGCCGAGCGTACGCCGAATATGCGCCTGGTCGAGAACCGCCTAGCCGCTCAGCTCTCTGAGACGCCCGAGCTCACGGCCTGGTATGCGAACTTCGGTCTCCGCTGGGAGGACGATGAGGCGCTGCTGCGTCATCTGCTGCGCAAGATCGAGCGCTCCGAGCTCTACCAAGACTATACCCATGGTCGCAGTGATAGCTGGGCCGCTGATCAGACCTTCTGGCTAGAGGCCTTCCACCAGCTCATCGCGGGCGACGAGCTCCTCAATGAGTACCTCGAGGCACACTCTATATACTGGGAGGATGACCTTGCCGTGGTCGAGAAGGCCGAGGTAGAGGAGCGTCCACACAGCGAGGAGGAGCAGCTACAGCAGGCTCTTCAGGTAGCCCGTGAGGCCGGTACCTATCAGGCCGTACGCCTGGAGAACGGTCCCGTAGAGGTCGTCAAGGACTTCCTTGAGAAGACGCTACGTCGTGCCACCGAGGAGGAAGGGCTGCAGGGGCAGATCCTGCCGATGTTCCGCGACGAGGAGGACGAGCTCTTCGCCCGTCACCTCCTTCGCCAGCTCCTGATGAAGGGCAATGACTACATGCAGTTCATCGAGCCGGTTCTCTCCGAGGGCTGGAGTACCGAGCGTCTTGCTGACATCGATGCGCTGCTGCTGCGTCTAGGCGTGACCGAATTCCTCCACTTCCCCGCCATCCCCACGCACATCACGATCAACGAGTACGTCGAGCTCGCCAAGCACTATTCGACGGCGCACAGTGCAGCCTTCGTCAACGGCGTGCTGGATGCTGTAGCGCGCCAGCTCAAGGATAGTGGGAAGATCATCAAGCAATAATTCAACCTTTTCCCAAAAGAACTAAGAACAAGTACAAACGATGGTAATGACGATCCTACAAGCCTCCCCTCAGGGTGGGGGTATGATGAATATAGCGATGATCATACTGATCTTCGTGATCTTCTACTTCTTCATGATCCGCCCACAGCAGCGCAAGCAGAAGGAGCTCCAGAAGAAGCGCGAGGCGCTCGGGACCAATGACCGTATCGTGACCAGTGGCGGCCTCTATGGCGTCATCAAGGATATCAAGGAGACGGAGTTCGTCGTCGAGATCGCCGACGGCGTGCGTGTGCGCGTCGATAAGGGCTCGGTCTTCCCCGCTGGCGATAGCTCAGCTCGATAAGCGCTCCCTATAGAGGAGCAGATCCTACTACGTGAGGGCTGCCCTCGGAGCGTACCGCGCTCGGAGGGCAGCCCCGCTGTTTGTTCCCTAGCTGGGAGCCTCGGGCTGCCTTGGCCTTAGCCCCTATGCCCTGCTAGGACTCATAGATCATATAGGATGCGTCTCGAGATAAAGAACCTCCCCACGACGAATGCCGACAGGCAGCAGCCCCAGCAGCGCTCTCGGCGGCAGGGGGCTAGCCGCCAGCTGCTCACCTTCCTCTTCTTCGTCTTGCTCTCCGCTGCCCTGTGGTTCATCCAGAGCATGGAGCGCCGCTTCACCTACACGCTGCATATCCCTGTCCGCTATGACTCGGTACCGCCAGCGGTAGGGATCAATACGCGTCTGCCGGAGGAAATCCAGGTGACGCTCGAGGATACGGGGGCGCACATCCTCGAGTATGCGACGCGCGGAGTCAATGTCCTGCACGTCCCACTGAAGCTCGACCAAGGGGTCCCCGTGGGCTTCAGCCTCAGCGTGGAGGAGCTGCAGCACGCTGTCAGTCAGCGCCTCTATAATACGGCGCGCGTCAGCCAGATCACTCCGCAGACGCTCCAGGCGACCTCCTACCGTAGGCAGCGCAAGGTCGTACCCGTGGAGCTGGGAGCACTGCCTCCCATCGTCTCGGGCTTCACGGTACAGGATCGGGAGCTGACGCCGAGTGAGGTGACGATCTTCGGCTCACGCGAGCAGCTCGATGGCATCAGCAAGATCTATACGGCGGCCTTTGCCGAGGAGCAGCTCTCTGGGACGACGACGACCAAGGTCGGGCTCCAGCTCCCCGAGGGCATCTATGCCTCGACGCGGGTCATCCAGGTGCACCTAGCCATCGAGCGCCTGATCGAGAGTAGCCTCACGCTACCGCTCTCCGTCCTCGGTGTCCCCGAGGGGCAGACGCTCTACCCCCTGCCCAGCCGCGCCACACTCCAGCTGCGCATCCCTTACTCGCGTAGCGGTCAGGTACGTCCTGAGGACTTCGCCCTCACCGTCAATTATCCTCAGCCTACGCCAGACGAGCATGGGCAGCTGCGCTACCCGCAGAATCTCGCCGTGGAGCTGAGCAAGAAGCCCAGCTGGGTCAAGTACTGGAGCATACAGCCCGATAGCATACAGTACGTCATCGAGTCGGATCATGAGCGCGCACAATCCAAGTAATCCCTACCGCGAGCCGCGTATCCTGACGCTGGGCCTCACGGGCGGTATAGGCAGTGGCAAGAGCTATGTCTCGCGTCTCCTCGAGGCGGCAGGCCTCCCCGTCTACGACAGTGATCGGCGGGCTAAGGAGCTCTACGATGAGGATACCCAGCTACGAGGCGCCGTGCAGGAGCTCTGTGGGGCAGATGTTTACGACGCGGAGACGGAGCGCCTCGACCGAGCGCTGCTGGCCTCGCGCATCTTCGCTGACCCGAGGCTCCTCCAGCAGGTCAATGCCTTAGTACACCCTGCGGTGCGTCGAGACTTCCAGCGCTGGCGCCGCGAGCAGCTCGAGGCGGGCGCTGCGCTTTGTGCCCTAGAGAGCGCCCTTCTACTAGACTCGGGCCTGCGACACTATGTCGATCGGGTCGTCGTCGTCGCGGCCTCGGAGGCACTCCGCCTGGCGCGGGCGATGGCTCGTGATGGGGTAGGGGCGGAGGCGATACAGCAGCGTATGGCGCGTCAGAGACCCCAGGCGGAGCTCATCGCCGAGGCCGATCACGTGCTCTACAACGAGCTAGACAGCGATCTCGAGGCTCAGGTATCGAGCCTTCTGGCCTCGTTAGCGTGATATTGCTTACATTTGCACTACCAAGTATATAGAACCACATAGCAATCATATGTTACAGACCATCCTCTCCGTCTCAGGTAAGCCTGGGCTCTATCGCCTCCTATCGCAGGGTAAGAATACGCTCATCGTCGAATCGCTACAGACGAAGCAGCGCCTGCCCATCCTCCCTAAGGATAAGGTGGTCTCGCTGGGGGATATCTCTATGTTCACCATCGAGGAGGACGTGCCTCTGTCGGAGGTGCTGACCCGCGTGCAGGAGCATCAGGCAGGCGTGCCCTTCGCCGAAGAGCTGCTGAAGGACGGCGACGCGCTGCGTGAGACCTTCGGTGAGATCCTCCCCAGCTACGACAGAGAGCGTGTCTACACCTCGGATATCAAGAAGCTCTTCAGCTGGTACAATATCCTCCTCGCCGCTGGCATCACCAGCTACAACGACGAGGAAGAGGCCACCGAGGCAGAGCAGTAAGCACAAGTAAAAGGGTAGCGCAGCACGAGGCTGCAGCTACCCTTATCAGTTAATATACCTACATTAAGACACAAGTACTATGTTCGCAGGCATGAAGGAGTTCCTCTCCAAGGAACTGCAAGCCATCGATGAGGCTGGGCTCTACAAGCGTGAGCGCATCATCGTCACCCCACAGACGGCTGACATCAAGATCAGCACGGGACAGGACGTCATCAACTTCTGTGCTAATAACTACCTCGGGCTCTCCGACCATCCCCGCCTCGTGGCTGCGGCCAAGGCAGCTATGGATAGTCATGGCTTCGGCATGAGCTCGGTGCGCTTCATCTGCGGCACGCAGGATCTGCACAAGGAGCTGGAGCAGGCCATCGCCCGCTACTTCCACACCGAGGACACCATCCTCTACGCTGCGTGCTTCGATGCCAATGGTGGGCTCTTCGAGCCGCTCTTCGGCCCTGAGGACGCTATCATCAGCGACGCCCTGAACCACGCCTCCATCATCGACGGCGTGCGTCTGTGCAAGGCTCAGCGCTACCGCTACGAGAACGCCAATATGGAGGACCTCGAGCGCGTCCTCAAGGAAGCCCAGTCCGCACGCTTCCGCATCATCGTCACTGACGGGGTCTTTTCCATGGATGGCAACGTCGCTCCTATGGATAAGATCTGTGACCTGGCAGAGCAGTACGATGCCCTCGTGATGGTCGATGAGTGCCACTCGGCAGGAGTCGTCGGTGCTACGGGGAGAGGTGTGGCAGAGCAGTTCGACTGCTACGGCCGTATCGACATCCACACCGGGACGCTGGGTAAGGCCTTCGGCGGCGCGGTCGGCGGCTTCACCACGGGCCCTAAGGAGATCATCGATATGCTTCGTCAGCGCTCGCGCCCCTATCTCTTCAGCAACTCTATCCCCCCCGCAGTTGTCGGCGCAGGGCTCGAGGTCTTCAAGATGCTCGAGGAGAGTGACGAGCTCCACACCAAGCTGATGGAGAACGTCAACTACTTCCGCGACAAGATGCTGGCAGCGGGCTTCGACATCAAGCCCACCCAGTCAGCGATCTGCGCCGTGATGCTCTACGATGCCAAGCTCTCTCAGGAGTACGCTGCTCGTCTCCTCGAGGAAGGGATCTACGTCACGGGCTTCTACTATCCCGTCGTCCCCAAGGGGCAGGCACGTATCCGTGTCCAGCTCTCGGCTGCACACGAGCGTCACCACCTCGACAAGGCGATCAACGCCTTCATCAAGGTAGGGCGTGAGCTCGGCGCGCTGAAGTAAGCAGAGCGCCTCCCCACCTATGACACTAAGGCTACCGCTCTGCCCTCGCTATGGGGTAGGGCGGTAGCCTTACTTACTTCGCCCCTTCGCTGCGATGACAGACCTTTTAGCTAATCGCCTGATTGACCTCCTAGCACTGCAGCAGGCGGGGCTGGCGCGTCGTGAGCTCCTGCAGCTCTTTGACCCCACCACGACTGAGCCCGAGCTGCCCCTAGACCTACCGCCACTGCTTCACGCCTATGAGGCCGAGCTAAGGAGCGGCCACGCGGCTGCCTGCACGCTCCTCGAGCGCTGCGACGAGCTCGGGATTAGCCTCCATCCCATCTTTGCCCCAAGCTATCCCCAGCGTCTACGACGCCTCGGCGCAGGGCGCCCGCTCGTCCTCTATAGTCGGGGTAATAGCCAGCTGCTGGAGTCGCCGAGCGCGCTGTGTATCGTGGGGACGCGCCAGCCCGATGCAGCGGGAGCAGCCCGAGCCTACCAGCTGGGCTATGATGCCGCACGGAGTGGCGCAGTGGTCATCAGTGGCTTGGCGCGGGGCTGTGATGCTGAGGCGCACCGTGGGGCACTCTCCGCGGGAGGAGCGACGCTGGCCGTCGTCGCCACGGGGCTCGATGTGACCTATCCCGAGGAGCACGCCGAGCTCTCGGAGCAGCTCCTCGTGCACGGCGGCCTCATCCTCTCGGAGTACCCTCTGGGCGTCGGGGTCGCCCGGGAGCGCTTTGTACATCGGGATCGCTTGCTCGCGGCGCTCGCCGAGGAGGTGCAGGTCGCGCAGTGTGGCCTCGATAGTGGTACGCTGCATACGGTGCGGGTCGCTCGGCGGCTGCACATCCCCGTCTCGGCCTCCAGCTATACCCCTTATACCGAGCAGAGCCGCGGCAATGAGTACCTCCTGGAGGCGGGGCTGGCACGGCCTTTAGATTAAGTCAAAGGTCTCCTCGCCTTAGCCTAAGGGTAGGGTCAAGGGGGCTCAAGCGAAGCCCGAGCATAAGGCGAAGGTTCCTGATGGATATCAGTCAGGCTGCCCAGGGGCGTCACTCAGCAGCGTGACTGGTATCATTCAGAGGGCTGACGGCTATCCCTCACGGAGCCTCTGCCTCTCCCTTGATTCCCTTAGCGCGTAAAGATAAAGCCCCGAGCACCGTATGGCGCTCGGGGCTTCCTTGTACCCTAGGGGAGGCTAGGGCTAGAAGTTGAAGTAGATGAAGGGCTGGGCATCTGCGCTGCGTATCTGGATGAGCAGGAAGATGACCCCTACGAAGAGCAGCAGCTGCACGAGGAAGCCGCTCTCGGTGATCCACTGGCGCAGGGCGAGCTCCTGCCTGCGGCTGGTGAAGTGCAGCAGGTAGCCCACTGCCAGCATCGCCAGCGGTCGCCAGTAGCCGAGCACGAACTGGTCGAAGATCTCAGGACTGAAGTGATCCTTGATCTGCCCGATGACACCTAGGGCACTCTCCATGCTGTCGGCACGGAAGAAGATCCAGGCGAAGCAGACCAGGTGGAAGGTGATCACGCCTCCGAGGATGCGCTGGATGCGCCAGGGCTGCTTGCGCCTCAGCCCCATCCAGCTGGTCAGCTGCACGTAGAGCTTGTGCAGCGCGAGTGCCACACCATGGATCGCGCCCCAGAGGACGAAGCGCATGGCAGCCCCGTGCCATAGTCCGCCCAGCAGCATCGTCACGATGAGGTTGACATAGGTGCGTACCGCGCCCTTGCGATTGCCCCCGAGCGGGATGTAGAGGTAGTCCCTCAGCCAGGTGGAGAGCGAGATGTGCCAGCGCCGCCAGAACTCCGTGATCGAGCCCGACTGATAGGGCGAGTCGAAGTTGATATTGAAGCGGAAGCCCAGCAGCAGCGCGATCCCGATAGCCATGTCAGAGTAGCCCGAGAAGTCGCAGTAGATCTGCATCGCATAGCCATAGACAGCGAAGAGGTTCTCCACGCCCGTGAAGCGGGTGGGCTCGGCGAAGATCTGGTCGACGAAGTTCGTGCCGATGAAGTCCCCGATGATAGCCTTCTTGATGAGCCCCGAAAGGATGAGCGTCAGTGCCTCGCCATACTCCGCCTTCAGCAGCTGCGGGCGGCGGTAGATCTGAGGGATGAAGTCACGCGCGCGGACAATCGGCCCAGCGACGAGCTGAGGGAAGAAGGAGAGGTAGAAGAGGTAGTCGATCCAGCGCTTGAGGGGCTTGATCTCCCCGCGGTAGATGTCCACCGTGTAGCTCAGCGTCTGGAAGGTGTAGAAGGAGATCCCAGCCGGGATAAAGTAGTCCCGCGCCTCTAGCGGCACGAGCGGCGCACTTGCCCAGCCAAGGTAGCTGAGGAGCTCCTGCCCGAGGTCGAGGATGAAGTAGAAGTACTTGAAGTAGGAGAGTAGCCCGAGGTTGACGAGTATGCTCAGCGTCACGAGCCGCTTGCGTGCCCTTGGGTCCTCACTAGCTCCCATTGCCCGCCCGATGCAGTAGTCCATCGTGGCAGAGAAGAGGAGGATCAGGACGTACTCACCGCTGCTCTCGTAGTAGAAGAAGAGCGAGAAGAGCGCGACGAAGAGGATGCGCAGCGTCGTCGTGCGCCGCAGCATCATGTAGATGGGGAGGAAGAAGAGGGCGCAGAAGAGGAAGAGCCCCGAGGAGAAGATCATCGGGCTCGACTTGGAGAAGCGTAGCACCTCAGGGAGGCGCCCCCAGTCTATGCTGTCGATATAGTCCATGCGTGTGGCTTAGGGCTTAGGCTCGAGCTGAGCGAGGAGCGCCTCGGTGAGCAGCTGCCCCTGGCGCTCGTAGCCCTCCTGAGCGTAGTGTACACGATCCCCGAGGAGGAGACCATCGGCGATCCAGCTCTTGATCCCCTGCTCGCCCCCCATAGCGCTATGGAGGTCAAAGGCGGCGATGCCCTCCTCCTGGGCTAGGCGTATTAGGGCTGCGGCGAATTCGCGCGCTTTCGTATTGTAGCTGTAGACGGTCGTCGTCACACGACGGCGACGGCGCTTCTTGCGCTTCCCCGTGTAGACATAGCTGACACTGGCGCTGCGGAAGTAGCTTGGGGGCGGGGTCGTGAGGAGGATCTTGGTCTTCGGTAGCAGCTCACGGACCAGCTGGACGAAGCTACGGGCCTGCGCCAGCGCCTCCTCGACATTGGCCTTGGTGCTGTAGGTGTCGTTCGTGCCCAGGGAGAGGATGAGGAGCTCGGGGCGAAGCTGCGCGAGCTGCTCGGCGTAGTCTGCCGCGAGATAGTGGCGGTAGGCAGCGCCGTTGATGCCGATATCACTGACGAGGGCACCGCCCTTGCCTGAGAGCAGGGCGCAGCCTGCGTAGACGGCTTCATCGCCCTCCGAGAGCTGGGGGCTGAGGCTGGTATCCATGATCGGCGTGCTCCAGCTGAGGGTGTCGGCGACATAGCTGCCGATGGCGAACTGTCCGCGCTGTGCGCTGCTTTGCCCCGTACCCACCAGAGGATAGGAGAGGGCGGAGCGTAGGACTACGAGCTGACGAAAGGGACGCCCGAGGCTGCTGATGGATAGGGTGAAGGAGCGTCCAGCGGGGGCGGAGAGCGAGTAGCCCCCGAGGCCGATGGGACGCGTAAGCTCGCTGCGCAGCACCGTCTCGCCGCTCCAGGGGAGCCCCAGGCTGGTGACGCTGTAGTCGCGTGGGGCATTCGACCCATAGAGTCGATACCAGCCGATCCAGCCACGGCCTGCATCCCCGTAGCGCTGCTGCAGCGCCTGGCGTAGGGGGCGTGTCGCATAGCCCGCCTGGATGTGGCTGTCGCCGAGCTGTATGATGGAGACGCTGCGCTGCTCGGCTTGGGCGGCCTTGAGGCTCGTGCTGAGCTCCGTGAGGTAGCCCTTGGGAGCATACCAGTTGGGGAAGCTCATAGGGCTGGGGGGCGCGGCCTCGGCATGACCAGCCCCGAGCATGAGGCTGAGTGCGAGGGCTGTGTATCGTAGCTTATCGAATAGCATCATAGTATTTGGCTTCGAGCGTGAAGGCATCGAGGAAGATCCGAGCGAGCTCTGCTCCGCCTCGATGCGAGAGATGGGTGAAGTCCTTGCTGGCCCAGCCCTTAGCTGCGAGCTGGCCTATACCCCCGATCTGCAGCACGGCCGAGCGGGTACTCCAGAAGGCGAGCCCCTGTGCTGCCGCTAGGCGTATCTGCGCCTGCTCGAGGCTGCGCACGGCGGGCATGGTGACGACCACCCCGTCCTGCTTGGTGCCTCGGTCCGAGACACCGAGCAGGAGGTAGTCGGCACGGCCGGTCTGCTGTCTGAGGTGCTGGATAGCCCCCGCCATCTGCTTGGCGTAGCCCGTGTAGTCGAGCTGCTTGGGCGAGATGATGTTGAGCCCGTACTGTAGGATGATGAGGTCGTAGGGGCGTGCGGTGCAGAAGGCGGCGTTGAGGTCGCTGGCTACGGAGCGCAGGCCAGTGCCTGAGTGGCCTCTTAGGGAGAAGTTGTCCAGCGAGATGCCGCTCTTCCCGTCGAGGGAGATCCCGTAGCAGGTGAGGGCGCTGGCCTCAGCTCCTACGCTGAGATAGATGCTGCGCACCTGCCCTTCGGCCAGCGTATAGCTGCGCATCGCCTCTCCCTCGGTGGCGGGGAGGGTAAGCTCCTGGGGCTCGCCGCCATTGACCTTGAGGCTAAGGCTGACGGGGCTCGTCGCCTTATAGTAGATCGTCGCCAGCTCGCAGGGGCGGCTAAGGGTGTAGCGCGCCCAGTCGCCTGGAGCTGCCGTGTAGTAGTGTCCCGTGATGGGGAAGCGTCCCTTGGCATGCAGCTGGTTGCGCTCACGCCAGCCCTTGAACTCGTGGCGTACCGTCTTGCGGAAGCCCGCCGTCTCGCTGCTCATCGGGAGCCAGCCGACGCCGCTACCGCCGTAGCGCTCCTGGAGGGCCTTACGTAGGCTGCCAGTAAAGATGTCGCCCTCGATGAAGGAGTCGCCGAGCACGGCGATGCGTACGGGGCGTCCGAGACTGGAGCGGCGGTGCAGCGCGTCGTAGAAGTGGATCAGCGCGTCGTGGTGGGGGCTCATGTCCACGAAGTTATTATGCGCCTGCAGTGTCGAGTCCGTAGGGAGGGCGGCGTCGGTATCGATGCTACCCAGTGGGGCGCGGGGTGCCGCCTGCTGCTCGGCCTGCTGCTCCTGGATGAGCTTGAGGTGGATGGCTTCGCGCTCCTGGGTCACTTGGTCGCCCTTCTTCGCTGCTTGGCTCAGGGCGAGGGCATCGACCTCAGTCTCTGCCGTGCTGTCGGCCGCACTGCGGCGTAGGTCGCCGAGGAGGTCTACCTTATTGAGCTCCCAGGAGCCGATGCGCTCGGGGAGGAAGTAGAGCGCTCCTAGCACGAGGGTGATACTAAGGGCTAGGAGCCAGAAGCGTAGGAGGTAGTCGGGTTGTTTCTTATCCATTGTAGGGGTAGGGTCGGGCAGAGCCCGAGGGGGAGGAGAGGTCTAGGCCTGATAGATCTTCATCTGGCAGACGGCGCAGTCGAACTCTAGGCGTAGTCTGTTGCCCTCATGCAGCAGGTACAGCGGTTCGGCATAGGGGAGGGGCTCCTTCGTCTCACGTATGCAGTAGCCCAGCTCGTGCTTGATGCAGTGCTTGGTGCACATCAGTTCGGCATCCGCCACGGGGCTGAGCTCGAAGGCATCGGCTGCCTCCGTATAGCCCATAGCCGCATAGTAGGCATGGGCCAGCTGGTTGGCGATGTTCGCGCGGTAGTCGGCCTGCTTCATGCGGCGTGGGGGGACGTCGCTCTGCGTCTTGGTGCGCATCAGCGGAGTCTTCTCTGAGCTCAGCGGCGTAAGGGCGCTATCCCAGCGCGCGAGGAAGCGCTCGCAGACGGCTCGGCGTAGAGGCGCCAGCAGCGATACGGGGATGAAGGGCGGGGTGTCCCCGAGCTCGAGCTGCACCTCAGCGGCTAAGAGGTCGGTATCCCCGAGCTTGCTCAGCTCTGTGCGTAGGCGCTCGGGCTGGTAGCGCTGGGCGGGCTCGAGGCTGAGCTCAAGGACCTGGCTAGCCTCGATCTCGGGCTTGTCAAGGGAGCGCATCGAGAGCTCCAGTTCGCGCTCATGGAGGCGCAGCGTCAGCGCGACCCTTAGGCGGCGCTCTGCGGTCGGGCCAGCCAGCAGCCGCTCAAAGGCTTGGTCGTAGTTGCGGTACACCTCGCTCCCCTCGGGGATCGACTCGCGGCGTGCTAGGAGCAGCTGTCCACGCTCGTCTACCCGATTGACCTTGATGCCCCCGACCTGGCCTGCGGGGGTGATGAAGAGCAGGCCGTCGCCGTTGCTCATCGCCTGCTTACTCTCGAGGATGAGGCTGCCGCTCTTGCTGCGCTTAGCCTTGCCGAGGTACTCGCCCTGGCTCTTAGGGGAGTGGACGTTGATGACGGAGGCGTTGGGCTTGCTGGGGGTGGCGTGGTGGAAGAGGTAGGGGGTGAAGCCTCGGTTGAAGCTCTTGTT
Source organism: Porphyromonas sp. oral taxon 275 (assembly GCF_018127745.1). NCBI lineage: Bacteria > Pseudomonadati > Bacteroidota > Bacteroidia > Bacteroidales > Porphyromonadaceae > Porphyromonas > Porphyromonas sp. oral taxon 275. The sequence continues at coordinate 726,601 of NZ_CP072333.1, forward strand.
GGGGTCGGGCGTGAAGCGATGCTGCACCTCGCCGTAGCTGGCGCGGCAGTAGCGCTCGGGATAGCGTGCGATCAGCTGGTCGAGGAGCTGGCGGTAGTGCGCGGTGATGTTCTTGACGTAGCTCTCACTCTTGAGGCGCCCCTCGATCTTGAGAGAAGAGGCACCCGCATCCAGCAGCGCCTCCAGCTGGGCCGAGCGGTTGAGGTCACGCGGGGAGAGGAGGTGCTCGTCCTGGCGTATCTGCTGCCCTGAGGCGTCGATCAGCTCGTAGGGCAGACGGCACTGCTGGGAGCACTCTCCACGGTTGGCCGAGCGCCCCGTCAGGGCATGCGAGAGGTAGCAACGCCCGCTATAGCTGACGCAGAGGGCGCCG